>JADJOU010000007.1 GCA_016713645.1 Bacteroidota bacterium
GCTCAGCAAATGGATATCTGTAGTCGAATCAATGGTCCAATTATTCATGGCATCCAATTCATCCCATAATTGAATTCGTTTGTTTTTTAATATGGTATCTTCATTACATCCATTAATACTTATCAATGTTTGATTATTATTGGTTGACTTTTTGAATTGATATAGGTTGTCCACGTCACATGTGGAATTTTGAATTTGATGTCCATTTGTTTGGGGTTCACATTCTTTATACTTAATCAGCCAATTTGTTTTGCAATGCAATCTAGGGAATTCTTGGTTATTTTGATCAATAGATTGGGTCCAATATTCAAAAGTATCGGCAGGAGTTAAAAACGCTCCAGCTGTATCAAAATAGAACATCTTCCCAAGATTGGCTGCAGGACTTGAACATCCACTAACTGAATCTGGATCAAATAAAAATACATTGGCTGCTGGAGTTCGATGATCTTCGCAAGGACGACTACTTTTGGTAGGTTTTCCTTGATCACGAATCACGCCCCCATGCAACCAGATAGACGCATTACAGGAAGGTTGGCTCTCAGAAAATGCATTGCAGCGCATGGAGAAATTGGTATTGGCCCCTTCGCTGAATACCCCATAATGCCAATGATTGCTGATATTATTGCGCACAAAGTAATGTGGACTTCCAATAGAATTTTTAATAAAATAGGCGTGAGACCAATATTCAGAACCACTACAACCATTCGGGGACAAATAATTTGCTTTATTGAATGTATTGTCCCTTAAATCTACCGCATTGCATGCTTGGGTTTGAATAGACATAATATTTGCATCGGTCTCACCTGATATAAAATTTCTTGACTTGACATTGAAGGTATTATTGAAAATCTCTAAATTGGATAAATTTACTGCATGAATACTTCTTCTAAAACTTGAGTCAAATATGTTTTGTTCAATTAGAAAATCATTTGTTATATTATTATCATATGCATTTATACTATAAATATTATTGCTGAATAGATTGCCATTTATGAAGCAATGATTTATATTTCTAGATATTAATCCATTCTGGAAATTTTTTATTTGATTGTTATATATACCAACTGCATATAAATACCCAATATTTAATGCAGTTTTACCATTTAAGAATGTATCAAGTCGACTTGTAAACATTGAATTGAGAGGTGTCGGAGGCCATACAAAAGGACCTAAATATGAATTATCTATAATTCCATTTACATTGGGCTGTAATATATATCTATTTGATTCCGATAAAATAAAATCACAATATTTTATGCTCATATAATTAAAATCACTAAACAAAGGATTTGTAATATTGCAATAAAATAGATTTCCACGAATTAAAATTGTTTTTAAACCTAACATTAGAATTGCTTCATTTGGATTCCACTTGACATTTTCAATAATATTTGAATCCAACATGAATATATCTTGTTCATTTTTTCCAATTTTTTATATAAAGTGGCGTGCTTGTTTCGCATGCAAAAGTAAAATTGGATTTTCTAATTCGCAAATTATTGATATTGGACAAATGGATGAAATTCTCTTTCTTATTCATGAGGAAATAACTCTCATTAATTTCTATGCCTTTAATAATTAAACATTCAACTTGATATGTTGGCACTTCTCCGAAATTACATTTTTCATAACTATGAATATATGAATTGAAGCAATTTTCGAATCTAGAGCGAGTGATTTTGATAGAAAAGACTGGATCAATTGGTGCAGTTAACGTGTCGATATGCGCATTCAGGTTCACTGCTGAATAAATTAGAATGTGATGGTCGTTAGCTTGTTTGGGATCATTATTTCCTGGTTCTTGTCCATTAAAAAAACAAGAATCAATGTTCAAGAAATTGCTTTTATTGGCATCATTGTAAAATATAATTGATGTATCACATCCTCGAAATTCTGTTTTAAATAAGGATATCAATCCTCCATGATCATTGAAATTTAAAATGTCTGAATTTTTACCACTTCTTATGCCACATTTGGCAAAAGAAATAGTTGATTTTGAAATTTCTAGAAGTGAGTTTCCTTTTGAATTTTCAACATAATTTGTTCCATTTGTTCCTGATTCCACCTCTATTCCGTCCCATTTTGAATTCTGACAAGAATAAAACCCTCTGATTAAACTATTGCGAATGATTAATTTTCCGCCGTGTTTAACAATGATTTTTGAATTCCTTGGCATATTAATTGTGTCATTTTCTATAATTACAACTGCATTATCATTTATAATCAAACTTTTTGTAATGGTACTATCCTTATGCCAACTAATTTGTGTAGTATCAGTAAACGGCCCAATTTCTATAACTGTAGCAGTAGTAAAAGTATCAATCACCCCTACTGCATCCCATGCCTTGGCAATATTATTGGCAATATATGCAGGATATAATTTTTTAGCAATATCAATGCTCGCCCTTCTAGAGTCGATGAATAGCATATCTGGAATTAGGTATTCAGTCATAGTCTTATAAACTATGTTTAGCAGCGTATCTAAGCCAATAGGGTTTATTTTATAAAATATATTACTTCTTGTCAATGTATCTCCTTGAGTTAAAAGGTAAAACCATTTATTCTGAACTCCTGCATTTACATGCACACCGCATGCATCATTAAAGGCATTTGGTTTACAGCAAATCGTGGGTATGTAATTAGGTCCGTAATAGTAGTCAGGATGTCCTTTTGCAGGCGGGTTTTTCATATCGCGATATCCACCAGATTCATAAAGATTTCCAAAGAGCCAATTTCTAGAAAGACCTGTTTTAGGTCTCATATATTCTTGAAGAGCAAAGGAAAAGATATCTGAATACGATTCACCCAATGCCCCAGGTTCTTGAATCAACTGGAGGTTTCTCTTGAAAAAAGTGATGGCATGCGTCAATTCGTGACCGATGATATCTAAGCTGGAATTCATAATTTTTGATCCATTTACAACCTTAGAACCAATATTGAAAAATTGTCCATTAATTCCCGCTCTATATCCTGTCGTGGAATCAGTTCCATTCGTGTCAATCAAATAGACAAATCCACTAATATATGCCCCGCTAAAATAATGATGATTATTGACTTCATTCAAATATGAATTGCCAAAGTACTGAAGCATCATTTTTTCATAATTCTCAGTAGACCATATGGCTGATGCGGCATATCTTTTGACGATGGGACTTGTCGTATCGTATGTGGGTGAAATGAATGTTTCATTGGCATGACTTGAGTTTAAATTGAGTGCGTATATATCAATGGGGCTAGCTGTATCAATTAAGTGTAAGTCTGAATTGACATTTGAAACATGAAATACGGGGTTCCCAACATAAGTGAGTAAAGTTTTTGTTTGAATATCATTTAAAACATTGATCGAATCCTTTTTTGAATAATGTGGTAAGTGAACAGGGTTTTTATCGTAACACTTTTGTGCATCAATATAAATCGTATTGCCATTTGAGGCATTAGAAAACACAGATACCTCATCTTTATGCGGGAGCAGTGAAGCAATTGATGTTCTATAAGCTAGGCTAAATCCATCTTCATAGTGATTATCTGTTCCAATATTTTTTTGAAATATTAATAATTTAGGTGAAGGATAATAAGTCGCATTCGAGTTGCCAGTGGCTTGTTTTAGATTTGCCTGAGATGCACTATCTTCCCATGTATACAAGGTGGCATTGATTTCGTTTTTTGCCGCGGCAATTATCTCTGTCGGTGTTTTGATACCAGCAGTATCTATTCTCAATCCAGCAACGAAGTTGCCATTGATAACCAATCCCTTTCCGATGTAATCATGCACTCTCACGACCATAGGATAGACTTCTAATCCTTTATGATACTGTTTAAAGGTATAATGTTGTCCGCCTATTTCATCGGTCATTACTTCTGTTTTGACAATGCTATCATAATTACCTAATCCCCAATATGATTTATACTTGGTAAATAATGAATCTGGATGAACATACATGGTATCTTTTAGATAAACCCAACCATCTGTAGATTCAGAGCTGACCAATTCAGATAAATCGTCAGGCAAGGAAGATGGATTATTTGTAAGTCCTTGGTTTTGGGCATAAAAAACGCTAGAAAGTAATAACAAAATAAAAGTGATGAGTATTCTTACTTGATTTTTCATGTTGTTAGGATTAATTGCAAATGAATTAATTACAAGATAGGAAATAAATTTCGAACAGATATTTTTAAAATATACTTAGAGCAAGACATCATTCAAGCATAGTCCATCCTAGAATTATCAGCTTGAATAAGTTGATGCATACACAATGGGTGAAAACCGAATCCAATCTATAAGGCGGTGCTCTAGTTTTTATATTTACTATACTAGCCAGGCACTGATGGCACTTCAACAACCATATTCCCGGTTCCTTTAGTAAATGTGATATTCAATAGAATTGTTGCATCCGTAGATGTATTGATATAGTTTTCTATGGGTCGACTGACTTGGATGATTTGATTCAAAGCGCGATACATATCTTCTATTTTAGATTCCTGTATTTCAATTATAAGGCTCATGGATATATCAGAGAAGAGTTTGAAATCTACAATGTATCCATATTGGTGGACGCATTCTTGAATATGGCTAATGCCTATAATTCTGTTTTCATTGCAAATGCCCGTCCAATAGAAGCGATTCATTTTTTTTCTTTTTCAATCATTAAAAGTAGGTCATTCGCGCTACTTGATTTTATTTTTCCACTTTTTATTTGTGAGGAGAGGAATTTGGTTATTGTGAAATTTAAGCAAAGCCCATAAAATGTGGACAAATGGCCAAAAATCGTAGATAAGATTTTGGCGCTGTGGACAAAATGTCAATACTCGTTTATTTCTCCTAAAATAAAAAGATAATCCACCCTTCCAAATTTTTTTTCAATTAAAAAAGCTACAATCATTATTTATTTTTCAACAATATGTTAAAAGATGAAAGTGGTTTCTAAAAATCGAAAATATACTTTTGACCTATTGTTCGTGAGAGAGCGGTATATATCGAAATGTCTGTTTTAGGTGCTTGATTTTCAATAGGTTGAGAGAATTTTATTCTTTAATTTTAGAAAATTATTTTTGAAAAATGCTTCAAAATCGCGCCAGCAAAACATCTAGCAAAATGTGTTAAAATTCTTTAAAAAAATAAAGTCTTGTAATGCATTGAAGGTTAAATGAATGAGCGTTTTTAAATCGCTGCATTCTTTCGAGCATTGTTTCGAAAACCTTATGACAATTGGAATATAGCGTTATTAAAACGTAAAGAAAAAGAGAAAAAAGTATATAAACAGCAGTAGACCAAACAAATAAAATAACCTAACCACTATGATAGTTTTAAAAAGAGACGGAAAGCAAGAGCCAGTAATGTTTGACAAGATCACCGATCGAATCAGCAAACTATGTTATGGTCTCGAGCCCAAGTATGTCAATGCAGTAGAGATATCTAAGAAAGTAGTTCAAGGCATCTATAATGGTGTGAGTACTACGGAATTGGACAATCTAGCGGCAGAGACAGCTGCAAGTCTTACGCCAGTGCATCCAGACTATGCGATATTAGCGGCGCGCATCGCAGTTTCTAATTTACATAAAAACACCAAAAAGAAGTTTTCAGAAGTAATTGAAGACCTCTATTCTTATATAGACCCAGCGACGAATGGTCCAGCATCTCTTATTGCCACAGATGTATATCAAATTATCATGGAGAACAAGGATCAGTTGGATAGCGCTATTATCCATTCGAGAGATTATAATTATGATTTCTTTGGATTCAAAACTTTGGAGCGCGCCTATTTATTGAAGATGAATAATGAAGTGGTTGAGCGTCCGCAACATATGTTGATGAGGGTTTCTGTGGGTATCCACAAAAACGATATCGCTTCTGCGATTGAGACTTACCATTTGATGAGTGAGAAATGGTTTACCCATGCCTCTCCAACGCTATTTAATGCAGGAACACCTAAGCCACAATTGTCTTCTTGTTTCTTATTGACCATGAAGGATGATAGCATCGCGGGGATTTTCGATACTTTGAAACAATGTGCACAGATTTCTAAGTCTGCAGGAGGAATAGGATTGAGTATCCACAATATCCGTGCAAATGGATCATATATCAAAGGAACCAATGGAACGAGCAATGGAATTATTCCGATGCTCAAAGTTTTCAACGATACAGCTAGATATGTTGATCAAGGCGGTGGAAAGAGAAAAGGCGCTTTTGCCATTTATATTGAGCCATGGCATGCAGATATTTTTGATTTCTTGGATTTGAAGAAAAACCATGGAAAAGAAGAGCAAAGAGCGAGAGATTTATTTTATGCATTGTGGATTCCAGATTTATTCATGAAGCGCGTAGAAGAAAATGGCGAGTGGAGTTTATTCTGCCCAGATGAGGCACCGGGATTGGGCGATACACATTCAGCAGAATTCGAAGCATTGTATTTAAAATACGAATCTGAAGGAAGAGCGCGCTCTACCATCAAAGCACAAGAATTGTGGTTTAAAATATTGGAGAGTCAAATTGAAACGGGCAATCCATATATGTTGTATAAAGATGCAGCGAATAGCAAGTCTAACCAACAAAATTTGGGAACGATTAAGTCTTCTAATTTGTGTACTGAGATTATCGAGTATACAGCACCAGATGAAGTGGCTGTATGTAATTTGGCTTCGCTTGCCCTCAATCGCTATGTGATCGATGATGAAGTGACGGGTGGAAAGACTTACGATTTCAAAAAATTGTATGATGTGACTTATTCAGTGACAAAGAATTTGAATAAGATCATCGATGTGAATTATTATCCAGTGCCTGAAGCAGAGAAGAGCAATAAGCGCCACCGTCCAATCGGATTGGGTGTACAGGGATTGGCAGATGCTTTTATATTATTGAGATTGCCATTTGAAGGAGAAGAAGCGAGATTGTTGAACAAGAATATTTTTGAGACCATCTATTTTGCTGCAATGACTGCATCAAAGGATTTGGCCAAAGAATTGGGTGCTTATGAGACTTTTAAAGGTTCTCCTTTGAGTCAAGGTAAATTCCAATTCGATCTTTGGAATGTTGAGCCATCGACGAGATGGGATTGGGAAAGTTTGAGAAAAGAGGTGATGGAGTTTGGTGTGCGCAATTCATTGCTTGTCGCTCCAATGCCAACAGCTTCTACTTCGCAAATCTTGGGCAATAACGAGTGTTTTGAGCCGTACACTTCTAATATTTATACGAGAAGGGTATTGAGTGGAGAATTTGTGGTGGTGAATAAGCACCTCATGAAAGACTTGGTAGAATTGGGATTGTGGAGTCCAGCTATGAAGAATATGATTATTGCGAATAATGGTTCTATTCAAAATATTCCATCTATTCCAGAAGAGATTAAAGAGATTTATAAAACAGCTTGGGAGATTAAGCAAAAGACCATTATCGACCTTGCAGCAGATAGAGGAGCATTCATCTGTCAAAGTCAGAGTATGAATATCTTTATGGAAGGTGCGAATTTCAAGAAACTTTCATCGATGCATTTCTATGCATGGAAAAAAGGATTGAAGACAGGAACCTATTATTTGAGAACGAAATCTGCAACAGATGCCATCAAGTTTACTATTGATCAATCTACGATTGCAGAGATGAATAATAATAATATCCAAGGAAATTTGAACAATCAAGTGAATCCAATACCGAAAGTAAATCCAGATTCAAAAATCGATTTATCTTATTTTGAGGCAACGATTGATTTAGCTCCAAAGACTTGTAGCATTGACAATCCAGATTGCGAGAGCTGCAGTGGATAAGATGCGCTTCATATAGAGCAATAAAAAAAGGTTCAATCATTTTGATTGAACCTTTTTTTATTATAGGAAGTGTTTAATTATTTAAGCAAATTGCTGAGGATATTGGTGATAGCAGATTGTGGGTTGGATTCACCAGCACCTTCCTCTTTTTTATCACCGCCCATGAAATTGTTCAATAGTCCTCCAATGAGGTCGCCAGCGCCGCCAGCACTATGTCCGCCACCTGTCAATCCGCCGAGCATGCCCGCGATATCTATACCGCCTGAGGCTTGTGCATTGTTGATTTTTCCATTGAGCATATTCATCACCGCTGGAATGGCTGTTTGCGCAATTGATGTAGCAGCACTCTGAGATAATCCATTCTTAGTCATCAGAGAAGTGATGACATTTTCAGCAATGGAATTGACTGCAGGACTCCCAGCTTGCGTTTCTTTGCCACTGAGCATTTCCATTACACCGCTCATATTTCCGCCTCCAACTTGTTCCATGATGGTGCTGACGATGGATTCGCTTGTCGTGTTGACAACATTCTCCTGCTGTTCTTGCGGGACATCACTTTGTCCATTGATGGATTCTCCAATATGATTCTGTGCTAATTGTAAAAGTTGTTCGAACATGATATAGGTTTTTATCCCACAATAATACGGGAAATGCAAATGAAATTGCAATTATTTCTTTTGATACTCCAGCCAGCCCATTTCTTGTTTTGAGAAGACTTCGCGGATGTATTGATTCATTTGTGATTCGCTTACAGCGCCATAAAAGTCTCCTTCTTTTTTCATATTGACAGCTTGGTCGTATGTGGCAAAGAATGCGAGATTATTGGCGTGGTTGACGAGGTGATAATTGGAAAAATACCCATAGCTGATGGCTTTGTTTTTGACGTTTTCCAAAATTTTTGATTCAACACCATTTTGAATATAATGTTCTAAAATAGATTGTATGGAATCGCGCACTTGATGGAGGGCAACATGATCATTCATTTTTCCTTCGATGACTAAAATCCCTGTATCTATGGTTGCTGATAAATAGGCATCCACTTCGCTGAGCAGCTTTTCTTGCTTCACTAGTTTTTGGTGCAAGATGGCATTTTCACCATTAGATAAGACATCGCAGAATAAATCTGCGGTATAAAAATTTTGCTCAAAGCGCATGGGCGAATAAGTCGCTGCATAAAATACATTGGAAGGCACTTCTTCTTTGCATAGCTGATACGTTTGAATCGAGTCCGGCAAGAGCGAAGTCGATAGCGGTTCAATAGCAGAGGCGGCAATAGGCTCAAAAATGGCGGCAATTTCATCCACAGCTTTTTCTTCGTCAATCCCACCTACAATAGAAATAACGGCATTTGAAGGAGAATAATATGTTTTATAAAATTGAATGATATCGTCGTAAGAAACATTTTCAACTTCACTGATTGCTTTCCCTATCACAGGCCATTCATAGTAATGTCCGCGATACATCATATCGGATAGTTTGTGCCAATGCTCGCCATACGGGGCATTGAGATGGGTTTCTTTGAACTCTTCAATCACGACTTTTTTCTGGTTGTTAAAAGCGCGCTTGGTGAGGTTGAGGTTTTTCATGCGGTCAGCCTCGAGGAGGAGTGCTGTGCGGATATTATCAGAAGGAACGATTTGATAGTAATTGGTATAATCGTTGGTGGTAAATGCATTGTTTTCACCGCCGATGCTGTGCACTGCGCGGTCAAAGGATGGATAACTCTTACTTCCTTCAAACATGAGGTGTTCGAGAAAATGCGCTAGTCCTGTCTTCCCGAGGTGTTCATTTCTGCTGCCCACTTTATATAGGATATTGAATACAGCAAGTTTGGTATTCTCGCGGCGCTCAGCCACTATTTTTAATCCGTTTTGTAAAGTGCGCTCTATCATTTCGTCTGAACTGTTCTTTAAATCAATTTATGCTAATAGTTCTCTGCAATACTAGGATAATTTTTATAGTTCTACTTGGGTTTTGTAGAATTAAGTTGGATAATTTGTTGATATCTAATCACAAATACCTTTTCTACTATTCTATCTTTTACACCATAATTATACGGATATGAAATTTTTTATCGATACAGCAGATTTAGAGCAAATCAAAGAAGCAGCAGCATTGGGCATCTTAGATGGTGTGACTACCAATCCATCGCTGATGGCGAAGGTGGGCATCAAGGGAACAGATGCTGTGATGAATCACTATAAATTGATTTGTGACATCGTAGATGGTCCTGTGAGTGCAGAGGTTATTTCGACAGACTTTGCGGGCATGGTGAGAGAGGGAGAGATGTTGGCAGAAATTCATCCGAATATCGTGGTGAAGATTCCGATGATTAAAGAGGGGATTAAAGCAATTAAGCATTTTTCAACGTTGGGAATAAAAACAAATTGCACCTTGATTTTTAGCGCTGGACAAGCCTTGATGGCGGCTAAAGCAGGTGCTACCATGGTTTCTCCGTTTATTGGAAGGATTGATGATAGCAATTGGGAAGGCGTTCAGTTAATTGAGCAGATTGTAAATATCTATGGCAATTATGGCTATGATACGGAAGTATTGGCGGCATCGATTCGAAGTCCATTGCACATCGTACAATGTGCTGAAGCGGGGGCTGATATTGCGACTTGTCCATTGAGTTCGATCTTGGGATTGCTCAAACACCCATTGACGGATATTGGTTTGGCGCAATTCTTGGAAGATGCTAAGAAGTTTGCATAGACTTTATTCATAGACAAATTAGCGCAATTTTAATCTAAAGCGCCCAAAATTTGAATCCAACCATCTCTATACAAGACCTTCGGAATGGCTCTATTCTAGCCCTGTCCAAGGCTATTACACTTGTGGAGAGCAATAAAAAAGAACATCGCACTGATGCGCATGCCCTATTGAAAGCGTGCATGCCATTCTCGGGAAAGTCTATTCGCATTGGGATTACAGGAGTTCCAGGTGCAGGGAAGAGCACCTTTATAGAATCTTTTGGGAAATTATTACACAGTCAAAATCGCAGAATCGCTGTATTGGCCATTGATCCGAGCAGTTCAAAAAATCGAGGAAGTATATTGGGCGATAAGACGCGAATGAATGAATTGTCTGCATTGCCGAATGTATTTATTCGCCCATCCCCTGCTGGAGATGAATTGGGCGGGGTGCATCGCGCAACTAGGGAGAGTATTCTTCTCTGTGAAGCAGCTGGATATGATACCATCATCATTGAAACCGTGGGTGTAGGTCAGAGTGAATGGGCAGTACACAATATGACCGATGTGTTTTTTGCTTTTGGCCATATCGGGTGCGGGAGATGAATTGCAGGGCATTAAGCGCGGCATTATGGAGATGGCAGATATCATCGCCATCAATAAGTCTGACGGAGACAATGAAATCAAAGCGCAACAAGCTGCGCAACAGATAAGATCTGCCTTGCATTTTTTCTCCTCCAACGAAGGGGATTGGACAACGCGGGTAATTAATTGTTCTTCGCTCTACAATCAACATATCGATGAAGTCTGGAAGGTCATTCAACAATTTGTTGAACATCAGAAAATCAAAAATTTATTTGAGACTAATCGACAGAAGCAGCAATTGGATTGGTTTCATACTTCCCTCAAGAACGCAATCATTCATCAGTTTATAGAGGATAAAAATTTGGTCATTCAAGAAATTGAAGCAAAAATATTATCGGGAGATATAAGTCCGAATGAGGGTGTGGATGGGGTGATTGGGGGTTGATGGTGGGCTGCAGTATTTATTAAATGAGAAGTGTTCTTTTTTGAAACTAGAAAATGTATTTCAATCATTTTAATTTCTATCATCTTCAAAAATGTCTATATTTGAATATGAATATTCTCGCAAATATTACCACTGAACTTCAGAGGATGAAACCATTCTTATCTGAAAAGTATTTTGTAAATAGAATTGGCTTGTTTGGTTCTGTCACACGAAATGATTTTACCGAGTTTAGCGATATTGATATCATAGTGGATTTTAATCGACCTGTAGGTATTGAATTTATTGATTTGGCAAATTATTTAGAAAAGCAATTCAACCGCAAGATTGATCTGTTGTCTAGAAAAGGAATTAAAGACTCATATTTCAAAGAAATTGAAAAGGAGATTGTTTATATTTGATAGTGACGACTTTCTTTTATATCTATGCGCATATTATATATTTGCGCAGCAATTCATTCGTTTATATTCGTGCATTCGTGGCTATTTTTTATAAATGCTTCAATTGCATATTGCTTTTTTTAAAAATTTAATATGCCCACATCCCTCACCACCATCCTCCTTCTCATCCTCTCCAATATATTCATGACCTTTGCATGGTATGGACATCTTAAATTTAAGGATATATCTTGGCTGCAGGGCTTGGGATTATTTGGGATAATTCTGATATCATGGGGGATAGCCCTATTTGAATATTGTTTTCAAATTCCGGCGAATAGAATAGGCTATGTCGAAAATGGCGGGCCATTCAATCTATGGCAATTGAAAGTCCTTCAAGAAGTGATTACCTTGATAGTGTTTATGGCTTTTGCAATCTTATTTTTCAAGAATGAAACCTTAAAATGGAATCATGTGGTGGGCTTTATTTTCTTGGTGCTCGCGGTGTATTTTATATTTAAGAAGTAATTAATTTCTCAACTCCTCTATCAGCGCGTCCATTTTTTCTTCTGTCAAATGCTCTTTGAATATATCGCCCAATTGCAACATGGGAGCGTATCCGCAAGCGCCGAGGCATTCAACTTCTTTGATAGTGAATTGTCCATCAGCAGTGGTTTCCCCAGAGTTAATTCCCAATTTTTTGCAGGTGTATTCAATTAATTTTTCTGCTCCTTCGATCGCACAAGGCCCAGTATGGCAGAATTCCAAAACGTTTTTGCCAACGGGTTTTAAATTGAACATTGAATAGAAAGAAGCCACTTCATACACTTCGATTGGTTTAATGCTCAATAGAGAAGCGACATAATCCATGGATGCCACACTCAACCATCCACCAAATTCTTTTTCAGCCATGTGCAATACGCGCAAGATGGCGGATTTTTGTTTGCCCGCAGGATATTGTGCAATGATGCGGTTTACTTCAGACATGCTCTCTGCGGAGAATTTCGGTTCTTTGATATCGGTATGATTCATTTGTACTCTTTTTATGCTTAAATAATTATGCGTCTAATTCACCAGCGATTACATTCATGCTGCTCATAGTCAAGATGGCATCGCTCAATACAGACCCTCGTATCATCTCAGGATATGCTTGGTAATAGATGAAGCAAGGTCTTCTAAAGTGCAATCTATAAGGGGTTCTTCCACCATCGCTGATGAGGTAATAACCCAATTCTCCATTGCCCCCTTCTACGCAATTGTATACTTCACCAGCTGGTATTGGCGTTTCACCCATTACAATTTTGAAGTGATAAATCAATGCTTCCATGGAAGAATATACTTTCTCTTTTTCTGGCAAATAGAATTCCGGAACATCTGCATGATGGCTGCCTTCAGGTAGATTTTTATATGCATTGGATATGAGCTTGTGGCTCTCTGTCATTTCCATTTGTCTGACCATGAAACGATCAAAAGTATCACCGCGATCTCCCACTGGAATGACAAAATCAAAATCATTATAAGAACAATATGGTTCCATGACGCGCACATCGTAATCAACACCTGCTGCTCTTAAATTTGGTCCTGTGAATCCATAGTTCAATGCGCGCTCAGCGCTGATTGGTCCTGCGCCTTTGACGCGGTCCATGAATATTCTATTGCGCTCTAAAAGGCTAGTGAATTCATGCAGTCCCTTTGGAAATTCTGTGATGAATTCTTTCATCAATTTATGAAATCTCGGAGAAAAGTCTCTTTCGAAACCGCCGATGCGACCGACGTTGGTGGTCAATCGAGCACCGCAGAGTTCTTCATACATATCGTATATCTTCTCTCTCCATTGCCAGAAATAAGTGAACCCCGTCAAGGCACCTGTATCAACTCCGATAACGGAATTGCAAATGATATGATCGGAGATGCGCGCGAGTTCCATGACGATGATGCGCATATAATCCACTTTCTTCGGCACTTGAATTCCCGCCAATTTCTCCACGGTAAGGTGCCAACCGATATTATTGATTGGAGAAGAACAATAATTCAATCGATCGGTGATGGGTGTGATTTGATTGAATGGTCTTCGCTCTGCTAATTTTTCAAATGCTCTATGAATATAACCTATTGTTGGAACAGCATCGAGGATGCGCTCTCCATCAATTTTTAATACATTTTGAAATATACCATGCGTCGCGGGATGCGTCGGTCCTAGGTTGAGCGTTGCGATTTCGCCATCGATGGTATCTAGAGAAATATTTGCAAGTGGATTATTTGTCATGATGTATAAATTGCTTTATGCCGTTTTATAAACTTTATTTTCTATCGTCCGAAGTATGAATCGTCTTTATCTGTTCTCGTTCCGTCTTCCAATTTGTATTCTTTGCGCATAGGCGAATAGTCCATGTCGTCTACATTGAGAATTCTTTTCAAATTGGGATGTCCATCGAATTTAATTCCGAAGAAGTCGAACTCTTGTCTCTCTGGCCAATTTGCACCGCTGTAGATGTCTTGAATGCTTGGAGTATGGGGATCTTCAACCGAGAAAAATACCTTGAAGCGAATTCTGTAATTGTTGACGAGGGAATGCAACTGATACATAACACCCAATTCTTTTCCTTTATTCGCTGGATAATGCAATCCACAAAGTGTGGTTAAGAAATCGATTTTCAACTCTTGGTCATCTCTGATGAATTCGATGATGGAGCGAATGCTCTCTCGATTAGTCTCTACGATGAGCATCCCATGATCTTCGTGAGAGCTGAGAATGTTTTCTTGGAATTGATTGATTAATTTATTGAGGGCTATTTCGTTAGTCATGTCGCAATTATTTTTTGCTGGATTATTTGATACCGTAGGATTTGAGCAATTCTTGATATTCTGGCATTTCTCTTCTTCTGAGGCTTTCGGTCTTTACCAATTCTTGAATTTTCATTACCCCTTCAATGATTTGTTCAGGTCTTGGCGGGCAACCAGGCACGTATACGTCTACTGGAATAACCTTATCGATACCTTGCAAGACAGAATACGTATCGAATATTCCACCGCTGCTTGCGCATGCACCTACGGCGATGACCCATCTCGGTTCAGCCATTTGCTCGTACACATTGCGCAAAATGGGACCCATTTTTTTTGAAATTGTGCCCATGACCATCAAGAGGTCAGCTTGGCGTGGGGAGAAGCTCAAACGCTCAGATCCAAATCGACCTAAATCGTAATGAGGACCCATCGTGGCCATAAATTCAATTCCACAGCAAGATGTCGCGAAAGGGAGTGGCCAAATTGAATTCGCTCTAGCCAATCCAATAGCACTGTCAAGGGAAGTTGCAAAGAACCCTTGGCCTTCTACTCCTGGTGGTGGTGGGGATATTGTCGACATTTTATTTATTTTAAACTTTTGGCAATTTTGCTAAATGCAAATTATTTTAGAAATTGATGAATTATTTGTTGCTCCAATCCAATGCCCCTTTTTTGATGACATAGTAGAAACCTGTGAGGAAAAGAGATACAAACATGAGCAGGGCTAGAAATCCCTCTACGCCCATTTCTTTGAAATTGACAGCGTAGGGATAGAAAAAGATGACCTCAACATCAAACAATACAAAGAGTATGGCTACTAAGAAATATTTCACCGATACGGGAAATCTTGCATCTCCTTGATTTTCAATACCACATTCAAAGTTTTCGTCTTTTACTTTGCTATGTCTGCTGGTTCCAAATATTTTAGATAGGAAAAAAGTACCGAAAAGGGTCACAACGACGAATCCCAATACCAATCCCGCTTGTATGATTAAAGGTGCAATCTGATTCAAAATTCAATTTTTTAAAGTGCCACAAAAATAGAAAAGTTTGCCTATGCATAGGGTTTTTTTAAGCGCGTTTAAAACTTGTTGAGAACTAATTTTTTAAAGCGGTCCAAGTCTTCTACTTTTGCACTTTCCTCAAAATATATGAAACCTATCCAATCTGCGCTCATTTCAGTCTTTTACAAAGACGGAATAGAGGCTGTAGCACAAGCATTGCATCAAAATAACGTGACCATTTATTCAACGGGCGGCACCCAAACATTTTTAGAAAATTTGGGCATTCCTGTGGTCGCTGTGGAAGATGTCACAGAGTATCCTGAAATATTCGGTGGTCGGGTCAAAACGCTTCACCCTAAAGTGTTTGGAGGGATTTTATTCAGAAGAAATTTGCAAAGTGATATGGCAGAAGCCATAAAGCATGAAATACCTGCCATAGACCTCGTCATAGTTGATTTATACCCATTCGAAGAGACGTTGGCAAAAGGAGCTTCAGAGGAAGAAATTATCGAGAAAATTGATATTGGTGGTGTTTCTTTGATTCGCGCAGCTGCAAAGAACCACCGAGATGTGGTTATTTTGTCTCACCGCTCTCAATATACTGAATTTATAAAAAATTATAATTCATCTGAGGGTAAGACCAGTCTGGAGTATCGCGAGAAATTGTGCAGAGATGCATTCAAAGTTACGTCAGAATATGATTCAGCAATTCATAATTACTTCAATCGCTCTAATAATTCTGTGGGTTTGAGTATCGAAGAGAGCAGTTCCACTGTACTTAGATATGGAGAGAATCCGCATCAGAAAGGCACATTCTATGGGAAATTAGAGGGCTTTTTTGATAAGATACAAGGAAAGGAATTGAGTTATAATAATTTGCTGGATGTAGATGCAGCGGTCAAAAAATTGATATGGCGACTGCAAGGCATATTGATAAATTGTTTTATGAAGTGCTCATCGCTCCAGATTTCGATCAGGACGCCTTGACGCTTTTGATGTCAAAGAAGAATCGAATCATCTTAAGACAAAAGCAGTTTGTAAAACCTACCATGCAAGTTAAATCCATTCTGAATGGCTATCTCGTGCAGGATTATGATTTGGCAATTGAAGGAAGAGGACATTTCAAGCAAGTGACCAAAAGGGCGGCAACGGCAACGGAGTTAGAGGATTTGTGTTTTGCACTTAAAGCATGCAAACATTTGAAATCAAATACGATTACTTTAGTTAAGAACAAGCAATTGATTGGTATGGGCTGTGGACAGACTTCTAGAGTAGATGCACTGAAGCAAGCGATTTCAAAAGCGGGCGTCTTTGAATTCGATTTAAAAGGTGCCGTTATGGCATCTGATGCATTTTTCCCTTTTCCGGATTGTGTTGAGATTGCTCATCATGCAGGCATTACGGCAGTTGTCCACCCAGGTGGATCAGTCAATGATCAATTATCTATTGATTATTGCGATGCACAAGATATGGCAATGGTGACGACAGGCGTTAGGCATTTTAAGCACTAGTTTCTTTTGATCAATTTGCTATTGTAAGTTCCAGACTCAGTTCTTACAGAGATATAATAGACACCTTCTAATAGTAAGGCCGTGTTTATCTGTTTGTGTTGGGAATCGGTTTCTAATTCTAATTTCATCCCCAAAGCATTAAAAATGGCGATATCGAGGATGAAGGATTCTGTTGAAATTTGTAGTATATCTTTTACAGGATTTGGATAGATAAGCAATGAATTATCAGCCTGCGCAAAATATATATTCGAACTGTTATTGTTTTTGTCAAAACTTGGATTCCCAATAACGAAATTCCCCGTTCCATTGGGTATTCGAGCGGCACTTTTATCTGTTGTTTGAGTTCTATAAGAAATAGAATCTATGATTTTATTTATTCCATCAGAGAGAATTATCGTTCCAGAATCTTTGTTTAAATTGAAATTGGTATGAAATATTTGTTGAGAGGAGTCGTCATCAGACCAAACAATCAGAAATGCTCCAGGAAGAATGGATGTATTCGTAGGAAACTTCCATTTGTTGAGTTTTGATTGATCATCTGTTAAATACAAATTGGAGAGGTTGATCAACTTATTTGAATTGTTGAACAATTCTATCCAATCTTCTCTTTGATTGTATTCATCTCTATTTCCATTAAGATTGTCTGCAAGAAATTCATTGATTACAATATCACGAGCAATGGGTTCAATCAAAGTCGCTGATAAATTAAAAAATTCATGTTCGGCGCGCTCTGGAGAAAATGTGCCAGCATCTGCATTCTCCGCATAGAAATAGTATTGTGTATTTCCTGCATTCACTGTGAAAGATCCAGCAAATACTAGGTCGTTTGCCAATCCATCGTTGTGATTTCCATCATCAAATAATTGAATTGATTGAAAGTGATCTGACTTATTATTTCTATAGTTAAAAAATACGGAGGCCGCATTAGGAGAGGTGATTGTAGCAGAAATAATAATGCTTTCTCCTAGAGAGGGATTTGCTTTAGAGAGCGCAGTGCTAGTAAAGCTAGGAGCAATTGCAGCGATATCAGTATAGGCATTTAGAAAAGCCAAGCGAGCATTCATCAACGTGCGTATGCCAGGAGTTTTACTCCCAGAAGGCAGTGTGCTATCAAGCGCATTTTGATAAATGGCATTTGAAAAAAACTTATTGGTGTCAGCAATAACAGCCGTATCAATTAGCGATTTGAAGTTTGTATAGGTATTGATATAATCATTATTTTGAAAATTTTCCTTTAGAATGGTTTTCAAATGAGCAAAATATTTTTTCTTATACGAGGCATTGCTCAGGGTATTTTTAATCAAAGGCCAATCAGTTTCATTGCTGTGAATAATAGGAGACATGTTTTGCATTCCAGCAAGAGTCAGTATTCCAAATCCTCCTGCGCCCTGTGTTCCAGAGAACTGAAAACCTCCAAAAGCCATATTTAAATCCCAAACAATGGGATTAAAGCGATTGTATTTGTCTTCATATAAATAGTAGTTCTGAACAAAAGCTCCTGTGTAACTATCTAAATTGACTGTAGCATTATTGAATGCCAACATCCAAAGTGATCGATCGATATCAATGTTTTTTGATATGCTATTGGGATAATTTGTAATGGTATCACAAAGTTTAACAAATTTATTCCATCCTGATTTGGATTTCAATTCATAGAAATTGAAATAAGAAGTACTATCGGCATTGATAAATTTCATGTTGCAGCGCGCTGCTGTTCCTGGATTGACTATAGGATTGCATTTTATTAAAGTATTGGAAGATGAAGAGAACTTATCCCCACAAAATTTTTTGTCGATGGGCTCATCGTTCGCATATAAACCGATGTAAACACTGTTGATATAAATGGCAGCAAAATTACTCTTTGGGCAATCCATGTATTTGTTGAGTATGTTGTAGGCAAGCACCTCGCGCATTATAGAAGGATCTGCGTAATTATTGTCTAGTTTGATGTCGGTAATACCATGGTAATTTTGTGGTTTAAATTCATCGAGTGCTATGTGAATGGGGTTTTTTATATACGCTGGATTGTATGAACTATTACCTTTGTATTTAATACCGACTATCTCTAATTTGTATCCATTGATTTTTACGCTATCCATCATAAGATATTCGTCACTGCCGACCTTTAAGGTGTCTAGACGATAATCCCAATTGGGCAATGACGAGAAAATTTCAATTTTCTGAATAGTGTTTACATCATAAAATGAAGATTGCGCAAAACATATATTGTGCGATATAAGTAAACTAATAAGTGATAAATAGCGATACATAATTATTTGGATAATACCACTTGTTGTTTAATTTCTAATTGATTGGAAGTTAGAATTCGGACAGTATAGATTCCATTCGCATAATTAGAGAAGTCTATTGTTTTGCTGTTTTCTGATTTGTATAAAACTTGTCCAGATTGATTGAGAACTTCTACATGATAATTATTATCAAGAATACTTCCACGCATATTTAGGATTCCGTCAAAAGGGTTGGGGTAAATTTCAAATTCTTCTTTTGAAACATTTGGAATAGCCGAAAGGGCAAAAACAAATACCGAAGATTTATTTGATTGGCATCCGAAGAAATTCGTGGTTTGAACAAAGTAATTTCCATTGTTCGTTGGACTAAAACTCTGATTGATTGCATTGGCAATTTTACTCGTGTCTTTAAACCAATTATTTCCTGATGGATTGCTAGAATTGAGTGTGTTTCCTGTTCTTGTAATTGTCGGTGTATTAGGTTTTGGAATTACTTTAATTGGGATACTTTTAGAAATTGATTTTGCCCCACTGGTTATGGTAACGGTATAAATAATCGGTCCTATTGGGAAGTCAATTGGATTTTTTGCTATGCTTGAGAATCCATTTGGCATGCTAGACCAAGCGTAGAAATAGGTATTAACGCCACCTGAAACTGTTGTATTCAATTGTATGGGATCACCAAAACAAATACTATCTTTTAAAACGGATATTGAGGCGACAATAGCAGGTGTGTCTACTGTGACTTTTACTTTACTAGAATCGGTGCAACCATTAAATGATACGGTGACAGTATAAGTTGTTGAAGCGAAAGGTTTAACTAAATTGGAATCTTTTAAAATTCCATTGTTCCATTGATATGTACTGCCACCACTAGCTTTTAGCAATGTGCTATCTCCAAAAGTGATGGTTTTATCAAGTCCAGCATTGGAAATTGGTTTGGTTTTACAACTATTATTTTGGTCGTGCTATCTTTATAGATTCCGCTTGTAATGACAACTTTATACGTTTGGCTTGAATTGGGAAGATCTGTTGGATTTTTCAAATTGCTATTTAACCCAGAGGAGTTAGAAGTCCATTTGTAAGAATATGAATAAGTCGCGCCATTTGGATTAATGTCTAATTTAATAGAGTCCCCTTGGCATATGGTATCGGCCGAACTGATAATACTACCAATGACTAGAGGCGCATTATTGACTGTAATTTTTACAGAATCTTTAGCAAAACAGCTGTTAGCGCTAACTGTTACAAAATATTTTGTTGTGAAAATTGGACTGACCGTGGTTGTATCTGTATTGGCTCCATTGCTCCATGCATAAGATGTTCCACCAGTTGCCGTTAAGAGTGAAGATTGACCGTAATTGATTGTTGCATCTAATCCCGCATCGGCAATAGGCAAAGCGATAACATTAACAGGGATATACTGAGTATCTTTGAATGAACCGCTGGTCGTAATGAGCCTATAAGTGATGTTGGCAGTTACTTTTGCTTTAGGGTTTTTAATTGTTGAAGTAAATCCTGCTGGGGTGGAAGACCAAGCATATGTATAAATGCCGATAGCTCCAGAGGCTGTAGACCCTAATTGAATGCTATCTCCGAGGCAAACTGGATTTGGGCTGGCACTAATTGTTGTTACAAATGCTGGCAATACCGTAATAGTTATTGAGTCATTTGCTACACATGAATTAGCTCCAGTTCCTGTAACATAATATTTGGTCGTTATGCTTGGAGATACCGTATTTGTATCGGTATTTTTTCCATTGCTCCAGATGTAAGATGCAGCTCCAGTTGCTTTTAAAAATGCGCTTTGTCCATTGAGTATGGTTAGATTGAAACCAGCATCCACTGAAGGCAAAGCTAGTATTGTATCAATGACAATAGCGCTATCTTTTATCCCTCCGCTGCTCACAACAAGTTTGTAATTCGTTGTAGCACTTGGAGCGACTTTGATGTTTTGCGAAGTTGAATTAAACCCTGATGGAATTGAAGTCCATTGGAAGGTGTATATTCCATTTCCACCACTGACGTTGGCGATAATAGAAGAAGAATCTTTAGAACATTGTTTTGTTGGACTTGCGGAAAGTGCAATGACAATTTTAGGAACAACTGTTACAACAACAGAATCGATGGCTGTGCAGCCATAAGAATTGGTTCCTGTTACATAGTAGGTAGTAGTTGCAGTTGGATTAACAGTGTTCGTATCAGATGTTTTGCCATTGCTCCAAACATAGGTGCTCGCACCTGTTGCCTTTAATAGTGTACTTGATCCAGTGGGAATAGCTCTATTATTTCCTGCATCGACTAATGGAGTATTGATTCTTACAATTGCTGAAGCGGAGAATGTGCAAGTATTGCTCGTAACAGTTACGGTATACGACGTTGTCGATGTTGGATTGACATTTATAGACGCATTTGTCCCATATGATCCAGCCGTCGGATAAGAAGACCACTGATAGGTATTGGTCCCATTTCCTTTGAGGGTCTTTGATGTAAGTGTAATTGGGGAACTCCCTGGACATTTCATGTAGGTAAATGTGTCGAAATATGCGCGAATGGAATTTGTGTCCATCTCACAAGTTGTAAAACGGTCTGATTGGGCAATTTGACCAGAAGTATATTCCCATAATTTTGTCCCTGTCGAATCAAATTCTTTGATTTGTAGTGTACCTGCAAATGCCAAAGTCACTTGTGTATTGCCATTTGGAAATTGAACAGAACCGCCTTCATTACTGGTATAAGCGCCAGTTAAAATTCTTTTATCAAATGTTGAAGGTGGGAGAGCTGTGCCGGGCGTATAATTATATAAATATCCATTTAGAGTAGGTTTAGCCCAATCAATTGTTGACTGATTTGGTCCAGTAAGTCCTTTGTTATTGATCGCAACAATGCTTCCAGCGCGCGGACAATTTTTAGGTACCCAATGTGCATCATGTAGGACATCGAATATTTTGGTTCCTGTTGCACCATAATTAGCGGGGTTCCCCCATCTATATAAAAAAATCTCCTCCTTTACCGCTAATCCCCCCAGCATGTGTGGCAGCCTCAGCAGTTGTGGTGCTATGATCAATGATAAACCATTCATGCAGAAAATGTGAACTAAATACAATTTGATCTAGCTCTTCGTTATAGTCGATTCCATTGGCATGAATAAAGTCTTTAGAAACAGTCACATTAGACATGCTCAATAATTGCGGATTGTTAACTGCACTTGTTACATAATTTGATAGAGAAGAATTTGAAGTTTGACATAAATGATCCCAAATGCGCCATTCCCATACGATTGTTCCTGTTGTAGATCCTGTTGGTTTTACTTCTATAATTTTTTCGAATTGAACATTGACTCCTGAGCTAATGCCCACTGCTGCCATTTCCGCAACTGTATGCACATCATAACAGATCAATAAGATATTGCCATTGGGCAATGGGCAATGGTCGTGGTGCAATACATATGTTGACGATGTATAAGTCCAATCCCATAGTATTGTTTTATTCAAATTAACTTTTTGAATTCGACCATATACACCACCTCCTGTGATAACATTTCCAGTGGCGTTGACGGATCTCCAAATACTGCCGTCTTGAGTATAATGCACTGAATAGCCTGTTGAGCCTGTCAAACCTGTCAATGAAAGTGTTGTGGTTCCATTGGTGTCTTTAAATGTAGCACTAGTATTTCCCTGTAAACCATAGAAGATGGTTCCAGGATATTGCTGAGCATTGATTGTAGCAAATGAAATGAATGATGCAACAAGAGATAAAATTAGAATGCGCATAAATTATGTTTACTGAATGATAATTTTAGAGTTTTGGATGGTATAGTCTTTGTAGTAAATTTGTAAGTGATAAATCCCTTCAGGGAGATTTTGTCTTTCAAATTTCAAATCATCTCCGTTTACTTCCTTCGATTCAAACACTTTCTCTCCTTTAGAATTAAATACAATGATAGACTGAGCTGCCTTCCTAATATTTATTTGAGTGTATTGATTAAAAGGATTTGGATAGATGGCAGATGCTAATTCGACTTGATTTTCTATGCCGCTTGTTTTCGGGCATATAGAATCACATTTTGCAAAGCAAACAACAGGCAATACTTTATGTGTGTTAAAGGTGTTCGTTCTTAGATTATTTGCTGCGCATGCAGATGGAACAATTTCGGCTAGTGTTGTATCATTCCCATTTACAAATCGATATGCGATAGTGTGAATATTGGTATCTGCGTAGGCGATCACTTCATGATAGAATGAGTCAATGGGATACAAATAATAGGATTTCAAATTCCAGCCACTTAAATTTGTAATTAGATGCACGCCTTTGCTGCTTATAGAAGCAACATTTTTCATATCTACTTTAAACCGCAATAAATTTTTGCCAAATGGAGCATTTCCGTTGTAAACAACAGGAGGAAGAACTGTCGTATCATTCGAAGTGGAATCCAAGTATATCCATCTATGTGCTGAAATGCTCTCAGCTTCTTCAGGAACATCCTCGATGGCATAATCTTGGCTATTTCTTAAAAATAGATACCGATAAGCTCTATGTGCAGGCAAATCAACGACGAGTGTGTAAAGTAGGGTATCCGTTAAATCTTTGATCATGGGATTTCCATTGGAAATCCAATTATCAGCTTGACCGAGAATCTTTTGGAAATCCCCTTCAACATAGCCCCCAGTAAAATCTAGTGCAAGATTGTTTTTGTCAAATACGACTTGAAATTTTATTTTTTTTGCGGAAACAAATTCAACAGCAAAAATGACTAGGGAGAGGCAGAGTATTAATTTCTTCATGTGGTAATTTTAAATTAATGTTAATATTATGAGTGCATAATGTTAATACGATGTGAAAATACATAAAGTTGCGCAGATGATATATTTTTTTAATAGGGCTATTTTTTTGATTATTAATTCAATTAGTATTTGCTATATTGCAGAGAGAATGCGAGTTAAATTTATATATTTCACTATTGTACTTGCCGTGTTATTTTACAATAAAACTAGCGCAGCGAATATACCTGTGCAGCGCGTATTGTTTATTGTTGACGGCTCTGGCAGCATGAAAGAGCAATGGAAGGGAGATTCAAAATGGAATATTGCCAAAGAAACACTGATACATTTAATTGATAGTTTATCAAATCGAAATAGGAATGTTGAATTTGCCATTCGGATTTTGGGTCACCAATTCCCCAGAGAGCAGGAAGTTTGCACGGATAGCAAATTAGAAATTCCTTTTGTTCAGGCACCCAATATGGTGCATATTAAAGAGAGGCTTGAGTCAATTCACCCACAAGGGCATACGCCTATCGCTTTTTCACTTCAAGAGGCTGCTAAGGACTTCCCAGAAGACAAAGATGCAATTAATACGATTTTGTTGATTACTGATGGTTTTGAAACTTGCAATGGGGACCCTTGTTCAGTGGCTCAAGAGTTAAAGAAGAAGCGCATCGCCATCAATCCATATATTATTGGATTGGGTGTAGATCCAAAATACCACGAAAACTTTAAGTGTGTTGGAACTTTTGTTGATGCAACAGATAAAATTTCTTTTAAACAAATTGTGCGTAAAAATAGTGGTTCAATCAATATCAAATACGTCCTGTCAAATTATTCTCGTAGATAAAGCCAAGCAAAGAATCATGGATCCCATTCCGTATACTATTTATGATCAATTCACGGGGAATATTATTCATAATTATATCTACACAATAAAGAATGATGATACAATAGATACACTCTATCTTAATCCGCAGGGAATTTATCAGATACAAGTACATACTATTCCCTCTTTAATAAGGAAAGATGTTCAATGGCAAGTGGGAAAGCATACGTCTTGCAAATTGTTTTACCTGAAGGGAAATATTCGGCAGTTACATCAAATAAGAACATTCAAACACTCGTCAGGTATAGTGATGAGGCAATTCAAGTTCAAGCACCAAATCTTGAGAAAAGGTATATTGAATCAAAGAATTATGCAGCTGATATTTTGTCTATTCCAGCTCAATTGAATGTTGTGCAAGAAATTCAATCGGGAAATGTATCAACAAATCATTTGGCCTTATATGGAGGATTAAATCTAAGCTTTGAATCAGAGGGGATGTCTACGATAATTGATGTAAATGGCAATCGAGTTTTGAATATGGAATTTAAAAAAGAGAAAAAGCACTTTGATCTTTTACCTGGGAAATACACCTTTGTTTATCGGATGAATAGGGCAAAAGCTTCTATGAAGTCGATGTCTATAGATTTCGAAATTAAAAGTGGTCAGGAAAAGGCGCTAACTATTTTGTAAAGAATATTTTTAAGCAGTCATTCGCCCAGCGAGCCAATCAATCATAAATTCCAAGACCTCTGATTGAATGATGTCGTTGTGCAATTCATGATATCCTCCTTCCCAAGCCTGAAAAGTGACATTCTCCGGATTATTTTCATAGAATAAAACAGATCCAGTAATATTGGTGAGTTGATCTGATTTTCCATGCATGAGTAAAACGGGGATATGAATGCGCTTGCCATTAAACCGGCTTCTTGCATAGGCAGGAACATTCTAGGAGTAATAGAATCATGCACCAATGGGTCTTGAATATATTTGTCTACTTCAACCCTGTTTCGTGAAATTGCCGATGCATCTAAATTCGTTTTATCTGGGAAAGAGGGAAAAATTTTCATCATGACTTTTGCCATAAATATTTTCCAAGCTGGTGGCTCTGTTGGAAGGGTAAACCAAGGAGAAGTGATGATGGCAGTTTTAAAAGAATGCTTTCTCCAAATGAGGTAATTCGCTACAGCATTGCCGCCCATGCTGTGGCCATATAAAACAGTAGGCTTTTTACCATATTTTTTTTCTACTTCACGAATGAATTCCGCCATATAATCATACATGAAATCAAGAGATGGCATATCACCGCGTTTGCCATCAGATTTTCCATGGCCATAGTGGTCTAGAGCACAAACTGTATAATTAAATTGATTGAAGAATTTGGCTACATGGGCGTATCTGCCTCCATGCTCGCCCATTCCATGGATGATGAGGATTAAGCCATTGGTCTTATTCGCTTCCCAACTCTGCCAGTAAAAATTATTTTTCTTAAATGTAAAATTTGAGTCCATCCTATTTTAAATATTTATATTCGGTGCGTGAGATAAAAATAGCCTTTCGAAATGAAAACAAAAAGAATAATTTTTTTTCTAGCCCTTCCCTTAATTTGTTTTGGCCTTTATGCATTGATTTGTATAGGCTATGCAAAGTTGACTTATTTTCAACCTGCGGAGAAAATTATCTTGTCAACTAAACCTGAAAATGGCCCTTTGACAGATTCTGTCTTTTCTGCTTTGATATGGAATATCGGGTATGCGGGATTGGGTGCTGAGACTGATTTTTTCTATGATGGAGGGAAGATGATGTGTCCACCGCAGTCATGGACGGAGAAGTATTTAATGGGAATTGATGGAGTGCTGAGGTCAAGCAATTGTGATTTTTATTTGTTGCAAGAAGTAGACAGGGATTCAAAACGAAGTTATTCGATAGATCAAGTTGAGGAGATTTTAAAGGATAAGGCTTTAATTAAAAATTTTGCTGTCAACTATAAAGTGAATTATATTCCAATGCCATGGACAGAGCCAATGGGAAAAGTATTGGGCGGTTTGATGACCATGTCTGAATATACGCCCAATCAATCAATACGATTTCAATTGCCAGGTGAATTTGGATTTCCAAAACAATTGTTTTTTTTGAGAAGATGCTTATTGGTCAATCGCTATGCACTTCAGAATGGACATGAATTGGTAATCATCAATGTGCACAACTCTGCTTATGATGAGACAGGTAAATTAAAGAGAGCAGAAATGGAATATTTGAAGAAGATGTTGGAGCTTGAATATTCGCAAGGAAATTATATTGTTGTCGGAGGAGATTGGAATCAATGCCCCCCTGGATTTGCCTATGATGCATTGAGTAAGGGAAAAGAAGGAGATTATGTGCAGACCAATGTCGATTCAAATTATATGCCAGGATGGCAATGGGTATCAGATAGAGATTTTGCTACGAATAGGAAAAATAATAAAGCGTATAATCCCAAAACAACATTTACTACATTGATTGATTTTTATCTTTTATCGCCCAATATTTCAGTCCAGAATATACGCGGTATTCCGACAGAATTCGCCTATTCAGATCATCAACCGGTGAAGTTGGATTTTAAATTAATCCAATAATTTTCCGTGAATTGAATTCTTATTTTCTTTTAAACCATCTGAAAATTATATAGAATACGCATAATAGTATCCACCAATTCCAATTTGCAATGATAAAGAAGAATGTATTTTGGATACTATCCCATCCTGATGCTAATGATGATTTAACTCTATACCAAAAACCATTGCCATGACTTTCATACTTAAAGTCATAGGCTTGGTATATCGTCAAGTTCAGCGTACTCATAGCAATTTTGCTATTTAGATACCTCATTCTTCCCTCCATGCTCTCAATCTCTTCACGAAGCATTTTTAGTTGATTTTGAAGTTCAATAATTTCACTGACCTTATTTGCTTGTTTGAGCAGATCAAAATATTTTGTTCGTATATTTTTTTGTTTTAATTCTCGCCTCTACATCGATGTATTCTTCAGTTACATCCTGCGATTGAATGCTTCGTGAATCCACTTTAATGGCAATTCCTCCAATTCTGTGATTAAAGAGTCGAAGGCATTTGCATCGACTCGAATGCTGCATGTATTTTCAATACGCTCTAAAGTATTTTGTTCGTTTTCAGAAGATATATATCCACGGAATTTTTTACAATGAGGTGAATAGATTTTTTTTGAGTTGCATAGTTTTCCACTTTTAAGGTTAAATACCCCTCTTTGATGATTTTAGGCTGTATCATTTCGTGGTTTTCAATATTAGATTGATCAGTCATCATATCTGATGTTGCTATCGATTCTTCGCGATCTGGTGGCATTGCCGCCATTTTAGCATCAGTAGGTGCAGAGGCGGAGACTCCTGCATCGGCAAATGACTCTTGTCTGGCGCGACTGCATGATAGAATGACAAATAAGAAGCATAGGATTGGGAAGAATTTCATGATAGATTTCATTTATTATAGAATGCAAGATGATAAATATTTAATTTTCCACAAATTTTTAAAAATGCTGGACATTTTATACGAAGACAATCATTTTATTATTGTGAATAAACCAAGCGGTATTCTTGTTCAGCAGGATAAGCAAAAGCATGAGGAAAATCTTGAGTCAGCAGTGAAGGCGTATATCAAAGAGAAATTCAACAAACCTGGTGAAGTGTTTGTCGGCATTCCACATCGAATCGATCGTCCAACGAGTGGTGTGGTCATTACCTGCCGAACGAGTAAGGCATTGGAGCGCGTCAATGAAATGTTTCAGCGAAAGGAGATAAAAAAGACTTATTGGGCGATTGTAAAAAATGTACCACCAAAAGAAGCGGACACCTTAATACATTATTTGCGCAAGGATGAGAAGCAAAATAGAACTTTTGCCTATGAAAAGGAAGTTCCAGGTTCTCAGCGCGCAGAGATGCATTATGAAATAATTGCGCAATCAGACCGGTATTGCTTATTACAAATTCAAATTATCACGGGAAGGCATCATCAGATTCGAGCGCAACTGAGTCAGTTGAAATGTCCAATCCGCGGGGATTTGAAATATGGATATGATCGCTCGAATCCTGGTGGCGGTATAGATTTACACGCGCGTTCTGTTGCATTTATTCATCCTGTCACTAAATTGCCTCTATTTATTGAAGCGCCAATTCGCAAGGATGTCCTATGGGAGGCAATAACAAAGGATTTATAGTGCTCACATCGCAACTATATTTAGTATTTTTTATATCAGTTAAATATGTCTATGCATGTCTGCAAGGTGGATAGAAAAAAATGAGAGAATCCGCTTGCATACCTCTATATTTGCCAAAAATTCAAAATTATGCAAGAAATTGATTTGATTATAGATGAAGCAAAGGCCAGCATGACAAAGGCATTGGATCATTTAGAGCAAGAATTGATGAAGATTCGAGCGGGTAAGGCCAATCCTGCAATGCTCAATGGCATTATGGTAGAGGCTTATGGTGCACCGACTCCATTGTCTGGTGCTGCGACCATAACGGTTCCAGATATGAGAATGATTGCTATACAGCCTTGGGATAAGACATTAATCGGACCAATAGAAAAGGCGATTATGCAAGCTAATATTGGACTCACGCCTCAAAACGACGGGATATTAATTCGAATCAATATACCTCCATTGACTGAGGAGCGCAGAAAAGAATTGGCAAAACAAACCAAATCAGAAGGAGAAAAATCAAAAATTGCCATCCGCAATATCCGCAGAGATCATATTGAGGATATAAAAAAGTTAAAGAAAGACGGCGCTGCAGAAGATCTAGTAAAAGATGGAGAGGATAAAATGCAAAAACTCACCGATGGATTCATCGAGAAAGTAGATAAATATTTGGAAATTAAAGAAAAGGAAATTATGACGGTATAGTCATGGAAGTGTTTCAACTAAAAAATTTTAAATAAACAAGAATTAATCATGCAATTTAGGACAGAGAAAGATACGATGGGCTATGTTCAAGTCCCTTCTGATAAATATTATGGCGCGCAGACGCAACGGTCAATCGACAATTTCAAAATAGCTCAAGACATCAATAAAATGCCCAAGGAAATAATCAGGGCATTCTCTTATTTAAAGAAAGCTGCTGCTTTGACCAATATGGAAGCGGGTGTTTTACCTAAAGAAAAATGCGATTTAATTGCACGCGTGTGCGATGAGATTCTAGAAGGGAAATTGGATAGCGAATTCCCTTTGGTTGTATGGCAGACAGGATCTGGAACGCAGAGCAATATGAATATGAATGAAGTGATTGCCTATAGAGCTCATGTGATTCATGGAGGCAAATTGGAAGATGAAGTAAAATTTATTCATCCAAATGATGATGTAAATAAATCGCAATCGTCTAACGATACTTTCCCAACAGCCATGCATATTGCAGCCTATAAAATATTGGTTGAGTGCACTATCCCAGGATTGACTAAGTTAAGAGATACTTTGCATGCCAAATCAAAGGAATTCATGTCCGTCGTGAAAATTGGAAGGACGCACTTCATGGATGCAACGCCTTTGACCTTGGGTCAAGAATTTTCAGGATATGTATCTCAATTAGATCACGGTTTAAGGGCGTTAAACGCTACATTGGCACATTTATCTGAATTGGCTTTGGGTGGCACTGCAGTGGGTACTGGTATCAATACTCCAAAGGGATATTCCGAAAATGTGGCAAAACATATTGCCCAATTGGCGGGTTTACCATTTATCACAGCGGAAAATAAATTTGAGGCCTTGGCAGCGCATGATGCGATCGTGGAGACGCATGGGGCGTTGAAGACATTGGCGGTTTCCCTAATGAAGATTGCCAATGATATTAGGATGCTCTCTTCTGGACCTCGCTGTGGGTTAGGGGAAATATTTATTCCCGACAATGAGCCAGGTAGCTCTATTATGCCAGGCAAAGTCAATCCTACACAATGTGAGGCTTTGACAATGGTGGCTGCTCAAGTATTGGGCAATGATGTGGCGATAAATGTTGGGGGTTCCATGGGACATTTTGAATTGAATGTATTCAAACCGATGATGATTTACAATTTCCTCCATTCAGCGAGATTGATTGGTGACGCATGTATGTCCTTTAACGATAAATGTGCAGAAGGGATTGAACCAATACACGAGAATATCAGCAAACACTTAAACAATTCATTGATGTTGGTGACGGCCTTGAATACAAAGATTGGCTATTACAAATCAGCAGAAATTGCTCAAAAAGCACATAAAGAAGGCACGACATTAAAAGAGATGGCAGTGAAATTGGGGTATGTAAGCTCAGAGGAGTTCGATCAATGGGTGATTCCAGGCAATATGGTCGGCTTCTAGTATTAATAGAAACAGCAAATTAAAAAAGAAAGCTATCGAAACAATTGAACCAATATTGACAGCAAAGGATTTTGTCTCAGACCAAGAGATAAGATGGTGTCCTGGTTGTGGGGATTTTGCAGTATTAAAGCAAGTGCAGAATGTATTGGCAAAATTAAATATTCCCAAACATCAATACGCCTTTGTCTCAGGAATCGGATGTAGTTCTCGCTTTCCTTATTATTTGGATACCTATGGAATTCACTCCATCCACGGAAGAGCCACTTCATTGGCTACTGGACTTAAATTATCTAATCCAGCCCTTTCTGTTTGGGTAATTACTGGCGATGGAGATGGTTTGTCTATAGGAGGAAATCATTTTATCCATCTGATGCGAAGGAATGTCGACCTCAAAGTGCTCCTGTTTAATAATCAAGTCTATGGTTTGACAAAAGGGCAGTATTCACCGACTTCACCACTTCATACTATTTCCAAGTCAAGTCCATTGGGTTCGATTGATAATCCAATGAACCCGCTTTTGGTAGCATTGGCTTCAGGGGCTAGCTTTATTGCGCGCACAATTGACAGAGAAGCAAAGCATTTACAACAAATGTTGTTAGATGTTGCTGATCATAAGGGAACAGCATTATTAGAAATATATCAAAATTGTCACATATTTAATGATGGAGCTTTTGACTTGTATACAGATAAGCAGACCAAGCAAGAATCAACAATTTATCTTGAAGATGGGAAGCCAATGATTTTTGGCTTAAATAAAGGAATTGACATTGATAACCAAGTTGTTAGAATAATTGATATTGAGAAAGAGGGCGCAGATAAATGCCTGATTCATGACATTAAAAACAAAGAAATAGCGAATATCTTAGTTAGACTAGGTGAAGGGGAGTTTAGTGATTTTCCCAAGGTTTTTGGACTTATTTATGCAGAAAAGCGCGAGGTCTATTCTTTTCCGGAAAAAACAAATATCACAAAAAGCGAATTAAAAAATATTTTAACTAAAAAATAAAATTATATTTGCCTTTTAAATAAACAAATATATATTTGTCAACAATTTATCAACATATTATCAATATGAGAAAACTCTCTATTTTATTTATTGCTTTCACATTGCTTATGAGCAACGTTATAGCACAAACAAAAACGACTCCAAGTGCAGGCACAAAACCTGCTGCAACTGCACCAGCGAAAACAGGAACTTCTGCTCCTGCAAAGCCTGGTTCGACGAGTAAAACGTCAACGACCAAAACAGCGCCAGCAGCAGCGGCGGCAGCACCAGCTGGAAAAGTTACGGGAGAAGACAAAGTCAATGGGATTGATATCTTCAAGAATGATAAAGATCAAAAGGACTATAATTATAATGATCGGATTAAAATTTCAAAACCTTTGATGCCATCTTATGAATATATGCAGCCATTTTTTGAGAAAGGCAAAAAGAGAAAAACACAACAAGAGGCTTATCTTGCAAATAAGTATTACTATCCTTCTAGACCGAAGAACAAGTGGGAAGTCGGCGTGGGAGTAGGAATGCAATACATGTTTGGGGATGTAGATTCTAGAGGATTGAGCGAGATATTGAATAATAGTGGATTTCACGTAGAAGTTAGAAAATCAATTTCTTATTTCTTATCTTGGAGAGCGATGTATCAATATGGAACATCTACGAATAGAAAGTGGTTGCCAGATAATACAGCGGCACTTTACACGAGTGTCAGTGGAACACCTAATTATAATGGCGGTCTATCTTTCTTAGGCGCTCCAAATAATGGTTTGTTTTTTCCAAGTGTTCAATTGTATAACCATTCATTATCTGCTGATATCATCTTTACTATAGGAAATACAAGATTTCACAAAGAGAGAACTAAATTCACCTTGGATTTATTCTTGGGTGTTAGTGCATTTTTGCAAAGAACAAAGGCAGATTATCGAGATGCAAATGGCAATCCTTACAATTATAGTAAAGCATTTGATGAAATTAATAAAGTTGGAGCACAATTGCCGAATGATGGAGCATATACAGCTTTAAAGTCAGGAATTAATAGAGTATTGGATAGTTTGTTGGACGGTACTTACGAATCATATCCTGATCAGGACAGAAATTTGCCGATGATTATGGGTTATACGATCACACCAGCACCGACGTTTGGAGTTGGTCTAAATTATAGAATCAGCAAATTGATTAATATTGGATTGATTTCTAGATTTACGATGCCAGGTACAGATTTGTTAGATGGAATACGTTTTGCAGGTGGAACTAAAATTGTGAATTCAGGAACAGGTGCAGTTACAGTTGATTTAGCAAGTGTTACATCACAGAGCAATGATATCTTGAATTACTCAGCGATCAACTTTGCATTTAATTTGGGCGGTAAGAGAGCGCTTGAGCCATTGTATTGGCAAAATCCTATTCACCATGCTAATTTCAGAATGGCACAGATGGATCCGGAGAAACTGATCAATGAAGCTTTTAAAGATGATGATGGCGATGGTGTACCAAATCAATTGGACAAAGAGGCAAATACTAAAAAGGGATATCCGGTGGATGTACAAGGTAGAGCTTTGGATAGCGATAAAGATGGTTTAAAAGATGGTGAAGATAAAGAGCCATATTCATTGCCTAACTATCCGATTGACGAGTATGGTGTTGCTATAGTTCCTCCTCCTGCTTGCTGTGCACAAATGGATAGCATGGGTAGAATGATGGGCGGCGACGGAAGCGGCGGCGGCGGCGGAATGATGGGCGGCTCAGCTTGCAATGAAATTACACTACCAGGATTGATGTATGATAAAGATCAATATGGAGCTGAGAGAAGAGATTTTATCCCAATTTTGCATATCGTTGGAGAGAAATTGCAAATGTGTCCAGATGCTAAGATTGTTGTCTCTGGTATCAATGATAAGAACTCACCGAATGGAAAATACAATGAGCAATTGTCATACAATAGAGCAAACGATGCGATTAATTATTTGACTGAGAAATATGGTATCTCTAGAGATAGATTTATCATGAAGTACAATCAAGATGGATCGGGAGATAAGAATAAAGATAGAAAAGTTGACTTCCGATTTGCGAAAGAAGGAGAGACTGGAGATGGAAATCCACCAGCACCTCATCCTGGTTTGAAAGCTGGTAGAAAATAATACAAACAGAAATTTTAGAAAAGCCCTCAAGAAATTGAGGGCTTTTTTTATTTCTGCTTTTCAAAAATTTCATTATTTTTGAAATCTTTATGAAGAAGTGTTTTACCTTAATTTTATTGCTTACGTTTTGTTTGGAAAATTTTGCACAGGATATCCATTTCTCGCAATACCATAATTTCCCATTGATGATTAACCCTGCCTACACAGGGAATTTTAATGGCATGATGAGGGTTTCAGGAATCTATAGAAATCAATGGTTTACCGTCCAAAATAATGGCGCATTTGGCACTTATCAAACGATGGGACTTTCAGTTGACGGCAATATTTTAAAAGAACAATTTGATCTAGATAGATTGAATATTGGCCTATGCCTTTATAGCGACCATGCAGGTGGTGGTTCACTCACTTCACAAGAAGCACTTGCTTCTATCTCTTATAGAAAAGCAACGGACCGATTTGGTAAGAGTTCTCTCTCATTGGGCTTGCAAGGAGGAATGGTTTTTAAACGCGTATTTGTTGGTGATTTATTATTTGAAACGCAAGCAGAGGAATTCGGATTTAATCCAAATTTGTTCAATGGAGAAACAAACATAGATGGCCGCACTTTTATGTATCCTGATCTCAATGTCGGCGGGATGTGGCAGCATGAGGCAACAGATTATGTAGCATATTATATCAGCGCATCAGTTTATCATATTGCGGAACCTAGAGAAACTTTTCTTGGAAATGACTCAAACTTTATTCCGAGAAGATATAACTTTAATACAGGATTTGATTTTAATATCAATGATGAAATTGTTTTATCTCATTCAATGCTTTTCATGCAGCAAGCGAGTGCTTCACAACTAAATGCAGGAATGACTTTTAAGTATTTTTTCGAAGAAGATCTCATGGGCTATGCTTTAGTGCGATACAGAGGCTGGTCTGATGCTTTTATTTTTGGCGTCGGTCTGAAGAAAGGAGCTTGGAGAGGAACGCTCACTTATGATTTGACAACATCAAATTTGAACATTGCAAATTCAGGTCAAGGAGGCATAGAATTCTCACTAGAGTACATTTATAAATCTGAAAAAACATCAAGAAGAAGAAGGGATCAATTTTGTCCTTCTTTCTAAAGTAAAAAATAATTATGATGAGCGTTTTTAAAATCTCAAAGTTTCATGCAATAGCATATTCTACACTTGGTCTTTTTTTAATGATTGCAGGTTGTAGTAAAGAAGCATCTAATGTTTATGATGGCGAACCAATCGCTATTATCGAACCCGCGCAAAATCCAATTAATTCAACGGCGGCAGGTAGTGTTAATTATTCATTGAATATTACGACAGATAAGAATATTGATTCTGTTTCATTGGCATATCACATTGATTCAACTGGATTGGGTTATAATGCTGGTGATGCATTGAATTATGATATGTCATATAAACCGACAACTTTGAGCAATGTAATGAAGATTGATGGTGTGTTTAAAATGCCTAGCAATGTTAAATTCGGCAATGTAGTAAGACTAGTTATTAGTATGCGTGCAAAAGATAGGCTTTACAGTAAGCAATTGCGCATCGACGTTAGATAATCGAAAAGGAGCTCTCTTGCTTTTTCATGGTATTGATTTATCGCTTTATTTTTAATTGAATAACACCTCATGGACCTATCTCATCATCGTGTTCAATATTTAAAATCTTCATTTAAAGAAGATTCAGCAGCGTCTAATCCCATCGAACAATTTGATATTTGGTTTCACAATGCCATTGAACAAAATATCACCGAATCAAATGCTATGGTCCTTTCAACTTGTTTTGAAAATAAGCCTTCCTCGCGCGTTGTTTTATTAAAAGAGTATACAGACAAAGGATTTTGTTTTTTCTCTAATTATTCAAGCCGAAAGGGCAAAGAATTGGCATCTAATCCATATGCTTCTCTATTGTTTTTTTGGAAAGAATTGGAACAACAAGTGCGAATTGAAGGATATATTGAAAGGCTGAGTGAAGAGGGTTCAGACACCTATTTCTATGCACGTCCTAAGGAAAGTCAAATTGGCGCAATCATTTCACCTCAGAGCAGCATCATCCCCAATAGGAAATTTTTGGAAGATAAATTTGAACATTTTGATCACAGCCAGATAGTTCGACCAAAAGATTGGGGTGGGTATTTATTGGTGCCCACTGTCGTAGAATTTTGGCAAGGTGGAGAGCATCGCATCCACGATAGATTGCTCTATACACTTGAAAATGAACATTGGAAAATCAATCGATTAGCGCCATGAAAATTGAGCTCAATAAAACCATTGATCATACCAATTTAAAGCCAAATGCCTCAACGGATGATTTCATAAAATTATGCGATGAAGCCATTCTGTATAATTTTAAATCGGTTTGTGTCCCTCCTTCATGGGTAGAATTCTGTGCCGATCGATTGCGCAATGAGGAGGTATTAGTCTGCATGGTGATTGGCTTTCCCTTGGATATTCAACCACGCAAACTAAAAATATACGAAGTAAAAAATGCCCTAGAAAATGGTGCTGACGAAATTGATTTGGTGGTCAATATCTCTGCGGTTAAATCAAATTTTTGGGAAGATGTAGAAGATGAGATTCAGCTCATTTCAATGTTTGTAAAAAATAAAAATAAGCTACTGAAAGTGATATTTGAAACTGCATATTTGTCAGATGCAGAAATCATTCAGCTTTGCACAATCTGTTCGACTTGGGGAGTTGCATTTGTGAAAACTTCTACAGGCTTTGGTCCTGCTGGGGCCAATATCGAACAAGTAAGATTGATGAAGGCAAATATCAATCCAAGTATGCAGGTCAAAGCTTCAGGAGGAATTAGAAATTATGAAGAGGCAAAAGCAATGATAGAGGCAGGCGCGGGAAGATTGGGAACATCTTCTGGAGTGATTATTATACAAGAGTTTAAATTGCAATAGGAAATATGAAAGTGATTCAATGTATTATTTTGTTTTTTGTTTCTGAAGCTTTGCTCGCGCAAGATTCTATGAGCACTGTGGCAAAACCAACAATAAAGGTTAATGATCATTCAGGAATTTATTCACTTATGGAGCGACATAAATTGCTCAATGATAGAAATGTATTCAGTCCAGGATTTAGAATCCAAATTGCCTTTACAAATAATAAAGAAGAGGCCATGAATTACAAAAAGGAGTTTTACCAGCGCTTTCCCAATTTGAGGTGTTATACGACCTATGAACAACCCTATCATAAAGTTCGAATAGGGGATTATCAAAATCTCAATGAGACAAAGAGAGACTTATCGACAATTTTGGAATTTTTCCCGGGGGCATTTGTTGTCGCAGACAAAGTGCGCATCCGAAAAATGAATACGGAATAGAATTTTTTTGATTTAGAGGAATGCCGTTCAATTGTAAAAAACAAAAAAGCCTTCTATTGCTAGAAGGCTTTTTTAGTAGCGGAGACAGGACTCGAACCTGTGACCCTCGGGTTATGAGCCCGATGAGCTACCTCTGCTCTACTCCGCGGTAATGGGCGCAAAGATAAACTTAGTTTTTATATTCTATTGTTTATTTTTACTTATTAATTCATTTTATGAAATCCATAGAAGATTGGTTGACTGAATATGGTGAGAGTCACCAGAATAGTGCAAACAAGAGAATTCACTGGCTCTGTGTCCCTTTGATTCTATTTTCTATCCTAGGTTTTTTTATATACATCCCATTTCCAATCGATAAAACATGGTGGTTGAATTGGGGTGGACTCTCCATTCTCCTCGCTTTTATTTTTTATTGGCGATTGTCTAAATCTCTTGCTGGGGGCTTTGTCGTTGTTGCATTGAGCATGCTTATCTTAAATTGGTGGATATATACCATGCTTAGTTCCTCAAAAATAAATGCTTTGACTATTAGTTTGTTTATCTTTGTTATAGCATGGTTAGGGCAATTTTATGGACATAAGCTAGAAGGGAAGAAGCCGAGTTTTTTTAAAGACATCCAATTTTTATTGATAGGCCCCATTTGGTTGTTGGTATTTATTTATCGGAAATTTAATATAGAATATTGATGTTTGTTTGGCTTTATTTATTTTGTGCTTGGTTGCCCGCGGAGATTCCAAAGGCATCGCAGTTGATTGAGCAGATGAACCGGTCCATTACGAATATTAAAAATGTTCAGTACGATTTTACAATGGATGAGCGATGGTTTAATAAAACAGTGCATTCCGAGAGTCATATCCGAGTTCGATTAAATCCAACTGCTGTGTATTTGAAATTTATTAAATCCAATTCGCCAGCAAAAGAAGTCCTATATAATCCTGAACTCTACGGATCAAAAGCTCAAATAAGTATTGGGAAATATATTCCAACCATTGGGTTAAATGTTTCAAACGTTAAAATGAGAAATGAGCAGCATCATACGATTATCGATGCAGGATTTGGGAAATTGAATAAAATCTTATATCGCGCGTATAAAGATGATGTGGCTAATTTCGATCGGATATCTACCGTCGAGGATAATGTCGAATTTGGAGGGAGAAAATGTTGGAGAGTCGTGATGTTTTCCAATCAATTCACCTATGTCCACTATATTGTTCAAAAAGGGGAGACTCTTGCCAGAATAGCCAATAGCAAAGGAGTCTCTGAGTACCTGATTCTTGAGAAAAACGAGATGAAAGATTATACAAATTTTAAAGAAGGCCAGGATATTCTCATACCAAATGCATATAGTAAGCGATTTGTTTGCCTTATTGATAAAGAAAATTATCTTCCCATCTATCAAGAAGTGTATGATGACAAAGGTATTTTCGAGAAGTACAGCTATTCAAAAGTAAAAGTCAAGCATCCAATTACGGAGATTGAATTCAGTAAAAAGAATAAGGAGTATTGTCTTTGATTTACCGGTTATATTTTTTAAACAGTTATTACTTGATAGGGTAATAAATTTCTGTCAACCATTTCGAACTATCTGGCTCAGCCAAGGAAATGTTTTTGCTTTTACTGTGCCAGCATCTTTGCCCATAGTCTATGTGGCTATTCCAGCCTCAACTTTAAAATCTTTATCTAAGGAGAATTCATGGTAAAAAGCGAAAGGAGCCCCCGCCATTTCTAGCTTTTGTGTTTTGATTTGCGCAGCACATTGACTGTAGCATTCCCCTAATTTTTGAGGAATGTTTTGCATATTCATCATGCTGCTTACTGCTACGGCATTAAATGAAGGAACTTGTGTCTCCTCTATTTTATAGGGGTTTTCTGTTACAGGGGACACTTCATTTTTAAGTGTGTTATCAATATTTGTTAATCCTTCTTCAAATACACCCTTCATCATCATTTTCATGGCGATGCCCATATATCCACCGATGAGTTTATGTATTAAACCCCATGCGCCTTCCCCTTGTCCCATATCGGAATCCATGGACCAAGTCAATTCAGTGCCGCCTTCTACTTTTTTGAAATGAAATGCGCCTTGCGAAGGACCGCCTTCTGCGAATAAAAGTTCAGAGATGATATGTTCATTTTCTTTGCAATCCGTATACTTCATGGAGCCTTTGCCCACGTATTTATTTTGGCTTTCCCAACTATAAGATGCGCCTGTACCAACGGTAATTTCTCCAAAATTCTTTTGCATGGTAGAATCCATTTTGTCCCAAGGACTCCATTTGCTCCAATTTTTTATATCATTGAGGAAATGATATACTTTAGAAATGTCATGTTTGATGACTTTTTTCCCTTCTACATGGACTTGTTTCGGCAAGAAAAATCCAACTATAACGAGGATTAATAAGAAGATTCCGAGGAATTTAAATAGTTTTAATATCATAGATGTTCAATTAAGTTGAACAAATGTAGGATTTTTTTTGTCTTTAAGTAAATTGAGCACAATGAAAAAATACTACATGGCATTTCTCGCATTTCTAGCAACGTGCGGCAATAAAGCACCAAAGCAAAAAGTGACACATGCGGAATCAATCTATGACTTTGAAGTGAAGGATATCAAAGGAAATCCTTTAAGTCTCGCTAAGTATAAAGGGAAAATCGTTGTGATTGTAAATGTTGCAAGCAAATGTGGCCTTACGCCACAATATGAAGGGATTCAGAAATTTTATGAAGAATATAAATCCAAAGATGTGGTCGTATTAGGCTTTCCTGCGAATAATTTTTTATTTCAAGAGCCTGGTTCTGATAAAGATATTGAGCAGTTCTGCACACTGAAATATCATGTGACATTTGATATGTTTTCAAAAATTGATGTCAAGGGAAGCAATATCCATCCCTTATATCAATACCTAACAAAAAAAGAATTAAATGGAAAAGAGGATGCGGAAGTATCATGGAATTTCCAAAAGTTTCTTGTTGGGAAAGATGGAAAATTGGTCAAGTCATTCTCTCCGAAAACGAAGGTCTCGGATGAGGAATTTATTAAAGTGATTGATTCCCTTTTGTCAAAAGAATAGCAAGATCATTTGAAAATTCCAGTTAAAGAGTCGTGATAAAAATTATACTAGTCTTAGTTCCATTCAAAGCAAAGGCTATAGATAATGGGATACACTTGACCACCCTAATTAATGTGAAACATAAAATTGAATATGTTCCTTTATGTTGTCTAAACGATGAATAGTCAAATAATATACCCCTGATTCAAGTTGAGTGGTCGCTAAAATAAAATGGGTAGCATTCATTTTTTCAATTGGAATATTCATTTTTTTACCAATTGCATCAGTTACAACTAATTGGGTTATTACAATATTGGATTGAGGAATAAAATTTAGAAAATCATTACTGGGATTGGGATAAATCATGTGCAAATCACTAGCAGAATGATCATGAATTCTATTGATATTATTTGAATCAACTATCGTAATACATATTGAAAAATCAGTGCATTTTGAAGAAGTGACAGCTACTTTATAAGAGCCACTAGATTTGACTTCGTAAAATTGATTGGTTGCACCTAGTATCGGTTGATTGGTTGCGCAATTATACCATTGATAGCCCGCGTTGTTTTGTAAAGCGATGATATTATTTCCAGAAACATTTGTCAATACAGAAGGCAATGCTCTTTTAAATAGATTTAATGTAATAGTAGAATCGCAGCCATTTGATGCTGCTAGAGTTTTAGTGAATGTACCTCCATTTTTCAAATCACTTCCATTCCATTTATAGGTTTCATTAGCACAAAAAGTGTCATTGAATGAATTGGCTTTAACAGGTTTTACAATGAGTTGCAACGTCACAACTGAATCACACCCATTTGAAGCAGGGAATGTATCTAGATAATTCCCAGATAAATATTCAAATTTTCCATTCCAAAAATAGTTTTGATTGGAGCAGATAGATTTTGAAAATGATGAAGACTTGTTATTACCTGGTAAAACTATGAGATTAAGTGTAACAATAGAGTCACAGTTTTTTGAACTTTTAAAGGTATCCAAGTAATTTCCCGAAGTAGTTCGGGAAATTCCATTCCAAGTATAGGATTGATTGGAACAAATAGTTTGTGAAAATGAAAACGATTTTATAGGATTTAGAGATAATTGCAAGGTTACAATTGAATCGCATCCTAGAAAAGAAGTAAATGTATCTTTGTAATTTCCAGAGGTAGTTTGCACTATCCCATTCCATAAATAAGATTGATTGCTGCAAATGGATTGTGGGTAATTGGTGTTTTTAATAGGATTGACAATCAAATTTAAAGTAACTATTGAATCACAACCTTGAAAGGAGGCAATTGTGTCATTGTAATTTCCGGCAACAGTGCGTTCAATTCCTTTCCATACATAGGATTGATTAGAGCAAATGGTTTGTGAAAATGAAGAAGATTGAATTGGATTAACTTTTAGAATTAAGGTTACAAAAGAATCACACCCATTTGAAGCCGTAAAAGTATCTAAATAATTTCCTGCTGTTTTTCGAGCAATACCATTCCAAGTATAAGATTGATTGGAGCAGATGGTTTGATTAAAAGAAGATGATTTGGTATTACCTGGTAAGACAGTGAGGTTTAAAGTTACAAAAGAATCGCAGCCATTGAAAGCAACAAATTTAGCTTTATACTGACCAGTAGTATTTCGACCAATACCTCCCCAATTAATTGCTTGATTCGCGCATATAGTTTGTGAAAAGACGAGAAATAATTGGATTTATTGTAATAGCGAATTACAATTTTGCTCTCCCATTCTTTAGATATAATAACAAATTTATATATTGTATCGTCAGTTAATAATAAATCAGTAACATTGCTGGTGCTAATAACACTATTGCAATTATTTAAACTTCCCACAATAGGCTCAGCTTGATTGGAAACAGAGAAAGTTTCAACATCAGCAATAGCTCCAAAATCACAATTTAAATTGTTTATATAGTAATTACCATTCTTTAAAGGACTAATTGTTCCAGATCCAATTAAATCATTGTTGACTGATCCAACTATTGAATTATTTGTATCCACTTCACCAACCGTACTTGAATTACCATTGCACAAAGTCACTGCTCCAACATAACTTTTTGCTCCTCTATTCCAATTAGAACTTACTGCAATGTAATTTCCATTATCTAATGCAACTGATTTAATAATTCCAACTTTATCATTAAGTGTTGTTCCTACAAGAGAATTACTTAATTTAACAGTATCACTAGTGCTATTATTTCCATTACACCAAGTTACTGCTCCAACGTTGGCAAGTGTTGCATTATCCCAATTAGGGCTAGAAACGACATAATGTCCATTGGTCAATGCTGTAACTTTTGAACTTCCTATCTGATCACCAGTTTTAATTCCTATCAATGAATTGCTTGCACTGATTACCCCTGCTGAACCACTATATCCGTTTCCCCAGGTTACTGATCCAACATTTGCTATAGAGCCATTGTCCCAATTAGGATTGCAAGTGATATAATGTCCATTTGAAAGTGCAACTATGCTATTTGTATTACCAACTTGATCATTTGATGTAGAACCAATGAGGGAATTGCCAACACTTACAGCACCTGAAATACCTGTTGTTCCATTTCCCCATGTTACTGCACCTGCATTCACTAAAATTCCATTATCCCAACCAGCACTGCCAACGGCATAATTTCCGTTGGTCAAAGCAACAGTATATCCTCCAACGCTATCATTCGTTTTTGTTCCAACTAAAGAATTGCTGATACTAATGATTCCAGTGATTCCAATTGTGCCGTTACCCCAAGTAGCTGCTCCTGCATTTTGAAATGTTCCATTTTTCCAGTTCGGACTTGAAACGACATAATTTCCATTATTTAAAATAGTAATGCTACCATTTCCAATTTTATCACTTGTTGAGGTCCCAATCAAAGAATTGCTTATATTTATATTACCAGTCACGCCAATAGCCCCATTTCCAAAAGTGACTGCTCCGACATCATTTGTCAAACCATTGTCCCAATCAGGACTAGAAACTAAATAGTTCCCATTTCCCAAACTTGTAGTTTTTGTACCAATATTATCAAAGGCCTTCGTCCCTATTAATGAATTACTGGAATTTATTGTTCCAGAAATTCCAATACTACCACTTCCCAATGTTACAGCTCCAGCATTTATTATTGTACCATTGTCCCAATTAGGACTTGATATGACATAATTATCATTACTCGTAATCAATAAGTTATTACCATTTCCAACATTATCACCAGCCTTAGTTCCAATTAATGAATTGCCTATATTGATGATACCAGTAATACCAGTTGATCCATTACCCCAAGTTACTGCTCCAGCATCTGTTACTGTTACATTATCCCATTTTGGACTAAATATTACATAATTTCCATTGCTAAAAGCATTAAAAATTGTTCCTGAACCAATATTATCATTAGCATGAGATCCAATTAATGAATTGCTTGAGCTAATTAAACCAGTTACACCAGTTGTTCCATTTCCCCATGTCACAGCACCTGCATCTTTAATGGTACCATCGTCCCATAAAGGACTGCAAACTATATAATTTCCATTTTCAATGGAAAAACATCTCCGACTTTATTCCCAACATTAGCTCCAATTAATGAATTATTAATACCGACAACACCTGCCGATCCGCTTGACCCATTCCCCCATGTCACAGCTCCATATTCTTCTATAGCTGAAGAATTTTTCCAATATTGGCTTTTAATAACAAAAATTACCATTGGTTAGAGGAACTATGCCGTTATAACCAACCCAATCATATTTGTTTGATCCAATAATAGAATTAATCACACTTATTGTATCATTCATACCAGTCGTACCATTAACCCAAGTCACCGCTCCTACTTCAATTTTACTTCCATTGCACCAAGATGGACTACAAACTACAAAATTCCCATTAGTCAATGCAAAAACACCACCAGATCCTACAAAATCAGTATTTTTAGTTCCTGAAAAAGAACTAATCAAAGTGTGGTCAGAACCTTTATATAAATAAATGGCACCCTTATTATTAAAGTTAGCTCTGACGACATAATTTCCATTGGTCAAAACAGTAACTTTATTTCCAAATCCAGATGGACCGCTGATGGTGATGTTTTGTGCTATGTTAATGTTGAAATTCAATAATAATGAGAGAAATAATAATATTTTTTTCATTTGAAAAGTAATTTAAGTGATTGATAGGAGTCTATTTTAAAACACAAATATAATTTTATATATTTATAAACAAAACTAATAAAATTAGCAGTTAGTGTATCAAAATATCAGATATCTTATACCTCTTTCAATTTTTTAATTAATGGGAAACCAATGTTTAGTTTTCTAGAATCATTCCAGCACCAACAGTGACATTGGTTGATTCATCAATGAGTATAAAGCTCCCTGTGATTCGGTTTCTTCTATAACTATCATATAAAAGAGGAGAAGTCGTTCGCAAAGTAATACGACCGATATCATTCATTTTTAATTCTAATTCATCGGGCAGTCTGCTCAATGAATTGATATCCATTTTGTATTTTACTTCTTTTACAACACATTTTACATCTTTCGTTGTGTGTTTTAAAGCGTATTTGTTAGTCGTTATCAAAGGTTTCTCTCCCATCCAACATATCATGGCTTCTATATCTTGGCTTTGTTTAGGGGTATTATTTTCTCTTGCTAACATATCTCCTCGTGAGATGTCGATATCATCGGTCAATAGAATTGAACAAGACATTGGTGGCTGAGCAAATTCTAATTCTTTGCCATCTAATTCGATTTTAGCTATCGTAGAAGTAAAGCCAGAGGGCAATGCAACTACTTTTTCTCCCTTCCTCAAGATTCCTCCAGCTACGCGCCCTGCATAAGCTCTATAATCATGGAATTCATCAGAATAGGGGCGAATGACTAATTGAATGGGGAAACGCGCATCCACGAGGTTATAATCATTGCCAATGTGAATATTTTCCAAAAGATAAAGGAGTGTGGTGCCTTCATACCAATTCATATGATTGCTTTTATTGACCACATTGTCTCCTAAAAGCGCAGAGATAGGAATAAAGTGAACATCCTTGACATCGAGCTTTTGAGCGAAATATTTAAAATCATTTTTGATCTCTTGGTATTTCTCCTCACTCCAATCCACCAAATCCATTTTGTTGATGCAAACGGCAATGTGCGGGATTCCCAATAGGGATGCAATCAATGCATGTCTTTTAGTTTGGTCAACGATGCCCTGTCTCGCATCTATGAGAATGATGGCTAAATTAGCTGTGGAGGCGCCAGTGACCATATTGCGCGTATATTGGATATGGCCTGGAGTATCCGCAATGATAAATTTTCTCTTTGGCGTTGCAAAATATCTATATGCGACATCAATGGTGATGCCTTGTTCGCGCTCGGCTCTTAAGCCATCTGTCAATAATGCTAAATTGATTTGCTCTTCACCTCTGCGCTCACTGGTTCGCTGTACGGCCTCTAACTGATCTTCAAATATAGATTTAGAGTCGTAGAGCAACCGCCCAATTAGTGTGCTTTTTCCATCATCTACACTTCCAGCCGTAGTAAAACGAAGCAATTCCATTGTATTGTACGAATGAGAGTCAAAAGGTTGGCTTGCGTTGTCAGACATGAAATGGTATTTAGAAATAGAAGGCTACACGAACTATGAAGCGCTGCAAAAGTATATATTTATTGCAAAAAAAATGCGCTAATGCCATATTTAAATTTCACGCAATGTTTGGATACTTATTCGCAATCCATTTAGCGATATTGAAATCTAAAGAAACACAAATAATATCATTAATTTTGAACGGAAAAGGGATTCATCTCTATTTGAAAATAATTTATGCAATCGTACATACTCACACTCGATCAAGGCACTTCAAGTTCAAGGGCGATATTATTTGATAAAAGCGGACATCTATTGGGCATTGTCCAGAAAGAATTCAAGCAAATATATCCTCAATTGGGATGGGTTGAACACGACCCGAATGAAATTTGGCAGACTCAATTGAGTGCAGCAAGGGAGGTATTATCAAAGTATCAAATCAACCCTGAGCAAATTAATTCGATTGGTATAACCAATCAACGGGAAACGACAATTGTTTGGGATAAAAAAACAGGGGAGCCTATTTATCCAGCAATAGTATGGCAGGATAAGCGAACATCGGATACTTGCGAAAAACTCAAAAATGAAGGGTGGACTGAGCGCATATCCTCGAAAACGGGCTTGGTGATTGACGCTTATTTTTCTGCGACAAAAATCAAATGGATATTGGATAATGTTCAAGGAGCTAGAGATCGAGCGGAGAGCGGGGACTTGCTATTCGGCACGATTGATACTTGGTTGATTTGGAAACTAACTGAGGGAAGGGTTCATGCAACTGATTATACCAATGCGTCGAGGACGATGATATACAATATTTCAACGTTGAAATGGGACGAGGAATTATTGATTGCTTTGAATATTCCGAAGCAATTGCTTCCAATCGTTAAGAACTCTTCGGATGATTATGGATGCGCATCTAAGGATATGTTTGGAAGAGAAATCCCAATTTGCGGAGTGGCTGGAGATCAGCAAGCCTCGTTATTCGGACAGAAATGTTGGACCGCTGGGATGGCTAAAAATACATATGGCACTGGGTGTTTTATGCTCATGAATCTGGGGAACAGATGTTGCTTTCTAAAAACGGATTGATTACGACCATTGCAATTGGACTTGATCACAAGGTTCAATATGCTTTGGAAGGGTCTGTGTTTATGGCAGGAGCTGCAATACAATGGCTGAGAGATGGCTTGCAAATCATAACAAGTTCACAGGAAACAGATTCTATCGCGGCAAATTTAGAGGATAATGGTGGCGTGGTCATGGTGCCTGCATTTGTTGGGCTAGGGGCTCCCCATTGGGATATGTATGCCAGAGGAGCGATATTTGGATTGACGCGGGGAACAACGAAGGAACATATAATTCGAGCGACGCTAGAGGCATTGGCTTATCAGACGAAAGATATTTTGGATGCTTTTCAGCTCGACTCTAAAATTGAGCTAAAAAGTCTCAAAGTTGATGGAGGGGCGTGCTTGAACAATTTTTTAATGCAATTTCAAGCGGATATTTTACAAGTGGAAGTAGAAAGACCTGTAAATATTGAAACAACGGCATTAGGAGCAGCGTATTTGGCAGGTTTTTATACAGGCTATTACGACAGAGAGCAAGTGGGTAAAACAAAGTCCATTGAAAGGAGTTTTCTCCCGAATATGGCGATTCTCTATAAAGATAGATTGTATTTGCAATGGCAAAGAGCCTTAAGACGATGTCTAAATTGGTCTAATGAGGATGATTTGAATTAAATCTGCGCACTGCGGTATATATTCAATCCAATTCAAAATAGCGGCCAATAAGAGATAAAAAACTCTTAGAATGAATTCTTATTTATTTGATAAACATTAAATTATGTAAAATGACAAAGCTGGTGGTCGTTTAGAATAGGCAATAACATGCCAATAAAATAGCATTTAAAATATTGTATTTTTAAATATTTTAACTATTATTGCATCTATTATACTCTAGGTAAATAAATTTAGAATAAATTATTTATGACTCCAATCGATGTTATTCAGAATCCAAAAAGCATGGCATTTTTTATACGATTTAAAAATTGGTCGATGTTTGTGCTCTTTATGGGGATGTTTTTTAGCAATCAATCATTTGCTCAGATTCCACTTCAAAATATCAACTGCTCCCCGAGTTATGTGAATGTATATTCTCAAGGATATGCTACTCCTGCGGCTGCGTTGGCAGGGATTTTTTCACAGCCTAAAACAGGGATAAACGTAACTACAGGTAATACCATTAAGCAATACGCGCTTGTAAAGGCTGGTCCGGATAGTTCATTGGGTATCTTAAATTACTTTGAGGTGCTTTATTCGGTTTCACCAGCAAGTGTATGTACAACAGCTTTGGCTGCCTCTAGAAGGGGTAGTTTATATAGAGCCGTGAACGGTGTATGCGTAGGAAATGAAATTCAAGCATTACAAAATGGTCCTAATAGTTCGACATTTAACTATGAGTATGTGAATCTGGAGAAAGATTCCAACTATATTTTTATGTTCAATACGACCACGACGGCTTCTTGTATTAGAGATACAATAACGACTGTGGCATATTATTCTGGAATACTTTCTCCGTATAAATTTAATTGTAAAACGGTGACGGATTTTACTGGAAGTTTTGTCGCAAATGGAATTGGGGGACAAACTGGTACAGTGATTTTACAATTTGCAGCACCAATCACGAGTGTGCGAATCGATTCTTTCTTCTTTTCTGTTGGTTCCGACCCTAATTTCTCAGGGTATTTGATTGACACTCTAACAGTAGGTCAAACATCAATAAGCATTCCTTTTACTTATGATGGATTGGGCGGCTCGAAAAATGCTGAGTTATTCATCCGCTCAAAATTTGTTGATGAGCCTTGTAAAGCAGTTATCCCTGTTTCGCCTTTTTTCAATCCAGATTTTGGTGTGACGTATAGAAGTGTTCCATTGACAGGAAATGTCAAGACGAATGACTATGCAACTCCTTCAAGTCTTTATACGAGTATAGTCGCAATCCCAGGCAACCCAACAGCTTGTATTCCAGTGCTCAGCACCAATGGCACATATACATTTACCTGCGCAACTGCTGGTGAGTATAATTATAGAGTGACCAATTGTGAGCCTGCACCTTCTACCATTTGTAATACGACAATTTTGGTAATCACTGTATTGGATTCATCCGACAAAACAGCACCACCGATTGCGAATCCAGACTATACTTCTGTGAGTAAAGGTAGCTCTGTTATTATTAATGTAAGAGCAAACGATAAATGTCAGAATGCCTATAATTGTACTTTGAGCACACCTACTATAATTACTCCTCCTACAAAAGGTTCATTTATTCCTGGAACTGGCTTATATACGCCGATTTCAACTTATTCGGGAAGAGATAGTTTTAGATATGCTGTTTGCGATAATCAAACACCAACCCCTAAATGCGATAGCGAGTGGGTATTTATTTTGGTGAAACCAGTTGGTACTCCAAATAGTACAGAAGCGATGGATGATTATGGACAAACGCCGAATGGAACAGCCTTGTTGGGCAATGTAAAAGACAATGACTTTGATGTAGAAGGGAATACATAGACGGTTACCGCTCAAACAACAACTGTTGCTGGTAAAGGGACTTTGGTTTTATTGGGAACAGGCGCTTATACTTTCACTCCTGAGCCATTATTCAGCAAAGGGAATTTGAGCTTTGTTTATCAAACATGCGATAACGGCGTTCCAAGTGCATGTGCCAATGCGACGCTTCATATTATTGTTGAAGATATGAAGGCAGTTTTTAATCCAGACTTTGGAGTTACGGAAATCAATATGCCGTTGACAGGAAATGTAAAGACCAATGATATCCCTCTTTCAGGAAGTACGTATAGCAATCCAGCAGGGAATCCAAGCAATCCAAGTACATGTGCACCGGTGATTTCAAGCAATGGAACCTATACTTTTACCTGTCCAACAAAAGGGGTTTATACATTTTATGTGCCAAATTGCGAAGGAAGCCCTTCTACAAGATGCACAGGTGTTCCATTGGTGATAACTGTTTTGGATCCAACTATTCCTAATAGTCCACCAGTAGCCAATCCAGATTACGCACAATTAAAGAGAAACACCACCGTATTTATAGATGTAAAGGCCAATGACCGCTGTCAAAATGGACCTGGATGCGCATTGGGCAATCCAACTGTCGTGACAAATCCTGCCAATGGCGGATTTAATGCTGGTACGGGTATTTATACTCCTAACACTGGGTTAGAAGGAAGAGACAGTTTTAAATATGCAGTTTGCGACAATCAAAGTCCTACAGTTAAGTGTGATTCTGATTGGGTTTATATTCGTGTAACTCCAGTTACCTTTAAAAATACAACGAATGCAGTAGATGATTATGGACAAACTCCATTCAGCACACAATTGACAGGCAATGTAAAATCGAATGATACGGATCCAGAAGGGGAAACTCAAACGGTAACAGCGTTCAGTAACACTGTTGCAGGTAAAGGAAGCATTTCTGTTTTAGCTTCTGGAGTTTATACTTTTACTCCTGATACAGGGTTTAACGGAGGCATTGTAGATTTTGTCTATACTACTTGTGATAATGGAAGCCCAATAGCATGCGCTACTGCTACATTGCATATTTTGGTTGAAACTAAAAAGCCGAGCTTCAATCCAGATTTTGGGGTAACTCAAAAGAATGTCCTATTAAATGGAAATGTTAGTTCAAATGATTATCCTAATCCAGGAACGACTTATGGCAATCCACCAGTGAATGCTTCAAATCCAAGCAATTGTTCACCAACAATCGCAAGCAACGGAACATATACTTTTACTTGTGCAACGATAGGCGAATATACTTTTTGGGTGCCAGTCTGTGAGCCTAGCCCATCGACTGTTTGTAGAAGTATTCCATTGGTGATTACAGTTGTAGATCCATCGATGCCTATTGCGAATCCAGATTATTCAACAGTGATTAGAGATAGTTCTATTGCAATTAATGTTAGAGCGAATGATAGATGTCAAAATGGACCGGGTTGCACTTTGTCAACACCTACAGTGGTCAATGGTCCTTTCCATGGATCTTATATTCCAGGAACAACTATATATACACCTACTATTGGTTATGTGGGCGTTGATAGTTTTTATTATGCCGTTTGCGATAATCAAACACCAACTCCAAAGTGCGATAGCGAATGGGTGCACATTATGGTTACACTGCCTAAAGGACCTAATAAGACGAATGCTTTAGATGATTTTAACAGTACACCTAATAATACTGCAGCAACAGGCAATGTAAAAACGAATGATACAGATCCAGAGGGCAATACGCAGACAGTAACTGCCTTCACCTCAACAATTGCAGGAAAAGGAACATTGACATTGGCCTCAACAGGGATTTATACATTTACCCCTGATACCGCATTTAACGGTGGACCAGTCAGTTTTAAATATACAACTTGTGACAATGGACTACCGGTAGCATGTGCTTCTGCAACTTTGCAAATATTGGTTGGATTGGCAACTCCTCTGTATAACCCTGACTTTGGTGTTACTTTGCCAAATGTTCAATTAGCGGGCAATGTAAGCGTTAATGATAAGCAATTATCTGGCAATACTTATAGCAATCCGCCAGCGAATGCTAGCAATCCAAGCACATGTGCCCCTTCAATAGCGGCAAACGGTTCTTATACTTTTATTTGCGCTACTCCAGGTGAATATAATTTTATGGTTCCTGTATGTGAGGCAAGTCCTTCAACTGCTTGTCAAAGCATTCCTTTGGTGATCACAGTGTTGGATCCAAGAAATCCTTCAAATCCTCCAATTGCGAATCCGGATTATGCTAAGCTTATTCAAAATACAACTATTACGCTAAATTTAAGAGCAAATGACAAGTGTCAAAATGGACCATCTTGTACGTTGGGAGTTCCATTAAATGTCGGCAGCGGCCCTATAAATGGGACGTTTAATCATGGAACGGGTGTTTATACCCCAACCATAGGATATTATGGCAGAGATAGTTTTAGATATGCGGTATGTGATAATCAATTGCCTACTTCAAAATGCGATACAGAATGGGTTTATATTACGGTACTTCCTATTGGTATTTCAAATTCAACTAACGCTATGGATGATTATGGTCAAACACCTAATCGAGTGACTTTGAATGGCAACGTTAAAACGAATGATACAGATCCAGAAGGCAATGCACAAACTGTTTCAACACAGAATATCGCAATTTCAGGAAAAGGAAATTTTGTTTTATTAAATACGGGAGCATATACTTTTACCCCAGATCCAAATTTTGTAGGTGGCGGTATTGATATTGCTTATACGACATGTGATAATGGATCACCTGTGGCATGTGCAACTGCAACCTTGCATATTTTAGTCGAAAATTATAAACCAAATTATAATCCAGATTTTGGCGTTACACTTCCAAATGTTCTATTGAATGGAGATGTAAGTACCAATGATAATGCAACGCCGAATAATAGTTATGGAAATCCACCAGCTAATGCAAGTAATCCAAGTGCTTGTGTTCCGACGATTGCAAGCAACGGGTCTTATACGTTTGTTTGCGCGACACCTGGAGAGTATAACTTTATGGTGCCTGTTTGTGAGCCTAGTCCAATCAATACTTGTCAAAGTGTAAGATTGGTAATTACTGTTTTGGATCCAAGTATTCCAACGAATCCGCCAATTGCTAATCCAGATTATGCAAAAGTGATTCAGAATTCATTTATAGTTCTAGATATCAAAGCAAACGATAAATGTCAGAATGGTCCTTTATGTTTATTAGGCGTTCCAACAATTATTGGTGCTGGACCAAGCCATGGCACGTTTAATCCTGCTATTGGTTTGTATACCCCAACTGCAGGATATTTTGGATTTGATAGCTTTAATTATGCAGTTTGTGATAATCAATTGCCTACACCTAAATGCGATAGCGAATGGGTTTATATAGCGATTTTGCCCGTTGGAGGTCCTAATACAACCAATGCCATGGATGATTATGGACAAGCACCAAGTGGAACAGCTATTGTTGGCAATGTGAAAACGAATGATACCGATGCAGAAGGAAATACGCAAACTGTAACACCAATCAATTCTACAATTACTGGGAAAGGGACTTTGGTTCTTCTTGCAGCAGGAACGTATACATTTACGCCTAATACATCATTTATTGGTGGGGCTATTGACTTTACATATACTACTTGCGATAATGGCACACCTGTTGCTTGTGATACAGCAACATTGCATATTCTAGTAGAGCCTCGCAAGCCAAATTACAATCCTGACTTTGGGGTGACTTTGCCTAATATTCAATTGACTGGAAATGTAAGCACCAATGACAATCCGCTTCCTGGAAGCACATACAGCAATCCTCCTGCTAATGCAAGTAATCCTAGCACTTGTGCTCCAGTGATTGCAAGCAATGGGTCTTATACGTTTATATGCGCAACACCGGGAGAGTATAATTTCATGGTTCCAGTTTGTGAGCCAAGTCCTTCAACAATATGTCAAAGTATTGCTTTAACTATTACCGTTTTAGATCCAAAAATCCCGACGAATCCGCCATTAGCAAATCCGGATTATGTTAGCTTAATTCAGGACTCAACGATTAGAATTCAAGTAAAAGCAAATGATAGATGTCAAAATGGGCCAACATGCACCCTTGGCAATCCTTCAATATTGAGTGGTCCTTTCAATGGTGGGTATATTGCAGGAACAGAATTGTATACTCCAAGTGCAGGTTATGTTGGAAGAGATAGTTTCCAATATTCAGTTTGTGATAATCAGTTACCAACAGCTAAATGTGATAGTGAATGGGTTTATATAACAGTCTTGCCAGTTGGAAGTCCAAATAGCACCAATGCTATGGATGATTATGGTCAAGCACCATATGGCACTAAAATCTCTGGAAACGTAAAAACGAATGATACAGATCCTGAAGGCAATACACAAACTGTAACAGCCCAGACGACTACAATTCCTGGAAAAGGAACATTGACTTTAGCAAGTTCGGGTATATATACTTTTACTCCAGCATTGTTCTTTTATGGCTCATTGGATTTCCCTTATACAACTTGCGATAATGGAACACCTCAAGCTTGTGCAACGGCAACTTTGCATATACTAGCTGAGAATATGGTGAATAAAGCGCCAATCACGACTCCAATTATTACCACAGGGGTAAAAAATACGCCTCTAACATTAAACTTAAGCGTTGGAACAAGCGACCCGAATGGAGATCCTGTTATTTTTACGGGACCTGCTGGTGCGACTTCTAATGCGACTGTTATCGTCAATTCAAATGGCTCTGCAACTGTTATCCCAGATGCAGGATATACGGGGCTAATAGCATTTAACTTTACAGTATGTGATATCACCGTTGTTTTGCCGCAACCACTTTGTGATACAAAATTTGTGCTCATTGATATTTTAGATTCAATTCCTTTGACAAATCCGCAAGCACCAATAGCAAACGATGATCGTGTTACAACACCTAGAAATATTAGTGTCGTAGTAAACGTTTTGGCAAATGATAAAGACCTAATGGGGATACATTGTCTGTTTCACTTTTTGGATCTTCTAAACAAGGGATTACTGCAACTGTAAATTCAAACGGCAGTGTGAATTACGCTCCACCAACAGATTTTGTAGGTGTAGATACATTCTCATATATGGTTTGTGATAATTCAATACCAAGTGCAAAGTGCGATACGGCATTGGTAATTATTACCATGACAAATGATTCTACTGCGATTCCAAATATAGCTCCAGTAGCTGTAGATGATTATGCAAATACAACTATTGGTAAACCAGTAACTGTTGCCGTGAAAATCAACGATAGCGATCCTGATGGAAATGCTCTAGGAATTCCTGCTGTTATATCAGCTCCAACTTATGCTAGTTCTTTTGTATTGAACCCGTCAGGGACATATACATATACACCAGATTCTAGCTTCAATGGCAACGATACATTCATGTATTCAATTTGTGATAGTGGAAGCCCAATACTTTGCGATACAGCAATGGTTGTTATTACAATTCCTTGTTCTCCTTATACAATAACAGGAATTGATAGTTTGAACCCATCTACTTGTTTGGCTAATGATGGCAGATTGACAATAAAAGGATTGATTCCTAATGTGAAGTATAATATTAATTACAACAAAGATGGTTTAGCGAATACACTGGTTGGCCAAAAATCTAGTAGTACAGGACAAATTATTATGTCTGGCTTAACTGCTGGTTTATACGATAACTTTAGTATTTCTATTCAGTTCAGTTCATGTCCAGTGACAACACCATTGAGCAGAAAGCTCGTTGGTCCTGTTCCGAAATATGTAGGAGTAAAATTAAATTGTAAATAATTCAAACAAATAAAATTCAAAAAATAAATTCAAAAATTTAATAAAAGCAATCTATGAAATCAAGTAAAATTTTAAGCTTAGGGTTCGCATTGATGATCTTCGCAAATGCACTCTTTGCCCAATGCGATCAGTTTTGCACTTCCATCGGAAAAAAGAAATTTTTTGTGACAGGTGTTCTCGATTACACCTCTTTGAGTTGGAGTGTGAATGGTAAATTTGGTTTATCAATTATAGGCGCATCTAATTTAGATACTGTAGAAGTAAATTTTGCTGCTGCTACAACAGGAGTAGATACTGTTTATGTAGTTGCAATTAATTCATGAGGAAGTGCTGATACGCAGAGATTTCCTATCAGTATTTTAAAAACACCAGATCCAATTATTTCTAGCCATAAAAATCCAACTTCTTGCAGCGGAAATGATGGGAATATTGTATTGTCTGGATTGTTGAAATCTACAAGTTATAATGTTTCATTTTCTTTAAATTCGGCTTTCACTACGCAGAGTTTAACTTCTGATACATCAGGAAATATTACTATTCCCAATTTAACTGCAGGTATTTACTCTAGCATTACGGTGAATTTAGTTTCTGGCTTATCGTCTTGTACCTCTGCACCTATAGGACCTGACACTTTAATGGATCCTGCGCTTCCAGTAATTGTTAGCAGTTACAAAACGAATACGACTACTTGTTCTGGTTCTGAAGGAACAATTGTCTTAAAGGGGTTGGTTAATGGCACGTCTTATTTAGTGAATTATAAAAAGGGCTCAACTTTAGTTGTTAGAACTATTGTTGCATCAGGAGATAGCGTGGTAATTGATGGATTAACTGCAGGTGTATATGATTCTATCAATGTTACAACGACGGCATGTACTTCAGGTCCAGCTTTAGGTCCATATACAATTGTAGATCCAACACCTCCATCAATAACAAGTGTTATTGATAGCATGCCAAAAACTTGTTTGGGTATGGATGGAAGTATCACACTTAAAGGATTGGTTGCTAATACAAGCTATATTGTAAATTACGCCAAAGACGCTGTTCCTGTTACTGCTGTGACAATTAGTTCAAACGCATCTGGCGATTTAGTAATTTCAGGATTAGGTAAGGGCGTTTATTCAAATATTACTGTTACTCTTTCAAGTTGTGTTTCAAATATCGTTGGACCAAGAACCCTTATAGGGCCTGTACCGAAGGTTAATGCGATCATTTTGCAATGTAAATAAAGAGGTTTAAATTAAATATCAATCGTTATGTATAAATATATTAAATACATCGTTCTTGTTGCATGCGTGTTCAATTCATGGGGAGCTATGGCTCAATGTGATACCGTGTGTAAAAATGGCAATATGAAGAAGCGTTTTTGGGCCGCTGGCGCAGTAGACGTAACTGAATATGAATGGCTTGCTCCTCCTGCAGGAAGCAATATCATTCAAGATCCATCGACGGGGGTAATGAAGGATACCGGCTTCTACAATTTTACAAATACGCCTGTAGGAAGCTATTCAATTACGCTGAGGGTGAAGAATGATTGTGGATTTGACGACAAGTCATTCATCATTGCAGTTGTGCCGATGTGCAATAACAATAATCCAAATGCGAATGATGATACAGCAGCAGTTAAAAAAGGGAATCCTAAAATTATCAATGTATTGTTAAACGATAAAGACCCAGATGGGGATAGTTTGAAAATAGTTGATTTAAGTAATCCTAAGAATGGAACGGCAACTGTTATAAACGGTAAGGTGGTATATACACCTAAGCCTACTTTTGTTGGCAAGGACACCTTCTTTTACATTATCTCTGATGGCAAAGGTGGATTGGACACAGCTTTTATTTATTTAAATATTAAGGATTATACCTTATTGGCAATTAATGATAGAGCAATAGCCTATAATTCAACGGTGACAGGTCAAGTTAAAGTAAATGATATTTTCCCTTCTGGAACGCCAATTTATACTAGAGTAATTGCAAAGCAATCAAGTGATAATAGTGGAACTTTCACTTTGAATTTGGATGGAACGTATACATATTCTACCGTAAAGGGGAATGATGAGTTGGATTCTGTTCGCTATGAACTATGCATTATTGCTGATGATGGCGATACGCTTTGCAGTTCTGCTTGGGTTTACTTAGAGAATTTCGATGAGCCTTTTATTCCTGATTTAGTACACCAAATGGAGATGGTAATAATGATAATTTATTTATTAGAAATCTCGACAAATGGAGAAATGAGGGAATGCTAGTTTATAATAGAGTAGGAGATCTTGTTTGGACTAGAAATCCATATTTAAATACAGATCCATTTATGGGTATAGGTATGGAAGGAGAGGAATTGCCAGGAGGAACGTACTACTTCATATTTAAGTATAAAGTCTTAAACAACAATGGAGTGGATGAGCCAAGAAATAAAGCGGGATTTGTCGAGATCTATAGATAATTTTAAATAGAGAATTTTAGAGAATAGTATAATAAATACCAGATTTATGAAACCTAACAAAATATTTTTAATGATCATTTTTGTCTCTAGTTTACTAGGTGCAAATGCTCAACAGGACGCTCAGAAAAGCATGTACATGTTCAATATGCTTCCATACAACCCTGCATATGCGGGAAGTAAGGAGTGCATGTATGCTGTGGGTACTTATCGCGCTCAGTGGATCGGTATAGAAGGAGCGCCACAGACGTTGAATCTGAATTTCCATTCACCCCTTCTGAAGCAAAATCAATATGCCTTCGGGGGAAGTGCACGTGGTGATAAAGCAGGGAATACAATGCGTGGAAATGTAGACGGCTATTTTGCCTATAGACTTAAATTGATGAAGGATACTAAACTTTCATTGGGAGTATCTGTTGGATTTATGTACTACCAGCTCAATATTAAAAACTCTAAAGTGGACGATAAGAGCGATATTCTTTTGAATAATACACCGAATAAATTATTGCCTAATTTTGGTTTTGGAGCTTATTTATACAACCCTAAATACTATATAGGACTTTCTGTTCCTCATATTTTGAGTCCAAGTTTGAGGGAGATAACAAGCGGCGTAGTAGATACTTTTTTATCCAAACAAGTTCAGCATTTTTATGCATCAGGAGGCTTGATACTAGGTAAGGGAGATGTTATGTTTCGACCTAGTTTTATGATGCGTTATATACCTGAGATTCCATTTTCAGTTGATGCCAATATGAGTGTTTTACTCAAAGAGAGAATATGGGTTGGCGCAACGTATCGTTTTGGTGGAGACATCTATGACTTGAATTCAATGGCATTTAAATTTGGTTCTGGAAATGCGATTGTCGGAATTTTAAAATTCCTAGTCACACCACAATTTGAAGTTGGCTACTCTTATGACTATCCGCTATCATCTTTAAATAGCGTAACAAGCGCAACGCATGAAATCCTCTTGGGATACAATTTCTGTAAAGACAAAAAGCTGCGCTACGTCACACCTCGATACATCAGTTATTTCTAATAGACGAGTCAATATACACGCACAAAGAATTGAAAATATTTAATATGAATAAGACAAAGAATTATTTTTCTAGTTTACTTTTTCTAGCAAGTATTATGCTTGGAGTAACAAGTTTTGCTGCTACAGGTAGTGAAAAGAAAGGCGATCAATTATATCAATTGTTTGATTTTGTCGGGGCAATAAAATTGTATCAATCAGCATTAGAAAAAGAACCTGACAACTTAAGTGTTCTTCAAAAGATTGCCACTTGCCATCGAATGATGAATAATACCATCGAAATGGAGAATTGGTATGGTCAAATCGTTAAAATTGATAGCGCTGCGCCGATTAATAAATTCTATTATGCTCAAGCTTTGCGCTCTAATGAAAAGTATGATGATGCGTTGCGATATTACAATGAATATAAAATTAGTTCAAAAGATTCAAGACCACTTTCCATTATCAATGGATACAAGTATATCCAAAAATTGCAAAAGGGCAATCCATCGGTTAAAGTAGAGAATTTGATCAATGCAAATAGCGCAGAAATGGACTTTAGTCCCATCGGTGCTATGTATATTTCGAGAAGCAACTATAAAGGAAGTGGCGTTAAAAGTGCGTCTGATAAGAAAACAGTCAATTTGAAAATTTATAAATCCAATTATGAAAGCGGATTAAATGATTGGGGAAAAGCGGAAGAAGCGGTTCTGTTTAACAGCAATGATTATTCAGTTGCACATCCTGCATTTTCCGCAGATGACAATATATTATATTTTGCAAGTGATATGAAAGGTGGATATGGCGGTACTGATTTGTATCGGTCTGTTAAAACAGGCGGACAATGGGGAACCCCTGAAAATTTGGGTGGTGAAATCAATACGCCAGGAGATGAAAAGTTTCCTTATATAGCAAAGGATGGTACGCTTTACTTTGCTTCTAATGGACATTATGGCTTGGGGGGATTGGATATCTACAGAGTTTTAGTAGATAAAAAGACAAATAAATTAGGCAAAGTAGAAAATTTAGGAGCGCCATTTAATAGCAGTAAAGATGACTTTGGTTTGATTGTAGCAAAGGATAATCAAAGCGGTTATTTCACGTCAAATAGACCAGGCGGTCTAGGAAGTGATGATATTTATTCATGGATTAATCAATCGGTGAAATTAAATGTCAAAGTCATCGATAAAATTACGAGGGAAATTATTGTGGGCGCTGATTGTAAACTAATATGCAGCGCTGATTTCAAGGGCAATAAAAAGACAGATGTATCCGGACAAACAGAATATACGGTATTGCCGGATTCAAGATGTACATTAAAAGTGGGAAAGGCGGGTTACAAGGCCAAAATTTTCAGTGTAAATTTCAAGAAAGAGTCTAAAGAACTTGTCGTTGAAATGGAGAAAATGAATTTGGAAATCAAATTGGAAATTCTTGTTTTAAATAAGGCAACAAACCAACCAATTGAAGGAGCCCAAATAACAGTTGATAGTAAAAATACGACAGACAAAGTAAACGCTCAAACAGACCCCGAGGGGAAATTGTTAGTTGCAGGAATTAAGCCTAACAATGAATACTACGTTACTGTAGAAAAAGAAACCGGAAATCCAAATGCTAAGTATTTAACGGTGAAGCGTGATGTTAGCACAATGAATGTTAAAGCTCCTGCATTCCTTAAAGAAGTAGTGTATCTAGATTTAGTTGAGAAAAATGTGGCGATTAAAATTGACAATATTTACTACGACTTAGCTAAATGGGACATTCGACCTAGTGCAGCGAAAGAGCTAGATAAACTCGTCGCTATTCTTGAGGATAATCCTACGATTGAGATAGAATTAAGCTCACATACAGATTGTAGAAGCAGTATGGCATATAATATGAAATTGAGTTCGCAAAGAGCTGAATCCGCAGTAAGATATATTACCAAACAGGGAATTGATCCTAAAAGGATGATTGCGACTGGATATGGTGAAAGTAAACTAATCAATGGATGTAAATGCGAAGGTTCTGTTGTATCAAAATGTTCAGAAGCAGAGCATCAAGAGAATAGAAGAACTGAGTTTAAAATTCTTAAGTTCTAAAAAAAATTATAATCTATGGCGATTTCTAAATTTGAAATCGCCATTTTTATTTCTATGAAAAATCAAAAAGAAATTTTGAATAATTCAAACGGCGCTAGACCTCGCAAAACCCATGTTTGGCATAATATTTGTGCATAGTTAAGGAGAGTTAATATTTAATATAGATTAAATATTTAAGTTATAAATAAACAATAATTATAAAGAGCAATAAATGAATAAAATGTTTACTAAAATTACAAAACTGAACAATCTATTGTTTTGGGGAATTCTCCTCCAAATTGGATGGGTTAATATGTTGAGCGCACAAAGTCATGCTTCAACTGAAAAAAGTGTTGAAAATACTTCAATAGCTGAAAAGAAATTAATTGCATTTGGCGAAACATTAAAATTAAATGATGTTTCAGAAAAAACCACTTGGACAATAAATCGATTAGGTTCTGATAACATTCCCATAACAGGAACGGGAGCAGCATTAAATGATTATGTTTTTGCTATTCCAGGAAATTATGAAATTTTAATTCATGAGAATCTAGACCACCAGCCGGGAGAATGTGAGCATCGACACTTGCCAGAGAAGATAAGTCTTGAAGTGAGCAGAGTGAGAATGGTCTTCAATACTCAAGCGATTGTGTTTTCAAATGAGATTCGCAGAGGGGTTGATACGAAAGGAATAACGATGGCAGTGCCTATAACAATTCAAACTTACGATAAGCAACCTGTTGCATTCAACCAGGCTTTGGTTAATACTGCTGGAGTAGGGACGAATATAACCGCTACTTTAAGTGAGCCTAAAATTTTTCAAGATGGCAATTATACCCTGGTTTACAATCTTCAGGGGATTGCGAGTCAGCAAGCATATATCATGTTTGACTTTGTCGATGTCAATGGCCAGGTGCAGGCATATGCACATTTGAAACAAATTAAATAAAATAATACGAAGTATATAATGAATCATTCTAATCAATTCCGAAAGAATTCTTTATCCCATTTTAGAACACTTATCATTCTTTTCCTCTTTTTGGTGAACAATACTATAGGGTTTTCCCAATGTAATCCATTTAGCGGAGCTAATTCTGGGAAGGAACCATGCATTATCGAGTATGACAATATGGTCTCTTCATTTCACCAGTCAATCGTAAGACCCTCCACGGGGAACATAAGAATATGGGGAGGATTTATTTCGAATACAGCAACTTCGGTTCTATCGCCTCAGGACCTTACCGTAGCCAATTATCCAGCTTTAACAGGAACCATTTTGAAGTTTGGTTTGGGATCTAAAAGTACACAACCGCAGATGATTGTATTGACAACAACGGGCTTGTTTGCAGGAAGTACTGAAGGTATTGTATTAAATGCTGCTATTACTACTAGTACTACATTTCAAAAATTGACCATCAATGGTCAAGCAAATGGTTTGCCAGCAGGAGTGGCTCCGACTGATGTTAAGATGATGTCAGTAACAGGAGGAGCAATTGCGATTACTACAAATGCAGGTCGTGTATTCACGATTGTTTCTACAGAAACTATTTGGAGACCAATAATTATTAGTGCTGGAGATACACTTTCAAATATATGTGTTTGTAGAGCTTCTTCATCACTTACTAATACTAGTTTTTTTGCATTGAGAAATAGATAATACTTTATGGACTTGCGGACGAACAACATACTTGGGCAATGGCACTGCTGTTGCAGTTAGAGCCAATGCCACACAAATGTCACTTCCATCAGCTACAGATACGGTTAAAATGATAGGTATTACAAGTGCCGGAACGTATTATATGTTGAATCGAAGTGGAACATTGTATGCTTTAGGTGCAAATGGCGCTAGACAAATTGGTGACTTTACGACTACTCAGCGTTTGGTTTGGGTAAACTGTAAAAAACCGAGTGGCGGGAATTTTACAGATGTTCAGTGGATAAGTCCAGGAGAGCATGAGAGATCTTATCCAAATATTAACGTATTTACTTTTGTAGGAAGATTGTATTGCTGGGGGGATGACAATGGAAATATGATGGGACGCGGTGGAGTAACAGCTGCTGACCCATTAACACCTCCGAGTAGTGATTCGACTGATATTATTACATTTGTTGAAACGGGCGGTCATACAACGGCCATCACGAAAATTGACTCTGCGCGATATTGTTATGTTGGACATAAAATCACCGGATCAATGGGAGATGGTACGAATGCTTCTGCTTTTGTAAATAATTACGATTGTATCAATACCCCAACTGTATCTATATGCGGATCTCAGAAACCAAAGGCAGGTCCAGACCAAGTAAAATGCGGCGGTTCCGCTGCAACTATTTCTGGGACAAATACACCTGATGGCAATTGGGCGCCTCAAGCGGGAAACCCTGTTGGAGCTACCTTGAGTTCAACTGTGCTTGGTGTCGCGACGGTTACCTTTACTAATACCGCGGTAGGCACATTCTTCTTTATTTATACGGATGGACTTTCAGATACGATGTCGATTACAGTCACTGCAAAGTCAAATGCTGGAGCTGATCAAATAGGTGTTTGTGGAGGAAACTTAATTACACTTACAGGAACATCTCCTGCAACAGGTACCTGGACGGCTCAGTCAGGAAACCCTGTTGGAGCAACATTGGGAAGTTCTTCAGGTGGAATAGCAAATGCAAGTTTTACAAATACTTCAGCTGGAACATATCGTTTTATTTATACGGCAAGTGCATGTCCTGATACAATGAATGTAACTGTTACTAGTAAACCTTCTGCTGGTGCTGATCAAATCAATCAATGTGGGGGAAAAGTGCAACCTTAACCGGTACACTTCCAACAACAGGAACATGGACTGCACAAGCGGGCAATCCAGCAGGTGCAACAGTAGGCGCAACAGCTGCAGGAATTGCAACGGTGAATTTTACCAATGCATCAAATGGAGTTTATAGCTTTATTTATACAGCGAATGGTTGTACAGATACAATGACCATCACCGTTACCAATAAACCAATTGCTGGTGCAGACCAAATAGGTCAGTGTGGTGGACAGAATGCAACACTCACCGGAACCTTCCCTACGACGGGCACATGGACGGCACAATCGGGCAATCCAGCAGGTGCAACAGTAGGCGCAACAGCTGCAGGAATAGCAACTGTCAATTTTGCAAATACATCAACAGGCGTTTATAGTTTTATCTATACAGCAAATGGTTGTACTGATACAATGTCTGTTACGTAACCAAAACCATCAGCAGGCGCAGATCAATTAGGTCAGTGCGGTGGACAGAATGCAACCTTACAGGAACCTTGCCAACAACAGGCACATGGACGGCACAATCGGGCAATCCAGCAGGGCAACAGTGGCGCAACAGCTGCAGGAATTGCACTGTGAATTTTACCAATGCATCAAATGGAGTTTATAGTTTTATTTATACAGCGAATGGTTGTACAGATACAATGACTATCACGGTTACCAATAAACCAATTGCAGGTGCAGATCAAATTGGTCAATGCGGTGGACAAAATTCAACACTCACCGGAACCTTCCCAACAACGGGCACATGGACTGCACAAGCGGGCAACCCAGCAGGAGCGACAGTAGGTGCAACAGCAGGAGGTATTGCAACAGTCAATTTTGCAAATACTTCATCAGGTGTTTATAGTTTTATTTATACAGCAAATGGTTGTACAGATACCATGACTATCACTTACGAATAAACCAATTGCAGGTGCAGATCAAATTGGTCAAGTGCGGTGGACAAAATTCAACACTCACCGGAACCTTCCCAACAACGGGCACATGGACTGCACAAGCGGGCAATCCAGCAGAGCAGGTGCAGACCAAATTGGTCAGTGCGGTGGACAGAATGCAACCTTAACAGGAACAACACCAAGCACAGGCACATGGACAGCACAAGCGGGCAATCCAGCAGGAGCGACAGTAGGCGCAACAGCAGGAGGTATTGCAACGGTAAATTTTGCCAATACATCATCAGGTGTTTATAGCTTTATCTATACAGCGAATGGTTGTAGCGATACAATGACAATTACCGCTACGAATAAACCAGTAGCAGGTGCAGACCAAATTGGTCAGTGCGGTGGACAGAATGCAACCTTAACTGGAACAACACCAAGCACAGGCGCATGGACAGCACAATCAGGTAATCCAGCAGGAGCGACCGTAAGCGCAACAGCAGCAGGAATTGCGACTGTCAATTTTGCCAATACATCATCAGGTGTTTATAGCTTTATCTATACAGCAAATGGTTGTAGCGATACAATGACAATTACCACTACGAATAAACCAGTAGCAGGTGCAGACCAAATTGGTCAATGCGGTGGACAGAATGCAACACTCACAGGAACCTTACCAACAACAGGAACATGGACAGCACAAGCGGGCAATCCAGCAGGAGCGACAGTAGGCGCAACAGCAGGAGGTATTGCAACGGTAAGCTTTGCCAATACATCATCAGGTGTTTATAGCTTTATTTATACAGCGAATGGTTGTAGCGATACAATGACAATTACCACTACGAATAAACCAGTAGCAGGTGCAGACCAAATTGGTCAGTGCGGTGGACAGAATGCAACCTTAACAGGAACAACACCAAGCACAGGCACATGGACAGCACAAGCGGGCAATCCAGCAGGAGCGACAGTAGGCGCAACAGCAGGAGGTATTGCAACGGTAAGCTTTGCCAATACATCATCAGGTGTTTATAGCTTTATCTATACAGCGAATGGTTGTACAGATACAATGACTATCACGGTTACCAATAAACCAATTGCAGGTGCAGACCAAATTGGTCAGTGCGGTGGACAGAATTCAACCTTCACAGGAACCTTCCAACAACAGGCACATGGACAGCACAAGCAGGCAATCCAGCAGGAGCGACAGTAGGCGCAACAGCAGGAGGTATTGCAACAGTCAATTTTGCCAATACATCATCAGGTGTTTATAGCTTTATCTATACAGCAAATGGTTGTAGCGATACAATGACAATTACCACTACGAATAAACCAGGGCAAGCCAGAGGGGGGTCCTTATCATCAAGACACACGGTTACCAATAAACCAATTGCAGGTGCAGATCAAATTGGTCAGTGCGGTGGACAGAATGCAACACTCACCGGAACCTTCCCAACAACAGGAACATGGACAGCACAAGCGGGCAATCCAGCAGGAGCGACAGTAGGTGCAACTGCTGCAGGAATTGCGACTGGTGAATTTTGCAAATACATCATCAGGCGTTTATAGCTTTATCTATACAGCGAATGGTTGTACAGATACAATGACTATTACAGTTACCAATAAACCAATTGCAGGAGCAGATCAAATTGGTCAGTGCGGTGGACAGAATGCAACCTTAACAGGAACATCACCAAGCACAGGCACATGGACAGCACAATCGGGCAATCCAGCAGGAGCGACAGTAGGCGCAACAGCAGCAGGAATTGCAACGTGAAATTTTGCCAATACCTCATCAGGTGTTTATAGCTTTATCTATACAGCAAATGGTTGTAGCGATACAATGACAATTACCACTACGAATAAACCAGTAGCAGGTGCAGACCAAATTGGTCAGTGCGGTGGACAGAATGCAACCTTAACAGGAACAACACCAAGCACAGGCACATGGACAGCACAAGCGGGCAATCCAGCAGGAGCGACCGTTGGTTCAACGACTGCAGGAATTGCAACGATGAGCTTTACCAAATACATCAACAGGCGTTTATAGTTTTATTTATACAGCGAATGGTTGCACTGATACGATGACTATCACGACAACAAATAAGCCATCTGCTGGACTTGATAGAAGGACATGTAAAGGTGGTATTGATACTTTAAGAGGTTCATCGCCGATTACTGGTATTTGGTCTATGCAAGCTTCAAATCCGATTGGAGCAAGTATTAGCGGCACTTCAAATGGAATTGCAATTGTGAATTTTCTTCAACAGCGTCAGGAATTTATAGATTTATATATACCGCTAATGGTTGTTCAGACACATTAAGTGAAGATGTTGGCATATGTTCTCAATTTAGTCCAGACTTTGGAGTAACGGAAGTAAACGTACCATTGACAGGCAATGTGAGTACAAACGACCAACAGACACCGGGTAGTACATATAGCAATCCACCAGCTAATCCAAGCAATCCAAGTGGATGTGCACCAGTGGTTGCGAGAAATGCAACCTATAGCTTTACCTGTTCAGTACCGGGCGAATACTGCTTTATGGTACCAGTATGTGAGCCAAGTCCATCGACAAGCTGCACGAGTATACCATTGACCATTACGGTATTGGATCCAACGGTTAAGACCAATGCACCAGTAGCCAATACGGACTATGCAAGATTATTGCAAGACTCATCGATTGTACTTAATGTAAGATCAAACGATAGATGTCAGAATGGTCCAGGTTGTACATTGAGTACACCAAGTGTTGTGACAAGTCCATCACATGGCTCGTACAATCCAACGACAGGTGTTTACACACCGAGCTCGGGTTATGTAGGCGTAGATAGCTTTAGATATGCAGTATGTGACAATCAAAGTCCAGTAGCGAAGTGTGATAGCGAGTGGGTATATATTACAGTATTGCCAACGGGAAGTGCTAATACAACCAATGCGATGGATGATTATGGTCAAACACCAAATGGTGCGAAATTAAATGGCGATGTAAAAGCCAATGATACGGACCCTGAGAATAATACACAAACAGTAACAGCACAGACAACAACTACAGCAGGCAAAGGCACCTTGGTATTGAATACCGATGGTACTTATACGTTCACACCAGACCCAACGTTTGTGGGAGGTCCAGTAGACTTTGCATATACGACATGTGACAATGGCACGCCACAAGCATGTGCAACGGCGACCTTGCATATCATGGTAGAGACGAAGAAAGCGACTTTAAATCCAGACTTTGGAGTAACGGAAGTAAACGTACCATTGACAGGCAATGTAAGTACAAACGACCAACAGACACCGGGTAGTACATATAGCAATCCACCATCAAATCCAAGCAATCCAAGTGGATGTGCACCGGTAGTAGCGAGCAATGGAACATATAGCTTTACCTGTTCAGTACCGGGCGAATACAGCTTTATGGTACCAGTATGTGAGCCGAGTCCATCGACAAGCTGCACGAGCATACCATTGACCATTACGGTATTGGATCCAACGGTTAAGACCAATGCACCAGTAGCCAATACGGACTATGCGAGATTATTGCAAGACTCATCGATTGTCATCAATGTAAGATCAAACGATAGATGTCAGAATGGTCCAGGTTGCAGCTTGAGTACACCAAGTGTTGTGACAAGTCCATCACATGGATCATATAATCCAACGACAGGTGTTTACACACCGAGCTCAGGGTTATGTAGGCGTAGATAGCTTTAGATATGCAGTATGTGACAATCAAAGTCCAGTAGCGAAGTGTGATAGCGAGTGGGTATATATTACGGTATTGCCAACGGGAAGTGCTAATACAACCAATGCGATGGATGATTATGGTCAAACACCAAATGGTGCGAAATTAAATGGCGATGTAAAGCCAATGATACGGACCCTGAGAATAATACACAAACAGTAACAGCACAGACAACAACGACAGCAGGCAAAGGAACCTTGGTATTGAATACAGATGGTACTTATACCTTCACCCCAGACCCATCGTTTGTGGGAGGTCCAGTAGACTTTGCATATACAACATGTGACAATGGCACGCCACAAGCATGTGCAACGGCGACCTTGCATATCATGGTAGAGACGAGAAAAAGCGACTTTAAATCCAGACTTTGGTGTAACGGAAGTAAACGTACCATTGACAGGCAATGTGAGTACAAACGACCAACAAACACCGGGTAGTACATATAGCAATCCACCAGCTAATCCAAGCAATCCAAGTGGATGTGCACCAGTGGTTGCGAGCAATGGAACCTATAGCTTTACATGCAGCGTACCGGGCGAATACAGCTTCATGGTACCAGTATGTGAGCCAAGTCCATCGACAAGCTGCACGAGTATACCATTGACCATTACGGTATTGGATCCAACGGTTAAGACCAATGCACCAGTAGCCAATACGGACTATGCGAGATTATTGCAAGACTCATCGATTGTAATTAATGTAAGATCAAACGATAGATGTCAGAATGGTCCAGGTTGCAGCTTGAGTACACCAAGTGTTGTGACAAGTCCATCCCATGGATCGTACAATCCAACGACAGGTGTTTACACACCGAGCTCGGGTTATGTAGGCGTAGATAGCTTTAGATATGCAGTATGTGACAATCAAAGTCCAGTAGCGAAGTGTGATAGCGAGTGGGTATACATTACGGTATTGCCAACGGGAAGTGCTAATACAACCAATGCGATGGATGATTATGGTCAAACGCCAAATGGTGCGAAATTAAATGGCGATGTAAAAGCCAATGATACGGACCCTGAGAATAATACACAAACAGTAACAGCACAGACAACAACGACAGCAGGCAAAGGCACCTTGGTATTAAATACCGATGGAACATATACCTTCACACCAGACCCAACGTTTGTGGGAGGTCCAGTAGACTTTGTATATACGACATGTGATAATGGCACGCCACAAGCATGTGCAACGGCGACCTTGCATATCATGGTAGAGACAAGAAAAGCGACTTTAAATCCAGACTTTGGTGTAACGGAAGTAAACGTACCATTGACAGGCAATGTGAGTACAAACGACCAACAAACACCGGGTAGTACGTATAGCAATCCACCAGCTAATCCAAGCAATCCAAGTGGATGTGCACCAGTGGTTGCGAGCAATGGAACCTATAGCTTTACATGCAGCGTACCGGGCGAATACAGCTTTATGGTACCAGTATGTGAGCCAAGTCCATCGACAAGCTTCACGAGTATACCATTGACCATTACGGTATTGGATCCAACGGTTAAGACCAATGCACCAGTAGCCAATACGGACTATGCGAGATTATTGCAAGACTCATCGATTGTCATTAATGTAAGATCAAACGATAGATGTCAGAATGGTCCAGGTTGCAGCTTGAGTACACCAAGTGTTGTGACAAGTCCATCACATGGCTCGTACAATCCAACGACAGGTGTTTACACACCGAGCTCAGGTTATGTAGGCGTAGATAGCTTTAGATATGCAGTATGTGACAATAAAAGTCCAGTAGCGAAGTGTGATAGCGAGTGGGTATATATTACGGTATTGCCAACGGGAAGTGCTAACACAACCAATGCGATGGATGATTATGGTCAAACACCAAATGGTGCGAAATTAAATGGCGATGTAAAAGCCAATGATACGGACCCTGAGAATAATACACAAACAGTAACAGCACAGACAACAACGACAGCAGGCAAAGGAACCTTGGTATTGAATACAGATGGTACTTATACGTTCACCCAGACCCATCGTTTGTGGGAGGTCCAGTAGACTTTGCATATACAACATGTGATAATGGCACGCCACAAGCATGTGCAACGGCGACCTTGCATATCATGGTAGAGACTAGAAAAGCAGTCTTAAATCCAGACTTTGGTGTAACGGAAGTAAACGTACCATTGACAGGCAATGTGAGTACAAACGACCAACAAACACCGGGTAGTACATATAGCAATCCACCAGCTAATCCAAGCAATCCAAGTGGATGTGCACCAGTGGTTGCGAGCAATGGAACCTATAGCTTTACATGCAGCGTACCGGGCGAATACAGCTTTATGGTACCAGTATGTGAGCCAAGTCCATCGACAAGCTGCACGAGTATACCATTGACCATTACGGTATTGGATCCAACGGTTAAGACCAATGCACCAGTAGCCAATACGGACTATGCGAGATTATTGCAAGACTCATCGATTGTAATTAATGTAAGATCAAACGATAGATGTCAGAATGGTCCAGGTTGCAGTTTGAGTACACCAAGTGTTGTGACAAGTCCATCCCATGGCTCGTACAATCCAACGACAGGTGTTTACACACCGAGCTCGGGTTATGTAGGCGTAGATAGCTTTAGATATGCAGTATGTGACAATCAAAGTCCAGTAGCGAAGTGTGATAGCGAGTGGGTATATATTACGGTATTGCCAACGGGAAGTGCTAACTCAACCAATGCGATGGATGATTATGGTCAAACACCAAATGGTGCGAAATTAAATGGCGATGTAAAAGCCAATGATACGGACCCTGAGAATAATACACAAACAGTAACAGCACAGACAACAACGACAGCAGGCAAAGGCACCTTGGTATTGAATACCGATGGTACTTATACCTTCACCCCAGACCCATCGTTTGTGGGTGGTCCAGTAGACTTTGCATATACAACATGTGACAATGGCACGCCACAAGCATGTGCAACGGCGACCTTGCATATCATGGTAGAGACAAGGAAAGCGACTTTAAATCCAGACTTTGGTGTAACGGAAGTAAACGTACCATTGACAGGCAATGTGAGTACAAACGACCAACAAACACCGGGCAGTACATATAGCAATCCACCAGCTAATCCAAGCAATCCAAGTGGATGTGCACCAGTGGTTGCGAGCAATGGAACCTATAGCTTTACATGCAGCGTACCGGGCGAATACAGCTTTATGGTACCAGTATGTGAGCCAAGTCCATCGACAAGCTGCACGAGTATACCATTGACCATTACGGTATTGGATCCAACGGTTAAGACCAATGCACCAGTAGCCAATACGGACTAGGCGAGATTATTGCAAGACTCATCGATTGTCATTAATGTAAGATCAAACGATAGATGTCAGAATGGTCCAGGTTGCAGTTTGAGTACACCAAGTGTTGTGACAAGTCCATCCCATGGCTCGTACAATCCAACGACAGGTGTTTACACACCGAGCTCGGGTTATGTAGGCGTAGATAGCTTTAGATATGCAGTATGTGACAATCAAAGTCCAGTAGCGAAGTGTGATAGCGAGTGGGTATATATTACGGTATTGCCAACGGGAAGTGCTAATACAACGAATGCGATGGATGATTATGGTCAAACACCAAATGGTGCGAAATTAAATGGCGATGTAAAAGCCAATGATACGGACCCTGAGAATAATACACAAACAGTAACAGCACAGACAACAACGACAGCAGGCAAAGGCACCTTGGTATTGAATACCGATGGTACTTATACCTTCACCCCAGACCCATCGTTTGTGGGAGGTCCAGTAGACTTTGCTTATACAACATGTGATAATGGCACGCCACAAGCATGTGCAACGGCGACCTTGCATATCATGGTAGAGACAAGAAAGCGACTTTAAATCCAGACTTTGGTGTAACGGAAGTAAACGTACCATTGACAGGCAATGTGAGTACAAACGACCAACAAACACCGGGCAGTACATATAGCAATCCACCAGCTAATCCAAGCAATCCAAGTGGATGTGCACCAGTGGTTGCGAGCAATGGAACCTATAGCTTTACATGCAGCGTACCGGGCGAATACAGCTTTATGGTACCAGTATGTGAGCCAAGTCCATCGACAAGCTGCACGAGTATACCATTGACCATTACGGTATTGGATCCAACGGTTAAGACCAATGCACCAGTAGCCAATACGGACTATGCGAGATTATTGCAAGACTCATCGATTGTCATTAATGTAAGATCAAACGATAGATGTCAGAATGGTCCAGGTTGCAGCTTGAGTACACCAAGTGTTGTGACAAGTCCATCCCATGGCTCGTACAATCCAACGACAGGTGTTTACACACCGAGCTCGGGTTATGTAGGCGTAGATAGCTTTAGATATGCAGTATGTGACAATCAAAGTCCAGTAGCGAAGTGTGATAGCGAGTGGGTATACATTACGGTATTGCCAACGGGAAGTGCTAATACAACGAATGCGATGGATGATTATGGTCAAACGCCAAATGGTGCGAAATTAAATGGCGATGTAAAAGCCAATGATACGGACCCTGAGAATAATACACAAACAGTAACAGCACAGACAACAACGACAGCAGGCAAAGGCACCTTGGTATTAAATACCGATGGAACATATACCTTCACTCCAGACCCATCGTTTGTGGGAGGACCAGTAGACTTTGCATATACAACATGTGATAATGGCACGCCACAAGCATGTGCAACGGCGACCTTGCATATCATGGTAGAGACAAGAAAAGCGACTTTAAATCCAGACTTTGGTGTAACGGAAGTAAACGTACCATTGACAGGCAATGTGAGTACAAACGACCAACAAACACCGGGCAGTACTTATAGCAATCCACCAGCGAATGCAAGCAATCCAAGTGGATGTGCACCGGTGGTAGCGAGCAATGGAACCTATAGCTTTACATGCAGCGTACCGGGCGAATACAGCTTTATGGTACCAGTATGTGAGCCAAGTCCATCGACAAGCTGCACGAGTATACCATTGACCATTACGGTATTGGATCCAACTGTTAAGACCAATGCACCAGTAGCCAATACGGACTATGCGAGATTATTGCAAGACTCATCGATTGTCATTAATGTAAGATCAAACGATAGATGTCAGAATGGTCCAGGTTGCAGTTTGAGTACACCAAGTGTTGTGACAAGTCCATCCCATGGCTCGTATAATCCAACGACAGGTGTTTACACACCGAGCTCGGGTTATGTAGGCGTAGATAGCTTTAGATATGCAGTATGTGACAATCAAAGTCCAGTAGCGAAGTGTGATAGCGAGTGGGTATACATTACAGTATTGCCAACGGAAGTGCTAATACAACCAATGCGATGGATGATTATGGTCAAACACCAAATGGTGCGAAATTAAATGGCGATGTAAAAGCCAATGATACGGACCCTGAGAATAATACACAAACAGTAACAGCACAGACAACAACGACAGCAGGCAAAGGCACCTTGGTATTGAATACCGATGGTACATATACCTTCACCCCAGACCCATCGTTTGTAGGAGGTCCAGTAGACTTTGCATATACGACATGTGACAATGGCACGCCACAAGCATGTGCAACGGCGACCTTGCATATCATGGTAGAGACGAAGAAAGCGACTTTAAATCCAGACTTTGGTGTAACGGAAGTAAACGTACCATTGACAGGCAATGTAAGTACAAACGACCAACAGACACCGGGTAGTACATATAGCAATCCACCATCAAATCCAAGCAATCCAAGTGGATGTGCACCGGTGGTTGCGAGCAATGGAACCTATAGCTTTACATGCAGTACCGGGCGAATACAGCTTTATGGTACCAGTATGTGAGCCAAGTCCATCGACACAAGCTGCACGAGTATACCATTGACCATTACGGTATTGGATCCAACGGTTAAGACCAATGCACCAGTAGCGAATACGGACTATGCGAGATTATTACAAGACTCATCGATTGTAATTAATGTAAGATCAAACGATAGATGTCAGAATGGTCCAGGTTGCAGCTTGAGTACACCAAGTGTTGTAACAAGTCCATCCCATGGCACGTACAATCCAACGACAGGTGTTTACACCGAGATCGGGTTATGTAGGTGTAGATAGCTTTAGATATGCAGTATGTGACAATCAAAGTCCAGTAGCGAAGTGTGATAGCGAGTGGGTATACATTACAGTATTGCCAACGGGAAGTGCTAATACAACCAATGCGATGGATGATTATGGTCAAACACCAAATGGTGCGAAATTAAATGGCGATGTAAAAGCCACCCAGACCCATCGTTTGTGGGAGGTCCAGTAGACTTTGCATATACAACATGTGACAATGGCACGCCACAAGCATGTGCAACGGCGACCTTGCATATCATGGTAGAGACAAGAAAAGCGACTTTAAATCCAGACTTTGGTGTAACGGAAGTAAACGTACCATTGACAGGCAATGTGAGTACAAACGACCAACAGACACCGGGTAGTACATATAGCAATCCACCAGCGAATGCAAGCAATCCAAGTGGATGTGCACCGGTGGTAGCGAGCAATGGAACCTATAGCTTTACATGCAGCGTACCGGGCGAATATACATTCATGGTACCAGTATGTGAGCCAAGTCCATCGACAACTGCACGAGTGTACCATTGACCATTACGGTATTGGATCCAACGGTTAAGACCAATGCCCAATAGCCAATACGGACTATGCGAGATTATTACAAGACTCATCGATTGTCATTAATGTAAGAGCAAACGATAGATGTCAGAATGGTCCAGGTTGCACATTGAGTACACCAAGTGTGGTGACAAGTCCATCCCATGGATCATACAATCCAACGACAGGTGTTTACACACCGAGCTCGGGTTATGTAGGCGTAGATAGCTTTAGATATGCAGTATGTGACAATCAAAGTCCAGTAGCGAAGTGTGATAGCGAGTGGGTATATATTACGGTATTGCCAACGGGAAGTGCTAATACAACCAATGCGATGGATGATTATGGTCAAACACCAAATGGTGCGAAATTAAATGGCGATGTAAAGGCCAATGATACGGACCCTGAGAATAATACACAAACAGTAACAGCACAGACAACAACGACAGCAGGCAAAGGCACCTTGGTATTGAATACCGATGGTACATATACCTTCAACCAGACCCAACGTTTGTGGGAGGTCCAGTAGACTTTGCATATACGACATGTGATAATGGCACGCCACAAGCATGTGCAACGGCGACCTTGCATATCATGGTAGAGACAAGAAAGCGACTTTAAATCCAGACTTTGGTGTAACGGAAGTAAACGTACCATTGACAGGCAATGTGAGTACAAACGACCAACAGACACCGGGTAGTACGTATAGCAATCCACCATCAAATCCAAGCAATCCAAGTGGATGTGCACCAGTGGTTAGCGAGCAATGGAACCTATAGCTTTACATGCAGCGTACCGGGCGAATACAGCTTTATGGTACCAGTATGTGAGCCAAGTCCATCGACACAGCTGCACGAGTATACCATTAACCATTACGGTATTGGATCCAACGGTTAAGACCAATGCCAGTAGCGAATACGGACTATGCGAGATTATTACAAGACTCATCGATTGTCATTAATGTAAGAGCAAACGATAGATGTCAGAATGGTCCAGGTTGCAGATTGAGTACACCAAGTGTTGTGACAAGTCCATCCCATGGCTCGTACAATCCAACGACAGGTGTTTACACACCGAGCTCGGGTTATGTAGGCGTAGATAGCTTTAGATATGCAGTATGTGACAATCAAAGTCCAGTAGCGAAGTGTGATAGCGAGTGGGTATACATTACAGTATTGCCAACGGGAAGTGCTAATACAACCAATGCGATGGATGATTATGGTCAAACACCAAATGGAGCTAAATTAAATGGCGATGTAAAGGCCAATGATACGGACCCAGAGAATAATACACAAACAGTAACAGCACAGACAACAACTACAGCAGGCAAAGGCACCTTGGTATTGAATACCGATGGTACATATACCCACACCAGACCCATCGTTTGTGGGAGGTCCAGTGGACTTTGCATATACGACATGTGATAATGGCACGCCACAAGCATGTGCAACGGCGACCTTGCATATCATGGTAGAGACAAGAAAAGCGACTTTAAATCCAGACTTTGGTGTAACGGAAGTAAATGTACCATTGACAGGCAATGTGAGTACAAACGACCAACAAACACCGGGTAGTACATATAGCAATCCACCAGCTAATCCAAGCAATCCAAGTGGATGTGCACCGGTGGTTGCGAGCAATGGAACCTATAGCTTTACATGCAGCGTACCGGGCGAATACAGCTTTATGGTACCAGTATGTGAGCCAAGTCCATCGACAAGCTGCACGAGTATACCATTGACCATTACGGTATTGGATCCAACGGTTAAGACCAATGCACCAGTAGCAATACGGACTATGCGAGATTATTACAAGACTCATCGATTGTCATTAATGTAAGATCAAACGATAGATGTCAGAATGGTCCAGGTTGCAGCTTGAGTACACCAAGTGTTGTGACAAGTCCATCACATGGAACGTATAATCCAACGACAGGTGTTTACACACCGAGCTCGGGTTATGTAGGCGTAGATAGCTTTAGATATGCAGTATGTGACAATCAAAGTCCAGTAGCGAAGTGTGATAGCGAGTGGGTATATATTACGGTATTGCCAACGGGAAGTGCTAACTCAACCAATGCGATGGATGATTATGGTCAAACGCCAAATGGCGCGAAATTAAATGGCGATGTAAAAGCCAATGATACGGACCCTGAGAATAATACACAAACAGTAACAGCACAGACAACAACTACAGCAGGCAAAGGAACCTTGGTATTGAATACCGATGGTACTTATACGTTCACACCAGACCCATCGTTTGTGGGAGGTCCGTAGACTTTGCATATACAACATGTGATAATGGCACGCCACAAGCATGTGCAACGGCGACCTTGCATATCATGGTAGAGACAAGAAAGCGACTTTAAATCCAGACTTTGGTGTAACGGAAGTAAACGTACCATTGACAGGCAATGTAAGTACAAACGACCAACAGACACCGGGTAGTACATATAGCAATCCACCATCAAATCCAAGCAATCCAAGTGGATGTGCACCGGTGGTAGCGAGCAATGGAACATATAGTTTTACATGTTCAGTACCGGGCGAATACAGCTTTATGGTACCAGTATGTGAGCCAAGTCCATCGACAAGCTGCACGAGTATACCATTGACCATTACGGTATTGGATCCAACGGTTAAGACCAATGCACCAATAGCCAATACGGACTATGCGAGATTATTACAAGACTCATCGATTGTCATTAATGTAAGATCAAACGATAGATGTCAGAATGGTCCAGGTTGCAGCTTGAGTACACCAAGTGTTGTGACAAGTCCATCCCATGGCTCGTACAATCCAACGACAGGTGTTTACACACCGACATCGGGTTATGTAGGTGTAGACAGCTTTAGATATGCAGTATGTGACAATCAAAGTCCAGTAGCGAAGTGTGATAGCGAGTGGGTATACATTACAGTATTGCCAACGGGAAGTGCTAATACAACCAATGCGATGGATGATTATGGTCAGACACCAAATGGTGCGAAATTAAATGGCGATGTAAAAGCCAATGATACGGACCCTGAGAATAATACACAAACAGTAACAGCACAGACAACAACTGCAGCAGGCAAAGGAACCTTGGTATTGAATACCGATGGTACATATACCTTCACACCAGACCCAACGTTTGTAGGAGGTCCAGTAGACTTTGCATATACGACATGTGACAATGGCACGCCACAAGCATGTGCAACGGCGACCTTGCATATCATGGTAGAGACGAAGAAAGCGACTTTAAATCCAGACTTTGGTGTAACGGAAGTAAACGTACCATTGACAGGCAATGTGAGTACAAACGACCAACAGACACCGGGTAGTACATATAGCAATCCACCATCAAATCCAAGCAATCCAAGTGGATGTGCACCGGTGGTAGCGAGCAATGGAACATATAGCTTTACATGTTCAGTACCGGGCGAATATACGTTCATGGTACCAGTATGTGAGCCAAGTCCATCGACATCATGCACGAGTGTACCATTGACTATTACGGTATTGGATCCAACGGTTAAGACCAATGCACCAGTAGCGAATACAGACTATGCGAGATTATTACAAGACTCATCGATTGTCATCAATGTAAGAGCAAACGATAGATGTCAGAATGGTCCAGGTTGTACATTGAGCACACCAAGTGTGGTAACAAGTCCATCCCATGGAACATATAATCCAACGACAGGTGTTTACACACCGACATCGGGTTATGTAGGTGTAGATAGCTTTAGATATGCAGTATGTGACAATCAAAGTCCAGTAGCGAAGTGTGATAGCGAGTGGGTATACATTACAGTATTGCCAACGGGAAGTGCTAATACAACGAATGCGATGGATGATTATGGTCAAACACCAAATGGTGCGAAATTAAATGGCGATGTAAAAGCCAATGATACGGACCCAGAGAATAATACACAAACAGTAACAGCACAGACAACAACTACAGCAGGCAAAGGCACCTTGGTATTGAATACCGATGGTACATATACCTTCACACCAGACCCAACGTTTGTGGGAGGTCCAGTAGACTTTGTATATACGACATGTGACAATGGCACGCCACAAGCATGTGCAACGGCGACCTTGCATATCATGGTAGAGACGAAGAAAGCCATCTTGAATCCTGACTTTGGTACTACCTTGCCGAATGTATTGTTGACGGGAGATTTAACATCAAATGACCAACAAACACCGGGCAGTAATTATGGTAATCCACCATCTAATCCAAGCAATCCAAGTGCTTGTATGCCAATAGTTGCAAGTAATGGTACTTACACATTTACATGTGCAGTGACAGGTAAGTATACCTTTATGGTGCCAGTATGTGAGCCAAGTCCATCGACAACATGTACAAATGTTCCATTGGTGATTACTGTCATTGATCGAACCCTTCCAACGAATGGTCCAATTGCAAACACCGATTATGCGAATATATTACAAGACTCTTCCATTGTGCTTGATCTAAGAGCAAATGATAAATGTCAGTTTAAACCGGTTTGCAACTTAACAAGTCCTTCCGTGATTTTAGCACCTGCTAGAGGAACATTTAATCCTGCGACTGGCGTATATACACCTAATACTGGCTACGTAGGAGCAGATAGCTTCAGATATGCAATCTGTGACAATCAGGTTCCTGAAAAGTGTGATACAGCTTGGGTTTATATTGCGATAAATCAAACAGGAAGTGCGAATACCACGAACGCCATGGATGATTATGCGCAAACACCAAATAGTACAGTGTTGATAGGAAATGTAAAAACAAATGATACAGATCCAGAGAACCATCAACAAAAGGTGACCGCTCAAATATCAACCATCCCTGGCAAAGGAACTTTGGAATTGGACTCGAACGGCACTTATAAATTTACTGCAGATACTGCTTTCGCAGGCGGTAGTGTTGATTTCCCTTATACTACTTGTGATAATGGAAGTCCAATAGCTTGTGCAAGTGCGACATTACATATATTGGTAGATGCTAAAATTTTGAATAGAGCGCCAATCACTAGTCCTATAAGAACAACTGGAATGAAAAATCACCCAGTAACACTTAACTTAAGTGTTGGAACAAATGATCCAAATGGCGATCCTGTGACATATAGCGGTCCAATTACTACTGATCCAAATGCCACAATCATCATCAATGCAAATGGATCTGCTACAGTTATCCCGAATAGTGGATATACTGGAACACTTACGTTTACTTTTAGAGTTTGCGACGTTACAATTGTTGAACCTCAACCATTGTGTGATACAGAAACAGTTATCATCTCTATTATTGATTCAAATACTTTGATTGGAACGTCTTTAGCGCCTATTGCAAATGATGATAGAGTGACAACGCCGCTCAATGTTCCAGTGGTAATTAACGTTTTAGCTAATGACAATGACCCTAATAGTGATCCATTGACTGTTTCTATTATTGGAAAATCGATAAAGGGAATTACTCCAATAGTCAATGCCAATGGCACAGTAAATTATACTCCACCAGTTGGATATATAGGTTTGGATACTTTTGTTTATCAAATTTGTGATGTATCAACTCCAATTGCAAAATGTGACACAGCAATTGTAATAATTGATATCACGGATGATACATCTGCAATATCAAATCAAGCGCCGGTTGCAGTTGATGATTATTCAAATACTACAATTGGTAAGCCAGTGACAATAGCAGTCAAAATCAATGATAGCGATCCAGATGGCAATGGCTTAGGCATGCCGACAATTGTAAAGGCTCCTAACCATGCGAAGTCATTGGTGTTAAATGGCGATGGTACTTATACCTATACCCCGGATTCAAGTTTCAATGGTATTGATACATTCACTTATGAAATTTGCGATAGTGGAAGTCCAGTGAAATGCGATATTGCAATGGTATTTATCAATATTCCATGCGCAGTTTATACCATTACAAGTGTTGATAGTACAAATCCTTCAACATGCCTTGGCAATGATGGTTCATTGACTTTAAATGGGTTAATACCTAATGTGTCTTATAATATTGGCTATAGAAAAGATGGAATTGCTGTTTCATTGCTTGCCCAAAAATCAAATAGTGCTGGTAAAATTATCATCAGTGGATTGGGAAGAGGTCTTTATGATTCAATCAATATTGCCATCTTATTCAGCGCTTGTCCAGTGAGTTCTTCTTGGAAGATAAACTTGGTTGGACCAGTTCCGAAAATTGCTGGATTGAGTCTTAATTGTATGTCTAAAGGAAGTGTATCACAATGCGATACTTTCTGTAAAAATTACGAATCGAAGAAGTTCTTCTGGGTAACAGGAGCGACAGATTTTGAAAGTTTTGAATGGTTGGCCCCTCCTGCAGGAAGCAATATTATTCAAGAGCTATCAACTGGTGCATTGAAAGATACTGGAATTTATGACTTCTCAAGCGCAGCTCCTGGCAATTATTCTATAGTTGTTAGAGTGAAGAATAGTTGTGGGTTCATCGATAGAGTTTTCAATATAGTTGTTGTGGCTATGTGCAATAATCGCTCACCTATCGCTAATGATGATTCTTCTTACGTGAAGAAAGGTGTTCCAATAACATTGGATATTTTGAAAAATGATATCGACCCTGATGGAGATGGATTGACAATTAAAATTATCACTGACCCTAAGAATGGCACTGTCACTATTGTGAATGGAAAAGTGATTTATACGCCAAATCCGAATTATACGGGTCTAGATACTTTCTTCTATTTAATCCTAGATGGTAAAGGAGGATCTGATTCAGCATATGTTTACTTGACTATTAAGGACTATTCTGTTGAAGCCAATGATGATATTGTTAAGACGTATAATTCTAAGGTTACTGGTCAAGCAAAAGCGAATGACAAATACCCTGACGTTAAAAATGTGTTTACAAAAATCATTAAGGATAAATCGAATAGCAATAGCGGTGTATTTACATTGAATTCAGATGGAAATTATACTTATGAGACTGTTAAAGGCAATGCCCAACTCGACTCTGTTCTCTATGAATTGTGTATAGTCACAGATTTAGGGGATACGATTTGCGATCAAGCTTGGATTTACTTGTACAATTACGATGAACCAATAATTCCTGAAATGATCACCCCGAATGGAGATGGTGATAATGATGAATTGATTATTCAAAACTTGGAAATGTATAATAACAAGGGAATGCAAATCTATAATCGATGGGGTGATTTAGTCTGGACAAGTAAACCATTCTATACGAATTCTGAGCCATTCAAAGGATTAAATATGGATGCAGAAGAATTGCCTGTAGCGACCTATTTCTTTGTGTTTAAGTATAATGTATTAAACAACGGAGTGGATGAACCAAGGGTAAAATCTGGGTATATAGAAGTTTATAGATAGAAGAAATTAAAAAACAAAGTCAACATTCAAGTAAATAGATTTATATGAAATTGAATAAAATTAAATTATTGATTGCTTTTATGATAAGCATCAATCTCATGAATGCACAACAAGATGCACAATTGAGTATGTATATGTTTAACATGCTTCAATACAATGCCGGTTATACGGGAAGCAAGGAAGACCCCTATGCCTCTGCCATTTTTAGAACACAATGGGTGGGTTTAAAAGGAGCGCCTCAAACACTGAGTCTCAATTTTCATTCACCTTTAAAGCGCAAGCAATATGCTTTAGGAGCGAGTATTCGAGGAGATAAATTGGGTGCAACGACTTATGCCAATACCGATGCCTATTTTGCATATCGATTGAAACTTGACAAAGATACCAAATTGTCTCTTGGGGTTTCTGTCGGCTTTATGTACTATCAATTGAATCTGCTTGAACCAAAAGGAATAAGTCAGAAAGATGCTTTGCTCAATAGTAATCCAAATAAAGTACTCCCCAATTTTGGTTTTGGAGCTTATGCCTATAATCCTAAATACTATATTGGGGTATCTGTGCCGCATATTTTAACTTCAAGTTTAAGAGAAGCTGTAAATGGAGCTAATACCCTCGACACACTATTGTCCAGCCAAGCAACACATATTTTCGGAACAGCAGGTGTTATCCTTGGCAAAAGTGATATGATTAAATTCAAACCGAGTTTGATGCTTAAATATGTTCCAAAAACGCCATTGTCTCTTGATTTAAACATGAGTGTTTTACTTCAAGAGCGATATTGGATTGGTGCCTCATATAGATTTGGTGGTGATATTTATGAATTGCAAACTCGGGTAATGGACAATTTGGAAGTGGGAATGCTATTGTCGGAATTGTGAAATTCTTGGCGACTAGAGAAATTGAAATTGGCTATGCCTACGAATATCCTCTATCTAAACTTGAATTTAGGAACCAGCGCATCACACGAAATAATGTTGGGATTCACCTTCAAGGGAAAAAACTTGAGATATGTAACGCCGCGTTATGGATCTTATTTCTAAGCTAATAAAACACACGAACTGAAAATTTATACAATGAACAAGAGAAGAAATTTTATTGCCTGTATCCTATTGTTGACATTCATTATAGCAGGGCAAGTCATTTGGGCTGCAAATGGAAACGAGAAGAAGGGAGACCAATTATATCAAATTTTTGATTTTTCATCAGCGGCAAAGTCCTATTTAATGGCCTTGAAAAAGGAGCCAGAGAATCTGCGCATCAAAGAAAAAATTGCTACCTGTTATCGAATGATGAATGATAATTTAGAAGCAGAAAATTGGTATGGACAAATCGTCAAAGTTGATACTGCTGCGCCTATCAATAAGTTTTATTATGCTCAGGCATTGAGATCAAATGAAAAGTACGAGCAGTCTTTAAGGTATTATAAAGAGTATAAATCAAATAGCAAAGACTCGAGGCCGTTGAATATTGTCAATGGACACAAGTATATCCAAAAATTGGGGAAGCCAAATCCTGCAATTAAATTGGATAATTTGACAAATGTGAATAGTCCAGAAATGGATTTTTGTCCAATGTTTTATAAAGATTCAGCCATTGTATTTGTCTCCAATGCTAAGCGACCTGATGCGAGAATTGATTTTTGGTCACATTTGAGTTTTTTGGATTTGTATGTCAGCACTAAACAAAATGGAAAGTGGGGAAAACCAGAACAGTTTGGAACGAGATCTCTAAATGGAGATTTTCATGAAGGACCTATTTCATTCACTAGGAATTTCGGTGTGATGTATGTATCAAGAAGTAACTACAAAGGAAATTCTGTCAATAGTGCCTCAGATAAAAAAACCGTTAATCTAAAAATATACAGGACAAGTTTTGAAAGTCAATCCAATTCATGGGGAAAAGCTGAAGAAGCATTGCCGTTTAATAGCCATGAGTATTCAGTAACTGATCCAGCATTCACGCCAGATGATAATACATTATATTTTGCTAGCGATATGCCTGGGGATTGGGTGGTACAGATTTATACCGCGTTCAAAAAGTTGCCAATAGTTGGGGTAAGCCTGAAAACTTAGGTGCAGAAATTAATACACCGGGAGATGAGAAATTTCCATTTATTTCTAAAGATGGAACACTCTATTTCTCTTCCAATGGACATTATGGATTAGGAGGCCTAGATATTTATCAGGTCGTGATTGATAAGAAAACAAATGCATTGGGCAAAGTGGCGAATCTTGGTGCGCCTTTTAATAGTAGCAAAGATGATTTTGGATTTATTGTGGCCAAGGACAATCAAAGTGGTTTTCTCACTTCCAATCGCCCTGGAGGCATTGGCAGCGATGATATCTATTCATGGAGAAATAAGGAAATTAAGTTTAAAATAAAAGTCGTAGATAAGGTTACAAAAGAGATCGTTGCAAATGCTAATTGCAAATTATTGTGCAGTGAAGATTTTAGAGGTAACAAAAGACGGATGCAGAAGGTAGAGTGGAATATGTTGTAACTCCAGATTCTAGATGTACATTGAAAATTGGTAAAGCAGGGTATAAAGCAAAAATCCTAAGTGTTAATTTCAAAAAAGAAGATAAAGAATTGGTTGTTGAACTAGAGAAATTGAACCTCGAAATTAAGTTGGAAATATTGGTATTGAATAAAGCGACAAACGAACCAATTAGCGGTGCTCAGATTTTGATGACTTCTAATAACTCTTCAGATAAAATTGATGCATTTACAGATGCTGAGGGGAAGTTAATTGTGAGTGGAATTAAGTCGAATTCAACATATTCAATTACGGCAGACAAAGAGACTGGAGATCAGAACAAACGTTATTTGACGGTTAAGAAAGATGTTTCTACTGCAGGGGTTGTAGCTCCTTCTTATTTGAAAGAAGTTATTTATATGGATTTACTTGAGAAGAACGTAGCTATTAAAATTGAGAATATTTATTACGATTTGGATAAGGCAGAAATTCGCCCAAGTGCAGCAGCAGAATTGGATAAATTGATTGCTATTTTAGAGGATAATCCAACGATGGAAATTGAGTTGAGTTCACACGGATTGTAGCAGTAGTGCTACGTACAACATGCGTTTGAGTTCACGCAGAGCAGAGTCTGCCGTTTTTTATATGGCGAAACAAGGGATTGACCAACGAAGGATGATAGCAACGGGATACGGTGAAAGTAGATTGGTGAATGATTGCAAATGCGAAGGTGGCGTTGTTGTTAAATGTTCAGAAGAACAACATCAAGAGAATAGAAGAACTGAATTTAAGATTTTGAAATTTTAATTTCTTGTTAAGTTGATGCAATGGGTAGTATTGTTCAACAGATTATTGCTTATTCTTTATTTCTCTTGATTAATATTTTGTGCCGATAAAATGAATTATAGAATCGCTAATTTTGAACAACAAATTGAAAAGTTTCGATTTAAATTATTCAAGAAGCTTAAAACATCTCAAATGGTTTAAGGTACTCCTTTTCGGATTTGTCCTCATATTCGGAACTAGCCGGATATATGCTCAATGCAAGCCTTTTGAAAAAACAATACTCGAAAACAATCCTTGTAAAATTGATTACGATGCGCTTGTATTAGGATATCTTCAATCTGCGCTCAGAATGGCAGATGGAAAGGTAAAAGTATGGGGAAAAAGCGTTGACAATAGCGGCAATTCTCAATTGATTCAGCCTCAATTATTGGACAGTATAAATTATCCTGCGATGCGAGGAATCTTGCTCAGATATGCAATAGGTTCTGATCAAGGGGCCATACAAATGATTGTATTAACTACGCAAGGTTTATTTGTTATGGGACAAAATGCGACTGTGATTAATGCATCATTGACTTCAGGCAAAGTATTTCAAAAATTAATTGTTAATGGAAAGTCGGATGGATTGCCGAGTGGCGTCTTTCCTGCCGATGTAAAAATGATGTTTGCTTCTGGCGGAGCCTTAGCGATCACCACATATGCTGGCTTGGTCTATACATTGCTTTCTCAAAATACCAATTGGATTCAAGTGGAAACTAGCAATGGTATTCCGCTGAGCAATATTTGCGTTTGCAGAGGCGCTTCAAACAATCCAGATGTCAATTTTATTGCTCTTAAATCAGACAATACATTGTGGACATGGGGTACAAATACCTATTTGGGGAATAATACCGGTCAAACTTCCAGAATATACGCCACTCAAATGTCTAAACCCAATGCGCTCGATACGATTAAAATGATTGGGATGACGAATGCATTATCTTATTATGCATTAAACACTGCTGGGATGCTATATAGCTTGGGCACCAATGATCAAAGACAATTAGGGGATTTTACAACCCAAGAGCGCAGAGTTTGGATTGTACCAAAAAAACCAAATGGAGATAGTTTTAAGGATGTAATTTGGATAAGCCCTAACGAGCATGATAGAAGTTTTGCTTCAATAAATGTTCTAACTAAAACAGGGAGATTGTTTTCATGGGGAAACGATAATAGTAGTATGATAGGTAGAGATAAATCTTCTGCTGTAAATCCTTTGACACCGCCGAGCATAGATTCAAATCAACAAATTAGCTTTGTGGGAACAGGGGGGAATTTTTCCCTTCTTTGGAAAAAAGATTCGCTGCAGCATTGTTTTGTAGGACAAAAGAAAGATGGGTCAATGGGCGATGGAACAACTTCTACGGAAAATGTTGAAAGTTATGATTGCATTAGAAGTTCAGTGGCTGCGATATGTCCCTATAAGCCAAATGCAGGAAGTGATCAAATTATATGTAGCGGAAGTCGGGCGTATTTGAGAGGAATTAATCCCATAATTGGACAATGGATTGCTAAGGCCGATAATCCAAAGTATGCCACACTTAGCAGTATTGGTTTAGGCGAAGCATATGTCGATTTTTCCGATTCCGCAAAAGGGGATTATTATTTCATCTTTGACGAAATGCTTCGTGATACAGTGAAAATTACGGTTAATTCAAAGCCATCTGCAGGTGCAGATTTAATCAATCAATGTGGTGGACAGAATGTTACATTGACGGGAACTTCACCAGCAACTGGAACATGGACAGCTCAGTCTGGAAACCCTGTTGGAGCAGTATTGGGAAGTTCTTCTGGTGGAATTGCGAATGTGAGTTTTACAAATGTATCTACAGGCATATATCGTTTTATTTATACGGCAAGTACATGCCCCGATACAATGAATGTGATTGTTACAAGTAAACCATCTGCAGGCGCAGACCAAATTGGTCAGTGCGGAGGACAGAATGCGACATTAGCTGGAACACTCCCAACAACTGGCACATGGACTGCACATGCGGGAAATCCAGCAGGCGCAAGCGTTGGTTCAACGACTACAGGAATTGCAACCGTCAATTTTACCAATACAGCATCAGGTATTTATAGCTTTATTTATACTGCGAATGGATGTGCCGATACAATGACCATCACCGTTTCCAATAAACCAATTGCAGGGGTTGATCAAACCGGTCAGTGTGGAGGACAGAATGCAATAACGACAGGAACCTTCCCAACAACTGGTACATGGACTGCACAAACGGGCAATCCAGCAGGAGCGACAGTTGGAGCGACATCAGCGGGAATTGCTACGGTCAATTTTGCAAATACATCAACAGGCGTTTATGGCTTTATATATAATGCGAATGGATGCAGCGATACGATGACGATCGCGGTTAACAATAAACCATCTGCGGGTGCTGACCAAATCAATCAGTGCGGAGGTAAAAGTGCGACCTTGACAGGAACACTCCCAACAACGGGCACATGGACAGCACAAGCGGGTAATCCAGCAGATGCGACTGTAGGTGTAACCTCAGCTGGAATAGCCAATGTAAACTTCGCCAATACAGCATCAGGCGTTTATAGCTTTATTTATACTGCAAATGGTTGCACAGATACAATGACGATTACCGTTACCAATAAACCAATTGCAGGCGCAGACCAAATTGGTCAGTGCGGTGGACAGAATGCAACATTAACAGGAACCTTCCCAACAAATGGTACATGGACTGCACAAACTGGCAATCCAGCAGGAGCTGCAGTTGGCTCAACAACCGCGGGAATTGCTACGGTCAATTTTGCAAATACATCAACAGGTGTTTATAGCTTTATCTATACCGCGAATGGTTGCAGCGATACGATGACGATGGCGGTTAACAATAAACCATCTGCGGGTGCTGACCAAATCAATCAGTGTGGAGGTAAAAGTGCGACATTGACTGGAACACTCCCAACGACAGGCTCATGGACAGCACAAGCGGGTAATCCAGCAGGAGCGTCAGTAGGTCCAACAGTAGGGGGAATAGCCACAGTGAACTTTGCCAATACATCATCGGGAATTTACCGCTTTATCTATACTGCCAATGGATGCAGCGATACAATGGCCATCACAGTTAACAATAAACCAATTGCTGGCGCAGACCAAATTGGTCAGTGTGGTGGACAGAATGCTAATTTAATTGGAACATCACCAGCGACAGGCATTTGGACTTCACTAATAAACAATCCAGCTGGCGCATCAGTAGGAGCAACTGCAGCAGGCATTGCGATAGTGCATTTTAACGATACGTCAAAAGGAGCATATCAATTCAAATATACATCAAATTCTTGCTCAGACACCATGACTATATTTGTAAATCGCAAGCCAATTGGTATAACAAGTAGCGATAAATTATGCCTAGGTACATCTACTACTTTGACCGGCTTGTTTCCCAATACAGGGAAATGGGTAAGCTTGTTTGATAATCCTTTTGGTATGACACTTGGTGCAACTGATAGTGGCATCGCAAAAGTCTATTCTATGGATACTTCATCGAGGCCGTTTAGATTCGAATATAGTGCCAATGGTTGTTCTGATACGATTGCTTTGAATAGCCTTGCCAAGCCAAATGCTGGAATAGATCAAATGGGTTTTTGCGGTGGCTCTCAGACAATTTTAAAGGGAATCGCTCAAGACACTGGCTCATGGATATCCATGAATACTAATCCAAATAATTATTTTATTGACGACAAGAAATATGGATGGGCAGATCTGCGGTTTTCCGATTCGTCAAATGGAATTTATCAATTTATTTATCGTGTAAATACTTGCCTTGATACTGTTTCAATTCAAGTGAATAATAAGCCAAATGGAGGCCCAGATATCATCACACTTAGCAATAAAGTGATAAATTTAAAAGGACAATTCCCAGATACGGGCAATTGGTTCCCATTATTACCCTATTATGAAGGGATGACCTTGGATACAACTATTGCAGGTTTAGCAAGATTGCAAATTAAGGATTCTGTAGTTGGAAGTTTCGGCTTTGTATATCGCGCAAACGGCTGCTCCGATACTATGTTTGTAATTGTGAGTTTAAAATTGCCAAATAATAAACCAATTGCAAAAGACGATTCGCTTTTCGTAAGAAGAGCTGTGATCTATCAATTGAATGTGGCGAAGAATGATTTAGATTTTGATACTGATACACTTCAAGTATCTATTTTGAGATATACGAAAGTGGGGTCCTCTAGTGTGTCAGGAAACCTTATACTTTATTTTTTAAATACAGATTTTTTTGGTACCGATACTTTGATTTATCAAATTTCAGATAGCAAAGGGGGCTTAGACACGGCATATGTTTTCTTTATCCGAAGAGAATATTTTATTAAGGCCAATGATGATTATATTAGAACTTTAGATTCAACGGTCAAAGGCAATGTGCTAGACAACGATAATTATCCAATTGAACTTAAGACATTCGTGCGGGTTTTAATCAAACAAGCGAGCAAACAAAGTGGCTCTTTTGAATTGAATAGTGAGGGAGAATTTTCATATACTGCTGTAAAAGTGCAGGATAAATACGATTATGTCTTGTATCAATTATGCGCTATTACGGATGAACAAGATACTATCTGCGATTATGCTTGGATTTATCTTCAAAATCAGGGATTGCCTGTCGTCTCTGATTTAATATCACCCAATGGAGATGGCAATAATGATGAGTTGGTAATAAAAGACATTGAGAAATTGAATAATGGAGGGATGAAAATATACAATCGCATGGGTGATCTGGTTTGGATAAGGAAAGTTTATGATAACGATGATCCATTTAAGGGATTGGGAATGGATAATGAGAATCTGCCAACAGGAACCTATTATTATCTATTGAAGTATTCATCTAAGGCAAATGGAATTGAAGAAGATCGATATTTATCAGGTTTTATCGAACTCCAAAAGTAGAGAAGTGATCTCTAATCTCCAAAATCCAAAGAATCGCAGCTATGCGTCTGCAAATGATTCTTCTATCTATTTCAATCTATTTCTCTAGATTTGTTCAATCTTTTGAATAAGGGGACATGGAATTTTTTTGCAAATAAAATTGTTCCTATGACGCGCAGATTGCACTTTTTTTATCTTTTTTCAATCGAATTCAATTTAATAAGACCTATTTTATGTCATTTATTTTAGAAATTTATCAAGAACAAACACCGAATCCAGAGAGTTTAAAGTTCTTATTCAATAAAATGCTCCTTCCATACGAGATTATCGAGTGTAAGAAAAAGGAGGATTGTGAAGATTCCCCCTTAGCGAAATCCCTATTCGAGAAATTTGATTGGGTGAGCAATGTATTCATATCAAATAATTTTATCACGATTACTAAAAGTACGGACACTGATTGGTATGAATTAATGCCAGAAATGAAGAATTTCTCAAAATGTATGTATCGACAAGTTTAGAAGTCGTCACGAAGTCTTTTTTGGAGTCTAAAATCAAAGAAAGACAAGCTGTTGAGAATCCAGAAGATATTGATACTAAAATTAAGGGTTTATTGGAGAAATATGTCAAACCTGCTGTCGAAATCGATGGAGGTCATATCGCCTTTAAGTCATTTGAAAATGGAGTTGTCACCTTGATTATGCAAGGATCATGCAGCGGTTGCCCATCTTCCAATATTACCTTAAAGTCTGGTATTGAAGGACTTCTAAAACGCATGGTACCTGAAGTAGTTGAAGTAGTCGCAGATGCGGGTTAAATTTTTCGCTAAAAGGAAATAAAACAAGAAATTGCAAGATGGAAGAGAAACTGTCAAATATTCAAAAGCTTTCTGAAGCATTGGCAAAAAAATATTCAGCCCTGAAAATTGAACTAGAAACCGCTAAGGATGAGCGTTATTTGCTAAAAAATGAGTTGGAAGCTCAAATAAAAATCAACGAACATCTGTTGAATCAAATAAAAATATCTAAATTAGCACGCAATATTAAAAGTGAAGAAGGGGACAATGCAAATCAATCTGAAATTAAAAGCAAAATTCAGGAGTTCATTAAAGAGATTGATAAATGTGTAGCAATTTTGAATAGTTGATATGGAAGATAAAGACTTTATAATCAGTATTAATATAGTCATAGCAGATAGACCATATCCTCTAAAAATCAAAAGAAGCGAGGAGGACAAAGTGAGAAAAGCAGCTAAAATAATCAATGATAAAGTCAGAGATTTTCAGCTTAATTATGGCGGTAAAGACAAACAAGACTTTTTAGCCATGGCATCGCTCCAATTTATGTTGGAAAAACTAAATAGCAGCGACCAATCACATTCTGTTCATCCCTCCGCAATGGCTCAAATAGACCAAATTCAACAAGTCCTTCAAGATGCGTTGAAAGAGGCTTAATAAGGCACGATTGAAGCAAATGCTTCCCTTTTATAAATTTATAAATTAAAAAAGAAGTCAATGAATGTAGGAATAGTAGCAGCGATTGTAGCTGCAGTAGGAGCTTTAGCAGCTTTTGTAGGAATTACCATCGGGAAAAAATCAGCCAATAAAGAGGCAAGAAAGGAAGAAGAAGAAGCAAAAAAAGAAGCCGCTCGAATCCTCGATAAAGCTAAATCAGAAGCGGAAAGCATCCAAAAGGATAAATTGCTTGAAACCAAAGAGCAAATTTTGCAAAAGCGCACCCAGTTTGAAAAAGAGCATCAAGATAGAGATTTGAAGCTCCAACAAAGGGAGAATGACTTTAAAAACAAGAGCAATTCCCTCAACCAAAAAATTGAAAACGCCTCTCGCAAAGAGAAAGAAGCGGAAGATATCAAAACAAATCTCAGCAAACAACTCGAGACATTGAATACCCGCAAAGAGGAATTGGATAAGCAATACGATACGTATCAAAGTCATTTGGAGAAAATCTCCGGTTTGTCCAAAGAAGAGGCCAAAGAGCAATTGATTAAAACATTGCGGTCTCAAGCGGAGACGGAAGCCCTAAAACAGGCTAAGGTCGTGGTTGATGAGGCAAATGCAAAAGCCAATAAAGAAGCAAAGAAAATCATCATCCAGACGATTCAGCGAACTGCTTCTGAGCATACCATTGAGAATACTGTTTCTGTATTCAACTTGGAAAGTGACGATATCAAAGGGCAAATCATCGGTAGAGAGGGAAGAAATATCCGTGCATTGGAATCAGCTACTGGTTGCGAACTCGTAGTAGATGATACCGGAGGCAATCATCATTTCAGGATACGATCCAATTAGAAGAGAGGTGGCGCGTCTTTCATTGCAGCGTTTGGTTACAGATGGAAGAATTCACCCAGCTCGTATTGAAGAGGTGGTCGCTAAAACTAAAAAACAATTAGAAGAGCATATCGTCGAAATCGGAGAGCGAACAGTCATCGATTTAAATATTCAAGGCTTACACCCAGAATTGGTGCGATATGTAGGTAGAATGAGATTCAGATCGTCGTATGGTCAAAATCTATTGATGCACAGTCGCGAAGTGGCTAATCTCTGCGCAACCATGGCAGCTGAATTGGGCTTAAATCCTAAACTCGCTAAGAGAGCAGGATTATTGCACGATATCGGTAAAGTGCCTGATGAAGAATCTGAACTTTCACATGCACTCTTAGGAATGAAATTGTGCGAGAAGTATGGTGAACATGCAGCTATCTGCAATGCCGTAGGTGCCCACCACGACGAAATCGAAATGAAATTTGTGATTTCTCCAATTATTCAAGCTTGTGACTCTATCTCTGGCGCGAGACCAGGAGCGCGACGCGAGGTGATGGAGAGCTATATGAAGCGAATCCAAGAATTAGAACAACTCGCTGGAGCATATAATAGTGTAGAGAAAGCTTATGCCATCCAAGCAGGACGTGAATTGAGGGTAATCGTAGAAAGTGAAAAAGTGAATGACAAAGAGTCTGAAGAATTGTCATTTGAAATCGCCAATAAAATTCAAAATGAGATGACTTATCCTGGTCAAATCAAAGTGACGGTTATTAGAGAAAAAAGGACGGTTAACGTAGCGAAGTAATTTCAAGCTTATGTTGCGAACTTGCATTTATTTAATTCCATTGTTCATGCTAAATGCTTGTATGCATTGCGAATTGTGCAGGATTAACGAAGCAGTTTGGAAAGGAGCAGATTCAATCAGAACAACAACGTATCTTGAAGAGTATTGCGGCGAAGGTATTGATGAAGTAAATAAGACATCATTTACACTCAAAGATAAAACAGATACGAGCATTACCGTAATTAGAAAAACGTTTTGTCATTAAAGATTAACTTGTTTTTTTAGTTTTTTGATATTATCTTGCAATGAGCATATCCCAATTTCCTATGAAGCATATTTTATTTTTAATTGCATTATCTTCGGCAATCACTTCTTGTTCTAAACTTGAATGTATTGAATGCCCTGGCGTCATGTATTGCTATGATAATTTTAGTGGTTCACTCGAACAAAAAGGCTATGGTACATGGTCTGCATTCAAAGAGATTCAATTGAAAAATGTGGATTGCAACTTAGTGGCCAGATAATTCATCTTCTATGGCACTAGAGAAAATCCGTGAAATAAATCAATCTATTTTCAGCGATATTGTTGGATTTAGGCAGCATATGCATCGATTTCCCGAACTCTCTTGGGAGGAGAGCAATACCGCAGCGTATGTCGAATCTATCCTCGAAAAACATCAAATTTCATTTAGTAGAATTGCTGTGAATGGCGTCGTTGCCATTATTCACGGAAGTAATTCAAGTAAAAAGTGCATCGCATTGCGCGCAGATATGGATGCATTGCCCATTCACGAACTGAGTACAGCCAAATATTGCAGCACCATTCCCAACGTCATGCATGCATGCGGACACGATGTGCATACCGCGAGTTTATTGGGTACTGCCATTATATTGAATGCCTTGAAAAATGAATGGGAGGGAAGTGTCAAATTGATATTCCAACCTAGTGAGGAAAAGCAACCGAGTGGAGCGAAAGCGATGATTGATGCTGGAGTATTGAGCAATCCAAAGGTAGACGCGATACTCGGTCAGCATGTAACACCTGAATTAGAAGTAGGCAAAATAGGCTATCGCGCAGGAAAGTTTATGGCTTCCGCCGATGAATTATACATCAAAGTAATTGGAAAAGGCGGTCACGCTGCATCACCGCACAAATGCATTGACCCCATTCTCATCGCATCTCATATCGTTATTGCCCTGCAACAATTGGTGAGTAGAAATGCTTCGCCGATTATTCCTACTGTGCTCTCTATAGGCGATATCAGTGGAAAAGGCGCGACCAATATCATCCCGGATTTTGTAGAGATGAAGGGAACATTGCGCACATTTGACGAAAAATGGAGAAGTGAAATGCACCAAAAAATTGTAGATATTTGTGAGAGTATTGCAACAGGCATGGGGGGAAAAGTAGAAGTGCATATTCCTCCAGGCATTCCCTATGTTGAAAATAATATAGATCTCACCAATCAATTTGTTGAATTTTCAAAAACGTATTTGGGGGATGATAAAATAGTAGAGATGGATATTAGAATGGGTGCGGAAGATTTCTCCTATTACACGCATCAAGTGCCTGCATTTTTTTATCGTTTGGGCACAGGCAATATCTTTAAAGGCATCACTGCCAATATACATACCCCGAATTTCGATATCGACGAAGAGGCCTTTAGGCACAGCAGTGGATTAATGGCTTTTGTAGCGATTGAGATGTTGAAAAAATAGAGATAAATTAATTCTCTGTTTTACTCTTTGATAATTCTCCCGGATTTTAAAACGCTTGAATTATCTATTACTTGATAAAAATAAACTCCTTTTGGCTTATCAGATAAATTGATGGATGTATTCTCCGAATTGACTTTTTTAGTATAAATTTTTTCTCCAAGAGTCGTGTGAATTTCTATTTCAGATATGTTTGACGACGCTATAAAATTGAAAATTCCTGTTGATGGATTGGGGTAAATATGAAATGAAGAAAAATTTTCTTCTGCAAGATTTGATCCTACAGAAGTGCAACCAAATTCTGAAATAGCGCGTTTCCATATGCCGACGGTTTTGAAATTAACTCCTGCGAATAGGAAACCAGCTGTCATTCCAAAAGCTTCAGGCGCTAGGTTTAGGCTGGTGCCTGTGCTGACATTATTCCAACTAGCGCCATTGTCAGACGTAGAATAAACAGAGCCTCCTGGGGTGCCTACGAGTAAGCAGTTCCCAATAACCGCTAATGTGATAGCATTATCAATGACACCACTTACATTCTTTGTAGTGGTCCAAGTAAGACCATTGTCGCTTGATTTTTTTACGCCAATTCCCGTTGCTGCAAAAACGGTTGTTCCTAGCACTGCAAGCGCATCTGTCTCAGATTTAATACTTGTCGTATCCCATGTAGCGCCATTATCTTTAGAAATATAAACACCCCTAGTGCCGCCGTCAGAGGCAGCTAAAATATTCCCACCTACTTTAACTATTGATTTGATTGTGTTATTATTTAATACAGAACTATTAGTAATTGTCCAATTTCGCCCATAATCACTAGATGTATAGACAGCCTTCTGGCTGCTAGGCGCACTGATTCCTGTATATAATATTCCATTTAAATGAACAATCGAATAAGCGATGTTTCTCAACAAGCCATTGTTCGAAGCGGTCCACGTTGCCCCTTTGTCTATTGATTTATAAATTCCTCCATCGGTGAGGTTTGTTCCTGCTATAGCAACAAAAAGAGTGTCTTCAACTGCAATAATTTTCGCGTGTCTAGACTTACAAGTCCGCTATTTGAAGCCGTCCAGTTATTCCCGTTATCGACAGATTTATAGACTCCTTGGCCATTCCCAGAAATATTTCCAGTTGATGCAAATATAGTTGTACCAATAGTCGCAAAAGAATTCACCTCATTGATAGGTAGTCCAGTATTCGCCTGAACCCATTGAGCATGAGCAATATTGCTCCATCCACAAAAAATCGCAATGGTTATTGCTAAAATTGTTATTTGTAATTTGTTCATGGCTTAGGTATTTAATGTTTCGTAAATTATATGTTTATAAAACTAAAGGTACTATTTTAAATTAAGTATTAATAATTAAATTTAAATGTTTGGGTAACACTAACAGTAAATTGTGTAAAAAAGATAAAGCTAAAATGCTATTGTTCAAATAATAAAAAGGGACGCTATTTCTTGTCATTGGAGCATACTTTAAGATTAAATTATCAATAAGCTTTAATACAATCGAGACCCATTGATGATATTCTCATCAGAAGTGTTTAAACATAATGGGTCAGTGAAAACCAATTTTATGTTTGTTTTTAAAAAGTGTAGATTAAGATTGGGTTGCCTATTAAAACCCTTTCAATTGTTTTTTAATGCAAATGAGCAACCAATTAGATTGGAATTAATTCTTTTCAAAAGTCAATAGGTCCGTTCCACCTCCACCTCCACTGACATCCTCCAAACGAATTTTTGTACTCGTTTCTTCGGCAATATGCCAATCATCATTTAACTTATCCAAAGGAGAACTGGCAAAAGTTAGTATGAATTTCTTTTGACTATCATCTGTCCCCAATGTTAATGTACCATCAAAGCTACTGCCAGATTTAGTTGCTGTAACTTTCCCACTAGAAAAAGTAAATACATAACCCGTGAAATAATAGGTCTCATCTTTTCCTCCATCATTGTAAAGGGTAATCTTCAAATTGCCCTGTTGAACAAGATCTGTTGTGTTCGAGCTTGAAGATTTACTGCATGCATTTAATAATAAAATACAGAAAATTGAATTGAGTAGAATTTTTGACATGTGAAGAATGATTTTGTTTATGTAAAAGTATATTTTTTTGTGTATTTAGTAATAATTATAACCTAATGACTATAGAAAAAGTCCCATTCGCCCCATCCGATGACCAAACCCCAGGTCCAGGATAGAACATCGGGCGCTTGGTGAAATATTGCTCATTGGTCAAATTATTAATGCTTGTTTTGAATTCTAATGACTTCGAGACTCTATATGTTAAATTCATATCGACTATTCCATAAGATGGAACTAATCCTACTGATCCTGAAGGATTGGGAAGCGCTGTATTCAAAGCATCTGCATACGTACTTGAAGTATAGCTGTAGAGCAAGGTGATGCTCAATTTTGAGTATTGGTATGTCATTCCATTTCTCGAGATGATATCAGGCACACTTTCAATTTTGTTTCCGGAAATATCGACATTTGTATTGCCCAATTTTAATTTGCCATCACTATATCTTCCATCCATGATAGAAGTAGATGTGAATATGCTGATTTGATTTTTATGGGGCAATGTCCAATTGGCTTGCAGGAATATCTCCAATCCTTTGGTGAGGGAATTTCCAATATTCGTTTTATACGCGTAAAAATTGCCAAGACTATCCGTCAAGGCTAAAGTCCCAAATCGATTATTGTATTGAAGTAAAAAACCGGTTATATCCCATTGAAGGAATAGAAATTTCCCTCGGAATCCAAGCTCTGCATTATATCCATCCGCATCGCGAATATTGGGGTCAATTTTTTCAAATAGAGATCCTGGTACGATATCCTTAAACAGCATTGGTCGATATGTCTGTGAAAATCCGCCATAGAAATTGATTTGTTCAGTGGGTTTATAATCAATGCTGGCACCGAATAATGGAAATCGGTGTGGAATGGAAACAGGTATGGCATTCTCTGGATAATAAATAATTTTTCCTGTCATATTGCTCTCGCCCATTTCAAATCGAGCACCCAAATTGAAGGATAAGTTTTTCAAAAGCGTGAAATTGTTTTCTGCAAAAAGGGCAATATTTTGAGTTTTAAAATACAAATTTCTTCCCCAAACTGGATCAACTAAATTCAAATCAAAGTCTGTTCCTGCGCTGCCTTTGCCTAGTTGAGTTCTGTGCAGTGCATTGTTCATGTATTGCATTCCCACGACAAGATGACTCTGATGTTTTCCCAAAGTATAAGATTGCAATAATCTCAATTCTTGGGTGAAACTATTGAAGCGATCGATATCAATTTGTCTATTCGCATATTCATTCGTGCTTGCAATTATGGTATCATCCATCGTCGCGGGTTTGTCAAATAGAATACTATTGCGCACCCCAATGAGCGCCGATGATACGAATTGAATTTTTGTGTTTTTGTGAATATTCCATTTCAAAGTAAAAGAGGGAATATTGATGGCGGGATTAAAATAATTTCGTCCTCTGCTCGCTTGGGTTGGATCTTCGCGAAACATTGAATCAGTCAATGGTCCAGGAAGTCGATAGAGATAGTTCGATCGCGCCCATTCTAAGCGTAAAGACATTTTTTCACTGTGTTCATAGGTCATTGCAATACCCTCCGCATCGTAGTCGGTATGTTCATTTTTTCTATAGCCGTCTCTTGATCGCTTCGAGAAATAGGCATAGTATTTTGTCTTCCCCATTTTGACCCTGATTGAATTATAAGTGCTCAATAAATTATCAGAACCAATGGTATTGTATGTCTCAAAGCCTAATGGTCTGGAAGTATCTCCTTGTTTGGATACATAATTCAACATGCCGCCAAATTGCGCACCGTATTGAAGTGATCCTGTTCCTCGCACCAATTCTATGCGTTCAACACTTTCCATGGGGATACTGTAATGACTTGCGGGATAGGCATACATGTCGGAGTTTAAAATGATACCATCTTTTCGCAAATTGAATTCCCATCCACGATGCGGATCTAACCCTCTTGCAGAAATATTTATTTGATTGCCGCCTTCCATATCATAGACAAAAATGCCTGGAATTTTGGCAAAAATTTGTCGCCCAGTTTTTTCAGTAATATTGGCATCGATATGTTGAAGGGAAATGACTTCGTTCTTTTTACCAGCATATATATAAGTGCCGACGATGGGCTCGAGTCTTTGCATGGTGTGCCGCGGTGCATTCCCCTCTATAGTTATTTTGGGAAGGGTTCGAGAGAGAATGGTGTCAGTACCTTGCGCTGAACCGCTGAAAAAGTGAAAGTTTAATAAAAACAGAAATAATAATTGAGCGCCTTTAATTTGTTGTATGTTTTATTGCAATTCGTCACTAATCTGCAAAGTAATATTATAAACAATTAGAAGTAGGAATTTTAGAACTAATTTTTATTAAGGTACAATCTACATTTATTTTTCTTTAAAAATATCCTTATCCCAACCCCTGAATTCATAGTATTTTGCTTTTGGTTCTCCAGTCCAACCATTGATCCCTTTTTTAGGGAGCATATAACCATGTATATAAAGTATGGGAATCAACCATAGACCCAAGACAATAAACGCAATTTCTCTTCCGAAATACATCGAGATGGATATGAAAATGATATAAGTAGCAATCGCCTTGAATACCTTGCGCCACATCGAACTTCGCTCCTCAAAGTGCCCGAAGCAGATATGTCCTAGCAATAAGACAATGCTAATTACTGAAATTTCAAACCAGAGTGTATTTGTGTGAAACATGATATAGATTTTATTTTTTTTATTGAATTTCTTTTTCAAACTATACGAATAAGATTGCTCTAAAGACCTACAATATCTTTTCTGACCGACTTACGCCAAACTTTACCGTAGGTCTTGTCGAGATATTCGAAAATTGTATGATTATATTCAGAATCGTTATCTTCTTTAAATCTGCTGCAACCTCTAATTTTATAATTGAGATTGAATTTGTTTTCAAAAGCGCTGTCCAGATTAGTTAATGTTGACTCACGAAAAATCCCTCCTCCTTTTAGGTATAGAAATATTTTCTTTGATTCGATATCACGGAAGGCTTTTTTTCTATTTGTAAATTGCAGTAAAATTGAATCTCGGGCAATATTGATTAAACTAAAATTTAGTTGAGATGTGGCAATTAAACTGATTGTTGTATCTAAGGGCACGTAACCAAAATCTTTGATAAGAATTTTATATGTATCTGGAAGTATCCTGTTGAATTGAAATTCTCCTTCTAAGTTTGTTTTTTTGTAAAATGTATCTGTTTTGTTGATAAGCACGATATGTGAAAAGGCGAGCGGATTCCCTGACTTTGAATCAATTATTTGACCTTTAATAGTAATTAGGCCAAAACTATCTTGCATTATACATACAAGCATTATCGATATTATTTTAAGTATCATCTTAATAGACTAATTAGTATTTCTAATTTCTAATTCTTCATTATTAATTCAAAACTCATAATTCAAAATTCATAATTCTTTAAAATTCTCCTCTCATCCCCACCACAAAATTTATTCCTGGCGCGCTGATGCCGGATGAGAATGGACGATAGTGCAAATCGAATAAATTGTCGATACCAAAATTCATTTGAAACGCTTTTGTCCATTGATATTTCGCAGAGGCATTCAATGTCCACCATCCAGGAGTTCCTGTCGGCAATGCGTAATCGATATTGTCGCTGCTTCCCGCTGGACCATAGAATTCAAGGCTTTTCGCGCCATTGAATCTGATATTCGTATTGATCATCCATTTGGTGAATTCCGCATTTACGCCAATTACCCCATACATCGGGGGAATATGATCTAAGCGAAGTCCCTGCGTGATATTTTGTCCGAATGTATAGGTATAGTTTGCATAGGCATTGACCACCTTGCTGATTTTATAGTTGGCTTTAAATTGAATGCCTGTATTGATGCCCGCGTTTTTATTCGACATCAAATATACTTTTTGCGCAACACCATCAGCCAATATACTATCTGCCCCAAGGTATTGCCCAGGGCTTATCTGCATGAGATCTTGCACATACATAAAATAGGGATTGATGTCAAACTCCCATTGGCCCGTTGGACTATAATAAAAGCCCAATTCGAAATTATAGATTTTTTCGGGACTTAAAGATGCATTGGGAATAATGAGTTTTTGGTTGATGGCATCAGAGGAGAATTTCCCGATATCAGCAATATTCGGTGCTCTAAATCCACTGGATAAAAGGCCATAGAATCTATATCGATTGCATGGATGAAAATTGATAGATACATGTCCGACGATGGAGAAATTATCCATAGAGAGTTCGGTGAATGGAATACTATTCGCAAGGGCTTGATAACCCGCATTCAAACTATTCAAACCAAAGCGCATTCCCGAACTGAATACCCACATATCATTGAAGCGATAATCGTGTTTGATATAAGCAGCCAAGGATCTTGTATAAGAGCCATTTTCAGGATATAGCGTGGTGGCATTGCTGTCCAATTTTTCAGTGATTTTATCTACGCGTGTCGCTTTTGAATAGACTTCATTATAGATAAATTCAAGACCATACAATAGACTGTTCTGTGAATTAAAGCGCTTTTTCGCATCTATATTCAAACTCGCAACAGATACATTTTCGAATTGATCGACGAGTTTGCTATTGCCAAATTTTCGCGTCAATCGCTCTTCATACAATTTTTGAAATGCCCCAGTAATCGTCAATTTGTCTGAGAGAAAAGTATGACTAGAGATGATGGCTTGAATGCTTCCCATGATGCGTTTCTGCGGACCATATCGCCATTCGGCATATTCAAAAACACCATTGCTATCAACTCGATTCATGAGGTCGGTTCGTGGAATATCTGATGTATTTGACAATTGAAAATTGGCATGGATTATGGTAGCATCGGATAGTTTGAAAGAAATTTTTGCATCAAATCATATTGTCTAAATGCGGCATTCTGGATTACCCATGGTTTTTCATTCTCCAGTATAGTATCTTGATTATTTTTCCATGCTACATACGTTTTATTTAAACCCCAATCCCCTTCTCTGGCTGCCCTATTCTGACCAGTGCGCAAATGATCAAATTCGGATAAGGTGAAATTGGTTGTGCTCGCGATTTTTCTGCCACCTAAATTCATGAATAAATTCATTTTCCTATTTTGCGCAGCTGAGGCATATTGCAGCGCAGCACCAACTCTCAAGAGCAATTTCTCATCAGGCTCAGTGGAGAATTTTGGCTTTCGGGTATTAAAAACCATTGCTCCGCCGAGCGCATCACTCCCATAAATGGTGGATTGGGGACCTTCCAATATCTCTACTCTTTCGAGCATATTATTGTCGATGCTGATCACATTTTGTATGTGGTCGGTGCGATAGATAGCGTGATTCATGCGCACACCATCGATGATGATGGAAATTCGCGATCCTTCAAAACCCCTAATTATAGGACTTCCACCGCCCAATTGACTGCGCTGTATAAAAACATTTCCCTTCTTTTCAAGAAGATCTGCTGTCGTGCTAATTTGACTATTGATGATATCTTTTTCTTGAATAATTTCGATTGAATTGGCAACTTCAGAGCGCTTATCTTCGCTTTTGTAAGCAGAAATGACCTTTTCATCGAGGTGGATTCGACTCTGGGCATTCAACTCTAATAATGAAAAACAAAGGGCGAAGAGGAGAATTTCATGCTTCATGAATGGTAGGTTTTAAATGGTATTATATGTAAAACTAAGCAATTGTTTTTTCATCTTGGTATTTTGATTGAGCATTATTGAAATTGCTAAAAAATCCACATAAATCTTTATAAAATGCTTTCCAATTTATGCCTTTGAAGCCAATAAATAAAAAAGTAAATCAAGCGTAAATTTCCTTAAATTCGCTCTCCGAAACATCATGAAGCAAGTAATAGCATCCATATTGTTGATTCTCTTTCTCTACCCTGCCCTGAGTACTTATATTCATTACCAAGGGGGAAAGCATCGCTATGCCAAAGCCTTCAAGAGAAAGATGGTTCGTGGAATTGCCAAAGAACAATGTGTCAAGATTGAGGTGAAGGAGAATAGTCAAGCGAATCCTCCGTTAGAATGGCATAACAGCCATGAGTTTCGATTGAATGGAATCATGTTTGACATTGTATCAACTGTTAAAACGTCAAATGGAATTGTCTACTATGTGATTCAAGATATTGCTGAATCGAAATTCCTTGCACAAATAGAAGACCAATTATTGGAGGTCTTGAGCCACGACCCAGGAATCAAGAAGCAAGCAAATCAATGCTACTCCTTTTTTCATTCTTTGTTTTTTGTTGAGGGAAAACAAACTATTCAAAAGCCTTTATATACGATAGTTTCTAAAGATAAATTTGTTTGGAATGCTCGCTTCATATCGAATGAAGATTTGGGCATATTACTACCGCCACCAGAAGCTTTCATTTAATTTCGTGTATCCACGAATTTTTTTACATCCCATTTACTTTGATTGATTGTCATGCTCATGAAGTGCTGACGACATCATTTTTTTGCACATTGCAATATTCAAATTGATAAGGCATATGGGGCGGTATCGTATTATTTTATTTTAAATGAAAACAATGATAAACAAGTTAAAATGGACTACGTGCATCGCGCTGTGGTTTCATCTCAGTATAGGATTGGCGCAAACTGAGGCGCCAGAAAATGCGCTAAGCAATCTAAAAGACATCGTCGTTTCGGGCAATAAATTCAATGCAGAAAAAAAGGAAATCGCACAGACCATCGATGTCATTACAATTAAAACCCTAAAATTTAATTCGCTCGGCAGTATGAGTGAGGTGCTTCAGAATACTGGAACAATTACAGTTCAGCAGAGCCAAAATGGTGGGGGAAGTCCAATTATCAGAGGTTTAGAGGCGAATAGAATTGGGATTGTAGTGGATGGCGTTCGAATGAATACTGCCATTTTCAGAGCAGGACATCTTCAAAATGTGATGCGTGTCGACAATGGTCAATTGGATAATTTGGAGATTTATTATGGCGCAGGTTCGACCTTATATGGTAGTGATGCACTGGGCGGCGTATTGAATTTTACCACTGCTAAGCCCAAATTGAAACGAGGCGATGATACATCAAATTCTATGAGGTTTTCTGGGTCTGCTTTTCTGCGCTATGCCAATGCGAGCAATGAAAAATCAGGGGGATTTACACTCAATGTCGGAGGCAAAAAATTTGCGGCATTAACTGCTTTTTCTTATTCAAATTTTGGCAACCTCATGATGGGAAATATTCGCGATTCAACCTATGGAAACTGGGGAAAGAGGCTCTATTATCAAGTTCGATCGAATGGGAAAGATAGTATGGTCCTCAATCCAAATCCTAATGAACAAATTGGAACTGCTTATGCTCAGTATAATATTTTGCAAAAAATTTATTTCGTGCAGAATGATAATACCAATCATCTATTCAATATTCAATATTCCAATTCGACGGATGTTCCTCGATATGATCGTTTGACAGAGCGCGCCAAGGGCATGGGCTTGGATGAAAATCCGATTTCAAATAAATTCTCTAGCGCTGAATGGTTTTATGGTCCAGAATCTCGTACCATGATGGCCTATACTTTAAATCATAGGATGAATACAATCTTCGCCGATAGAATGCGGATTACCGCAGCATATCAGAACTATAAAGAGAGTAGAAATAATCGGAATTATGGCAATAACAATAGCCGCTCGCAAATGGAGAATGTTGATATGGCAACACTCAATGTCGATTTAACCAAGCATGTTAAAGCACATCAATTGGCTTATGGAATCGAGACCGTCAATAATTTTGTGGCGAGTTCAGTGAATAGGTATAATATTTTAACAGGAGCGAAGTCTTATGCTTCTACGCGATATCCCGATGGTGGAAGTATAACGGGGAACTACGCCATTTATGCGCAGGACATCATCGAATTGCAAAAAGATTTGGCTTATTTGAATGTGGGTGGAAGGTATTCGCTCAATACAATTTCATGCGAAGTGACAGACACTTTCAGAAAGTATGGATCATTTGATATCACCAATCATGGGTTTTCATTCAATACAGGCTTGAGTTTATTGCCATCGAGAAATAATAAATTAACGCTGAATGTTAGCTCTGGATATCGCTCTCCCAACCTCGATGATGTGACTAAGATTTTCGACAATACCAATTGGATTCAAGTAAATAGCCCAAATGTAAAGCCAGAGATGGCAGTCAATTATGAGTTCAATTCATGGAATAAAATAGCAGATGTATTGACCTTGGAATTTGGTGCGTATTATACCTATATCTCTGATTTTATCAGCAATGAAGTAACCAGTGTCAATGGACAGGATTCTGCCATCATCGATGGGGTGGCTTTTTCTTATCAGAAGTTGGGCAATGCATCCTCTGCAAAAATTACAGGAGCATATGGCTCAATGCGCATCTTAGTGGGTAAACATGTTGATTTAGGAGGAAATGTAAATTTTATCAATGGAAGAAGAAAAGTGGCCAACACGGCACCAGAAAGCCCATTAGATCATATCCCACCTATGTCAGGAAAAGTATCAGTTCAATATTTTATTCCCAAGTTCAAATCAGAATTATCCCTATTATTCAATGGAGCAAAGGAAACGGCAGAGTATGGAGGCGGCGAGGACAACCCAGACAAGAGTGCTGATCCGCTGAAAGGCCATACGCCATCTTGGTATACATTGAATCTAAGGGCGAGTTATGATATTGTCAAAAACATTACAGTTCAAGCAGCTTTGGAGAATATCATGGATAGCCATTATCGAGTTTTTGCTTCGGGCATTTCCGCTCCCGGTCGCAATTTGAGATTGACCTTGCGCGCGAATTTTTAGAATAACATAAAATATTAAAAAGTCCCTCATAGTAGATTATACATTGGGGGATTTTTTTGTTTTGGTAAAATGTAACTTAGAGAATTGCAATTTATAAATGGCTTATATCGATATCCCATCCACACTCTCCAATCTCTTTGAGCAATGAAAATCGAATTTTTTCGCGACTATTTTTCTTATCAAATTTCAGAAAATTTTTCCAATTGTCTGGATTAGAATGCCAATTATCCTCGCAAATATCTTCAAAATATGCTTTATATATTTTGCAATCCTTCTACTTTCTTCCAAGGAAAAATGATTGTGCTCCACCGATAATTCTATTTCTAATAACATCCCTATAGCAATCGCCTCACCGTGCAATAGCGGTTGATCTGTTTTTAAACTAGCACTTTCTATCGCATGTCCAATCGTATGACCAAAATTGAGAATCTTTCGTATGCCTTTCTCCTCAGGGTCTTGATCGACAATCGACGATTTTATTTGAATAGAAGTTCGAATTATCTCTGTCCATGCTGCTTCTGTTATTTTGGTGAGTTCAGTGATGGGTTCAATCCTTGCGAAATAATCTCTATCCGCAATCAATCCATGTTTGATAATTTCAGCCCAACCGCTGCGCAGTTCTCGGAAGGGTAGAGTTTGCAAAAAAACTGGATGAATAATTGTCTCTATCGCATTTTTAAAGACACCGATATTGTTTTTGATTCCATTGAAATTAATTCCCGTTTTCCCTCCATAAGATGCATCCACCATGGCTAATATGGTAGTAGGGATATTGATAAAATCGATGCCGCGCTTATACGTACTCGCTGCGAATCCACCCATGTCGCAGATGACGCCTCCACCGAGATTGATCAACACCGCATTTCGATCGACATGGTGCTGATTGAATTGGTCCCAGATAAGTTGACAAGTATCTAGTGTTTTATGTTCTTCTCCAGAAGGAATTTTGATGAGTTCGAAATGGATCAATGAGTCTTTCGAAAATAGTAAAGGGAGACAATTGGCTTCTATATGCTCGTCGACTAAAACGAGTATTTTAGAATAGTCTTTTTGCGCAAGAATATCTTCAAGTAAAGTAGCTATTTTCCCAATGTGTATCATATTGTACCCAATTCTTTATTAGTCATTCTATCGGATGAAAACCCATTCATCCGCTTTGCTCATAGACTCGGCAAATTGATATCCATCCTGATCAAATGCTTTGATATCAGCTGCCTTTTTAATTTGATGATTGATGATAAATCTAGCCATGGTTCCCCGCGCTTTTTTTGCATTGAAAGAAATTATCTTATACGCATTTCCCTTCTTTTCTTTGAACTGACAAGAGATGATATTCCCTTTGACTTTCTTTGGTTTTACTGCGGAGAAATACTCAATAGAAGCTAAATTAATCAATGTATCGGTCTTCAATAATTCCATCTCTTCGTTGATTCTATTTGTGATAGCGTCTCCCCAAAATTCATATAGATTCTTGCCCTTTTTATTCTTAAATTCTGTTCCCATCTCTAGTCGATATGCTTGCATCAAATCCAATGGCCTCAGCAATCCATATAGTCCTGATAATATACGCAGATGTTTCTGTGCAAATTCAATTTCTTTTTTCTTCATGCTAAATGCATCTAATCCAGTATAGACATCTCCATCAAAAGTATACAAAGAAGGTCTTGCATTCTCTAGGGTAAATGGGGTATGAAAAGATTGAAATCGGTCGTAATTCAAATCAGCTAATTTCGGACTGATATCCATCAATTTACCAATAGCAGGCGCCTTGAGCTTTTTAAGGGCGGGCATAAGTGCTTCTGCTTCTTTTAAAAAATGAGGGATTGTATATTCCTTGGTGAGAACTGGTTTGTCGAGTTCGAGTGATTTCGCTGGTGAAATAAGAAGGAGCATAGCATTAAAATCTGTTTGCAAAATAAGAACTTAACGTGATACTTTATGGTCAAAGTATGCAGAAGTGAAATAAAAAAGCCAAGCAATTTGCTTGGCTTTTTTAAAGTATGCTTAAATTAATTATTCAACTGGTTTGAATTCATTCAAATGGAATCCTGGATCTTTCATAGAGAACTTCACATCGAATTTCTTGCTCACAGCCATTCTGTTTACAGGATAGAATAAATAAACAACGGGTTGCTCATCAGCGATGATTTGTTGCAATTCTCTCAACATGCCATTTCTCTTTTCTGTATTCAATTCTGCGCGCATATCATCGATCAATTTATCTGTCTTAGCATTGCCAAATCCAACATAATTGGATCCGCCTTCTACCGCAGATGCAGTATGCCAAATTTGCTTAGGATCAGCTGTAGTAGGATTGATGGTCCATGCGCCCATGCTCATCTCAAAATCAAATTTGTGTAGATCCTGTAAGTAAACAGAGAATTCTTTTTCAGTCAAATTCATTTCAATACCTATTTTATTGAAATTTTCTTTGATCATCAAACAGGTTTGTTTTCCTACATCAGAGCCCGATGGGATCTTGAAATCAATGACGAATTTCTTGCCATTTTTATCGACAAATCCATCGCCGTCTGTGTCTTTCCAACCAGCTTCATTCAATAATTTGATCGCTGCTTCTGGATTGAATTCAACTTGTTTGATGTTTTCATTGAATTGACCTTTGATAGAAGGATGCATAAATGAAGTCGCTTTTTCGCGCTCCCCATATGACATGACTTGATTGATTTTATCTCTATCAATACACATCGCAATCGCTTTTCTAACGCGTACATCTTTGAAATTGTCTTTTCTCAAATTGAATCCACAATAAGAATAAGTCAACAATGGATAGCGCTTCAAGGTATACTTGCTCACTACATCTGGGTTTGCTTCAAGCTCTTTGAATCGCTTAGCGTCAATTGCCTCGAATGCATCAATTTTTCCATCTTTTAATGCAGTATGCGCTGTATTATTATCTGGAATAACTTTGAAGACAATTTTATCAGGATAGGCAACAAGGAATGAATTTCCTTTTACTTTATCTCCCCACCAGTCTTTCTTTCTCTTTAAAATCAATTCTTGTCCTGTTGTCCAAGATTCTAATTTATAAGCCCAGCATCCATTTACAAATGCAGGATCTCTTTGGTATTTCTCTGAATTAAAATCATCTGCAAACTTAATAATGTCTGCATTTCCTTTTAAGTCGGCTTTCTTAGATTTATCATTCAATTCTCTCAAAGTGAATTTTCTCATGATTAAATCTTTGTCATATAAATGCTCTGGAAGTACATAGCCTGTAGCTGCTTCAGCCACTGCAAAGTATTTCTCTTTAGAAAGTACCACTACTTTTTTCAAATTGCTAGAGTCGACGATTACATCTCCCACCCATTCGAAATAAGGTTTCAAATTCTCACAGTTGGTCTTAGGATTCAAAACGGCTTTCAAGGAGAATATATAATCGTGCACAGTTACTGGCTTGCCATCATCCCAAGTCGCCTCGTCATAGATGTCGAATTCAATTCTCATTCCTCCTTTGAATTCTCCTTCTGTGATTTCTGTAGAAATCGGTTCTGCTTTAGCAATAGATGGCGTATAAGTCAATTTCTCTCTATCGAGGTCAATTAGATTTCCAAAGATAAAATCTGCAACCACACGACCACTGGAGGAGTTGAGGTTGATGGGATTGAGCATATCTGCATCTGCAGATTCTCTGAATACTACTGTTCCTTTAGAACCGGCTTTTTTCTTCCCTTTGCAACTGGATATTGTCCCTGTTAGCATGGTGATTGCTAGAAAGCAAAATACATACTGTACGAATTTATTCATTATGATAGTTTTTTAGAAGTACAAACTTATGAATTTTTATGATTAATTCTCCATGAAAATTAACCCCAAATTGGCATTGCAATAGAATTTCTAATGCGTAATCTGGGTTAAAGCATAAAAAAGGCAAACCAGATTGGTTTGCCTTTTTAATATTGAAAAATGATATCAGAATTATTCCTTAATCATCTTGAATGAATTTACTTTATTGCCTTCAGACATAATATTGACAATATACAAGCCAGAAAGTACATCCTGCATTGGAATGGTCAATGTTTGATTGCCTTCTTTGATGGAAGTTTGGATTGATTTAACAGATTTTCCTGTGATATCAAATATTTCAATCGTCATTTCCTCTGCCTTTTCAGATTGAATGACAAAATTCGCCATCGCTTGAATCGGGTTAGGATACATATTCACCTTAACATTGTTTGATTGAACAGAGATAATGCCACTGGTTTTTTGAACCAAGGTATTTACCGTTGTATTCGTAATCACCGGCTCATTGAAATCAAAGAATATCGCAGCTGTATTGGTCATTTCTGTACCGTAATTTAAATTCTCTTTCATGTCGATTGAGTAATTGATAAATCCATGACTTGCTGCTTCGTCAGTGCCACTATCTGGCAACATAATATCCTGGAATTCAAAAACAAGTTTGCCGCCATCTTCAAGCGATACAGTATATGGGTGAGAAACTGCATTGATTTTTAAACTTGTCCAATCGAAATCTCCATCCAATTGATCTTCTACTTTTACGTTGAAAGCAGGAGCTGTACCAGTATTTTGGAAACGAACGAGGTAATCTAAAGTTCTTACATCTCTAGTGATAGCGCCATTGTCGCCTTCACCTGCTGGACTAACTGCTTTGTCATTTGGATCCCAAGATCCTTTACAGTAATCTGTCAAATTCGCTTTGTTATTTGCCAATTCACAATCTCCACTATCTGGCAATATCCAAACACTGTCTTTTGCAACAGTTCCAAGTGGTGTTCCAACTGGTGTAAACAATTCAACTTTGATCATTCCTGACTGATTTGCTGCAAGCGTTCCAAGATTCCAGAAATAAGTGTTTCCTGAAGAACCTGATGCAGCAGGAGTAGCTGATACAAAAGTCTGTACAGTATTTTTCTTGTAATATACTTTCACATTGCTCACTGCAAATGGACTGTAATTCTTGTAATTTAAATATAAAGTACGCGGAAATCCTGGCGTGATATTGCGATACTTGGTAATGTGCACACCCAAGTCTTTGCATGATTTAATCGTATCATAGAAATGGTTGTTGCAATAAGTACTGCCACCTGTTGGAGCTGATACATTGATGGATGCATTATTGCCAGGGCAAAGTTGTCTTGCTGCAAGGGTATTCCAATTGTATGTGCTTTGAGAAAGATTCTGTTTGACAGTATATGAACCTTTAGGTGCAAAGAAGAAATAATAACCTGCCGTATTGGTATATGTTACAAGATTGGTTTGTGACCCAGAAAGAATAATCTGAATGGAGTTCAATCCATTTTCATTGGAATCCTTTGCACAATTTTTATTGACATCATTGTATACATAACCGCAAATTTTCACATAGTTTGTGTCTTTAGGACATGGACCATTGCTCGTTTGTTTTACACCTGCTTTATATGCAGCACAATAACTAGAATAAGTAATTGAATCACATCCACAAACTGGACTGATATAAGTACCACAAGAATAATTGTAATTGTTCACAAATCCACTGTCTTTACAAGGATTGCTTGTGTTGGCAACGATATAATATGTCAAAGAATCATGGCAAGTTGTATTTCCAAATTGCGTGCTCATCTTCAATGTCACCTTATAAATTCCTGGTAATGGATAAGTATAAGAAGGACTAGCTGAAGTCGATGTTGCACCATTGCCAAATTCCATAGATAAGTAGTACCTGTGCCCAAGCCTACTGAAAGGTTGTTGAAGTTGAAGCTGGTGAAATTCTTGATATAAGTAAATCGAGCATCAAATCCAGTGCATGGATTATTTGAATTGTAAACAACTTTTGCGTACGACTTGATACATGTCGCTTTCAATGCGCTGTCATATGCAGTGACATTTAATGTAACTGTATAACTTCCTGCATTGGTATATGTCTTCGTAGGATTGTTTTGCGTAGAACTTGTTCCATCTCCAAATACCCATTGTACACCCACTGGAGTCAAGCCATTGTATTGACTTTGATTGGTGAAGTTAAATGTTGTACCTGTTTGAGTAAATGAAAAATAAGGAGTCAATTTAGCGCATGGATTGCCAATTGCAATGACAACTTGTTTGAAAGTTGAATCCTTGCAAACCATATTGGTATTATTCCAATAAGTAGTGATAACTAAAGAAACGTTATAGGTTCCAGCATTGCTGTATATTTTGGTTGGATTGCTCATGGTTGAGCTTGTGCCATCTCCAAATTTCCAATTATAAGTAATTCCCATACCTGGTGCTTTAGAAGAATCCTTAAATACAACATTGGCGCCATTTACCGTAAAGCCGAATTTAGCTTTTACATTGGCACATGGATTATTGTTTGGACATGTTTTAACACATACTTTTTTGATAAAAGAGTAGGTAAATGAATTGCCATTCGTACAAATCAATTTAAGCCTAAAATATCTGCAGCCTGAAGTTAAGAAATTACCAATCAACACATTTGCACTACCATTCGGCGCCTGTGTCCAATTGATAGAATCAAAAGACATCTCCCATAAATAAATATAGCCTGTTAGATTTTGACTCTGCACGTACATTGCGACTTGAGCGCCTTGACAAATCGTGTCATTGCCAAATATGTTCAATTTAGGTGGAGTTCCTGCGCATGGATTCGGATTATTACATTTTCATACATCTTTTTGATTGTAGAGTATGTAAATTGATTCCCATTCGCGCAAATCAACTTATATCTAAAATAGGCACAACCTGAAGTGAAGTAGTTGCCTGTAAGTGAGTCTGGACCTGCTACAGATATTAAATTCCAATTTATAGAATCAAAAGACATCTCCCAAGCATAATATAAGCCTGTTTGATTAGGTCTTGTAACATATAAATTAATTGGTTGAGTAGGACATATACTGTCAGTTCCGAATATTGTTAGTTTAGGAGGTGTTCCTGAACAAGCATTTGGATTTGAACAAGTTTTTACACATACTTTCTTTACAACAGAATAAGAGAAGAAGCCACTATTGGTGCACATGACTTTGCATCTGAAATAACGGCATCCTGAAGTCAGGAAATTTCCTACTAAGGAGTCTGCGCTGCCATTTGGTGCATTCGTCCAAGATGTTGAATCAAAAGACATCTGCCATAGATAAGCAAAGCCAGTATTCCATTGTTTAGGGACTCTTATATTCAGGGCTTGTCCAACACAAATACTATCATTGCCAAGTACTGTTAATTGTGGAGGTGTTCCGCTGCATATATTTTGATCAATCAATGAATCACATGCTGTTTTTACTTGTCCGCAAGAATCAGTAACAGTCACACAGTAGAATCCAGTAGTCAAATTCCCGATGGATTTGGTTGTTGCTCCAGTATTCCATTTATAACTATATGAAGGATTTCCTCCAGTTGCATTGGCATTCATGGATCCATTTGGACCTCCATTGGGATTCGTTTTAGTCAAATTTAAAGACATTGCCGAATTTCCCTGATAGCTTAGGACAATAGGTGAAGTAGGATTAAAATAGTAAAAGCATGCATTAGGCATGGTAGACGATGCAAGCTTGAAGTGGGTATATACACCTGAACAAAGACCAGTGATTGCTAAATTCCCACTTGTATTGGTTTGCAAAGTGAGTGTGGTGTTTATCAATGAGTTGTTTTTAACATACCCCTTTAAATAGTAAATTGTGGAGGGTTTCAACCCTGATAAATAAACGGTTCCATTGCAATTGTTGCATGCGCTTGGATTGAGGCTGGAAATGAATGCTAGTTGCCAATTTCCGCAAATACTGACCGTTTTACAGACTGAATCAGAGCAGAAATTCGGACTTAAATATCCTGTAATCTTGTAACACACATTGTATACACCACTTTGAGCGTAATAATGGGTGAGTGGAAATGGAGGCTTGGTCGCAAATGTCTGAGTAGCCCCATCACCCCATTTAATGGTGTAGGACATGTTCATGGCATTCATACTGACTGCACTCGAATCATAGAATTTAGCGGCTGAGCCTGCACTATCGGCAACGCTGAATCTCGCTGAGAAGGAACTGCAATTTTGTGCATTCGCACCAAAAATGCAGAACATAATTAGAAGCTGGGTTAGAATCTTTTGCATAATAATTTTAAATTTGGATAAGTAAAAGTATTAAATACAATTGATTATACAAGAAAAAGATAAGAATATTCGAAATAAATCGAATTTTAAACTATTTCGATATTAATAGTTTAGTTTTTGTACTAAAATAGGCAGAAAAATGATTCAAAATGGTATCCTGGAATTTCATTTGAATCATTTTTCAGAGATTTCCGCTAAATAATGTTCAATCGGTATTTTACATAGGAATTGAAAACGAGCAGCATCTTTTTTGAATTGCTGATGCGAATCCGCTTCTTCATAATATCTAGGTTGTTTAAGCTCTTTATCTTTTTGAATAGCCCGCAATAGTAAATATAGGATACATACACCCCAAATCTTGAATTGAATGGCAACTGTCTTATACCCACCAATGCGTCGTCAAAGTCTTTTTGAATATCCATTTCTATCTCCTTTTTCTCCTTCTCCCCAAATTGATTCATGTCGATATTCGGGAAATATACCCTTCCCAAATCAAAATAATCAGCCCTTAAATCGCGTAAAAATTGATTTTTGAAATGCAGATCCCAATTTCATCGCTGTTGGCTTCAAACGCTGATATTCTTTTTTCATCCCCGTTTGTAAACACTTTTAAACACATCAAGCCCACCACTTCGGCACTGCCCAAAATATACTCTTCATAGGTGTTTTGAGAATAATCCTGCTTTTGCAAATCCATTTCCATACTCTTCAAAAATTGAACAATTAGCGCATGATCAATTTGGTAGTGATTGACAACTTCTTGAAAACTATTAAGCACTGGATTGAGGCTAATTCCCCGCTCTATCGCCGTGAAAGTTTCTTTTTTAAATTCATCTAGCAATGTCTTTTTGTCAAATCCATGAAAGGAATCGACAATCTCATCCGCCAAGCGGACAAATCCATATAGGCTATATATGGGATTGCGGATAGATTTGTGCAAGAAGAAGATGCCAATAGAAAAACTCGTGCTGTATTTGCGCGTGATGAGCTTGCTGCAGTGAACGGATGCGTCGTCGAAAAGCTGTTTCATATACTTATCTTAACTTTTGTTTTATGTTTTCTTTAATTGTTTTAATAATAATGCAGAAGCTATTTGACCAGAAATAATTGCTGGCGGTAAACCTGGCCCAGGTACCGTCAACTGACCTGCATAGACCATATTCTTTATCTTTGGATTGAGCATGGATGGCTTCAATACTGCTGTTTGCATATACGTATTTGCCAAGCCATAGGCATTTCCCTTGTAGGAATTATATTCCTCTTTGAACTCCTTGATACAATAGCTTTCCTGAACGATGATATTTTCTTTAATGGAAGTTTTACATGTTTTTTCCATTCTAGAGACAACCATCTCTAAGTATTTTTTTCGAATAAACTCTGTATCTGCAATGCCAGGAGCGATGGGAATTAAGATGAATAAATTTTCACTCCCCTCTGGGGCTACTGTTGGGTCTGTCTTGGATGGACAACAGACATAAAATAAGGGATCAGTTGGCCATTCCTTGGTATCGTAAATCTCTTCAGCATGCTTTTTGAAATCAGTATCAAAAAACAAATTGTGGTGCTCTAAATGAGGCAGTTTTTTATCAATGCCTAGGAAAAATATCAGCGATGATGGAGAGAGCGTTCGCTTGTCCCAATAGGCCTCATCGTAATTTCTCCAACCTTGTTCAAGGATGTTTTGCTCAAAGTGGTGATAGTCCATCCCAACCACAACTCCATCTGTGCGATGTTTTGATGATTAGTACTAATTTCAAGCACTTGGCCATTTTTTATATCAATAGACTGCACGGTTTCGCCGCAATGAATTTGTACTCCTTGCTCTCTGGCAATTTGCTCAAATGCTTCTGCTATTTTAATCATGCCGCCCATAGGATAAAATGTCCCTTGATTCAATGCAGCATGATTCATCAGACTATAGAGCGAAGGGATATTTGAGGGCTTAGCTCCCAAAAAAAGCACAGGGAATTCCATCAATTGAATCAAGCGATCATCTTTGAAATATTTGCGCACATGCTTGTCGAATGATTGAAATATTTTATTTTTTATTACCCCTTCTATCGTGCGCTTATTCACAAATTCAAACCAAGATAAGGATGGATTGTAAACCAAATCTGACATGGAGAGATTGTATTTGATTTCCGCATCTTCAAGGAATAATTTCAATTGAGCCGCAGAGCCCTTTTCTATCTCTTCAAATACCTCGTAGAGTGCCTCTCTATTTGAAGGAACCATCAATGTATTATCCCCTTCGTAGAATATTTTAAATCCAGGATCTAATTGCTTTAAATCGTAAAAATCTGATTGGGTGCGACCAAATTCATTGAAAAAGCGCTCAAATACATCGGGCATCCAATACCAACTTGGTCCTTTATCAAATAAAAATCCATTTTTTGAAAAAGAGGAAATTCGACCACCTACACGCACATTATTATCAATTAAATCAACTTGGTGACCAGCCTTTGCAAGACTGGAAGCTGCCGTAAGTCCAGCTATTCCCCCTCCTAAAATTGATAATGTTGACATTTTTTTTGTTTAATCTTTTTACAAAGATAGTAAACAAAATTTAATAATGAAAAGTTTAAATTACCTCTATAAAATTTTGAGGGTGAGCATAGGTATATATATCAGAAGACTTTTCAAATGTCTTCAAATATTCTTCAGTTGTGCAAACGTGGAGCTTTGTCCCTGAATTGGTATGCACGAGTTCCTCAAGCTCCTTTCGATTGGACTCAGTATGATTGCGACGGTGGTAGAAAGTGACAAGTTGCGATGCTTTGGTTTTTTTAATTGTCTCCGACAAGCAGTTGGTAGGAACATTTTGTCCCAAATAAATCGTCATATACCCTTTTTGCCGAATAAGAAAATCTGCCAATAAGAGACCCATCTCATGCCATTCATTCGGCAATAGAAAGAGAATGAATACTTTGCCCTTTTTCTTAGGCATTGGCAAGCCATCGATCGAAGCAATGATTTTTTTTCGAATGATGTTTGCAATCAAATGTTCTTGGGCCGGCATAATATTCTTAGTCGTCCAGAGAACACCCGTTTTGACTAAGAATGGATAGATAACATCCAAATAAGCCTGATACAAGCCAAACCGAGTAATTGAAGCAGTTAAGACTTTGTCGAATGAGAGTTCATCAAACCCTATCATCGCATTGATCAAATCATTTACATAAGTATCATGATTGGAGCGAACTGAATCTTCTTCTTGGATGTCATTGATCTGCTCGACCATCTCCGTCTCGCTCATCGCTGCCACTTTAGATATCTTATGTCCATGATTGACAAGCAGATTGACATTTAATATCTTTCGAATTTGATCGTCATCATAATATCGAATATTTGTATCTGTTCGATGGGGGGTTAATAAATTATAGCGCTTCTCCCATATTCGAATGGTATGTGCTTTTATGCTAGTAAGGCGCTCTATATCGTTAATTTCAAACATCTATTTTGTTTAGCGGATTTTAATTTATCTTAAACAAAGATAGAAATTCTTTTTATATAAAAGAAATTAATTTATATGCAACTATTAAAGTGCTTTTTATTTTTCAATCGCAGCCCTATTCGACCGAATCATTCCCCGCAAATTCCCTTTTACCGTTGCAATGCCATCCATTATCATCTGCTCATTGGTGGGAAATGGGAGCGGTCTTTTACCGACGTTTATCATAACGGCATCACTCAGCGCCCTTCTATCTCCGAAATACGTACAAGCGATATGGTCAAAAACTAAATCCGTTCTAAATGGCTCGCTGTGGTATAATTCAGTCGAATTGTAATTGAATACGTCGAAACTGCCCTCGAGCACACCTTGTTTGTGTTGCGCGATTTCATGCACTGTTGCAAATACATTGATATATTTATATCGTCTGACTTCTTTTCCTTCACGGTCTTTTTTTATTCTGCCCGCACTGTCGTATTCATAGACAAAACCATCCTTTACTTGAGCGCTTTCTGTGAAGTGACGATCCCTTATTTGTTCTGGGCTGACAGCGATGTTTTTTAAATTGATAACGATGATATTGTCCACTTTTCTTCCATCTAATCGGGTGATAAAAGAAGCCCATTCCGTGGTAAATTCTGTCGCTGAGAGATGCATCAATTCCTGAATAAATGATTTGGGAAGCATCATCGGGGAATTGTTCTTATAGTCGATGAGCACCAAATTTGTTCCTCTTTGCTTAGCACTGTCAATTTTTAATCGCACATCCTTATAATCAGGATAGAGGGAATTGATTTTGGAGAACTGATAGAAAGCCTCTCTAGCGCTATATTTAGTCTTTTGTTGAAGTAAAACATTTCCCTTGGCATATAAAAATTCTGCAGCATAGTTTTTAGCATTTGCCATTGCTTCGTCGATATCCATTATTTTTATTTCTGCATTTCGATATTCTTTCTTGATATAGATGGGAAGGAGCGGTTTGACCAAACTCTGCTTATAATCAATGCTTTGATAAAGTGAAAGAACCTTTTCCCAGTTTGCGGGATTTCCCTCCAATTTTAACTGTTCAATCCGCTTTAATTCGGCTTGTACAGACTCGTTAAAAGCTTGTTCTAAAATGAGGCGATGCTTATCAGAAGTATTTCCAGATCGAATTTTTTGTGCAGCTAATTGAATAGCTCCTTGAAGGTTGCCCTGTTTGTATAGACTTTTCGGCGATTGACAACCAATTCCCCAGAGCGCTATGACTAGAATAAGTAAATATGTTTTCATCAGTGCGTATTATACCGCAAATGTATCATATTAAATGCCTAGGCATGTTAAGAAGGGTTAAATAAGAATTTGCAAAATGCTATATTTGCAATTAAAACTTCTTCGATGCGCTATTTTCTTTTCTTTGGTTTGTGTTTTTATCTCGTCCAAAACTCCAACGCCCAAGGCTGTGTGGCGATTCGGGGAATGTGCAATATGGATGGTGATGTAAAAGAAAAAGCTGGATGGGAGTTAAGCTTGAGCAATCGCTATTTCAGGTCATACAAGCATTTCGTCAATGATATCGAACAGCACGAGCGAATAGAAAAGGCCAATAATGTCATCAACTATTCCAATGAGATGGCGATTTCAGTGATTCGAAAATTTGATTATAGATGGTCTATGGCACTCACTGCGCCAGTCTTGATGTATTCGCGCACTTCCTTGTATGAGCACGATGGACTCACAAGAAATAAGACGAGTTCTTTTGGCATTGGTGATATTAGAATCAGTGCATATCGATGGATGATTGATCCTGAGAAGCACCCCAAAGGAAATATTCAATTGGGACTTGGAATTAAACTGCCAACGGGCAATGCAAATTACCAAGACTACTTTTACAGAGGCAAAGATTCATTCGTCATGGGTGCAGTTGATCAATCTATTCAATTAGGCGATGGCGGAACAGGCATTTCTTTTGAGATGAATTCGTTTATCAAAATAAAAGAAAAATTTAGTGCCTATTGCAATGGATTTTATTTGCTCAGTCCGCGCGAAGTCAATGGAACCTCCACGGCGCGAGGCGGCATTTCTAATGCGACAGCCAAGAAATACAATACAGATGTGATGAGTGTTCCTGATTTATATATGGCTAGAATAGGCATGGGATTCCAACATAAAAAATGGTCCTATATGGCGGGATTGAGAATCGAAGGATTGCCGTCAAGTGATTTAGTGGGCGGTAGCCGCGGATTTAGAAGACCTGGATTTATTGTTTCAGCTGAACCAACTTTTGTTTACACCGCTGAGAAATACGTCCTCAATTTCTCTTTGCCCATTGCCCTCTATCGAAACAGAACCAAGAGCAATTCCGATACTAGAAGATCTGCAGATACCAATTCCAACATCACTGGAGATGCTGCTTTTGCTGATTATTTGATAAGCATCGGGGTGAAGTTTAAGTTGTAGGGATTGCTCGATTTGTTTGATTTATCAAATACGCTTAGACTATTGCTTTGTATCCTTTTTCTCATATTCTACTGAATCTTCATAAAGGGTGTCTGGGCAGAAATCGAGTTCGTCTTCCCAACAGACACTTCCGTATTGCACAGAGACTTTTTTAAATCTAGTCATATCTTTGAGCAATACAAAATCTCCCTTATCTAAATAGGGAGCGACATCAAAAATTTTTGTTTCACCATTCTCAAAGGATAATTCAAGGGAATAGTTTTCAAGCGGGTGGACTTTTATGACTCGAGGGTTTTTCATTATTTTTAGTGGGTCTATTTTGAAAATCTGTTCACCATTTATAGCTAGTTTCCAATTGGCAAGTAATTCTTCTCTATGCAATTCCATCCAAGCATCTACTAATTTCATTTTGTTTTTAGGGATACTTCCTTCAAGGATAATACTATCTTCTATGGCTATTACACATTCAAACTCTGCGTACTTAATATGAATATGTGGCAAGTTATGCCTCTTTGTATCGAAGTGATACATAAGGACTATTATGCCATAAAACATTGATAAGACGGGCATTTAATGCTATTTAGAATACAAAAGTAAAAAATCTTTTTGTTAAAATTCAATCTTGAATGTGAATGTTTTATTCAATCACAATAACCTTTCTAGCACTTTTTCCATTATCTTGGATCACTTGTAAAATATAGGCTCCGCGACTGATATTTTCTAAATCAATAGAAGTTTCAATCGTGGAAGAATTTTTATTAGGATTTGATTCTGGAGTTACATAATCGATTGACTTTACAAGTCTTCCTTCTAAAGATTTTAATAGGATACTTCCTTTAGAAATGGTTGAAGACTCAAATTGAACATGTAAGATTTCTTTTTGCAGGATTTGGGAAAGCATGAACTTGGAAATCTTGGATTTTGCTTTCATTAAAACCTGTTCCACCATCGCCTTCAATGAATATAGAATCTACACCCCAACGAATGGCAATTTCATCTCCGTCCTTGTCGTTTGCGCCAATTGGAACTGCAGTTACTTTAAACCAACCATTCGGCGCCCCTTTGACAAATGGGACTTCTATTTCGAATAATTTTTCCTTGTTGGCACTATTTAATTCTGTTGTATTATATCTGGTAAGTCCTATACCAATTCTTCCAGTGGTCGATTTATTCTCTTCTATTTTGATGCAATCTATATTGAGTGTTCCAAAAACAGAATTGTCATATAGAATTTTTATATTCGCAATATCTACATAGGCAGATTGAAAATATACATCCAGCGCAATGCCATAGAGATTGGCTATTGGATTAGAGACAATACTTGTCAAGTAAACAGGTATTTTAATCGTCTTTGGAAGCGCAGATTTTATAATTTTAGTTTCAGCAATGTCGATGTTTAATGGAATTCCATTGTTAGGTTTAATCGTAGGAATTGGATCATCAGCCTCGGTTTTGAGATGAACACTGCCAAGATTAAATCCAATCGAATTTTGATCAGCGAGGTCCACTTTGCCATTGCCATTTCCATCAGCAAAGACAGAAAAACCGCGACTCTTTTTAACGTAGAAAGAATCACCCCAAAGACCACATATTTGAGCCTTCCATTGTAAAGTGGCATTAGGCCTTAATGGTCCTGTTCTGTTATAGAAATATCCTATAGGCAATATGTCGGCGACATTTACTTTTTTATCTGCATTCAAATCTCCTGGCCAAACTTGAACTGCTTGAATGATTTTAGTTTCTACCAAAGGTAAAATGTCAATATTCCGCTGTGTTCCTAAAGCATCATTCACGATTGGAGTAACTAATTCAAATTGAATTTTTTCATATTTTTGATTGAATGTATCGAGCGAAACAGTTTTGATAAATTGTGTTACAAAATAAAATGTATAGACAAGTCCTGAGCCATTCGTTCCCGATTGTCCTGCTGTTTTACTCATGCCGAAATCGAGTAAATCATATGACCCCATATTGGTAATTATTGGCGGTTGAGTGATATTGGAAGTCCCCAAATAATTTCCTACTTCACTTCTTGCTAAAGTATATTTTACATTTGAATTTTTATAGCATTTGAGTTTAGAAAATAGGGAGAAGACATTATCGCCTCCTTCCATCTTGATTTTTACTTTTATCGTATCGGTAGGAAATACTAGGGTATCCGCTTCAATGACCAAGCGACCACCACAATTTGTTATTGCTTGAGGAGTATAAGCAGCGGAGGTGGATGCAGGGCAATTGTCAGCGAGTCGAGTATATTGCAAAGTAATTGGCGCGGTGGATGTGGTAATGATAGAAGAACTTGTTGCACCCGTGCTCCACAGAAAGTTTCCATATAAATTTGAATTATTTGCAGTCAATGTGCATGGAACTCCTTGACAAATTTTACCAATTTGTACTATAGAAGCGATAGGAGTATCTACAATTAAATTTAAAGTTATAAAACTATCGCAACCTTTAAAATTGACCAATGTATCTTTATAAATTCCTGTTTTGTTTAAGAATTGATTGTTAAAAAAATAGGGTGTTGTGAAACACGAGGATCGGAATATATTCGAACTGCTTGGTGGATTATTTAAAACGTATAATGAAGTAGTTGCAGAAGTTCCACATGCATTAGTGGCAGAAACAAAAATTGTTCCACTTCCAGAACTGGAATTGAGGATTATGCTATCAGCATTTGATGCGCCAGTCCATCCGAGTGGTTTTGTCCAATTGTAAGAGTTTGCACCAATTATTTTAGCTATTGAATATTTATTTGTGTTAAAATGACAAATTGAAATTGGACCGGAAATATTGCTTGGTTTATATGGAATTGAATTGACTTTAACATTTTTAATTGATGGGGGGGATACCCCGCAATAATTCATAGCTGAAACGGAAATATTCCCACTATTAGTATCTGCAGAAATTGATATGGAATTTGAACTAGAGCTTCCATTCCAACTAATTGGTTTATTCCAAATGTAATTTGTAGCTCCTGATACGACGGGCACATTGTAATTGGTATTTATCCCAAAACAAATACTATTTGATCCATTTATTGAATCAGGTTTTACAGGGATAGAATCAATTGAAACGCTTAGAAAAGTTAAAGGAGATATTCCGCAAGAGTTTATTGCAGTTACTGAAATGTTTCCATTTAATGCGTTAGGAATGACGACGATACTATCAGAAGTTGAAATTCCAGACCACCCAATTGGGTATGTCCAATTATATGCAACTGCGCCTGCAACTTTTGGTACCGTGTATAAATTAGTGCTACCTTTACATGCCTTGTTTGGACCTAAAATATTGTTTGGTTTTGTTGGAATAATTTTTATAAAAACTGTTTTTTCACCTGCAGCTGAATAACCACAATCGTTAATAGCCATCACCTTTATCTTACCAGTTATATTATTTGGAGTTATCACAATATTAGTTGATGTTGATGAACCAGACCATCCAATTGGCAGAATCCATTTATATGAGGTTGCACCTATTACTGGTGCAATTGAGAAAGTTGAACTAATCCCAGAACATAAAGAGTCAATCCCGTTTATTAATGAAGGCGGCAATGTGACTGTTCCTGTTCCTCCGATTTTCCCGCCTTTACATATATATTGAGCATAAATATATTCAACTCCATTTCTGTAGTCTAACCACGTGACATAACTGCCTCCTAATCCATTAGAAATAAAGGTTGGCTGAAATTGATCAAATGCTGCAGTACTAACAGCTATTCCATTTGTGTCCCACATTATTTCACCAAACATGTTTATTTTTTGAGCAAATATGTCAAAATAGCTACTTGATCTTTTATCTTGCCATGCTATAACTGGCTCATTTGTCGAATCTATTGTTATTTTAGGGTATAATTGGTCAAATGCAGCAGTGCAAATAGGAATTCCGTTAGCTGTCCATTGTGATATACCAGAATAGTTAATTAGTTGAGCATATATGTTTTGGTTGTTTGTTATTCTAGAATCAACCCAAGTTATAATTGCTCCCTTACTTCCAAATGAAGCTATTGAAGGAAGTCCTGCTAAATTTGTGCATATTCCTACTCCATTTATACTCCATTGAATTACTCCTGATTGACCTACTCTTTGTGCATAAATTCCTCTCAGGTCCTGCCATGCAACGATTATACCTCCTGAAGAATCATTTATAATTTTTGGATAATTGCTACTTGATATATTGCAAATAGTTATGCCATTAGCTCCCCATTGTATAGCTCCCGAATTATTGATTTTTTGAACTATTATATAACTTGTCGCGCCTGAATCTTCATGCCAAGCAAGAAATGCGCCTCCGGAGCCATTTGATATAATTTTGGGGTCAACTTGAGTTCCTAATTTTGAACAAATTGCTACACCATTAGTTGACCATATAACTGAACCTAATGAACTAATTCGTTGAGCATAAATATCACTTGTTCCAGTTCTCTCATCTTCCCATGAAACAATGAATCCACCTGAATTATCTGAAATTATCTCAGCATTTTTTTGATTGCCAATAGCGGTGCAAATTGCTAAGCCATTTGCTGCCCAAAGCGCAGTTCCTGAAGCATTTATTCGTTGTGTATATAAATCATCGTTCCCATTTCTAGTGTCTCTCCAAATAATTATCGCACCACCTGAACTATCTGCAAACAATTGTGAATTGAATCTAGTACCAATTGCCAAACTGCAAATTGTTATTCCATTAATTCCCCATTGGAATATACCAGAAGAATTTATCTTTTGTGCATATAAATTCCCTGCATTATTCCAGGTAATAATGCTGCCACCAAAACCATCTGAAATTATTTGAGGATTGCTCCCTTGCGAAATAACATTATTTAAAGTTGGATTTGTCGACCATTGCGCAAAGATTGTATTTACGGCAAATAGCGCATATAATAGTAAAAGACTTTTCATAGAGAAAGGGTTTAAATCATTGTATATGAAACAATATTTGCTTATTTAATTTTGGATTATTTCAAATGTACAATAAAAATTTTAAATGGGTTTTTAAATCGAGTTCAATTAAAAGGGTGTTACTTTGCAGATACAAGCTATCTATTAGAATTCTTTAAGGGTATAAATAGTTAAATATAAATATGGTAGATTTTTCTTCGTAAGAATAATTTATTTCAATTGGAATAAATTCATGCTTGATGACATTGAATTGAATATGAAATAGAGGGATTTTCGCTATCAAAGCGTGTTTAATTAGTCTAGATATATTGCAGTAGTTTTTACAATCTAATATTTTAATAGAATGTTTTTCGAAATTATTTTGATTTAGAATTCCACCGTTGAAGAAGTTCATACCGAGAATAATTCTTTTAATTGATTCTTTATTGTAATTTATCTTTTGGTTTCTTATACTTTGAGCTTCATCTTGCATTGTTGTGCAGATAAAACGCCATTCGTTCTCATACTCAAAATCTTTATTTTTGTTTAGCATCGCAAATAAAATTTTTGCGCCGAGATCATTTTTCCCATTTTGATATTTTAAATCTATTTTTTGATTCCCAAAATCATATTCAGCTTTAAATGGGCCATTCCCAGAAATATTCATTTTAGTTGTTTCAAATTCAATTGCAAAGCCCTCACTATTCTTAGTATAAGTTGCCCATAATGCATGATTCTGTTTCGCCCCATTCGTCAAACAAATAAGACTAAAAACTTTGAAAAATTTCTCGCGAATAAGATGGTTAAATTGAATTTTTAATTCCTTAATGTTAATTGAATCTTTTGCTTCTATTTTTTCAGATAACTTATCTTTAAATTTTTTGAGCTGCATTTTCTATGTCAAACATGAATAAATTACATTCCATCAAGTCATTAAATTCATTTGGGTGTGCAGCATATAAGTAATTGTTTAATAGAGCGTCAATATATTATCATTTATAGAATAGTATTTTACTAGAAATTCAGGTATAACATTGGGAATGACCTTAAAAACTAAATTTAATGCTAATGGATTTGTTATCTCATTATCATAAATATAGTATTTCTTATTCGCGAAAAAATTTTCCATTTGTTTTTAGATTTAAACTAATTTGTACAATACCTTTGGGAAAAAGGAATTTCATCAGTTTAAGAGATGATTCTATAAATATATGCTTGCATATTGGAATATGACCCTATCTATAAATGTGCCTATAACAAATATCTCGTTCCTCCCCAACTTGAGGTCACAATTTGTGACCTCAAGTTTACCCATTCTTCTTCTGTCAATTCAAACATAAAATCCTCCGGGAAACGCTCAATATTTCTCTTAACACTTTGATTAAATGCTTTGGTTGTCGTGTCGAACATTTCTGCCAAATCCTTGTCTAACATGACTTTTTGACCTCTAATGATGTAAATTTTATTTACAATGAGCTCATCAGTTTTTACTGTGATATTTATTTTTTCCATATTTAAAAATTTCAAAAGCACGAAAACTTTCTATTGACAACAATACAGCCGTTTCAAACAAATGCCCCAAAATCCAGACCCCAGAATCCCAACAACCAACAACGAACACCTAACAACCGACACCTTTCCCTACATATTCCTCCTATACTGTCCACCTACCTCAAAAAGTGAATGCGTAATCTGTCCGAGTGAGCAGTATTTGCAGGCTTCCATCAAGGCTTCAAAAATATTTCCATTGGTCAATGCCGTTTTTTGCAATGCTTTTAATTGTGCATCCAATTGATCTTTATAAGTTGTTTGCAAATTTTGCAATGTCTGAATTTGATTTTCTTTTTCTTCTTCAGTTGCGCGAATCACCTCTTTCGGGATGATTGTCGGCGAACCTTTAGAAGATAAAAAGGTATTTACACCCATGATTTTGTATTCACCTGTATGTTTGAGTGTCTCGTAATACAAACTTTCCTCTTGGATTTTTCCGCGCTGATACATGGTCTCCATGGCACCGAGCACACCGCCGCGCTCTGTGAGTTTTTCGAATTCCAACATCACGGCTTCTTCGACTAAATCTGTCAATTCTTCGATAATAAATGATCCTTGATTCGGATTTTGATTTTTTGCCAATCCCAATTCGTGGTTGATGATGAGTTGTATGGCCATAGCCCTTCTCACGCTCTCCTCAGTAGGGGTCGTAATGGCTTCGTCATAGGCATTTGTATGGAGCGAATTGCAATTGTCATAGATAGCATACAATGCTTGAAGCGTTGTTCTGATATCATTGAAATCGATTTCTTGCGCATGCAATGATCTTCCAGATGTCTGAATATGGTATTTGAGCATCTGCGCGCGCTCATTCGCATTGTATTTATTCTTGAGTGCTTTTGCCCAGATTCTTCTAGCGACGCGTCCTATTACTGAATACTCTGGGTCAACTCCATTGGAGAAGAAGAAAGAAAAGTTTGGTGCAAAAGCATTCACATCCATTCCTCTGCTCACATAGTACTCCAAGAAAGTAAATCCATTCGCTAATGTAAAAGCTAGTTGAGAGATAGGATTGGCTCCTGCTTCGGCGATATGATAGCCTGAGATTGAAACGGAGTAAAAATTGCGCACATTCTTATCGATGAAATATTGTTGCACATCGCCCATCAATTTCAAGGCAAATTCTGTAGAGAATATGCAGGTATTTTGCGCTTGATCTTCCTTGAGAATATCTGCTTGAACAGTCCCTCTAGTGGTGGACATCGCCTCTGCTTTTATTTTTTCATAGACCTCTTTGGGCAATACTTGATCTCCCGTTACACCGAGTAACATCAATCCCAAACCGTCATTTCCCTCAGGTAAATCCCCATGATATTTCGGACGATTTTTTCCTGCGTAAATCTGCTCTATTTTTTTGTTGACCTCCGCTTCTAATCCATTTGCTTTGATATACTTTTCGCATTGTTGATCAATAGCGGCATTCATATAGAATCCCAAGAGCATCGGCGCCGGACCATTTATGGTCATGGATACAGAAGTAGCAGGATCGCAGAGATCAAATCCCGAATAGAGTTTTTTTGCATCATCTAAACAACAGATGGATACACCGCTATTTCCAATTTTACCATAGATATCTGGTCGATAGTCTGGATCTTCTCCGTATAAAGTCACACTGTCAAATGCTGTGGATAGTCTCTTCGCGGGCATCCCCAATGATACGTAGTGGAATCTTCGATTGGTGCGCTCTGGTCCTCCTTCGCCTGCAAACATCCTCGTCGGATCTTCATTCTCTCTCTTGAAAGGGAAAACTCCTGCGGTATAAGGGAATTCGCCTGGAACATTTTCTTGCAAATTCCATTTGAGAATATCGCCCCATGCCTCATATCTCGGCATCGATATTTTTGGAATCTGAATGTGAGAGAGGGATTCAGAATGTGTTTTTACTTTGATATCTTTCCCGCGAACTTGATAAACAAACTCAGGATTTTTATAGGACTGCACTTTTTCTCTCCATCCTTCCAATATCTTTTTGTTGGCAGGCAATAAATGCTCGCGCGTCGAAAGCTCTAATTTGTCTAGTGCTTGCACCGTTGTTAAATCATTGGCTTTTTTGGCGGCTTCTTTGGCCAATCCAATCGCATAGATGTTTTGCGCAATAGCTGCTTGTTCTTCTGTTTGTTTATTATACAATTTCGAAGCTTCGCTAATCTCAGCCAAATAGCGATTTCTATGTGGCGGGATAATAAATATCTTCTCGCTCATTCCGCCATTCGTGACGATATTGGATTTCAAAGGAGCTTTTGTCTTCTCTCCAATTTTATTGATCAAAGCCTTGTATAATTCTGTTGTTCCCGGATCATTGAATTGTGCTGCAATTGAGCCGAAAACGGGCATGGTATCAGGGTTCGCATCCCACAAATTGTGGTTGCGCTGGTATTGTTTTTTTACATCTCTTAAAGCATCCAAAGCACCGCGTTTATCAAATTTATTGATAGCGACGATATCTGCAAAGTCCAACATATCTATCTTCTCCAATTGGGATGCTGCACCGAATTCTGGTGTCATTACATAGAGTGTGCAATCACTGTGATCTACAATCTCTGTATCAGATTGACCAATACCGGATGTTTCTAAAATAATCAAATCGAAATTCGCTGCGCGCAGAATATTGACCGCCTCACCAACATATTTAGACAAGGCGAGATTGGATTGTCTTGTCGCCAAAGAGCGCATATAGACTTGATTGCTATTGATGGCGTTCATTCGAATTCTATCTCCTAAGAGCGCACCTCCAGTTTTTCTTTTCGAAGGATCCACGGAGATGATTCCAATGTTTTTATCCTTGAATTCAAATGTAAATCTGCGAACGATCTCATCGACGAGCGATGATTTTCCAGAACCTCCTGTTCCAGTAATTCCCAAGATAGGGCATTCATTGGAAGGTCTTGCTTTTGGAAGAATGGGTGCAATTTCTTTTTCAAAATGCTCAAAATAGTTTTCTGCACAAGAGATGAGCTTGGCTATTGTTTGATGATCATTTTGTTTTAATTTTTCCCCGATTTCTGCTTTAGATTTGTATTCATTGAATGTATTTGAATCTCCTGTTGGGAAATCGCTCTTCCACATCAAATCATTGATCATTCCCTGCAAACCCATTGATCGACCATCGTCGGGAGAGTAGATTCGCGTGATGCCATAAGCCTGTAATTCTTCAATTTCTGTCGGCAATATGGTTCCACCACCTCCTCCAAATATCTTGATATGTCCTGCTCCGCGCTCTTGCAACAAATCATACATATACTTGAAGTACTCGACATGCCCGCCTTGGTATGAAGTAATGGCAATGGATTGCGCATCTTCTTGAATCGCACAATTGACAATTTCGGATACACTTCTATTGTGCCCTAAATGCACCACTTCTGCGCCAGATGCCTGAATAATTCTGCGCATGATATTGATAGCAGCATCATGTCCATCGAATAAAGAAGCTGATGTGACAATTTTGACTTTGTTCTTCAAAATATATTTTCCGTCTGTAGTCGGAATACTAGGAGATAAGGTAGTTTGCATATTCTAGTGCATTTAGCAATGAGGAGCAAATATAATCAAAGATGATTTAAAAAGGCAGATTCATGAAAAGTGCCCGAAATCATTGCCGAAAAGGGGTTATGGCGAATTAAAAGCGCATGCCCGTTCGCAGTTCGAAATTTTCCGCCTTGTCCAAGTGGGTTTTTAAATTGGCACCAATAAACATGCGCCCTTTAAAGCTTTTGGAGAATGCGGGGAGGTAATAGACACCGCCGAGTTTTTGATACATAAAGGTCGTGCGCTGATAGGGGAGGAAACAGTAAATCCCTATCTGTGCAAAGAATCCAAAATCTTTTAAAACCATTTCATCGCCAAAATAGATCGATCCTTCTAGGGAATTGATGGTTCGGTCAGTTATTTTTGATTCATTATTCTCGCGAATCTGAGCCATGGCATAGCTTCCACGGTTATAGACCAAGCTCACTCCGCCGACTAAATGATTCGCGATAGACGTCGCTCGATGGTATTGCGCAAAGAAATTATACGCTTGATAAGTGGGACCATAAGCTATTTTTACTTTTTCATCCAAAGCAACTCCAAAGCCCACGGTATAAAAGTTCCGTTGAATTTTCTTGGGCAGAGAATCGTGGTTATAAACGTGTTTTTTGACACCAAAATTTTGTTTCACCCCTATGCATAGTGCCATATAGTTGATTCCCAAATTGGGGCTCTGTGAACGACTATTAGAAAAATGGGTGAAATTAAAACTCGTATTGAGGTTGGTTTTGTCTGTTACTTTCCAATCAACCCCAAACTTAAATTGGGTCACATTGTTTAAATAGGAGCCAATGACATTATTGATAGAATTGCTCGTGTAGTCATAGGGCTTGTTTAAATAAGCCAGGCCAATCCCCATGCGGAAATAGAAATCCATGATTCGACTGCGCTTTATCCAAAAACTGACATGAGGAAAAATTCCAATGGCCTCTCCAAAAATCGCATTATCTCCGAATCTAACAGCTAATATAGACGCTCCAATGCGCGGGTAGAAAAATTTTCGCTCAAATGGCTGCTTCCCAAAACAAGTCTTATAAAATGCCAATTCTACTCCAAAACTTGGCTCTGTGATGATGGGTTTAAAGCGAAGTGTATGGCGGATAATCATGCCATTGTAAATACTGGCTTCTAATGCAAAGTTTGCTTGGGGAAATGAGTCTGGAACATACTTCCGCTTTGCTTCCACCGTGAAATGCATGAGGATGAATAGGAACAGGAAATATCTCTTTGACATGTTTATGCTTCAATGAAAATGTGAATATAAATGGATTATGAAAAACACAGCGCTTTTTTCTCGCTTCGGGAACGACTAGAATGTTTACTTTTTATCTAGAATAGCGTTTTAAGATAATTTATGCGCGTATTTCTGTGATTCGCTTAATTTTGTCATTCAAATATACCTATATGAAAAGCCTTCTTTTTATAATCACCTTGGCAATTTTTGCCTCTTGTGGCACTACCACTAAGGGTTCATGTAATTGCCCCAAAACACAATTGGCTTTTAAAACAAAAAGAGAACAACGGTTATTTTAATGCCTCAAACAGCAATTCCAAAGGGTGTTTGGCTTTGCGTCCCGATCCATCAAGTATTTGATGACGACAACTCGTGCCAGGTGCTACCAATATAGAATCTATGGGCGTATTGCGCACAGCAGGCATTAATACGAGCTCACTGATTTGATTGCTTATCTCAAAATGCTCCTTTTCATATCCAAAGCTTCCAGCCATTCCGCAACAGCCCGATGGGATTTCAGTTACTGAGTAGTTCTCAATAATGCCAATCATATCTTTTGTAAATTAAGTGGATGAAATTGCCTTTTGATGGCAATGGCCATGCAATACAACTTGTTTTTTATCCTGGGTAAATTGTTCTTTTTGGATATGCCCTAGTTTTATTTCACTCGCAATAAATTCATCGATTAGAAAAGCATGCTTGGAAATAGCAGCAGCATCTGATTTCAAACTAGCATCTACCATTTTAGGAATCTCATCTCTAAAACCGAGTATACAAGATGGCTCAATACCGATGAGGGGATTTTCTGCATTTATTTTCCCGCGCAATAATTGAACATTTTGCTCTGCCAATGCTTTGGCTTCTTTTAAAAATCCCTTTGAAATAAAAGATCTTCCACTATCTACATGCTCAGGAATTTCAACTTGGTATCCGAGTTTGGTTAAAAGTTGAATTGCTTTTTTCCCAATCTCTACATCGTTGTAATTGGTGAATTCATCGCAGAATAGATAAACTTTTCTCGGATTTTTATTTACTTGATTTTGATTCAGTGATTGCTTGTTCTTTGTCCACCATGATTTTAAAGTACTTGATCCATAATGGGGAAGTGATCGATTGGGATGAACGCCAAATAAGGCTTTGGGGATTTTACTCAGTGCAGAATTACCCATAAATAAATTGCTTATAAAGGGTACTGTCATCGCTAATTCACTCCACTTGCTGAAATTGGCAATCGCTTTGGTTCGAAAACTAGGTGGATTGCTTTTATAGTATTGATATAAAAACTCCGCTTTCATAACTGCCATATCCACATTGCTCGGGCATTCGCTCTTACAGCCTTTGCAGGAGATGCATAAGTCCATCACTTCGGCAATTTCCTTGTGATTGAATTTGTTTTTTTGATTGCTCCTAGTGAGAAACTCTCTTAAAATATTTGCTCTAGCTCTTGTTGTATCTTTTTCATCCATGGTTGCCATATAACTAGGGCACATTGTGCCTCCTGTTATAGGTGTCTTGCGACAATCACCCGAACCACTGCATTTCTCCGCCGCCATCAATATTCCATCCTCTTTTGAAAAATCCATAAGGGTATGAATATCTTCTGGGGTTTCATTCAATTGCAATCTCAGGCCTTCATCCATTTTAGGAGCATCTACGATTTTGCCTGGATTGAAGATATTATTTGGATCCCAAGTATATTTGATGCGCTTAAATAATTGATAGTTTTTCTCCCCCAATACTAAGGGAATAAACTCTGAGCGAACAATTCCATCTCCATGTTCGCCGCTCATAGAGCCATTATATTTCTTGACAAGCAGCGCAGTATCCGTGGCTATTCCTCGTAAATTTACGATGCCCTCTTTTGTTTTTAAATCTAATATTGGTCTTAGGTGAAGTTCTCCAGCACCAGCATGCGCATAATAAACAGATTCGGTATTGTATTTTTTGAGCATCTCCTCATAGTCTGCAATATAGGCGGGAAGGTCTTCAACAGCAACTGCGGTATCCTCTACAAATTCAACGGGTTTCTTGGAGCCTTTCACATTGCTCAACACTCCTAATCCAGCCGCTCTCAATGACATGGCTCTCTGTATCTCGCTGCCTTTTAATACGGGGAATGCATAGCCCATCTGATGTGACTTGAAATCTTCTATCAGCGATTGAATCTTGTGATTTGTCTCGTCAAAATCTTCTGTGGCAAATTCAATCATCAAAATAGCACCTGGATCGCCTTCTATAAAAAGCGATTTTGCCTTTGAACAATATTCTCTTTGGTACAATCTAAGATGATTTTATCCATCAATTCGCATTGTCTTGGATGATGTTTCATCGCAATCACTGCGGCCTTTAGCGATTCTTCTAAATTGGAAAAATGCACGCAGAGCAACAAATTTTTGCTCGGAGGCAATGGGTCTACATGCAATTTGATCTCACTAAAAAAACACAATGTCCCCTCACTTCCCGCTAGCAGTTTGCAAAAATTAAAATCTTCCCCTTCTTGTTTAAACGCATTGGTGCTGACAAGAAAATCAACTGCATAGCCTGTATTTCTGCGCTTTACAGAAGTTTTGGGAAATTCTTTTTCAATTTCTCTTTGAACCAAAGGATGGTTGAGTTCAAAGGCAATTTGTCTATATATGCTATTCTCTAATTTATTTCCTATGGATTTTTGCCTAAATGCTTCTTTGCTCAATGGTCCAAATGTGACTGTGCTGCCATCGCTGAGGATGGTTTTGATTTCAATGACGTGATCTCTCGTCGTTCCATAGACAATCGAATAGGATCCGCATGAACTATTTCCCACCATACCGCCAATCATCGCGCGATTAGCTGTGGCAGTATTTGGCCCAAAAAATAAGCCATAGTCTTTGAGGTAATGGTTGAGGTGGTCTCTTACAATGCCTGGTTGAACACGCACCCATCCCTCCTCTTTATTGACTTCCAATATTTGATTAAAATGCTTGGATACATCGACAACAATGCCTTTCCCTACGCATTGTCCTGCAAGTGAGGTGCCAGCTGTCCTGGGTATGAGCGAGGTTTTATGTTCTTGCGCAAAGGCAATTAGTTTGATAATATCGGCTTCATTCTTAGGATAGGCGACTGCTAAAGGAAGATCTCTATAGAGAGAAGCATCTGTCGCATACATGCTGCGCATCAACTGATCAAAATAAAACTCGCCTTCAAGATTGCGTCCAAATGATTGAAGAATTCGCTGATTCATTAATTTTTATCCAATTTGCCTTCGGTAAAGGTAGGCATTTATTTGTTTTTATATGTTGATTAGTAAGCGCTCCCTTGATTTGGTCACTTTTACTTGCTGTTTGAGAAATAAAAACAATTTAAGATAAATTTTCGTAATGTGTGATTTGTATAACAATTTCATTTTTGTATATAAATCTTTTGGGTGATTCATTTTAATATTTGTAGTGAATTTTGCTGTAGATTTTAATCCCATCCATGAATTAAGTGAAAAAAAAATCAAATCATTCTATATTGTATTTTAAAGTGTTGTTTAGCGCTGTCGTCTTTGTTTTAGTATTATTCACTTTCTACAGTTATACGCAAACCAACAACTTGATTCAAGCAACAAGCTCTCTAAGTCATTCGCACAAGGTAAGCTTAACTGTACAAAGAATTTTGGGCTATATCTTTGAATTGGAGACAAATAGCCAGGGATTTTTATTGACTCAAGATAAATTGAGACTGAGCGATAGGGATAAAGTAATTGTGAAATTGAATATACAACTGCAGCTATTGTCAAAATTGATTGAAGAGAACCCTATTCAAAAACAACACTTAAACTCATTGAACAAATTTGTTGAAATGAAGTTGGAAAAGCTTCGAAAAATATCTCAAATAGAGGTAAAGAGGTATAACTATTCTTTGTTCTTGTTAAATATGAGAGAAGGGATTCTACTGGAAGATAGTATTAAAAATGTGAGCAATAGGATTATTGAAACAGAAAATGATTTGAGTAAAAATTTATCCAAGAGGACTCAAATGCAATTTTACCAATCACCTAAAATTTTAATTTTTCTGTTTTCTTTGGCGATTATAATTCTAATTTTTTCTTATGGCAGAATTAGCACTTCTTTAAAATATTCTAGCGAATTACAGCATCAACTAACAAGTAAAAATGTTGAAATGGAAATGGGTACTGCAGAATTGCTCAAAGCAAATAATGAATTGGAATTTCAAAATAAGAAAAGGAAAAACGTGCAGAGGAATTGATTATTGCAAATAATGAATTGGCATTTCAAAATGCGGAGAAAGAAAAAAGAGCGGACGAGTTGATTATTGCAAACAGAGAATTGATTTTTCAAAATATAGAGCGTGAGAAGCGAGCAAATGAATTGTGGATAGCCAATAGAGAATTAGAAGTTCAAAATGAAGAAAAGGCTAAGATTGCTGACAAGTTGGATCATTTGAATAAAGAACTTGAATTATTTGTGAATATATCAAGTCATGATTTACAAGAACCATGCGCAAATTGCAAATTGCTGCTTCGCGTTTTTCCGAAAAAGATATGGAGCAAATATCTGTTAAAGGTAGAGAACAGTTTAGAAAAATGCAAGAGGCTTCCGTTAGTATGCAAACACTTATGGAAGATTTGCTTGCCTATTCAAAGATAAATAGCAGAGAGGAAAAGGTGGAAAGCATCGAACTTCATACAATCATTGAAGAGGTTATTGCATCATTTGAAGAGAATATCGAGGAAACTGATGCAATCGTTGTCAATGCTGTATTTTGTCAAACATTGATCCACCCATTTCAATTTAGGCAGATGATTCAAAACTTGATAAGCAATTCTTTTAAATTTGCTAGAGTAGGCACTAGACTTGAAATCAACATGGATTGTGACCAAAAGAAAGGAGCAGAAACGGGCATTGAACAAGCCATTCATGATAAAACTTATTGCCATATCAAATATAGAGATAATGGAATTGGATTTGATCCGCTATATAAGGAGAGAATATTTCAAGTATTTCAGCGGCTGCATGGCAAAGATGTCTATAAGGGGAATGGTATTGGTTTAGCTATTGTGAAAAAAATAGTGGAACAGCATGCTGGATTCATTTTTGCTCACGGGGAATTGAATCAAGGAGCTCAATTTGATATATATTTACCTATATTGAATTTATAATTGTAACTTCATATAATAAATGAATGCAAATACTGTTCGTGTTTTATTAGCTGATGATGACGAAAGTGATCGATTGAATTTTTCCGAGGCTTTGGAAGAAATGAAAATGCAATTGAGCATTCAAACTGTTAATGATGGAATCGAATTGATGAATTTCTTAAACAATCCATTAAATCAATTGCCCGATTTGTTATTCTTAGACTTAAATATGCCTAGGATGAACGGAAAAGAATGTCTTAGGGAGATAAGAAAAAGTGAAGACATGAATAGTATTGCAATCGCTATATATTCTACCTCTTCTACAGAAAAGGATATTGAGGAAACCTTCTTAGCTGGAGCAAATGTCTATATAAAAGCCCAATGATTTTAAAGTGCTAAGCAAATACTTTCAAGTTGTAAAATCAGCGTCTATATACAAAAATCCACCTTTTAATATCTCTAATTTTTGCTTCGAGTATGAAGGAATCAAAAATATGACTTTTATGGAGGCATATTGTTTTCGTGAGAAGTGTGAATCATATAAATTATTTCACGCTTTGTATAAATGGGATTCCTCCTTGCTTAATTTTGTATTGCTAATTGCAAAAGTGCAATCAGTGTAATAATTTGAATCAATTTATATGAAGACCAAACACATTTTTCCGATTCGGGCAATTTCAACAATACCATATCCTCACAAAATGTGAAGTATAAGCAGTTATTAAAAAATGGCAGGCAGAGATACTCTAAATCAGCTAGCACAATTGCTTTGCCAGAGGACATTTCTACTTGGGGAGAGTTCCCATTTTATAAAGCCTAATTACAATTGGTCTCAACGACCAAAAGAAGAAGCAGAATTTAGAGAAACCAATGTATTAATAGTAGCGTCATTATCTATAATTCATTTAGAAGTGGTTTTTTATTCTGCTAGTTTAAATTGGTTTAGTGTATCTTACAAAGATTCAATTGTCTAAAGAAGGTTTATGGTTAAGATTTATGTGAAGTATATGGTGAGTGCGAGGTGCAAGATGATCCTCCATGACGAATTGTTGAAAGTGGGCGCAAAAGCATTTTCAATCGAGATGGGTTATGCAGAAATTCATGAAGATTTTTCTCCCGAACAAAGAGAGTCATTGAGTCAAGCACTTTTAAGGATTGGTCTAGAAGTCATGGATAATCCTAAAGCAATTTTAATAGAGCGAATTAGCTCGCTGATAGTAGAGTTGGTATCTCAGAAGGACAATGTTCCTGAGACAAATTATTCTGATTATATAAGTGAAAAATTGGGCTATGATTATACTTACCTGGCCAATGTATTCTCTGAAGTAAAGGGAATTACCATTCAGCAATTTATTATTATGAATCGCATAGAGCGCGTAAAAGAATTGCTCGTCTATGATGAATTAAATCTAACGGAGATTTCATACGCATTGCATTATAGCAGTGTTGCGCATCTTTCAATGCAGTTCAAGAAAAACACTGGATTATCTCCTTCCTATTACAAGAAGTTAAAGCAGAAGAGAAATGAGATAAATCAAGGTATTTAGGCTTGATTTAGATTTTTTAATTCTGACATTCCCCAAGAATCAACAGATTTATTCTTAATGGCGTAATTCGAATTTCCTATGTGTGATTCGTATAAGAATATCTTTCAATCGTGTAAATTTATTGACGTGAATAGCATCATCTTTGCCTTGTGGAAATGATTCTACAAATAAATGAATATACTATGAACACAACTATTGTAAAGGGAAACTGGAACGAGCAAAAAAGTAAATTGAAGCAAATGTTTGCAATCCTTACTGATGATGATTTGATGTTTGATGAAGGTAAGCAGAAAAATGCTTGCAAAAATTCAAATCAAAATTGGCAAGACCAAAGATGAATTCAATAAATTAATTGCAGGACTATAATATTACTAACAAAATTAAAACACACAACCATGAACAAAAAATTAATGCCTAAATTATTTGGCGCAATATGCATTTTTGCCCTAATGACTAGCTGCACGTCTGCAGAACAAAAAGTGGAAACAGCAGAAGAGAAAGTAGAAGAAGCGCATGACGAGTTAGTCTCCGCAAATGAAGATTATCTTGCTGAGGTGAGCGGTTACAAAACTGAGACAGCCAAGGAAATTGCCGCGAACGATTTGAGTATCGTGGAATTCAATGCTAGAATTTCGAAAGAAAAGAAAGAAACACTTGAAGAGTACAAGAAGAAAATTGCTGAACTCAATAAGAATAATACAGATATGAAACTTCGCATGGAGAATTATAAAGCAGAAGGGAAGGATCAGTGGGAAACTTTTAAAACAGAATATAACCACGATATGGAAGAATTGGGGAAAGCATTTAAAGATTTATCAGTTAAAAACGTAAAATAAATAGTATGAAAAAATTAGGAATTATCATGATGCTCGCATTGAGCAGTTTAAGTATCAAAGCCGAAGATGATGGAGTTAGAGACCATATTCAGTATGGATTTAAAATTGGAGCAAACATGTCCAATGTATATAGTGTATCAGGTCAAAGTTTCATCGCAGATCCAAAATTCGGACTTGCAGTAGGTGGATCCCATCCATTCCATTGGGGAAGTTGTTTGCCTTCCACCCAGAGATTCTATTCTCGCAAAAAGGATTTAACGCAACAGGTGTTTTACTCGGGAATCCTTACACCATTAGCAATAGATTGAATTATTTGGATATTCCACTGATGGGAGAGTTCAGACCTGCAGATTTTCTAAATATTCTTCTCGGTGTACAGTACTCCTATTTGTTGAGTCAAAAATATTCATTTGACAATGGAACTACCAATGTCGAACAAATCACCCTTTTTAAGAATGAAAACATCAATAGGAATACGTTTAGCATTACAGGCGGAGCGGATGTAAATTTGATGAATATAGTTCTTGGAGTGAGATTGGCATGGGATATGACAAGTCATAATGGAGATGGTACATCTGTGACACCAAACTACAAGAATGTCTGGTATCAAGCTACTATTGGATATAGATTTATTCATAATCATAAACAGAAGTCTCCGAAGAAATAAATCAACAATGTCATAGCCATTTCCTTTTGGAGTTAATAGGTTTTTCTTCAGAGGAATTGGTTTATGATAAGTTGAATATCTTTAAGGAATTCTATAAATCATCATTCAAATGAACAGTATATTATATTTAATCGCGGTGATTTTCATCATCGCTTGGTTAATCGGATTTGTTGGTTTTCACGCAGGCGGAGGGATTATTCATATACTTCTTGTAATTGCAGCAATAGCCATCATTTTAAGAGTCATAAAAGGAGATAAAATAATTTAAAAAATAAATATTATGAGAACAGATAAAATAATTTTAGGAGTCATGGCAGGAGTAGCTGCTGGAGTAATATTGGGCGTGCTATTTGCACCAGATAAAGGTTCGGAAACGCGAAAGAAAATTGCTCGAAAGAGTTCTGATGCGGTAGATGATTTGAATGATCAATTCAAAGAAAATTGTGGAGGTTTTTCCGGATAAGTTTGAATCTATGAAGAGAAGAAGTGTCAAAAGTTTATGAAAGCAATAAGATTGAGAAAGCTTAATTTATCAAATAATTAAAGGACTTATATATGCAGACACGAGACGATATTGATAGCGCAGAGAGCCATATAGAGCCAATATTCGAAAGAGTAGAAGCTTATGGCAAAGTGCAATTTGAATTGTTAAATTCAAGTCGATGCATAAAGGGGTTCAAGTAATTTCATCGTTCATCTCTAGTGTAATTGTTTATTTGGCACTTAGCCTTTTTGTCGTATTTGCTAGTATTGCATTGTCAGTTGGTTGGAGAAATAATTGGGCATGCTTATTGGGGATTTGGCTTTGTTGCTTTGTTTTATGGAATTTTAGCTTTGATATTGCAGATCTTTATGCGAAACTCGATTAAAGATGCTTTCTCCAATGCGCTTGTTAAACAATTTAACTCATAATCTCTATGCCTGTAATAACAAATTTAAAGGACTTGGAAAATTATATTCTAGTTCTAGAAGCGCAAGGAAATTGATCAAAAGCATTGATGGTTGAATTGAAAATTCAAAATCAATTTTTAATCCAGTGAATTTAATTGGCGAGGCAATATCTAAACTGGCTAAAAACCAAACATACAAAATGATGTAATCAATGGGGTCTTGTCTTTTGTCGTGGGATATGCAAGTAAAAAACTAGCGATTGGATCGACTTCGAATCCAATCAAACAATTGTTGGGGACATTTTTACAAATAGGTGTTTCATCAGTAGTAAATAAAAATGTAGACATGGTGGGAATAGGAAAAAAACTCTTATCCAATCAAACAGAGAATAAACCAGATATCTTATAGTATGTTGATCATGATGTGAAATTTTTACAAGGAGTTTTTGATAAAGAATTCCTACTGAGCATGGCTAAAGCGACTTTAACCTGAGATATTAAGTCGCTTGTGCATCTTGCCTTAGTAAAAGAAAAACCCTCCAAAATTTGGAGGGTTTTTTCGTGTAGTGCTTTTTGTAGAATTCGATTAACTGATCTCGTATAAGGTCAATAAAGGAATATGACTGTGATAGGCAATATTCTTAGAAACACTTCTAAAGAATATTCGATCAATAAAAGTGAGTTTGTGAGATACAGTAGCAATCAAACTAGCTTCCATTTCTTCGGAGAATTTATTGATGGCTTCTGCAATATTCGAAGATTTTAGATAGTAGAATTTATGCGGAATTTTTTTGAAATAATCTGCAATTTGTTCTTCCTCTTCTTTGTCAGCGCTCATTTTATCTTCTGTGACATGCACAATTTTTAAGTGGGCTTGAAATGTATCAGCCAATGTCTTCAAAGCATCTTTTGATTTTTTATTCATCTCATAGGTGTCGAAATCAGCAGCAAAGACAAAATTCTCTGACATTTTTGAATAGTGGAAATTTTCAGGAATTGCCAACACTGGAATTTTTGAGTGAGCCAAAGTATTTGCAGTGAATGATCCTAAAAATAGTTCTGTCAATCCACTCGCCCCATGTGTCCCCATTACAATAAGATCAGCGTGGTGCTTCTCGCTCTCTTCAATGATGTTTTGGACAGATGGCCCAATTGAAAATAAAACTTCAATTTCAACTCCTTGAAAATCTTCGTTTTTTTCAAGAAGTGTTTTGACTGATTCGATTTTGTGCTTGCGTGATTCATGGTAATCTTCAATATACATCGCATTGTAAACATTATTATCTATGCCAGCAAAAATAGGCACGCTGTGATAAAGATGTACTTTAGCGCCAATTGCTTTGGCAAGATGCATGGCAAAAAGTGTAGCATTGTGCGCACACTTGGAAAAATCGGTGGGGACAAAAATGTTTTTCATGATATTGTTTTTAAATGACTATTGAATTTATGGTTGAAATATCTCCTAAACTATTGGCCTCTCCAATTGACCATTGATCTGATTTACTGGTTTCTATCCACACATCACCACCCTTTCTAAATACTTGTATATACAGGTGCCCAATTGTTCAAATTTTTTCTCAATGTCCCAAATAATCGTATCCGAATTTATCTCTAGAGACAATTCTGATTTTAAACCCAAACTAGCCATATCCATTTCTTTATTGAAATATTGAAATTTCACATTGGTCAGTTTCCCTTCTTTATGCTCTTTCGAAAAGAATTCAATTTTGATATTGGAATACTCCCCTTGAATTTTATCTTGTATCGATTTGATTGTGTCTTGCGGTTTAATGATGAGTTTCATGATAAATATTTTTCACAAATGTAAATGTGTTCGTCTATCATAAGTATGATGAAAAACAAGGGATTTTCTGATTTTCATCATATTTAAATGTCAAATTTTTCTTTGTACTTTGGGATCACCACATTTTCAAATCCTGCTTGTTTAACTTTTCTTTAAAAGCTAACTTAGCCTCATCATCTCCATGGACAAGAAATACACGCGCAACTTTCTTGGGATGCTGACAGTTTAAGAATTGCAGCATTTCATTATAATCCCCATGGGCACTGAAGCTTTCTAGCGTTTCAACTGAGGCATTCACAGCAAAGAACTGACCAAAAATACGCACTTCCGGCTCGTGTTTTTTTAATCGATCTGCCAATCCTCCAGGTGAACTATATCCCACAATAAGTATTGTATTTCTGCTGTCCTCAACGTGGTTTTTAATATGGTGTTTAATTCTCCCAGCTTCTGCCATGCCCGATGCTGAAATAATAATACATGGCTCCTTAAAGGTATTCAAATTTTTTGAATCTTCTACTTTAGTTATGTATTTTATATCTTTAAAAATAAAGGGATCTCCATCTGTCCTGTCGATATAGGACTTAATCTCATCATTGAATAAGTTCATGTGCGCGCGCATGATGGCGGTGGTCTTGGCGCTCAGTGGACTATCGACAAATACTTTGATATTTGGTATTTTGTTTTGATTCTTGAGTATATCCAAGGCATAGACCAATTCCTGTGTCCTCCCTAAGCTAAATGCTGGAATAATCACTTTCCCTTTTTGTTGTACACATGTCTTATTGATAATCGATTCTAGCTTGTCTAAGCTCTCCTTGCTGTTTTCATGCAAACGGTCTCCATAAGTTGATTCACAAATGATATAATCGGCTTGCCTAAAAGGTTCAGGAGCATTCAAGATCTTGTCGTCTGGTCGGCCAATATCTCCAGTAAAAGTCAGGTGCTTGAATCCATCAATGCCTGAATAATCTATATGTACTGCGGCACTCCCTAAAATATGTCCTACATCTGTAAAATGAAAAGAAATGTTTTCATCGACATGCACTTTTTCATTGTAATCAATTGTTTGAAATAAGGTCAAACTATTCATGACATCGGTTTCTTCATACAATGGCTCTATCTTTTTTCTTCCCTCTTCTTTGCGCTTTTTATTGATGTATTCAATATCCTTTTCTTGTATCTGAGCGCTGTCCAAAAGCATGACATGACATAAGTCAAATGTTGCTGGCGTACAATAGACTTTCCCCCTAAAATGTTGCTTGTACATCAACGGAATAAGCCCAGAGTGGTCTATATGTGCGTGTGAGAGTAGAACGATATCTATCGTCGTCGGGTCAAAACCCAATTGATGATTGTTTACATGAACGCGCTCATGCTCCCCTTGAAACATGCCGCAATCAAGCAAAATATTCATCCCAGTATCTGTTGTAATGAGATGTTTGCTGCCTGTTACCGTTTCCGTCGCTCCTATGAATTGTATCTGCATGGTTTGTGTTTTAGCAAATATAAGCGAATGTCTTTTAATTTGAGTGATTGAAATCACTTTATTTTCTGATACAAATCATACTGATAATCGAGTATTTCAATCGTATTTAATCTAAATTGGTCCTTAGGCTAATTTAATAATCAGCTCAAAAGAATAAAAGAATACTAATTTTGGACAACTAAAATTAACACGTGAAGGCGGAGAGCAATTTTCAGGGAATTTTATTCGAATCTCTTTTCAATCATGCCAGCATTGGCATCATCGTCTCTGATAGCAAGGGGAATGTATTTATTGTCAATGATTATGCCTTAAAAATGTTCCAATATGAAAGAGAGGAATTGGTCAACAAAAGCATAGAAATTCTTATCCCAATGCGTTTTAATCATGTTCCGATGAGAACTAATTTTGAACAAAAACCTCAAAATAGATCGATGGGCATGGGGCGAGACCTTTATGGTCTAAAAAAGAGTGGAGAAGAATTTTCTGTTGAAATTAGCCTGAGCTTCTTTGAAATGTATCAGGAGCGCTATTTTATTGCATTTATAAGCGACATTCACAAACGCAAAAAGGCAGAATTGGAATTGAAAGAATTAAATGAGGACCTTGAGCGAAAAGTAAATGAAAGAACACAAGACCTAAAAGAAGCTCTCGATAAAGAAAAAGTTTTAGGAGAGTTGAAATCTAGGTTTGTTTCTATCGCTTCTCATGAGTTTAAAACACCTCTCAGCACGATATCTTCGTCGGCGTATCTTCTGTCGCAATATCATTTGACCCAAGACCAAGCTAAACGAGAAAAGCACATTCAACGAATCCAAAATTCCGTGAATTCACTCAATAGCATCTTAGACGATTTCTTGTCTCAAGGGCGCATCGAAGAGGAAAAGTGCAGATAAAAATCTTGCCTTTTGATATTGAAGAGTTGATGCTCGAGTCAATCCAAGATTTTGATAGCCTATTAAAAAGTGGGCAAAAAATTATTTATAACCATATAGGAGATAGAGTCATACTCTCTGATAAAAGCGCTCTAAAGCACATTTTCCAAAATTTGGTCTCCAATGCGCTTAAATTTTCTAGAGAAAATAGTGAAGTACTTGTAGAAACTACCGCATTAAATCATACCTTGACTTTGAAGATTCAAGACTTTGGCATAGGCATTCCTAAAGTGGATCAGACTCATTTATTTGAAAGATTCTACCGCGCTCAAAATGCGATGAATATTAAAGGGACTGGGCTTGGTTTGCATATCGTTGCAAAGTATGTAGAATTGCTCAAAGGCAGCATAGAATGTAGCAGTGAGGAAAACAAAGGAACTGAATTTATTATCGTGCTCGAAAATGTTTAAATACTGAAATCTGTTCAATTTTTTAATTATAGAATCACTAATTTTATAGGATGAAGAAACGAATTTTGTTAATTGAAGACAATGATGAATTGCGAGAAAATACCGCAGAAATCATCGAATTAGCGAACTATGAAGTGCTAACAGCACCGAATGGGAAAGTGGGGTTGGAAATGGCATTGGACAAAAAAGTGGACTTAATTGTCTGCGATATCATGATGCCTGTCCTCGATGGATATGGTGTCTTGCATTCCCTTCAAAAGAATGAATCTACCCGAAATATTCCTTTCATTTTTTTAAGTGCTAAATCTGAAAAAGATGACTGGAGAAAAGGCATGGAATTAGGTGCAGATGATTATGTCACTAAACCTTTTACAGGGTCTGAATTATTGGTAGCCATCGATAAAAGATTGGAAAAGCGAGATATGCTCAGACAAGATTTAACACAGGATAAATCTGAAGCTCCAGGGTATGTGAATCAAATAGAAGGTACGAATGCTCTTGAAAATATCATCAAAGAAAATGTAAACTACTTTAAGAAAAAAGAAGTGATTTACAGAGAGGGAAATAAGGCAAAATCCCTTTATTTTATACAAAAAGGGAAGGTGAAAACATTTAAGACCAATGAAGAAGGCAAAGAATTGGTCATGGATATTTTAGGGGAGGGAGATTATTTAGGCTATTTGTCTATTCTGGGGGAGAGCATTTATACTGAGACCGCAGAGTCAATGGACGATGCTGAAATTAGCGAAATCCCCTTAATTGAATTTAATAGAATTCTTCAATCAGATAATCAATTATTGGAAAAATTTATTCGCATTTTATCAAAGAATGTAATTGAAAAAGAAAATCACCTCTTATCTATAGCATATAATTCATTGAGAAAAAAGGTAGCTGAAGCTTTGCTGATTTGTTCTGAGAAGTTCAATCCTCATGCAACCCCTAGTTTTAGCTTAAATGTCAGTCGTGAGAATTTGGCATCTATTGCAGGAACAGCGACCGAATCGACAATCAGAACGCTGAGCGATTTTAAAGAAGAAAAATTAATAGAGATCAAAGAAGGTAAAATTATAATTCAAGATGAGAAAAGATTGAGGAGGTTGGTCAATTAATGCCTGACCCTTTTAATTTTTCAATGGCTTCCATCGTGCAAAAATGGTGTTGGTCTTGCATGGCTGTTGCAGCGCCGCAAAGCACACCAAATTCTATCGAATTCTCTATGGACTGTCCTTCTGCTAATTTTAAAATGACTCCAGCCAATAAACTATCACCTGCTCCGACACTGTTTTTTTTGCTCAATAGTTGGAGCTTGAAAAAACCTAGTTTGACTTTTATTAATAAGAAGTGCTCCTTCCTTGCCAAGGGATATGAGGATGTTTTCTGTAGCTGAAGTAGAAATATATGCTTGCCCCTTTGCTTTCAAAGACGCCAAATCTGGACAATTTTCTCCAACCATCATTTCAAATTCACGTCTATTGGGTTTAACGAGGAAGACACCAATATCAAAAGCATTTCGAAGACCTATTCCCTTAGTGTCTATGAGCACCTTGATTTTTTTCTTCTGTGTATATTCAATTAATTCTTGAAGAAATTCAAGTGGGATGGTATCTCCAAAATGGCCACTCAAAACTAGAAATTTCATGTTTTGATGTAGCGCAATTAGTGGGAGAATCTTGAAATAATCTGCTGGGTCCAATTCCTGTATTGGCATATTAAATCGATATTCCGCACCGTCTTTTTTATTTTTTAGGACAATGTTTTCTCGTATTGATTTATGGTGTTCTATTTTATAATTTTCAAATGGCGCTTCACTCAGTTTTGTGGCTAATTCATGACCATAAGCTCCTCCAGCAAAATAGATGGCGAAAGACGGCTTATTCAATTGACTTAATGCCCTGGAGACATTCAACCCGCCACCTCCTGGCAATATGACTTGGTTTTGAACATGCATTTTGCTTGATGGAAGCATGTCCTTGACCTCAAAGTAATTGTCTAAAGTGGGGTGAAAATTAATCGTGATGATTTCCATAATAAAAGGCGGTTAAACGAAAAAAGCATTTGTTAATACAAATGCTCCTTCGATTCTAGAAATTAAAGTTGATTTAGGCAGGTTTGTTATCCCCTGCTCCCGCTTTATTGAGCGCTTTGACAATGAGAAACAAAACAAAAGCAATGATGACGAAATTGAAACAAGCTTGGATAAACTTGCCAATCATAATACTTCCAATTTGTATAGAAGTGAAATCTTTACTGCCCATAACCATCCCAATGATAGGCATTAATAAATCACCGACAATGGAGTCGACAATTTTCTGAAAAGCGCCCCCAATAATTACCCCAATGGCTAGTGCCATAGCGTTGCCTTTAATGGCAAATTCTTTGAATTCTTCAAACATAGTTTAATGTGTTTTGGTGATTAACAAATTTAGACAATATATGCGCTTTGACGCAATTATTTTGTACTAAGTCTTTAAAATCGCAAGTAAAAATCTTGTTTTTCACGAATTGCTGGGTCAAAAAAGACAATCCCCATCCTGTAGAGGTCAATGGTCAATGTCACTTTTGGGGACGATTTAATAATTTCCCAGGCTTCCGTCATTTCAGGGCTCCAATATATATCATCAAAAATAAATATAGTTTGCTCGTGAATGCAGGGCAAACACATGTTGAAATAATCTAAAGTAGTCTTTTTTCTATGGTTCCCATCAAAATAAACCAAATCTACTCGCCCCATTAAATCTAGTGCAACTGGGAGTGTATTTAGAAAATCCCCCTGAATAAACTCAATTTGAGGAAATAATGGCTGCAATTGCGCTTTTGCAATTGCTAAAATATGGGGGTTCCCATCCAAACTGATAACGCGCGATTTTTCGTCTATACTGAGATAGGCAGTGCCCATTCCCAAAGAAGTCCCCAATTCAATAATGTTCTTTGATCCATACTTTTCGACTATATTGGAAAGGACTTGCCCATATTTGTCTGGAATACTTACATGCTTGAAAATATCGCTTACCAACTCGTTTTTTTTGGCAGAACCTGCCCCTAAATCTTGTTTTTTTACAAATTCTTTATTTCTTATATAATAATCTATAAGTTTTGCTATCTTCGCACTCGAATTTCTCCTTTTCAGGACTTCATTGTAAAATGAAAAAACGAATGGAGAATGCACATATAGGTTGTTTTGGGACTTAATCCAAAAGAGAATATAGTGTATGAGTGAATGCAATTTTGATTTATTGAGCGTGTAATATTAATTATTTTATAGAATGAAAAGTTTTTTCTCCTCCTTTTCCTCAGCAGTTTTGCTTTGATTGGCAATGCTCAAACAGGTTTTGCATGTAGGACCAAAGATGTTTGCAGGCGCTAGCTTCATATTCCCTCAGAATAGTGGAGAACTATTGGCGAATGTACCTGATTCTTTAATTCAATTAAGCGAATTGGGGTATAATTTGAAATTTGCCTATTTTTTTGGCGGTTCGGCCTTATACAATTTCAAAAGAGATATCGGTATTCAAATGGATATTCTCTATTTTAGCGGTGGTCAAAAGTATAGTGATGTCTTTTGTTTAAGCTGTGCAGAGCGTTATGAAATTGAGAAGAATATCAATTTAAAACAATTGGTCATCCCTATTATGTTTAAATATACTTTTGGAAGAAACGCCTACCTAAAAGGATATGCCATGGGAGGGCCATATTTTGGTATTACTATTGCTGGAACTGAATTTGGATTGATTCAAACAATTAATAATGCCACAAATGCGAATGTCAATGTTTTTAGATCGGAGAGAAGGGTACTTGATGCAATCAGACCTTTCGATTTAGGATTTAATTTTGAAGGAGGCTTGAATATTTATGTAGCTCAAAAGGTCTATATCTCCACAGGATTGACGACAAGTGTCAGCTTTTTTGACATCAATAGCAGCAATGTGATTAAAATCGTAAGTAAAAATGATAATTCATATACAGGCGCTAGAAATGTGAGAATGGGTTTCACGGTTGGTCTGAATTTCGTTATTTGGAACAATATTGAGCGCACGAATAAGTGGCTTAAAGGCGGATTCTAAAATCCCTCTCCATCTTTTTTTCTTTAATAGCTGAAGGCGTTTAATTCTTTTTAAGAAATCAAGGGCAATTATTGTCGTATATTTGCACCTGAAATAAGGGGCTGACTGGAATTGACTGGTTAGTACTGTATAGGTTGGCACGTAGAGCGTTGGTAGGAGGCTCTTAAATCTGAACTACTATAAACTTCAATTGGCGAAACAACTTTCGCTATGGCAGCCTAAGACCAAGTCTTAGCCAGCCTTTGTTCGATAGCACGGTTGGACTCGTCGCCAGCTAAAGAGCATCATCTCAGACGGGGATCGCATGTCCTATCTACTTTGTAGGCCATGTTAAAAACAGAAGTTAAGCGATGTGTATGATGGACAATTATCCAGCAAATCGTCGAAAACCCAAAAATTGTCTAAACGTGTAGAAGGCTTATGTAGGCTCTCGCAGGACCAGAGTTCGAATCTCTGCAGCTCCACAAAAAAACCATCGCACAATGCGATGGTTTTTTTATTCCTTTACTTTATCAAGACAAATTGATGCTCGAAGGAGAATCTATACCTTCTCAAAACAAAAAAGCCTATCATTTTTGATAGGCTTTTTAAAATTTGTATTCTTCCAATACTAGAAATTACTCAAACGATTGTCTTTTATCTCTGCCGTATTCATCAATGACTCTAGTATATTTTGTTTGTACTTAACCTTTGATATCAATTGCAATTTCAATACATTCAAATCTGCACTCGCCAATTTAGAGGCCTCGCCAACTCTTGTCGGTTGCACATAATAAACGCCAGAGAAACCTTTGATTGGCTTAGATACTTCATTTAATTTCACATTATACAATGATCCCGCAACTGCCGGCTCATAAGACCCATTCACACTAGGAGAACTCAAACTAATACCACCTGCCGTTGCTGGCATATTACCAAATACTTTAGAAGCATCAGCAAGGGTTTTAACTTCACCTACTTTCTCTATGATTTGTTTTAATTTGTATTCACGAACATATTCAGCCTCTAGCTCTGTTCTCACTTGTTCAAGAGAAGGAATTCCCTTTGTCTTTGATCCTGCAACACATGCTACGATGTATTTTTTAGAACCCAAACTCTGCACAGGAGATACCGTGTTTATGTCATTTTTAAATGCCCATTTAATCGTCTCTCTGCAGTTTTCAGTCAGTCCATTGATGCTGAAATCTTCTGTGCCAAATTCAGCTTCAGAGATGACAATGCCGTTCTTTTGCGCAGCCTCATTCATGGTCTTCAAATCTTTCGATTTTCCAGCCAATTCACTCGCCCTGCCATAGATATATTTCTCTGTTTCTTTAGATGCTATTAATGGAACAGATACCACACCAAACTTCACAGCAGGTATTGTACCTGGATAGGCTGTAATCTTTACAATCTTTGCATCTGTATTTGAAAAGCTCTTGTAGATTTTTCCAACTGAACCTCTGTTGAATATCTCCGGATTCCACTGATTGGAATTCCTATTTATCCACCCAATATCTCCACCTTTTGCCGCAGACTCTTTATCAGATGAATTCATCATAGCCAACATGCCAAAATCTAATTTCAACGTATCCGCTGCTTTGAATAAACTATCAATCAAATTGATCTTTCTGATTTTATCAGCCTCTGTTTTGATATCATTCGTTGGAATCGTAATTACACTTACTCTTACTGAATCCGAAACATTTCTTCTATCCAATACTTTCGCTACTGAATAATTTTCTCCGTCGATATATGGGCCTATAAAACTGCCCAATGGCAAAGAAAACAATTGATCTGTCACAGCAGATTGGATTTCATCTTTTTTGAAGAATATCCCATCGTAGCCATTATAGCTATTCGCTTTTAAGAATAGTGAATCATTTGTTGCTTTTTCAAATTCAGACTTAAATTCAATAATCTTCGCCAATATATCTTGACTGTCTTTTGAAGATGGTATGATATCAAATGTGGCAAATCGCAATTTTCTAGTATCCTTAAATTGTCTGAACTTAGCGGCGTGCTCCTTTAAATAGGCATTCAATTCATCGTCCGTCGGTTTGACCTCTTTATCTTTTAATGCAGTATATGGAATCAATACATAATTCATATCAAAACTCTTCGTTTGATTCCCCAATTCTACTTCTGCTTGCCATTTTGGAACATAAGCTGCTTTTGAAATCAAAGACTCAAATTTTTGTTTCATGCGTTGCTCAACCAATGCTTTCTCAAAGTTCACCCATTGCGCTCTCTTAGACCCTGGAGGCGTTCCTGGATCATCATTGTCTAGGTTCTTTACATACATTTCAACTCTAGAAGGATCAAACATGCCCATCTCATTTTTAAATGCTGGAGCAGACTTGATATTTTGATCTGCATTTGCACCCATCATCAATTCCAACATCTCTGCACTGACTACCTGTAGCCCCAATTTTTCAAATACTTTTGAATTGATAATTTTAGAACTCATCTGAGCCCACAATTGATTGCGCAAATAGTGCTGCTGCTGGTCTGAAACGGGTTCATTGGGATTCTGCGCCTGAAGAATTTTCTCCTGTTTGTCAAACTCCGTCTGAAATTCTTGTTGACTGATCTTCGTTCCATTGATATAGCCCACATTGCTCGCATCTTCTTGGCTTTTTAAATTAAAATTCGGAATGATATCCATCATCAAGAATAAAATAAGCGCCACTGCTATCGCCAATACAATCAGATAATTATAACTTCTCAACTTGCCTATTACTGCCATCTTTTTAGTTTTTTATTGCGTATTTAAATTTTAAAGAGTTGCAAAAATATAAATATTGCGGGAATATGCAATTTTGTTTGTGTCTAATTGTTCTTTTGCATAGCCGCACATGTGTTTCTCAGGATAAATTCTCAGGCAATGCAAAATTTTTCTATTTTTGCAGCCTAAAAATCAATATTGTAAATATTTATGATGGATAATTTAATCAATTTATTGCCCATATTTGGGATTATAGCATTAGTGTATATGATGTTTTTGTCGAGCTGGGTCAAAAAACAAGACGCGGGCGACGCAAAAATGCAATCGATTGCCAATGCAATCGCAGAAGGAGCCATGGCTTTCCTCAAAGCGGAATACAGAATTTTAGCTGTTTTTGTCTTAATTTCAAGTGTTGCATTGTATATTCTATCTAGCAAATTGGGGGAGCATTCTTCTCCGATGATTGTCGTTTCCTTTATTGTAGGGGCATTATTTAGTGCTATCGCCGGTAATATCGGAATGCGCATTGCTACTCAAGCAAATGTCAGAACCACTCAAGCCGCTAGAACTTCTTTGGCTAAAGCCCTCGAAGTTTCTTTCAAAGGTGGAATGGTGATGGGATTGGGCGTTGCTGGTCTTGCTGTATTAGGCTTGAGTTTCATCTTCATTGCCTTGATTCATTACTATATGGGAGGTGCTGTGACTGTCGAGAATGGCCATATCATGACCAAAGTATTAGAAGTCCTCGCTGGATTTTCACTCGGTGCTGAATCAATTGCACTCTTCGCTCGTGTAGGCGGAGGTATTTATACAAAAGCGGCTGATGTGGGCGCGGACCTAGTAGGTAAGGTTGAAGCGGGTATTCCTGAGGACGATCCTAGAAATCCTGCTACTATCGCGGATAACGTAGGAGATAATGTGGGTGATGTCGCTGGTATGGGTGCCGATTTATTTGGTTCTTATGTTGCTACTGTTCTAGCTGCCATGGTTTTGGGAAATTACCTCATTTCAGAACCAGTCAATATTGCACAAGGCAAATTCACTACTTTCGGAGGAATTGGCCCTATTTTATTGCCTATGTTGATAGCTGGAATGGGAATTATCTTCTCTATCGTCGGTTCGTGGTTTGTAAAGTTTCTAATGACCAAGGTGATGTTCAAAAAGCATTGAACATTGGAAATTACGTATCACTTGCTTTGACCATCATTGCTACTTTTTTTGCTATCAAAATCATGTTGCCTGAGACCATGAATATGTTCTTCTTTGACGAGGGAATGAAAGTGGTTACTTCTATGGATGTATTCTGGGCGACTATTATTGGTGTGGTTGTAGGTGGATTGATCTCTGCCATTACTGAATACTATACAGGCACAGGCACAAAACCTGTTATGGGCGTTGTTCAACAATCTTCAACAGGTGCTGGTACAAACATCATTGCAGGTCTTTCTCTTGGAATGATGAGTACATGGATGCCAGTTGTTTTATTTGCTGGTGCTATTTGGGGAGCTTATTCTTTGGCTGGATTCTATGGGGTGGCAATTGCTGCTGGCGCTATGATGGCTACAACTGCTATGCAATTGGCAATCGATGCTTTTGGTCCTATCGCGGATAATGCAGGTGGTATCGCTGAAATGAGCGGATTGCCTGAAGAAGTGAGAGGAAGAACAGATATATTGGATTCAGTAGGTAATACAACTGCTGCTATCGGTAAGGGATTTGCTATCGCATCTGCGGCCTTAACTGCACTTGCATTATTCGCAGCTTATGTCACATTTACGCATATCGATGGAATCAATATTTTCAAAGCAAAAGTATTAGCTGCCCTATTTGTAGGTGCGATGATACCAGTTGTTTTCTCAGCACTCGCTATGAGCAGTGTGGGTAAAGCAGCCATGGAAATGGTTAACGAAGTACGTCGTCAATTCAGAGAAATCCCAGGAATTCTCGAAGGAACTGGCAAACCAGAATACGGCAAATGCGTTGAAATCTCTACACAAGCAGCTTTGAGAGAAATGATGTTGCCAGGCGTTATCACCATCCTTACACCTATTTTAATTGGCATCGTCATGGGACCTGAATCACTTGGTGCTTATATGGCAGGAGTTACAGTATCTGGCGTTCTTTGGGCAATATTTCAAAATAATGCTGGTGGTGCTTGGGACAATGCAAAGAAAGCGTTTGAAAAAGGCGTAGATATCGAAGTAAATGGCAAAATGGAGAAATTCTATAAAAAGTCGGAACCACATAAGGCTGCAGTAACAGGTGATACAGTTGGAGATCCATTCAAAGATACATCTGGTCCTTCGATGAATATCTTGATTAAATTGACTTCTTTGGTGGGATTGACAATAGCTCCTTTAATTGCGATTGAAAAATTACCTGCGGTGGAAGAGCCAATGAAGCAAGAAGTTGCAGCAGAATCTAATCCTTCTGCCACTGAGCAAAATACTGCCACATTGCCTATCGATAGTGCAGTGAATAATGAGACAAAATAATTTTAATTGTACAAGTTTATATTGCGCCACATCCTCGATGTGGCGCTTTTTATTTATAATAAAGAGACATATACATGCTTCAAGTAGTCAGTTCGAGATTTACAATTTTCTATATCTTAAATAGAACACTGCTTTTGCTGATCATACCTCATTGCATTTGTCCTTGCTCCATTCTATGATATTCTTTTGAGATAAATTCAATCTGAAAACACTGTTTACCTATTATCGTCATGATTGTCATTTTGTCTGGACTTTTATATAATGTCTTCTTGGGAGCTATAGCCTCATTCGCATCGAATTGTATCCCCATGCCATTCGCTTCAATAATTTTTTCAAGATGAAAGGGCTTCAATACAAATATGCTGATATTGAAAAGCTACAGATTGATCACGAATAGATACCGTTGGTGATCAAGTTAGAAAAGGAGGACGAATGCATATGACCCTGAAATCAATACAACACCCGGATTTAGAATCTACTTCAAAGATGATTTTGAAATTGAAATCACTGCGGAGACCTATTCAAATACCAAAGAAATGTTGGATTGTATCCATGCGATGATTGATGCTAAACCCTCAGCGAACCTCGAAATCCTCTAGCGGCATAGTAGGATTCGGCTCCATTGTGATAGATAAAAACTTGCCCATATCGATAATCTCCAAAGATTGCGCCTCCTAGGTTTCTTATTTCTAAAGGTGTTGCCAACCAACTCGATGTTTTATTGTCAAATGACCCAAATTTCTGTAAGGTGCGATATTCCTCTTCAGATAATATTTCAATGCCCATTCCCTTCGCCATATCGAGAGCACTGTTTTTAGGTTTGTTTTCCTTTCGCGATTTCAGAGCATCACCATCGTAACAGAGACTTCTGCGGTCTTTAGGACTCTCCGCCGAGCAATCATAAAAAATGTATTCCCCCGATTTCACATCGTGCCCAATAATATCGGGCTCACCGCCTGTTCTCTCCATTTCGCTGAGTGACCATTGCTTTTCTGGATTCGCTTCGAGCCTCGCATGGACTTTAGCCCAATCAAGCCTTTATGGCGGTGCATATTTTGCTCAAAGCGATCTTTCAATATTTTGTACAAATCATCACTTTGTTTTTTAGACAGCAATTTTTGAGGTGTTGTAGGCATGTTTTGATCATTAATATGTGCAATAAAAAAAGTTCTAGAAACCAAACTCCAAAACCCAGACTCCACTTTTTAGAGGTTTACCTCCCTTGATATATGCATTTAAATCATCCTTACTGCTGCTGAAATTGAATACATCATTTACCTTGTAATAATTCTGCTTCTCATTGCAGAAATCGTATAAGAATTTGGCCAATTCTAATTTGGATGATTCAAAACTGAATATATTGAGCAATTCCCTGACTTGATTGACACTAAAGCATCTGCCGCGAGCAACAGATTTTAATTGGCTCTCTCTGCTTGAATTGAAAGAGATGTTTTGGATAGATGCTTTCATTTCCGCAAACTCGCCTGGATTTGGAGCGCAGCTTGGAGGAATATTCACCGGTGGTTGTGTATTCGGGTTTTTGAATACTGGTCGATTTGGAGATATGGTATTCATACATTTATCGCGCAAAGGTTGACTAGAGAATAACTGTCCGACGAAGGTATAATTATCGATATCATATACATTTGGAAAGGCATCTGCCAATAAATCATAGCGCATATTTTCGTTGTTGAAGAGGGCGCAGATTTCCATCACCTGTGCCACATTCATGCAATAGCCTCGAACCATTTGTTTTGCCGAATTGAACATGGCCAATTCATTATTGATCATCATCAATTGCTGCTTCAATTGTCTAAAGGTGAATTCATTGATATAACCCGTGCAACCAAATTTTCCGGAATACTGCTGTACATTGGGATAATTATAGGTAATCGTCGTCGTTGTGGTCGTATATGGATTGGGATTTGTGACGATGGTTTGATTGGTCATTGGCTGCGCATTCACAAATTTGTATAAACGCAGGGCATTGGAAAATGAAATAAAGGCATCATAGACTTCTTCAAAATTTTCTTTGTCAAAAGTATTTCTAAAAGCTGTTTTGCAGAAATCCAATCGATCTCTATCGTTGGCGAGGAGCGTAGCCAAATCTTCTACTTGGTTGCTCGTAAAGCAATTGGTCTTTGCCATATCCATGGCCATTTGATAGGCTCTATTGGGATTATTGGTATTGAGCAATTGTTGACGCAACATGCCAAATTCTCTATAAGACATGGGCTGACCGCATTGAAAAGCACTTGCTGTTAAAGTGAAGAAAATGCTGAGTAGGAGGGTAAAAATCTGTTTCATAAGATTGATTTTTTTAGTTGAATAATCGAGTGTTCCAAAATGGATAATCAAGAATAATGCAAAGAAAAGACGTAGCTAAAAATTTAATGTATTTTAAGAATTGCGACTTGAGGTAAATAAAAATAGCCTAAGTGAAACACTTGAGCTATGCGGTTTATAATTGTGGAATAGGAATCCTATCCTTCCATTTCTGCGATAACCTTATCTCTATAGGCAGCTTTCAATACTTTATTTCTATTGGCAACTGACTTTTTAACATAAGCGGTGCGCGCTCTCAATTGACGTAAAATACCTGCTTGCTCAAATTTTTTCTTGTATTTTTTGAGGGCTTTGTCAATATTGTCGCTGTCTCTAGTATCAATAATTAGCATAATAAATAACTTTTTCGATTTTTTGTGGATGCAAATGTAGTAAAAAAAACAAAACTTATAGGAAAAATCAGAAAAATTTGAATTCTTTCTTCTTTCACAGTCTTTTAACGCGCATTAGTCTCAAATGGGCTTTTGACGAGCCTTTAGGTATAGATTTCTTAAATTACTCAACTGAATAGCATTATTTCAATAAATTTGTGCAGCTCGAGCAAATCAATCAATGCCCCCTGAATCATGAATTTTGAATATTTTATGTATCAAAAAATTGCCCATAATACCTATGGCAGTTTTTCGAAATTCATTATTCGAATTTGCACGGCAGCAGTCACACTGAGCGTTGCAGCTATGATTATCTCCACTTGTCTGATGGATGGGTTTCAATTCGAAATCAAATCAAAAGTCTCCAATTTTTGGGCACATATTCATATCAAACCCTATTCCCTGACAAGGTCTATGGGCGAAAATCCCATCAGTGCGGATTCAACCCTGCTGCGCCGTTTAAAAGAGACCAAAGGAGTTAGAAATGTGCAAATGGTCGCTTATAAAGGCGGAATTATCAATACTGCAGAGGCTTTTGAGGGAACGGTTCTGCGAGGAGTCTCTCGTGAGGGAATGGGGGAACTGTCCAAATTCATCGTCTCAGGTTCAATGATTCATGCTTTCAGCGACACTGGAAGGTCAAATGAAATTTTGATTTCAAGGCGGATAGGAGATAAACTCCAATTGAAATTAAACCAGAGCTTAATTCTGTCCTTTATGGGCAATCAAATTCAACGGCGAAAATTCGTCATATCCGGTTTCTTTAATACAGGAATAGAATCTTTCGACAACCAATACACCATTGTCAATATTGAAGCCATTCAAAAGATAAATAGATGGTCTGCTGACAGTATACATGCTTATGAAGTATTTATTGGGGAAGATATGGCACAAAAAGGAGGCGAAAGCGGTGATTGAAAAAGTCGTGGTGAACCCAGATTTGGAGACGATTTCCATTCAGGATATTCGTCCAGACATATACGATTGGCTGAATTTGCAGCGAACCAATGAAATCATTATTCTCGTCATTTTATTCTTTGTGGCTGCCATGAATATGGCTACGGCATTGCTCATCCTCATTCTCGAGCGCACCAATATGATAGGCATTCTTAAAGCCCTAGGTGCAGGGAATAAATCGATTTATAAAATCTTCATGATTCAATCGTTTTACATTCTATCCAAGGGAATCATTTGGGGCAATATCATTGGATTAGGACTTTGTCTATTGCAAGCGAAATTTCATATCGTCACCCTGCCAGAGGAGTCTTATTATATGTCTTATGCACCCATATATTTTAATTATACTAAACTGGGGCTTATTTCATTTTCTACCATAGCGTTTTCAATGCTCTTGATGATATTGCCTGTTAGATTGGTCGGAAAAATTTCCCAATAAAAGTCATTGAGTATAAATAATTTAGGCTGGAATAGTTTGTTTTTTTATATTTGAATTATTATTCACTTAAATTATTTTATTATGCAAATGAATTTTCTCGTTATCGGCTTAACAGCCCTTGTGCCAATGTTAGTTGGCTTTATATGGTATCATCCAAATGTTATGGGTAAAATGTGGATGGAAGCATGCGGATTTAAAGAAGATGACCTCAAAGGAGGCAACATGGCTTTAATTATGGGCATATCCCTTATTTTATCTTTTTTGTTGGCATTTTCACTCCAATTTATGGTGATTCATCAATTCGCCTTATTTAGTATTGTGGAGAACCATCCAGCGTATTCAACCCCTGGAACTCCTGAGAATACTTGGATGATGGGTTTTTTGAAGGAGCATGAACATTGTTTTCGCTCTTTTAAACATGGCGCCTTGCACGGTTTTATAGGTTCAGTATTTACCATTCTCCCTGTATTAGGAACCAATGCCCTTTTTGAGCGCAAAGGCGGAAAATATATCTTCGTCAATTGGGCTTATTGGGCAATTACGATGACGATTATGGGAGGAATTCTCGGACAATGGGCATAAGCCAAAATCATTTTGAATACAATGGCCTTCATGATGAGGGGCATTTTTGTTTAATAGATTTCGGTGGGTTTAAGAAGCAAATATTTTATAAAATGGAATAATCCAAGTTATTCCTATTTTTACCACCTTATGAAAGTGAAAATCATCAATAAATCAGTTCATCCACTCCCTCAATATGAAACGGCGGGCTCTGCAGGCATGGATCTCAGAGCAAACATTTCTGAAGAGATTGTATTGGATATGTTGGAGCGAACACTTGTTCCTACCGGGCTTTTTATAGAAATTCCCTTGGGTTATGAAGCGCAGATAAGACCGAGAAGTGGCATGGCAATTAAACATGGCTTATGCGTGCCGAATTCGCCAGGGACAATTGATAGCGACTATCGCGGTGAAGTAAAAGTGGCGGTGATCAATTTATCTAAAGAAAAAGTGACCATTAAAAACGGCGATAGAATCGCACAGATGGTTATAGCAAAACATGAATATGCAGAATGGATTGAAGTGGAAGTCCTCGCTGAAAGTGATCGCGGAGCGGGGGGATTTGGAAGTACAGGCAAATAAAGAAAAACTATGAATATAATTATTCCTATGGCGGGCTGGGGAAGCCGTCTGAGACCACATACCTTGACCGTTCCAAAACCGATGTTGCCTGTCGCAGGTAAAAGTATCGTGGAACATTTGATAGACAATTTATTGCCAGTATGTCCAGAAAAGGTGCATAATATCGCCTTTATTATTCGCGAAGAGTTTGGTCCTGAAATCGAACAGGAATTGGCAAAAATTGCGCATAAGCACAATGTAAAACACAGCATTCATTATCAGGATCAACCCTTAGGTACGGCTCATGCAATTGCTTGCGCAAAAGAATACTTAAAGGGGAATGCGATTATCGCTTTTGCCGATACTGTTTTTAAGGCGGATTTTAAGATAGATACATCTAAGGATGGGGTGATTTGGGTGCAGAAGATTGATGATCCATCCTCTTTTGGCGTCGTGAAACTCAACGAGCAAAATGAAATAATCGATTTTGTTGAAAAACCAAAAGACTTTGTCTCAGACCTTGCAATCATTGGCGTATACTATTTCAAACATGGAGAGAATCTTCGAGCAGAAATTGAATACCTCATCGACAACGACATCAAAGAAAAGGGAGAATATCAATTGACCAATGCATTGGAAAACCTCAAGCAAAAGGGAGCTAAATTTATTCCAGGACAAGTGATTGAATGGCTAGACTGTGGAAACAAAGAGGCGACTATTTATTCTAATCAACGAATTTTAGAATTTTTAAGAGAAAAAAAGGAATCTTTAAGAGCAAATACCTGTATTTTAGAGAATTCAATTATCATCGAGCCATGTTATATTGGAGAGGATTCAACCATTGTGAATTCCGTTATAGGACCCCATGTGTCTATCGGGAAAGGAACAAAAATTCACGATGCTCGAATAGCGAACTCTATTATTCAAAATCATACGAGTATTAAGAATATAGTTATTAAAGATTCTATGATTGGTTCAAAAGTGGTTATCGATGTAAAAGCGAATGACCTCAGTCTTGGGGATTATGTATCATTAAAGTAAGTATATGCGCAGATTATGTTTTTTTCTTTTGATTCTTGGGATTGGGTGTTTAAATGTCCATGCCGGTAAGGATAAAAGTGAGTTGGATAAGATAAAACTCGATGAGAAGCAAAGGCTTCAAGAGACAGAGTTTTTTATGGATGCGTCGAGAGCCAAGATGTTGGGCGATTTTACCCAAGCGAAAACGCTCTTCGAAAAAGTGCTCGAAATCAATCCGCATAATGCAGCTGCACATTATGAATTGGCGATGCTGTATTTGGCATCAAATCAATACGAAAAAGCTGAAATGGCGGCGTTTAATGCAACGGATCTTATGCCTACAAATAAATGGTACCGCGACGCGTATCGACAAGCAATTTCAAAGGGAGGAAAATTTGAAAAAGCGGCAAAATTGATGGAAAAAATAGTCAAGGACGAGCCCAGAAATATCGAAAATTATTTTGAATGGGCGTATTTGTTGCTCAATGCTGGAAAATATAAAGAGGGCGTTGATGTATATAATCAATTAGAGAAAATTACCGGTATTTCAGAGGAAATTTCGATTGAGAAAGAAAAAATATTATTGAAGATAAATGATGTAAAAGGGGCCGCAGAAGAATTGAAAAAGTTAATCAATGCCTTTCCGAATGAGATTCGATATCAATTGATGTTGGGGGAAGTTTATCAAGTGAATAAATTCAAGAAAGAAGCCCGCGTCGTTTATCAGAATATTTTAGACAAAGAGAGTACAAACCCATATGCCCTATATGGCATTGGCGAACATTTATAAAGAAGATGGAGATATCGCCAACTACAACAAAGTAATCAAAGGAATCATCGAAAATCCAAAAGGGGATATCGATGCTAAAATTGCTTATTTATATACGGCCTTACAAAAAATAGATAAAATGCCCAAAGAGGATAAAGACTATTTTTTAATGCTTGCAAATCTATTGGTCAAAACGCATCCAAAGGAAGCAAAATCTAACGCATTGATGGGTGATTTTTATTATCTAAATGATAGCAATGTGAATGCGCTCAACTACTATAGAAAATCATTAGCAATTCAATCCGATGTATATGCTGTTTGGCAGCAATTTTTTTCAATTTTGTTGGAAGAAAAATTGTATCAAGAAATTAACGACAGTGCAAATGCAGCTATTGAAATTTATCCTACACAAGGACCCACTTTTTACTTCGCTGGATTGGCGAATTACTATTTGAAAAATTATGATGTGGCAGAAAAGCATTTTAAAAGAGCGGTGGTCTTGAGTGGAGAAAATCAAATGCTAAAAGCACAAATTAGAGCCCTTTTAGGGGATTTGTATTTTGAACAAAAGCGATTCGATGAATCTGAATCTTCTTATGAATCTGCCATTGAAATTGATGCCAAGAATGCCTATGCGATGAATAATTACGCGTATCAACTCTCATTGCGGGGAAAGAATCTAGATAAGGCCTTAGAATTGAGCAAGAAATCATTAGAATTACAACCAAACTCAACTTCATTTTTAGATACTTATGCATGGATTCTTTTTAAACAGGGAAAATTTGCGGAAGCAAAAGACTATTTGCAAAAGGGCTTGGACCTCGAAAAGACGGATAGAAATACCCTATTAGAGCACTTGGGAGATGTTTTGTTTCATCTTGGGGATAAAGGGAATGCGCTGGAGTATTGGAAAAAGGCCGCTGAAGGGGGGGGTAAGTCTGAGACTTTGAAGAAAAAAATAGAAAAAAAATCATATTTTGAAGAACCGCTCTAGAATAATAGGTAGAATATTGTTTAGTGTAATATCTTTGAATCTTAATACTGTTTTTATGAACAAATTTTTAAGCCTCATACTTTTGATCGTTTTATTCGCTGGGTGCAGTAAAGAAACTGTGTCCACGATGGGAAAAATTCAACTGACTCTCAAAACAACAGCGGGAGATCCTGTACCAAATGCAAGGGTGGCAGTTTTCAAATCTAAGTCTGACTTTAATAATAGCCTTAGTTATACCAATGTCATCTTCGCAACCAGCGATGCTAGCGGGAATGTTCAAATAGATAGTCTTGCAAAAGGAGCTAAATACTATTTGAGAGCTGCAGCAGGAACCAATGGCAATATCAATAACGTAAAGAATACCATAGAATACAGTGCTTCTAAAACGGGTGCTATTGCAGGTGATCCATTTACACTCACTGTAAATCCTGTGGATGATGTAGATGGTGATGGCATAAAAAACAATATAGATGACGATGTGGATGGTGATGGTGCAAAAAATTGCGTGGATCGCGATGTCGATGGCGATATGGTTACTGGTTCAGATGACAATGATTTAGATGGCGATGGCGCGCTGAATAGCGCGGATGATGATATGGATGGCGATGGTTCTATTAATAAAGATGACAAAGATGTGGATGGCGATGGTGATGATAATGGTGATGATGATGATATTGATGGCGATGGCGTTGGAAATGATACCGATAGCGATGAAGATGGCGATGGCGTTTTGAATACAACAGATACCGATGATGATGGCGATGGCATAGATGATGGCAGCGATACGGACAAAGAAATGGACACTGATTCTGATGGCAAACCAAATAGCTCAGATGATGATATTGATGGCGATGGCAAGCTCAATACCGCGGATGATGATATCGATGGCGATGGCAAACTCAACGGCGCCGATGATGACATGGATGGCGATGGTGAAGACAATAATACAGATGATGATGCTGATAGTGACGGCGTTGCTAACGACTCAGATACAGATGACGATGGCGATGGCGTCAATGACGATGCTGATGATAGCAGTCATGGCTTCGTGGCTGAAACTTGCTAGTTTCAGGAATGGTGATGTCTAAATTTAGAGGCTATTTTATAAAAGGGTAGGAGTAAATCCCTTTATTCCCTTTATAATCTTCTAATTCGATTCTAAGGGTGTGATTGCCTGGTTCAATATTGCCCTCTATGATATGGAAGAAGTGCAATGATTTTAAATCATGCTCAAATAAGATCCATTGATCGTCGATATAAGCATTGTATTCCTTAATACCAGATAGATTATCGCTGGCTCTGAAACTAAACACTTTGCCTGCAAATCGCTTATTCTTCACAATATTGCATTGCAATATTCTCGGAGGAATAATATCTGTCGTTACAAAGAACTTCCCAAATTTGTTAAACCAAGTTTCTACTTGACCCTTGTTATAGTATCCTCCTGCGGATTTAATTGTTTCCCCTTCTTGATAAGCTATCATCGCTTTTGACTGCAAATGCGCTGGTAAATTTTGTGGTTTAATGGAAATATAAATACTGTCTAAAAGAGGATCTGTATTGGCATGCACTTGAAAAATATTTGAATAATATTTAGAGCTCGGAATCATCTTGTATTTGAATGGGATATCATCAGCTAAAGATCCTTGCGGCACGGCAACTTGAATAAAATCGTTTTCAAAGGAGTTTTCAATAGAACAGTAAAAAATACTTTGTTCATTAGCTGGTTTATGCGCAAAAAGTGGCGCTTGGGGATCATAATATACCGTGAATTTTATCTCTGAGATATTGTTGGAGAAATCGGAGAGCAATATCTTTATCTCATTTGGTCCATTTCTATCTAATTTGATGATTCCATTGTTTTCGTATTGAGGGTACATCCTAGCCTCATTGCATGGGTCGATAAAGCATTTGTGGAATATGGCATCCCGGCTCGTTCGCTCGTCATAATCCGCATAAGAATAAGAGAATCTCCAATCATCAAAATGAATCCGATCCATTTTTGATTCGAAAATGACTACGCCATTGCTTATAAGTTGGATGTCAAACAATCCATTTCTACCAATTGAATTGAGTGATTTATCAAATGCATTTACAGATATTCCAAGAATTGGGGTGTTTACTGTGACCTCACCACCAGCAATAGTATAGATGCCATTGATCTTTTGCAGCGGCAGTATTTTGTTAATGGCATTATTTTTTTTCTCTCCGAGATCATAGAGTTTAATATTCATTAAACTTGGAGCATAATCATCTTGAACTTTAAATCCAAATAGCAAGGGATTGATGGTTTCTGCTGTTTTACTGTCGCGCATTTCAAAATGCAGGTGTGGGCCGCCTGAACCACCAGTGTTTCCGCTATATGCAATTACTTGTCCTTTCGTCACACGCAATAAATTATTGGGAAGAATGGTATCTATTTCAAATCTTCGCTGGGCGTATTGAATATGTTTGATATAGTCATTGAGCTCTGGTGATAGATTGATGAGATGCGCATAAACGCTAGTCAATTGATGCTTTGGATGCGTGATATAGAGCACTTTGCCATAGCCCTTGGAAGATATCCCTATCCGAGAGACATAGCCATCTTCGATGGCAAAAACATCCAACCCAACCCTTGCATTGGAGCGGATATCTATTCCAGTATGAAAATGGGTACTGCGCGGCTCCCCAAAATTTCCAGACAAGAACAAAGGAATATTAAATGGCGGATGAAAGTCGTATTCTTTTTTTAAAGCTACTGACTCATTGACGGCTAATCCTTGTCCAAAGATTTTTACAAAAAAAATTGGCAAGCATATTAGTGTTATAAAGATCGTCTTCTTAAGGTTTTTCAAGGATGGTTCTCAGGTTTTCAAATGATTCAAATGGGGTGGTTGTAGCAGCCATATTGATTAAAAAGTCGGGGAGCTTCCCCCCTGGATCATAACTATTCACTTGAACTAAATGCAGTTTGTTCCCACCAATATTTTTTACAATCCAAGAACTTACTAATCTAGGCATTCTTATATAATCTTTATCTCTTGGAATGAAATCTGGCACCCCTTTTAATTCGATGATACAATTATCTTTATCAATCCTTCTTAGTTTTAAATGGACGACGAGATCTCTATTTTGAACCATGGGGATTTTTAAGATGCATCTATAAATACATTCTGAATCACTCATTTTTTTTAGCAACATGGCTGCACTACACTTAGGCACCCAAGTTGGGTAATTGGGAAAATCAAACTGCGATTTTAGAAAACGATCCATACTGCTTTGAATCGTCATCACAGACTTGGTATCCTTGAGATTATTCCCTTTCACAAGTCTGGTATAAACTTGAATCCCTTTTTTATCTACATTTTTTTCCCACTCTTCTGCATGAATGGAATAACTAGAAATTAAAAAGACAATCAGCAATAATCCCAATTTGTTGTGTTTACTCAACATGGATTTTGTTTTTTTTATTTATGAATGATGCGCTAAATATCGCTCTGCCTCTAGTGCTGCCATGCAACCTGTTCCAGCAGCTGTTACCGCTTGTCTGTAGTTTTTATCCATTAAATCGCCTGAAGCAAACACTGCTTCCACATTGGTTTTAGTCGTGCCTGGTTCAACCAAGACATATCCTTCGGCATCCGTATTTATAAATGGTTTGAATACTTCGCTCTGAGGTGTATGGCCAATAGCTACAAAAAATCCCGAGATGGGAATTGTCGTCATCTCTCCAGTCTTATTGTTTTTGATTCTCACCGCTTCAACTGTCTTTTCCCCAAGGATTTCATCCGTTTCACTATTCCAATACACTTTAATATTGGGGGTATTCAGCACCCTTTCTTGCATGATTTTAGAAGCGCGCATTTCTCCTTTGCGAACAATCATGTGCACATTGGTGCAGAGTTTTGATAAATAAGTAGCCTCTTCGCATGCCGTATCACCAGCGCCAACAATTGCAACTTCAGTCCCTTTGTAAAAAAAACCATCGCAAACTGCACAAGCAGATACGCCAAATCCATTTAATCGCTGCTCGCTTGGTATTCCAAGCCATTTTGCCTTTGCGCCTGTAGAGAGAATAACTGTATCAGCGAGTATTTCCTTATTCTCATCAACGATAACTTTATAAGGTGGTTTGCCACTAAAATCAACTTTGGTGACCAATCCGTAGCGCACATCACATTCAAATCTCCTCGCTTGTTTTTCAAGATCAGCCATCAATTCAGGTCCCATTACACCTTCTGCATATCCAGGGAAATTCTCTACATCGTTGGTGATCATCAATTGTCCACCTGGCTCAATTCCTTGATATAATATGGGTTTTAAATTAGCCCTCGATGCATAAATCGCTGCTGTATATCCCGCTGGTCCTGATCCTATAATAAGACATTTTGTTTTTTCGATACTCGATTCCATATTGTATTTTATTTGTTTTATAGACGAAAAAAATGAGCAAGAAGTTCCTTTTTTAAACCTCTAAAAATCAATTTACCGCAAATTTAAGAGGATTATTTAAATCTATTTGTCTTATATCAATATAGATGCTCAGCTATAGAATAGATTGGCTCTTGGATGTCTTCTATTCTCTTCAAGTGAAGAGATGTTCGCTGTAACAATTGTTACATATTGAATAGACCTAGGAAATTGGAAAGATTGCTTTATTTGAAATTATACTGGATTAGCACAAGTCAATTTTGTCTATGCGATTTTGATACCGGCCTCCTTCAAACTCAGTTTCAAGAAAGGCTTGACTATTTCTGCTGCTTTTTCAAGTGAAACAAATAGAGCGGGAATACAAATAATATTGGCATTGTTGTGCTGTCTTGTCAATACCGCTAACTCTGTATCCCAAGCAATTCCTGCGCGTATTCCCTTGTGCTTATTAGCGGTAATTGCTACTCCATTTGCCGTGCCACAGATAAGAATCCCTCTATCATTTTTATTAGCTGCGATGCTCTTTGCCAATGGATGAACAAAATCTGGATAATCACAAGACGCATTGGAGTGCGTTCCAAAGTCTTGTACTGTATGATTTTTAGAAAGTATACTTAATAATGCCTCTTTGTAATCAAAACCTGCATGGTCGCATCCGATGGCTAGTTTCATAACTAATGGGGGTAAAATTTATGTGTAAATATATTTCCATTTTTATCATGGAGGCGCATAAAATACATTTGATGGGGGAATTTATCTGTAGGAATGATAAAATCGCCCATATGCGTTTCATCGTAAAACTTTTTTCCTATCGCATCGAAAATTTGAACATGAAGTGACTCTGAGCCATTATAAAATCTAATAGAAAAAGCGTCTTGTGCTACTTTAATCTCTATTGGATTGTTGATTGTTGAAACCGATGATTTTGGTTTACATTTTTTTAGCTTTTCTAGGCTTTTATACATGTTTAATCTTCCCCCTGTAACAGATTTATTGACTAAACTTGTTAGCGTATCAACACCCTCCATAATAGCGCTTTTAAAGTAGCGCGAAGTTTTAGCCATATCGCTATAATAATCTAAGGTGATGCTATCACAAGCTCTTGAATATAGGAAAGAGATAGCTCCTGCGACATGGGGTGAGGCCATCGAGGTGCCATTGAGCGTGCCATAGATTCCCCCAGGTTTTGTGGAGTATATGCCCTCACCTGGAGCATGCAAATCTATTGATGTAGAACCAAAACCCGCTTTATTGATGTCTTGAAAATTTGTTGAAGAGACGGCGATTAAAAATTCTGATAGACAGGTGGTGGGCATATCGCCAACGACATCGATATTGGCAAGCGCATTGGTCGTCGAAGCAGCACTCAATATGCCATATTTCCCCAAACTATCATACATGGCGCACCAGATGGGATGGTCAACTGCAAATTCCGCATCAATTCCAAATGAACTATTGGTGGCAACAATAAACGCCCCTTTGGTTTTATTGGATTGGAAATAGAGTTTTTCATATCGATGATATAATTATAGGCCTGAACGATATTGGCGGTATTCATGACATCTCCGCCGACTATTGGAAGAATTTTTACTCCACTGTGAACGCCGGCAGTGCCAATATTATCATTCGATTTTGCGCCAATAATTCCGCATACATGACTTCCATGAGCGGCCCCTTTGAAATCATAGACAATACCATTGTCGTCAAATGTATTCCAACCCCTGTAATCATCTACATAACCATTCGCATCATCATCGATACTATTGTCGGGAATTTCTTTTCTATTGACAAACCAGTTTATTTGACTGATGGATGAGTCTATCGGCTCGTCTATAACCGCTATCACCAGCGTATCTCCCTGGCTATTTACGATACTTGTATTATTATCCCAAACTTCAAGATATTTAATATCTGCACCTACTTTGCCCCCGCCTTGACCTGTATTGTGCAAATTCCATTGCGCAGTGAAAAATTGATCATTGAGTGTGACATCTCTTCTATAAACAGGCATTGTTTTTTCGAAAAATTGTATTCTCTTATCCGCTTTTAGCATGGCAGCGATGGCCTCAAACGATTGATTTTCTTTGAGTGAAATCTCCCATATATTCATGGATGCGGATAATCTTTTAAGGGATGATACTTCTATGAATGGCATCAAATTCCCTCGTTTGTTTGACGGAGTTACAAATACTTGATCTGCTTGCGCATGGGGATTTAATTGCACAATAATGCTCGCATGATGCGCATCTGCTTTGGAAATTCCAATGTAGAAGAAAAGAAATATTAGTGCAGGGATTCTCATCATTTTTCATGCCATCGCAATGACACTATAAAAATACAAGAATAAACTGAAATCGTCAAATCAATCCATCGCTTTGCCGAGAAAAGTATTGTCGTTGATTTTAGATATTTGGTTGGATCGAAGAGATGTGTAATCATCTTCCTTTAAATCAATTTTAAAATCTTTGATATAATCCTTGTTGCCATTGGCATCTGTCGTAAATTGAAATTTCTTGTCTGATTGGTATTTGCCTATATTCGCAATATTCAAAACCATGATATATTTTGTATTGGGCTCTCCAGAAAAGTAATATTCTCCATTGATATTGGAATAGCATTGCATGGTGATATTTTTCTCCACGTTGATGATTTGAAACTTAATGCCACTGAGCGGAGCATCGATTCTTGTCTCCATTATTTTCCCTTTGATATGCAGTCCTTTTTTCTTCAAATTAAATGTGAATACAGTATTGTCTTCCTGCAAGAAATGGATGTTTTCGATGATTTTTCGATAGCCCTTTCTAGAGATGCTGACAAAGCAAATGTTGTCTTTGGGAATTGGCAAGCTTATCGTCTTAGGAACAGTTGTGAAAAAAGTATCTAATTGGAATTTACCCTCCCCTTTAATACTGATAGAGATGCTATCTAGATGTTGTCTAGTATCGGAATCTCTGAAAGAAAATTTGTAAGACGCTACCCCTTCGGCTTCAGTTTTTATGACAAAAACCGATAAAATAATACTCAGCAATAGTGTTTTCAATGGAATAATTTTGTTATAAAAGTAGACTATTTGCTCGAGTTGCAGGCGATGAGCGCCAAGTAACAAGCATAAAACGCAAAAATGAATCCATCATTTGTTTACAAACAAGAAGATGCATTTTAGCTAATGTATACAAAGTCAACAGATTGTGATTTTTGTATAAAATTATTGGGGTGTGGATAAATTGTCTGTAAAAAAGGGCTATTCTCTGTAACCTAAGTAGACTTTTTTCGTTAGCGATTCGTCCCCTTTCACAAGCCGCACAAATAAAATAGATGGCGAGACGTGTTGAAGTTCAATTTTACAATTGCTTTCTGCAATGCTAGTGGTATAGATTGTCTTTCCCAATTCATTGATAATTTCCATTTTCTCTCCAACATATTCTTGCGGAAATTCTATGGTTAGTGATTGATCGAAAGATTGAATTTTAAAAGCATCGGCACTTGCATTTGGTTTCTGGATATGAACATTTACGCTGTCTTTTGGCTTTGTGGTGTCTTTGGGCTTTGTAGTGTCTTGAGGCACAGCTGCATTGGCTCTAAAAAGAGCTCTAGTTGGTTTGCCCGACTTGTTTACATTCACAGATAAGATGGGGTCTTTCGCTTTATCAGAATAAAAGTGATAAACAGTTTGCGTATCTTTTGGAAGTGGAATAGGAATAAAGCTAGATATATCTACCCAAAATTTTATGATTCCAAGATTTGCCTTTGCCTCAATTTTGGTCGAGGTTTTATTGTCTTGTTTAATTCTCAAAACATCGATGGTCTCATAAGGCGTTTTTAATTTTCCAAATGCGCCAGCATGCATCGAGACATCTGTAACCAAACTCAAGCGTATAGAGTCTAAATTCGCGCCAGGAACTGGCACCAATTGTTTGAGTATCGAGTCCAAAAATGGAATTGCCTTTAAACTAATAGCAAACCCAATCGAAGAACTGGAATTTTTTGTCGTATTATAGGTAATCGGTGCGAATTGAATTAAGCGTTTTCCTTTGGTATAGAGTTGACTTTGATTGACACCAAAAAAGTTGAAATTAAGCCCTAAGCCGCGCACTTCTGTATTCGTGACTTCAACGTATTCATTTCCAAAATTTACAAAGGGCATAATAATAGATGCCGTGGGGAAAATGAGTTTGTTTGTATCGCTTGGCAATACACCGCGAATACTATCTCGATTGACTCCTTGTTTTTGTAATCCAGAAAAATCCCATAAAAAAGCTCCTGAGCTATCATTGGTAATGACAACAGGCGAACCGTCGTTGTCGATGTTTTGAACAATCGTATCCCCTGCTTTGAAGAAGATGGCTTTGGTAATAGTTATTTGTCCAAAAAGTGAACTAGAAAACAAACTGCATAGAAGGGGTAAAATAAATTTCATCGAAAATCTTTAGAACTCAAACTTAAAAAAAATAATTGAGACCAATCTATTAGTTTCTTTTTAATAAATAAAATCGGATGATTTTGATGAAATAGGCAAATAAAAAAGGCAATCAATTTATGACTGCCTTTTGCGTTTTAAATTCAAACAATTACTGAATCAAAGCCACTGATCGCTTTACAAAATTGGTGAGATCTTCCCCTTTGAGCAATCCCTGGCTCAATAAAGCCAAATCGGCTGCCTGTTTGGCAAAATTTTCTTTTTTCTGTTCATCGCCTTCATGCAGTATCTTAGTCATGAGGGGATGATTGCTATTGATGATGAGGTTATAGGTCTCAGGTAAAGAACCATAAAATGACATACCGCCGCCCATTTGACTCATGTCTCGCATTCTTCGCATAAATTCAGACTGTGTGAGGAGTATTGGGCTATCTGTCTCACTTAAATTCTCCACTTGAACTTGATATTTTGCTTTATTGACCACTTTTTCAAAAATTTCTCCGATTTGTTTCTTCTCCTCATCACTCAATTTTGAAATACTGGGCTCATCTTTTTCAATGATTTTATCTGTGGTATTGGCATCTACGCGAACAAATTGTGTCTTTTCCATTTTAGACTCCAATAATTGAATATAATGGGCGTCAAATGGATTGTCAAATTCTATCACATCATATCCTCTCTCTTTTGCAGAAGCAATATAGGAGTGCTGTGTCTCCGTATTATTGGTATACAGAATAATCGTATTTCCATTCTTATCGATTTGATTGGCCTTGACTTTTTCTTTGTACTCATCAAGGGTATAATATGCTTTTTCCGTATTTTTGAGCAGGGCAAATGATTTGGCTTTATCGTAGAATTTATCTTCTGTCATCATGCCATATTGAGCAAATATGCGGATATCATCCCAAATTCCTTCAAATTCAGGTCTATTGTTTTTAAAGATCTCCTCTAATTTGTCTGCCACTTTCTTCGTGATATGGGCAGATATCTTTTTTACATTTCCATCGGACTGCAAATAACTTCGAGATACATTGAGCGGAATATCAGGCGAATCAATGACCCCGCGCAAGAAAGTCAAAAAGTCAGGGACGATATTTTCTAATGCATCTGTGACAAAAACTTGTCTGCTGTATAATTGAATTTTATCCTTTTGAACTTCCATACTTTTATTCAATTTCGGGAAGTACAATATCCCTGTGAGATTGAATGGAAAATCGACATTCAAGTGAATATGGAATAGAGGCTCATCAAATATATGAGGGTATAATTCGTGATAGAAATTTTTGTAATCCTCCTCTTTTAATTCTGAAGGTTTCTTAGTCCAAGCGGGTGTTGGATTGTTGATGATATTCTCTACTTCAATTTCCACCTCTTTTTCTTCCCCTTCTTGTGGCACAAATTCTTTTTTAGTGCCGAATTTGATTTTAACAGGTAAAAATTTGCAGTACTTTTTAAGTAAGCCCTCAATTTTGCTTCTCTCTAAGAAATCTTCACTGTCTTCAGCAATTCTAAGCGTGATTTCCGTACCTCTTTGATTTAAGTCAATTTCTTCTAAAGTATATTCTGGGCTTCCATCGCAAGTCCATAATGCTCCTTTTGAGCCTTCTTTGTATGAAAGGGATCGGATTTCCACTTGTTTTGCGACCATAAAAGCGGAATAGAAGCCCAGTCCGAAGTGACCGATGACGGCACTTGTATCTGTTTTATCTTTGTATTTTTGAATGAATTCCTCAGCCCCTGAGAATGCGATTTGTGCGATATACTTTACAATCTCTTCGCCCGTCATGCCCAATCCTCGATCTCGGATAACCAATGTTTTTTCTTTAGGATTCACTTCGACTTCGATGATCATTTCACCCAATTCGCCTTTATATTCTCCTATTCCAGCCAATGCGCTTAATTTCTGTGAGGCATCCACTGCATTTGAAACCAATTCTCTCAAGAATATCTCATGGTCAGAATACAAGAATTTCTTAATGATGGGAAATATGTTTTCTGTTTGAACATTAATTTTTCCAGTTTGCATTTTTTAAATTTTTCAAACAGTCCTTCAATCATTATGCCATCGCTATGTTCTGCGACAATTTGTCAGCGATGAGCGCTGAATTGCATTAATGACGAGGATGGGATTAGTTTTTGGCGAATAATTTCCCCTTTATAGAAGCAATATCGATCCACAATTCTCGATCGCAGTCAATAAATGAAACATGCTCCCTGACTTGATTAAAGAGGGATTCAATCGTCGAAGAGCTTTTTAACGGCCTTCTGAATTCTAATCCCTGCGCGGCATTGAGTAATTCAATAGCTAGAATTGTTTTGAGATTTTCCAAGACCCTCAGACCTTTTGTCGCAGCATTGGCCCCCATGCTCACGTGGTCTTCTTGCCCATTTGAAGAGACGATAGAGTCAATGGAAGAAGGCGAACACAATTGTTTGTTCTGAGAAACAATGGAGGCAGCCGTGTATTGAGGTATCATCAATCCTGAGTTAATCCCCGCGTCTTTGATTAAATATGCGGGCAAACCTCTTTGACCAGAAATTAATAGATAAGTTCTTCGCTCTGAAATGCTTCCCCATTCGGCGAGTGCAAGGCATAAATAATCCAACGCCAAGGCGAGTGGCTGACCGTGAAAATTGCCTCCTGATAGAACGAGGTCATCTTCTGGGAATATATTGGGGTTGTCTGTAACGCTATTGATTTCAATGGTTATTGTCTCTTCTACTTGTCTTAAAACATCCTTTGAAGCGCCGTGGACTTGGGGTATGCAGCGGAAGGAATACGGATCTTGAACATGATTTTTTTCTTGCACACTGATTTGGCTGCCAGACAAGAATTCTAGCATATTCTGCGCTGTTTTTACTTGGCCGTGATGGGGCCTGATTGCATGAATGGCTGGGTGAAAAGCATCTATTCTCCCGTCAAATGCGTCAAAACTCATAGCTGCGATTTTATCAGCATACAAACTGCATTTCCGAGCTTCAATAATCGTGAAAACAGCACAAGCACTCATAAATTGGGTGCCATTCAATAATGCCAATCCCTCTTTGGATTGCAAGGATAAATTGTCCCAACCCATCATCGCGTTGATTTCCCTGCCTGAGTATCGATTGTTTTGAAAATGCACTTGTCCGAGTCCAATAATGGGGAGGCAAAGATGCGCTAGTGGGGCTAAATCTCCACTGGCACCTAGTGATCCTTGTTGGTAAACGATTGGATAAATTTTCGCATTATACATGTCTATAAGCCGCTCGATCGTCTGTATAGAACATCCTGAGTGTCCATATGAAAGCGATTGAATTTTGAGCAAAAGCATCAATTGGACGATTTCTGTAGGAAGTTCTTCACCAGTACCACAGGCATGGGAAACGAGCAAATTATATTGAAGTTGGGAGAGATCGGATGCTGAAATTCGTATATTGCAGAGTGATCCAAAGCCCGTATTGACGCCGTAAATGGGCTTTTCGGCTTTAGGGATTTTCTCGTCTAAATAGGTTCTACAAGTGTTTATTTTATCAACACTTTCTTGTGACAATACAAGCGTTGCCTTTTGGCAAATAATTGCTTCAATTTGGTCAATACTCAAATGCGCAGAAGAGATATGGTGCACCATAGTTGGCTGTTTAAAGGTAAATCTGTATTTATAATGGTGATTTTTTAATCAATTCATCATTTGGATGAAATGATCTATTCTTTTAATCGACATTTCTTTTCCCATCCATTCCATTAAATCAAATACAGGAGGACCTTGCATTGTTCCACAGAGAGCAATTCTTAGGATGGGCATGACTTCTCCCATTCCCAAACTATTGTCGTGGAGGAAATTCTTGATGAGGGATTCAGCATTCGCAGCATCAAATGCTTCAAGCGCATTCAGCTGGTTCGATAATTTAACAAATAGGTCTTTGCGCTCTGCTTTCCATTTCTTTTGAGCTGTTGCCAAATCAAATTCACGGATATCAGTAAAAAAATAATATCCAATTTCAGGAATCTCGTTGATGAAAACAGCCCTATCTCTTACCAATGAGACATATTTAATCAATTGAGCATCGCTGCATTTCCATCCATTTTCAGCGATTTTAGGTGCAATCGTTGAAGCAATGGTTTCATCAGAAATGGTTTTGATGTATTGTTGATTATACCATTTTACTTTATTCCAATCGAATCTAGCTCCTGATTTGCTCACGCGTTCTAAAGTGAAGGCTTCAATCAATTCCGCTTTAGAAAAAATTTCTTGTTCAGTGCCTGGATTCCATCCGCAAAATGCTAAAAAATTGAGGACGGCCTCTGGCAAGAAGCCAATTTCGCGGAACCCCGTGGATTTCTCTTTTGTCTCTGGATCTGTCCAATTTAATGGGAAGACAGGGAAGCCCAAGCGGTCTCCATCTCTTTTGCTCAATTTGCCATTCCCGTCAGGTCGAAGCATTAAAGGCAGATGTGAAAAATTGGGCATGACATCTTCCCATCCAAATGCTCTATACAGCAAAACATGCAATGGTGCTGACGGCAGCCACTCTTCTCCGCGAATTACATGCGATATCTCCATGAGATAATCATCGACTACATTGGCTAAGTGATAAGTGGGCATTCCATCTGATTTAAAGAGCACTTTGTCATCTAGCTGATTGGTGTTTACACTCACCCAGCCTCTGATGCTGTCTTCAAATTTAACTTCTTCGTTGCGCGGCATTTTAAATCGAATGGTATATTCATCCCCTCTTTCAAGGCGCGATTTAACCTCATCGGCAGAGAGTGAAGTCGAATTCATCAAGTATTGTCTCGTCACGTTATTGTACTGTGGGGATGGATTTCCCTGCGTTTTCATGCGCTCTCTCCAAGCTTCTAATTCAGCACTGGTATCAAACGCAATATAGGCATGGCCGCTCTCTAGAAGCTGGTCTGCATATTTTCTATACAATGCTTTTCGCTCGCTTTGTTTGTAAGGCGCATGTGGGCCACCAATTCCTTGGCCTTCATCAGGTGGAACTCCCGCCCACTGAAGTGATTCCATCAAATACTCTTCTGCTCCTGGTACAAATCTATTTTGATCAGTATCTTCTATTCTCAATATAAAATCACCACCATGCTTCTTCGCGAATAAATAGCAATAAATCGCAGTTCTCAAACCACCTATATGCTGAGGTCCTGTAGGACTCGGCGCATATCTTGTGCGGACTCTTCTCATTTTTAATTTCCCCTTATTTTTAGTTTATACCTTTGTGTATTATTATATTCGGTCCAAAGATAGCGAGAATGCGCATTTTCAGCACACCAAAAATTATTAGATATTTATTTCCCAAAATTCATTGGAGGATAAATACTCGGGAGCGGGCAGTCTATCTGACATTTGATGATGGGCCTACACCGAATGTCACAGAATGGGTGCTCGATTTATTGGCAGAGTATCAAGCTATGGGAACTTTTTTTTGCATAGGTGAGCGTGTATTAACCCACAAGGGAATTTATGATAAAGTACTAGCAAATGGGCATTCGGTAGGGAATCATTCTTTTTCGCATGTGGATGCATGGAAAGTCTCGCATGATGCTTATGTAGAAGATGTAAAAAAGCAAAGACAATCATAGAATCCACATTATTTCGGCCTCCATATGGGAAATTGACTTATAGAAGTTATCAATATTGTAAGAATTCATATAAGGTGGTTCTTTGGGATATAATAACCCATGATTGGGATATAAATGTCAATACAGATGCGGTTTTGGAATATTTGAAAAAGAGGACGAGCGCGGGGTCAATTGTCGTTTTTCATGATAGTGAAAAGGCATTTTTGCAGATGAAAAAGATCTTGCCAGAATATTTAGCATGGTTGAAAGAGAATGGTTATGTTTGTAAAAAAATAGAACAATAGTTTTTTTTACTTAGCTTTACGAATCAAATATTCCTGAATCATTGAAATCCGTTTTATCTTTCTTTTTTTGTTTGTTTGGTTTTATCAGTGATGCTCAAAACTTAACCCAATATTCCTTGTCTTTTGTGGATAGAATTAAATACAATCCTGGCTATTCGGGTATTCAAGATGCCAATATTTTTGTTCATCATCGATCACAATTTGTTGGATTGAGCCCAATTAACTTTTCTAATCAAACTTTTATGGCAGATATGCCACTCCATAGAATTAATTCTGGCATTGGCTTGGAGGTGCACAACGACTTTGCGGGATTTTTGTCAAATACATCAATGGATGTCAAATATGCTTATCATTTCAAGGTTAAAAAGTCAAAGATTTCGATGGGGATTGCTTTGGGGGCTATTTATCAATCCCTCAATCAAAGTAAATTGACAGTTGCCTCAGGAGAATACGATGGTTTTGTCGTTCACAATGATGCTCTACTGGATAATACGACAATAAGTTCTATTCAATTGAACACTTCTGCTGGAGTCATCTACAGTTTATCGAATTTTGAATGGGGTATTAGCATGATGAATCTTAATAACCCAAGTACAAATATTTTTAAAACCAATAGTTTTGAGCAAAATCGGGTGTTCGTTTCTAATATGAGTCAAAAAATAAAATTTGGCACAAACATGAATTATGAAGTATATTGTCTTTATAAGACAGATTTTATCAAACATCAAGTAGAATTGTCAAATATTTTAAGAATTAAGGACAATATTTCAACGGGATTGACGTTAAGAGGATATAACACAAACAATTTGGACGCAGTTGGCATCTTTTTTGGTATTAAGTTCCTCAGGAATTTTTGGGCGTATTATAATTACGATATTCCTATCAATTCCCTTTCTAGCAGTAATTATGGCTCGCATGAATTGTTAATTCACTATAGAAAAGCAATAAAAAGAAATATCGTTAAAAAGTATTTTATGAACTATAATTCTAGGTATTTGTAAAAAAATGATTTTTTTTTTTTTTGATTTTAAAAAATAATTTATCTTTACCACTTTTTGTAATAAAAACGAACTAAGAGACTAAACAACTAAAATTTAAATGAATATGCAGTATTTATCAAAAATACTTATACCTGTAGTAGGTTTGTTATTGATGGCTTCTTGTAGCGGAGACGATTATAAAGGTCAGTTATTAGGTGTTCAAAGCAGACCTTCTTGGAGGTCAGAAATTCCTTACGGAATGGTTAACGTGCCAACTGGTACGCTTCATGTGGGCAATAGTGATCAGGATGTTCCACATGCTTTAACTGCAAGAGCAAAGCAAGTATCTATCTTGGGATTCTATATGGATGCGACAGAAATTACGAATAACGAGTACAGACAATTTGAAGTTTGGGTGAAGGATTCGATTGCACATACCATATTGCAACATTTTGAAGAGGTGAATAGCGATCAATTAGATGGCGGTTCTCCTAATATCAAGTGGGATATGGAGATTGATTGGGAAAATTCAGAAGTTCAAAATCAATTGAGCCAAATGTATTTGCCAAAAGATCAGTGGGTAAATGGGCTAAAAGAAATGGAGTTTGGTAAATTGGTTTATCGCTATGACTATATTGAGTGGAAGAAAGCGGCTTTCTCTAAGCATAATGCGAATAGAGATCGAAGACAATATGTTAAAACTTTAGAAGTGGATATCTATCCAGATACATTGTGTTGGATACGCGATTTCACTTATTCATACAATGAGCCGATGGTTCGTCAGTATTATACACACCCTGCATTTGATGACTATCCAGTTGTAGGAGTAAGATGGGATCAAGCAACAGCATTCTGCTATTGGAGAACCCACATTTGGAATGAGTACAAGCACAAACAAGGTGAATTGATCAACGATAACATTCGTCTGCCGATAGAGCACGAGTGGGAATATGCAGCGAGAGGTGGTAAGAAATTGGCACCATATCCATGGGGAGGTCCTTATACTAGAAATTCAAAAGGCTGTTTATTGGCGAATTTCAAACCAGGTAGAGGAAATTATCCAGAAGATGGCGGTTTTTATACTGTAAGATCTGATGCTTATTGGCCAAATGATTATGGTTTGTTCAATATGGCAGGAAATGTATCTGAGTGGACATCATCTGCATTCTACGAAGGTTCTTATGCATTTTTGCATGACTTGAATCCAGATTTGAAATATGATGCGAATAAATTAGAGCCTGAGACCATGAAGAGAAAGGTAATCAGAGGTGGATCTTGGAAAGATATCGCATATTATATTCAGAATAGCTCACGTCACTGGGAGTATCAGGATTCATGTAAATCATATATTGGATTCAGATGTGTAACGTCTGTCTTAGGTAAAGCGGTGGATTAGGCCAAATAACAAACTAAAATTCTATTAACTAAAAACAATTATTTTCAAAAAACAAAAAATCTAAAACTATGGCATCACAAGGTAAATCAATGTTTGAAGTAAAAAAAGGGAAAACAATGTTAAATTACGCATACAGTTTTGGTGCGGCAATTGTAATCATGGGAGCCCTATTTAAAATTATGCACTGGCCAGGTGCGAACCTCATGTTGATCGTAGGTATGATGACAGAGGTTGTTATCTTTATTATTTCTGGATTTGAGCCACAATATGATTCTCATGCTGAATATGAGTGGGAAAGAGTATACCCTGAATTAGCTGGTGGAGCTGCAAATGCACCAAAAGGATCTCCAATGAAGCAATTGGATGACGCTTTGGCTAAAGCAAAAATTGAGCAAGAAATGTTGGCTAGATTGGGTGAGAATATGGGTAAATTTTCTGCTCATGTTAAAGATTTGACAAGTGTAAGCAATGCAATGGGTGCAACGAATGATTTCACGAAGTCTGCAACTGAGGCAGCTAAATCATTGAATAATTTGCAAGCTTCTGTAGCTAATTCTGCGAATGCTGCTAAAGATATGGCAGATGCTAGTGGTGCAACAAAGTCTTACCATGTTCAAGTACAAACAATCACAAAGAATTTGTCTCAATTGAATGCGATGTATGAATTGGAAATTTCTGATGCTAATAATCACATCAAGTCAATGAATAAATTTATTGGAAACTTGGCAGAGGCTGCTAACTCATTGGAGTCAACTAAAGTGGATGCATCTACATTAAAAGATAGTATGTCTGGCCTTTCTAAGAGCTTGGTTTCTTTGAATTCAATTTACGGTGGTATGTTGTCAGCGATGAGAACTGCTAACTAATTAATTTAAAGATCAGTAAGAGTAAATAAATTTATTAAAAAACTAAATTAACTATAGAATATGGCAGGCGGTAAATTATCACCACGTCAGAAGATGATCAATATGATGTACCTCGTATTGACGGCCCTTTTGGCAATGAACGTGTCTTCAGAGATTCTGAACGCGTTTAAAACAGTAAATAATAGTATTATCACATCTAACAAGCAAATAACTGATCAAAACAATACAGTTTATAAGACTTTAGACGATGCGAAACAAGACCCTCAAACTGCTGCTAAGGCTGCTGTTTGGGAGCCAAGAGCTAAGGACATCAAAGCAAAATCAGCGGCTATTTACGATGAAATCGAAGCACTTAAGAAAGAAATTAAGACAGCTTCAGGTCTTGAAATGGTTGACGGCGAAGAGAAATTCAAAGAGGATGATTTGGATGCTGCAACAAGAATCTTGATTGAACAAAAGAAAGGAGATGCTTTGTATAATAAAATAACGAAGTTTAAAACTGAATTATTGGGTGTTATCAAACCATCTGAGGTTTCAGACAATCCAGTTGTTCAAAAGCAAATCGCTGGAGATATGGAGAATTTTGCAAAAACTTTGCCTGTTAAGATGGATATTCCTAAGTCTAAGACTGGAACAAAGTATACGCAAGATGGAAAAGGTTGGTCAGAAGCGAATTTTCACATGACACCTACTATTGCAGCTGTAACTATCTTGAGTAAATTGCAAAATGACGTTAAGAATTCAGAAGCTAAATTGTCAGACTATTGTCTTCAACAATTAGGAAAAGTAAAGGTTATCTACGATGAATTTGCTGCGATTGCAAGTGCGAGTACAAACTATTGTATGCCAGGTGAGCCAATCGAAGTTTATGCTGGTGTTGGTGCATTTAGTGATGCAGCTAAGCCTTCAGTTGTAATTGGTGGAGCAGCTCAGCAATTGGTTGATGGAATGGCTACTTATAAAACAACAGCAAAAGGTGCAGGAAATAATGTTATTCCAGTAAAAATTAGCTTTACAAAGCCAGATGGAACAATTGCAACAGTAAACAAAGACATTAAGTATACAGTGGGAATTCCATCAGGAGCTGCCGTAGCTTTGGATAAAATGAACGTATTCTATATTGGTGTACCAAATCCTGTAACCGTTTCTTCAGGTGTGGGAGATGAGAAAACATCGATTACTTTATCTCAAGGTTCAGCGTCTAAGAAAGGTCCAGGAAAGTATGATATTACAGTCCCAGGCCCTCCAGGAGAAATCAAATTGACAGTTAATGCAGATAAAGTAACGAATCCATTTACTTTCCGTGTTAAGAGAATTCCTAATCCAGTGGCTACCCTTGGTGCGACTTTGGAAGGAGGAAAAGTGAACAAAGGAACATTGATTGCACAAAGTGGTCTAGTTGCTCTTTTGAAAGACTTTGATTTCGATGCGCGTTTTACCGTAGAGAGTTTTGACTTGGTATATATCTCTAAAGGAGAGATTTTCCCTAAATCAGGTGTTGGCCCTTTATTAACTCCAGAGATGAAGGGATACATTTTAAGAGCTGCACCAAGAGACGTTTATACTTTTGAGAATATCAAAGTTAAAGGTCCAGATGGTCAGTCAAGAAAAATTCCTGGAATTACTTTCTTAATCATATAATAATAAATTTTTTAATAAAATGAAGCGTAATTATTTTTTGTTGCTTGCAGCCTTATTCGTTAGTGGTCTAATGAATGCTCAAGATCTTTTGGATGGTGTATTTGAGAAAATTACCCTCAAAGAAAAAGAGATTTTGGCTTATGAGCACATTCGCGAAGCCGATGTGATGTGGAGCAAAAGAATTTGGAGAGTAATCGATATTAGAGAGAAGATGAATCTTCCCTTTAAATATCCTTTAAAGCCGTTGATTGATATTATTCATACTGCAGCTAAGAATGGAGATATACAAGTATATGATCCAGGTGTATTGCGCGCAGATGAGTTTAAAGCACCAATGACAACTAAAGATGTAAAAAACATCGGTAGTAGAATTGATACTACTTGGACAGTAGATCCAATTACTTTGAAAGAGGTTCAAACGGTAACTACTCAGGAATTTGACCCATCTAAAATTGTTAAGTATAAAATCAAAGAAGATTGGTTTTTTGATGAAGAGACTTCAACAATGATGGTAAGAATTATTGGAATCGCTCCAGTTATGGAGAGTTTCGACGAGAATGGAAATGCGAGAGGTGATCAAACGATGTACTGGGTATATTATCCAGACTTAAGACCAATTTTTGCTAAGTATCCAGTTTATAACAATAAGAATGATGCTTCTACTTTGAGTTGGGAAGAATTGTTTGAAGTTCGTTATTTCACTTCATACATCACAAAAGAGACCAACGTACACGATAGAAATATTCAGGAGTATGCAACAGGACTTGACTTGTTGTATGAGTCTGAGAGAATCAAAGATGAATTGAGAAATTACGAACACGATTTGTGGGAGTTCTAATATCCTATAGTAACAAAAAAGACGCTTAATTTATTAAGCGTCTTTTTTTTTATTATTCGTGAAACTATGCTATTTTTGCGAGAAAATAAATAAGCATGAGAGTATTATTATCGGGGGTTTTGTGTCTATGTATGGTACAAATGGGCTTCGCTCAGAATAAAGACTATAAATGGCAAATTGGCGTTGGAATGCATGGTCCACAATTTACAATCAATGATGATTTTTTCTGGTCGCAGAACTGGAGATTGAAAGATTGGAATATCACCCCACCGATTAGTAAGTTATCTGTCAGTCGTCACATTACAGGTGGTTTATCACCAGAATTGTCTTATAGCATTGGAAAAATATTCTTCCAACCGCAAATAGATAAACAGGAACATTTATTTATGGACATTGACCTCAATGCGAAGTATTCATTCGCGAATGGATATATTTTGAAGACAAAATCTTGGTTTGACCCATATTTAATAGCTGGTGTAGGAGCGACGTTTGTAGATAAAATTGCTGGAGCTCATTGGTTCTTTGCGATTAATTATGGAATGGGCTTGAATTTGTGGTTTGAAAAGAATGTGGGATTGAATATCCAAACGATATACAATAAATTGCCGGGAGCGGCTATGCAAGTTGGTTCGGGCGGAAATGTTTACGGCGACTATATGCATCATTCGGCTGGTTTGGTATTCCGCTTTGGTGGGAAAAATGATAAAGATGGCGATGGTATCGCAGATGAAAAAGATGCATGTCCTGAAGTGGCAGGAATTGAAGCTTTGAAAGGTTGTCCTGATAAGGATGGCGATGGAATCGGGGACAAAGAAGATGCCTGTCCTGATCAAGTTGGGGTAGCGGCATTATTGGGCTGTCCAGATAGAGATGGCGATGGTATTGGAGATAAGGATGATGCTTGTCCTGGCGAAGCTGGTTTAAAAGAGTTGAATGGTTGTCCTGATAAAGACAAGGATGGTATCGCTGACAAAGATGACGCTTGTCCAGATGTTGCTGGTATGGTCAATTTGAAAGGTTGTCCAGACAAAGATGGTGACGGTTATACAGATGCAGATGATGATTGTCCGGAAGTATATGGCAAGGTAAAAGGATGCCCTGATACTGATGGAGACGGAATTGAAGATTCAAAAGATAATTGCCCGAAAGAGGCAGGTCTTGTTGAATTGAAAGGTTGTCCGAAACAAGTGATGAAAGAGGAAGAGAAGAAAGAAGTCGAGAAGAAGATTGCGACACTTGCCAAATCTATTAATTTTGAGACAGGAAAAGATGTTATTAAGAAAGAATCATTCGATGAATTAGATCAAGTTGTCGTATTTATGAATCAATATTCAGGAGTTAATTTCAAAATTGAAGGACATACAGATAATGTAGGCGAGGATGCAAAAAACCTCGAATTATCTAAGAAAAGAGCGCAAGCAGTGAAAGATTATTTTATTTCAAAGGGGATCGCTACAAGCAGATTGTCGAGTGAGGGATTTGGAAGTGCAAATCCAAAAGCGGATAATAAATTAGCCACAGGAAGAGCAATCAATAGAAGGGTGGATATTACTATTAACCAATAATCATTGCATTGAAAAATGAGAGCCTGCGAATTTATTCGCAGGCTTTTTTATGAAAAATATCTTTGATTAATGCGTATCTTTGCCGCGAAAATGAAGGAGTGCAAGCAGGTGCTTGCACTTTTTTTATCAAAACAGGTCAATTATTTCAATAAATTCTGACATTTTGGCGAAAGTTGGTGTTGGCAAACTATTTGACAAGAAAACAAAAAAGAGAAAGATGGAAGATCAGTTAAAAGAAGAACATCAAGAAATCGTTCAAGATCAGGTAGAGCGTGAATCTGAAAGTGCAGAGACCAGTGAGGTTAAAGGGGCTGAATTGAATGAAGAGCAAAAGCTTCACATGCAATTAGAAGAGCAAAAGGATAAATATTTGCGACTTTTTGCGGAGTTTGATAATTATAAAAAGAGAAATGCACGCGAGCGCATTGAATTGTTTGCTTCAGCGGGAAAAGAAGTGATTTTGGAGGTCTTGCCAATCATGGACGATTTAGAGCGCGCCACAGCAGCTGCCCATGCAACGGAGGACATTCAATCTGTGCGCGAGGGGTTGAATCTCATCACAGATAAGATGAAAAAGGCGCTTGAGAAGAAAGGTGTTAAACCGATAGATTGCAAAGGGGAAGTGTTTGATGTAGAGAAACACGAGGCGATAACGGAAATACCAGCGCCTTCAGAAGATATGAAAGGCAAGGTGATTGATGATGTTGAGAAGGGATATATGCTTTACGATAAAGTATTGCGTTTTTCAAAAGTGGTCGTAGGTAAATAATCGATAAGAACAATAAATTAAGCAATGGCGAAAAAAGATTTTTATGAAGTATTGGGGGTGTCGAAGACGGCGTCGGAGAAGGAGATAAAGGATGCCTATCGAAAGACGGCACTTAAGTTTCACCCGGATCGCAATCCAGACAATAAGGATGCAGAGGCTAAATTTAAAGAAGCAGCTGAGGCATATGAGGTATTGAGCAATGCAGATAAGAAAGCGAAGTATGACCGCATGGGGCATCAAGCTTTTGAAAATGGCGGTCAAGGCGGGATGAATTTTGATGATATATTTTCAAATTTTGGAGATGTATTTCAAGATGGAAGTCCTTTTGAACAGTTTTTTGGAGGTGGTCGTGGTGGCGGAAGAACACGCGAGAAGGGGCAAAGAGGCACTAACCTTAGAGTTAAGGTGAGTCTTACACTCAAAGAAATTGCCAATGGAGTAACGAAAAATTTAAAAGTTAAAAAGAATACGTCTTGTAATACATGCGGAGGCAGTGGAGCAAAGGATAGCAAGAGCACTGTTACATGCAGCACTTGTAATGGAAGTGGTGCGGTTAGACAAGTTCGTCAGACTATTTTAGGAACGATGCAGACGACCACAACTTGTCCAACATGCTATGGAGAGGGTAAGACGATATCAGCAAAGTGTGGATCATGCAGTGGCTCTGGGGTGCAGTTTGGAGAGGAGATGATTAAAGTGGATATTCCAGCGGGCGTACAAGAAGGCATGCAATTGTCTATGAGTGGCAAGGGAAATGCAGGAGAGCGCGGAGGCTATCCCGGCGATTTATTGATATTGATTGAAGAAGAAAAGCATCCAGATTTAGTTAGAAATGATCAAGATGTCTTGTATAATCTATTTATCAGTTTACCAGAAGCGGCATTGGGTACAACCGTTGAAGTGCCTACAATAGAAGGTTCAGCGCGTGTAAAAGTTCCCGCTGGTTCACAATCGGGCAAAGTGCTCAAATTGTCTGGAAAAGGATTGCCTTCTGTCAATGCTTATGGCAAGGGAGATCAATTGATTTATATCAATGTATGGACGCCGAAAGTTATGAATTCAGAGGAGACCGCGATGATGGAAAAATTGGCGAAATCGCCCAATTTCAAACCGAGCCCCAATCAAACAGAGAAGAGTTTTTTCAGCAAGGTGAAGGATATTTTTAATTGATAGTATAGTATATCTTATTCTAAGTCTAATTTAGGCGATCATTATTTTTTATTAATATTCTTCTTTCATGGCCTCTATAAAACCTGAAAGTCTTTCTGAGATTTCTTTAGGTGATGGGAGCATGTCTTTATATTCCATAGGAAGTGTTTCAGTCAAAGTATAACTAGCTATCCCTATAGGATTGGTTGTTGTTTTTAAGGCGTATTCTACCACCGTTTTACTTTTGGTTTTACAAATGATTATACCAATCGATGGGCTTTCGTATTCATGTTTTACAGTATCATCTAGAACAGCCAAGTAAAAATTCATTTTCCCTGCATATTCAGGTTTAAACTTCCCTGCTTTGAGTTCAATCACAACAAGAGACTTTAATTTTCGGTGATACAAAAGAAGATCAATGTAAAAATCCTCTTTACCAACTTGCAATCGATATTGATTTCCAATAAAAGCAAAGTCTCCGCCCATTTCTGATAAAAATTGTCGGATATTCTTCATCAATGCTAATTCTAGTTCTTTTTCGGTATGGTTTTCTGACATCTCTAAAAAGTCAAAATTGTATTCATCCTTCACGGCAAGCTTTGCCTGAAGCTTGTATTTTTTAGGTACCGCTTTATCAAAATTGGTTTTGTTAAGTAAAAAATTTTCATAGGATTTGCCCACTATCTGATTGCTTAATACGTTCTTTGACCAACCATATTTCTTAGTCATTTGAATATAGAACTCTCTTTCTAATTTGTCTTTGCATTTGCTCATTATTACAAGGTTATGACTCCAACCGATTTCTCCAACTAGTGGTTGGAGTTTTGAATCGTCTTTGTATTCAAGGTACATTTGTCTCATATACCAAAGGTTTTGAACCGAATAACCTTGTGCTCCAACAAATTCACTTTGCAAATCTCTTGATAATGTTTCTACAATGGATTTCCCCCATCCATATTGCTTTTGTTTTTCAACAATACTTTTTCCAATCTCCCAATACAATGTCAACAACCTTTTGTTTACCTGCTTGAGCGCTTCGTATTGCGCTTGATGTATTTTTTCTTTGATTTCGGTTAAAAATACTTTGTATAGATTCTTTTCAACTTTAGTCATATTGTAAAATTGATATTAAATTTCTTAATTCCCAATAGGAGAACAGCCTAATGTATAAGCGTGTATAAATAACTTATAGATGGCCAATTTTTCTGGAATAAGTGACATTTCCTTTCATTTTTAATGTATTTAGTGAATAAATCCATCCTATAGAATTGTTACGCTTATTGGGTGCTCAGCCTATGTGGATATGACCATCAGGATATTTATAGGTCTTTATTTTTCAAAATCCCTACTTTTGACCTAATGTCTTCTAATACATTTATACCTAAAACGATTAAATTTTGGAAAACGACGTCTATGCTCTTTTTAGGCGTAATCGCTTTTTTCGTTTTGATGAATTTGGGGTTCTTCGGTGCTATGCCCACATTCGATGAATTGGAAAAACCTAAGAGTTCACTCGCCTCGCAAGTTTTAGCAGAAGACGGCTCCCTTCTCGGAAAATTTTATTTACAGAATCGCGTCAATGTATTGTATCAAGATCTACCGCCAGACCTTATCAATTCACTGCTTGCAACAGAGGATATCCGATTTAGAGAACATGCGGGAATTGATATCATGGCGCTCATTGGTGTTATCAAAGGACAATTGACGGGGGATAATCGAGGTGGTGGAAGCACAATCACGCAGCAATTGGCGAAGAATTTATTTCCACGTTCAAATTATACGACGATTGGTTTGATCTTGCGAAAATTCAAAGAATGGTTAATTGCCGTTAAGTTGGAGAGGCGTTATACCAAAGAAGAAATTATCGCAGGGTATTTTAATACGGTTGAATTTAGTGATAATGCTTTTGGGGTAAAATCAGCTGCTAAAACATATTTCAATAAAGACCTCAAAGAGTTGAATATGCAAGAGTGTGCCCTTTTAGTAGGAATGCTCAAAGCGACGTATAAATACAATCCGAGAGTACATGAGGCTGCAGCTAAAGAGCGAAGGAATGTGGTCTTGGGGCAATTGTATGAGTATGATTTTATCGATAAAAATCAACGCGATAGTTTGTTTAAAACGCCGATTGAATTGGACTTCAACCCAGATATTCACTATGAAGGATTAGCGCCTTATTTCAGAGAGTATATCAAGCAATACCTCAAAGAATTGTTTGAAGCGCATCCCTATGATGGCGAAAATTCTTATAATATTTACAAAGATGGATTGAAGATATATACGACGATCAATCCAACCATGCAAAAATATGCTGAGCAAGCGGTTGAAGAGCATTTGAAGGAGTATCAAAATGTCTTTTTTAATCACTGGAAAGACCAGGACCCATGGGCAGATTTTAAAGTGGAGATGATTCGAAACGTAAAAGAGAGCGAGCGATATAAAGGCATGAAGGATGCAGGAATGAATGAGCGAGAGATGATGGCTGTGATGCATCGCAAGATCAAGATGCGCATTTTTACTTGGCAAGGAGAGAAGGACACGATTATGAGTCCATATGACTCCATTCGATGGCATCGCATGCATCTGCAGGCGGGCTTTATGGTGATGAATCCCAATGATGGTTATGTCAAGGCATGGGTGGGTGGCACTAATTACAAGTACTTCCAGTACGATCACGTCAATGTGCATACCAAGCGGCAAGTGGGTTCGACATTCAAACCATTTATCTATACAGTTGCGGTAGATCAGAAGGGATATTCCCCTTGCACGAGAATGCCCAATGCGCCAATTACATTTGAAGTGGGCAATCCAAAGTGGAGTTTGGGCGAGAGTTGGACGCCGAGAAATGCGGGCGTGAAATATGGTGGTTCTCCTACCTTGAGGGGAGCGCTATCCAATTCAATTAATTCCATTACTGCTAGATTGATGTATGAGGTCGGTCCAAGTCCTGTGGTTGAATTGGTGAAGAATTTGGGCTTTGATACGTCTACGCATATTTTTCCTTATCCATCTATTTGTTTAGGCACTACCGAGATTTCGTTGATTGAGATGATGGGTGCATATACGCCATTTGCCAATGAAGGGATCTTTACAAAGCCGCTTTTATTCATCGTATAGAGGATAGAAATGGGAATGTTATTTTTAGTTTTTTCCCTGAGCAAAGGAAGTATTGCGACCAGAAGTTGCTTTGTGATGCAGGAGATGATGAAGGGAGTTATCGATCAAGGGACAGCTAAGCGCTTGATTTATAGATATGGATTAAAGGGAACCATAATCGGGAAAACGGGTACTACGCAAAGCAATTCGGATGGATGGTTTATTGGACTAACTCCAGATTTAATGGCGGGAGCTTGGGTGGGGTGTGAAGAGCGGTATATTCGCTTTAGATCGACGGCATTGGGTCAAGGGGCCTCTTTGGCGTTGCCAATTTGGGCAAAGTTTTTCCAAAAAGTGACCAATGATAAGAGTTTGGGAATCGATATAACCAAATCATTCAAGCCATTTCCTAAAGAACAGCAGACCATTATCACAGATTGTTCGAAGTATAAAGGTTGGGGTGACGATGGAAGTGCGCCAGAGGAAATCGATGATTATCAAAATCAATACGATAATTTACCGGACACATCACAGTCCTATAATAAGTACGATGAAGATGAATAGCGCTCGCTCGCCCATTTGTTAAGATCAAAAATTTTCTTAAAGCAATCACGTTTTTTTTAAAAATATACTGATATAGACTTATCTTGTTTAAAAATATGGTATATTGGTTTTTCCTTTCTATTTTTATCGAATGAATAAGTGTGCGTTTTTTATTGTGATCATGTTAATGATTTCAATTGCATCATGCGGAGGAGCAAAAAAAGTGTTTACTCCAGATGCTGATCTCAGTTTGTGCGCCAATATGTTGGTTGGAGAGTTTAGTTCGGAATCACAATCAAAATTGGATTCGGAGTTTTTAAATATTTCAATGACCATGGTGAGAATATGGCATAGTCGAGTCGATGGGTATTGGATATATGTAGAGCAATCATTGGCGAATAAGATGGATAAGCCATATCGGCAGCGTATTTATCAATTGGTTAAGCAAGGGGATAAAGTGATTAGCAAAATTTATCAATTTAATGATCCTATGAAATATGCAGGAGCGCATAGAGATTCGAGCAAATTAGCGCAATTGAGTATCGATAAATTGTCGACGAAAGATGGTTGTGATGCTATACTTAGTAAGAATGAAGATCGATTTGAAGGAGGGACTTTGGGAAAAAATTGTTTAAGTTCGCTAAAAGGGGCAACCTATACAAGTTCGGAAATTGTATTGGGAAGTAATGTGATTAAGACTTGGGATAGGGGATTTGATGGAGAAGATAAACAAGTGTGGGGTTCAGAAAAGGGCCCATATATCTTTTTAAAGAAGAGATCATCTAATAATCAGGTCAGGACAAGACCAATAAACAGCAGTAATTAGACCAATGCGCATGAAATTAGTACAAAGCATATTTATTCTTTTTTTGCAAATCAATGTTTTTCGCAGGGTGATGTTGATTTTTTCCTCATGAAGGAACAAGAGCGAATTGAGAGTTTGGACGGAAAGAAAGATGGCATAATCAATATTTCGAGCAAGGATTTTAATCGAGAAGCAACTTTTGTCTATTTTACCTTGGTCGACTCTTTGAGCAAAAGAATAGAATCAATTAAGGCAGATGATTATCATAAAAAGAGTTTGTTTCAAGCCTTGATATCAACGCTCAGAGAAGTGAATGGGCGAACCTATGAATTGACGACGTATTATCAGAAGTTGTTTGCCAATGCCTTTCAAATCATATCGGCAATTGAGAATAAGAATTTGATGAATTTCCTTTATTCAGATCCGATTTATAGCATCAAGAATGTTTATTTCATTAAACATGCCAAGGATGCACCAGAGTTTTTGACGAATGCGGGAAAATTATATCCAGAGGAAGTTTTTAAAGTTTTTCCAAAGTTTAGAGAGCGTTCGTATCGCGATAGTATTATCGTGCGCACTGCTGTGTGTGCGCCGAATATCGCAAAGAAGTATTTAATTGGCGATAATGAGATCAAACAAATTCTTTGGAATAGCAGCCGCTCTAATAAGCGCATCAAGGCAATCTTCGATGTATTTGGGAAGTATGGTTTAAGTTCAAATGCCTCTAACCTCATTGATATCATTGCAGCAGATTCTATGAAGATTGAAGCAGCTGATTTAATCACTTATGACAAGCGCAAGTATTTGAGAAAGTTGATTGAATTGCGCACCAATCCGAATGCCGAGGCAACTTATTCGCTAGACAATGAATTGCACATTAAGAGTCTGGAGTATGTTCGATTGATCAATGACTTGCACGATGAGAAAAGTCCAATAATACGATTTAAATGCGTTGAGGGATTCAGCGCAAAAGAATTGTACACGCTTATTATCTACAGCGAGGAAGAAATTTTCACTTCTACTTTTAACGGATTGTTTGAGCGAATGATCAAGCAAACTAAAGAGGAAAAAATCGACGGCTATCAATTATTAGAGGGATTGGCCTTTAATAAATTTAGAAGTTTCATCAAACTCTGCGCAGGCTTTAATTCTTTGAAGACCTTTTTGAACTCGATGGAGGAATCTAATTCGACTACCCTATTGACTATGTTTACGGGAGATTTGGAAAAATCAAAGGGAGATATGACCAATGCGGTTGATGTCGCAGATTCATTTGGAAGTCTCAATGACACCAATTTGATTGCCATTATTGAGGGCAATGTCGAGGAGGAGTACAATCGTGTTGTATATGAAAATAATAAGCAAGGCAAAATTGTCTATGGATTGCTCAAGAGTTTATTTGTAAAACAGAATACGCAGGACTCATGTTGGTATGAAAATGTTTCTAATGAATATCAATTGGAGAAGATTGATAATATTCAAGCGAAGACTTTGTTTGATAAGGATTCTATTCACAGACAATTGCATTTCTTCTATGATGATAAAGATGGAGAATTGTCTTTTAGTTCGTTTATCAATACCTTTAAGAATCCAAATTTTACCATTACGGATAAGCCGAGGGTGGTGATTATTCGATCCGTTAGTGGAAAAAAGATTGAAATACTCGCCAATAAACCAAAGTTTGAATATGATGGTCAAGCAGAATTGATAACCTATTTAGATACCTCAAAGAAAGACATCCATTTGTTGGTTCATCGGGGCCATAGTTATTATGCGATGAATACAGTGGACCATCTGACTCCCACTTGTAAGATTCTTTTCCTCGGTTCATGTGGAGGATATCACAACCTCTCCGAGGTATTGGATCGTTCGCCGAATGTGCATATTATCTCGTCTAAGCAAATTGGGACGATGTTTGTAAACAATCCATTGCTGAAGATCGTAGCGAATAATTTGCGCGAAGGGAAAGACATCAATTGGATTGAAGTTTGGAATGCACTTGAAATAGCGGTTAAAGGCGATAAATACGCATATACGAAATTCCAAGATTATATCCCACCTCATAAGAACTTGGGCGCAATTTTTATCCAAGCTTATCGAAAAATGATCATCTAAATATAATTTATTGAAACCAGCTTTATATATCCTCCTCCTATTTGGTTTTTTACAAACCAGTTCCCAGCAGTTAAAATTTTCTGGGGAATATAAAGTAAGCGGAAGGGTGGAGAAGGCTCAGATTTTGGGAAAGACTTCAGCAGGTTATATTATTAGGAAGATGGGGGATCAAGAGGTTTTAGAGCTCTATTCATCTAACCTGAATTTTATTAAATCCAAAACGGTCGTCGTCGGAAATCAGCAAGTGATCCGAGCGGAGATTGTTGGAGATAATATCATCTTCTACTGCCTCAATATGGATGAACGCAAGGCTTATTTGAATGCGGTGGTTGTCAATAGCGATCTCACTCATTCATCCATTAGAAAGGAGATTGATAGTTTTGATTTAAATGAAGACGAGAAGAGCAAGAATTTTAAGGTTACTTCATCTCAAGGAGCATTGCTTACAGCGATTGTGCATGTTAAGGAGCAGGACGAGGATTTAAAGTCAATTCGGGTGGATGTCTTGAATCTGAATGCAGAGGTTGAATATAGACGTGAAATCAACATCGTATCAGAGGCGGCATATCGAAAAGTTTTGCGCAAAACCATGCTCGATAATGAGGGGAATGCGTATTTAATCGTTGAAAAGAACCGAGGAGTCTCTCTAAATCAGATGATGCAAGGGCGTTTACCGCTTATATGGTTTCAAAGGACAATGAAACGATTGGCCGCGATTTTTATATCGATAAGGAGATCTTCGATAATCCCAAAATTGTATTTGACTATACGAATAAGAAAATTGTTTTTACCTGTTTTATAGATGAATCGGGTTCTGGTGAGAAAGGATCAACTGGAGTCTATCTCCTGAAAATTGGCGCGAAAGATCTTTCCATTGAGCAAAAGGCATCATCGAAATATTCAAAATCCTTTATTTCTAAACTCACGGGTAAGGATACACTTTTCGTTCAGGAGAAATTGTTGACTTTTAAGATCAAAGATGTATTATTAGATATGGCTGGCAATCCAATTGTCATCGCTGAATCTTTTTTTCAGACGACTGAATCTGTCCCAGTGACCAATAATTTTTTCTCTAATAATACGTATCCTGAGTATCGCAACATCAATGTCTATAATTATAATGACCTATTATTGTTTTGGATGAATGAATCTGGCCAAATTGGGAATAGCACTATTTTGAGGAAAAAGCAAGTAACAGAAGATGATGGGGGAATATATTCTTCTTATATCACCAATAATAACGGGGATAAGTTGAATTTTATCCATACTGATATGATGAATGGCAATATCGACTTGGTTCTGCAGGCAGTAGATGAAACAGGCCATATTGATAAAAAGATTTTGATTGCCGATTTGGAGCGGTCAAATCCAGTTATTGCAAAAATGGGGAAGCAGGTTTCAATGAGTGAATTGGTTTTGCCGTGTTTTCGAAACAGTTCGTTTAAATTGCTAAAAATCACCTTTTTCTAGTGTTCAAATTCCTTCATTCAAATAATATTGTTGGTTGGATTTTAATCCCGATCTTACTTGTCTTGAGTAAATTGTCTATTCTAAGCCATGGGGTCTGCCCGCATCCATATGATACAGATGGAGTGCTGACAAAGGGATTAGTCCAATTTTTTGACAAGCAATCAGGGTGGTATTATTTCAATATCATCATTATTTATGGATCCAGCTCTTGCTTTTATATCGATTGTCGGCCGCTTATAAAATATTGGGAAGTCAATCCCTGTTGCCTTGCTATTTATATCTAATCCTCTGTTTTTACTTTCCGCAGTTTTCATATAATCTGGGAATTGCACTTGCTGTTTTAATGCTTTTGGTAGTGCTCAATATTTATTTATCTTTTTTTGAAAAGAATATCAATAGCGGAGAAATCCTAAATATGGCCTTGGTTGTTGGATTGGGTACCATGTTTTACAAGCCATTTGGTATCTTTTTTGTCATATTGATATTTGGCATTCTCTCTTATCGAAATAATGGAATCAAGAATTTCCTCATTGCAATTGTCGGTTTAATGCTTCCTTGGTATTTTTATTTTTCCATTGAATATTTGAATACGGGGGTCATAGACTTTAAGATTTTGCAATTCGTTGTCACGTTTAATCCTTTTTTATACCTTCAATTTACAGGGGTGAGTTATTTCTTTGCGATTTTATATATTGCGATGTTGGCAGGGGGATTCCTTAAAATACAGGGTTCAATTCAATCCATGTTGATATTTAATCGCAATATTTATGGGATATTATCCATTGTAATCGTCTTGGGTATTGTCTTGTTATTTATGACAAAATGGGTGGATGCGACCATTCTTCATATCACAACAGTTCCTGGGTGCATGATGATATCCTATCAATTAAAGGTATCGCAAAGCGAGTGTTCCGGAAATTTTGATTTGGTGTATTATCGCACTTTCGCTCTTCAGCAATTTCTACATGTTATAATAGGACTATTATGAAGACTGCAAAGGTCAATGGTATTGTGGAAGCATGGGGAGAATCACTGAAATCTTTGGCTCAGCAATGCTTCATTGGGCTAATAGGAATTGTAGTTATACAAACTAAAGTACTTGGTCAAGCAATTCGTGTTGAGCTTCATGAGCAAAATGAGCGGGGAATGGATACGATTCAAATGCGCTTTGGGAACATCGTCAAAGCAGAAGCTGGCTTGGTGGAGTATCAGCGAAAGCAGCGGGGGAAAGGCTATGTGGCTTATTCTATTGATAGCGTCCAACGCGATAGTCTCAAATGGTTGGTCAAAGCATATAGAGGTGCCCCCTTAAAACAGATTCAGATTTTAAATGGAAATATCGACTCAGAAGTATTTTCAAATTTCAATGCCCCTCAGCGCGCAGATCAGATAAATGCCTATTTAAATCAGATTTTGACCTTTTATGAGAATCACGGTCATCCATTTTCGGAGGTTTATATAGATAGTGTGGAAATGAAATCGGGCATCGCAGAAGCAAGCGTTTTTGCAAATATCGGGAAAGAAATTACCCTTGAGTCGATTCGGAATATCCATCCAGAGAATCGCATGAATCAGAAGTTCATGGAGCGCATTTTGCATTTGGAGAGCAATAGCCTATATAATAAGAAGCGCATCGATGATTTAAAAGAGCGGATAGATGGGATACTCTATTTGAGGATGCACAATGCCCCTTCAATCAATTTTAAAGATAGTTTTTGTCAAATACTCCTCGATATCGGGGATAAAAAATCCAATCGAATCAATGGACTTTTGGGAATCTTGCCCAATAGCAGCAGTACGAATGAACTATTGATTACGGGGGATGTACAGATTCAATTGTACCATTTGTTTAATCGAGGAATTGAATTTGGGATGAATTGGCAAAAGCTACAGCCTTTTTCTCAGAAATTGAATTTGAAGTTTGACTACCCCTATTTTTTAAATTTGCCATTTGGTCTGAGTGGCAATTTCAATTTGCAAAAGCAGGATACGACCTTCTTGAATTTAGATTGGGGCTTGGGATTTAGTTTCTCTAATCAATTGCATTCGACCTTGAGCTTTATATTTCAAAATAAGAGCAGTATTGTATTGAGCAGCGATACCAATTTTGTCTTTACGAAGAAATTGCCCGCTTTCCTGGATTATACTGCTTATTTATTTGGACTGCAATGGACCTTGAGGCGAACGAATGATTTGGCTTTCCCGACGGAGGGTTATCAAATTGATTTGAAATCGGGAGTAGGCTTTAAGTCAATAGAACAGCTAGCTAGCATCACGAGCAGATTTGATCAAGAGGGTAGATCGTTTAAATATCTATACGATAGCATTGAGCTCAATCCAATCAATGTTCAAATTGGTTTGTCCATAGATAAATTTACAAAATTGTCTCGAGCATTTATTTTGAAATCGGGGATACAATCCAAAATCATCTTTTCTAAAAACATCACGATTAATGAGCAATATCGAATCGGGGGCAATCGAACTTTGCGCGGATTTGATGAGGAGAGTATCACCTCACCCTATTATGTCATCCTGTCAAATGAGCTTCGGTTGCTGTTCTCCAAGCAATCATACCTCTATGGTTTTTTTGATATTGCCTCATTGCAAGATGGAAGATTTGTAAAATTTAAGCAGGATAATCCCATCGGTTTTGGAATTGGAATTGCATTATCTACAAAGGTGGTATCTTTGGTGTCTCTTATGCACTTGGTAAACAATTTGAAAATCCCATCGAATTTAGGTCGGCTAAAATACATTTGGATATGTCAATCAATTCTAAATATGGTGGTGCCTGCTCATGGCATTTTGGTGTAATGGTGTGTCAGCGCAGTTTCACGAGCTAGAGCGCGATGTATTGTATCAGCGAATTATTGGTTCAGATAAAGCAAAAGAACAAAAAAAAGACACTTTAATTCCCTTTGAGAATATTTTGGACAAATTGGATTTGACCATTTTTGAAAATCAAAACAACAAAGTTGTGGTCAATAATTTTTTGAAGGCCAGACCGAAAAATTCGAGGGACTATTTGTTTTTAATTGCATTTGGATTTGCTTGTGTTGTAGTATTCATGAAGGTTTCAAGCAGAAAAGAATTAGAGGATTTGTTTAAGAGCACGATTCAATTCTCGGGAAATACGAAGATCGATTTTAGTTTATCGCAACTTTTCTTGTTGTTCAACTATTTTTTTGTTTTGGTGGTTTTTATCATCAATGGCATCCATTTTTTTATCCCTTCTTTGAATTTTAATGATACAAATTTAATGGTCTACATCTTTGTATTCATAGTGCTGGCCTACGTTTCAAAGCTTGTTGTATGGATGGTGTTAGATTGGATTTTTGATTTGAACAATTTGTTTTACGCATCTATGAAAGTCAACAACCAAATAAATATTTTGACAGGAATTGTTTTGCTACCAATAATTTTATTAGAAATTTATTCACATGGTTATTTTACCAAAATACTTATATATACTGCTAGTTCAGTCATACTTATTAACATTTTGTACAAGGGTTTTAAAAATATTCTTATGCATAAAAGGTACATAGTATATCATTTGTTTCAATTTATTATATACATTTGTGCTGTGGAAATTATTCCACTGCTTTTATTAAACAATTTCCTAAAGGCAAAAAAAATTTTTTAATCATGGCGAAAGAGCAAAAAAAACCAGCACCAAAAAAAGCAGCAGCAAAGCCTGCAGCTAAAAAGACAGCAGCTAAGAAACCAGCTGCAAAGAAACCAGCAGCTAAGAAACCAGCTGCTAAAAAACCAGCAGCTAAGAAACCAGTTGCTAAAAAACAGCAGCTAAGAAACCAGCTGCTAAAAGACAGCAGCTAAGAAACCAGCTGCAAAAAAACCAGCGGCTAAGAAAACCAGCTGCTAAGAAAACAGTAGCTAAGAAACCAGCTGCTAAAAAACCAGCAGCTAAGAAACCAGCTGCTAAGAAACCAGCAGCTAAGAAACCAGCTGCTAAAAAACCTGCTGCTAAAGCGAGCAAACCAGCTCAAAAAAAAAAGTAGTCAGTAAGATTAAAAGTTCGGCAAAGCCAACTAAATCTTCAAACAAGAAAGCAGTAGCTGCGAAAGCGGTTTCTAAGAAATCAAAAGTAAAAAGCGTTCCTACATATAAGTCTAAGACGAAACCAACCAAAGCGAAAGCCGCGGTTAAAAAATCTTCAACGAGTAAGAAAACGGCGAAGCCTATTTTGAAAAAGTGGTTGCTAAGAAGCCAGTATCGAAGAAGGTAGTTGCGAAGAAGCCTGTTTTGAAAAAAGCAGTTCCCGCTAAGCCAGCTCCGAAAAAGGCCGTTACTGTGAAACCAGTTGCCAAAAAGGTGGAAATTAAAAAGCCTGTCATTAAGAAAGTAGAAGTAAAAACGAATAAGATTATACCTGTAGTTGTGCCGAAGACCTTGAAGAATAAAGAAACAGAAAAAACAGTTATTGCTAAGAAAGCTGAAATTAAACAGCCTATTGTAGAAGATAAAAAAGTTGGAGCCATTGTGACTCCTGCTGTAGTTGCTTTGCCGGACTCTTTTAGAACTGTCCTCATCTCCCAGCCAGAACCAGTTGGCGAAAAGACTCCCTACCACGATTTAGCTAAAAAATGTGGTTTGCGATTCGACTTCAAACCTTTTTTGACAGTAGAAGGTATCCCAGTAAAAGATTTTAGAAAAGCCAGAATTAATCCAGGAGAATATTCAGCCGTGATATTCAACAGCAGAAATGCGATCGATTATTTCTTTAAAATATGCGAAGAAATGCGCGTGAAAATGGCTCAAGAGACCAAATATTTTTGTGCTTCTGAGACTATCGCCCTCTATCTTCAAAAATATATCCAATACCGCAAGAGAAAAGTATTCTATGGCGATGGATCTATCGATGAATTGAAATCAATTTTGACAAAACATAAAGCAGATGAGAAATTTCTATTGCCTTGCTCGACATTAGGAATTGGACCATTTCCTGAGTTTCTCAAAAAGAATGGATTTGTTTTTACAGAAGCCGTGATGTATAAAACAGTAATCGCAGAATTTAAAAAGGATTTCACCCACGATATGATTACCTTCTTCAATCCTGAAGGTGTTCGTGCATTCTTAAAAAACTTCCCGAACTTCAAACAAGGCAGTAAATTAATTGGTGCATTTGGAGAGGCAACACAGAAGTTATTGGAAGCAGAAAAATTGACTATCCACGCTCGTGCTCCATTAGGAGAGATCAAATCGATGAGTATGGCCATTGAAAAATTGGCTGGTGAAGTACAAGCTAGAAAGAAAAATAAAGGTCATTAGTGCATGAATCAAACTTACTTTGAAACTGGGAATAGATAAAGGCTTATCAGAAAAATTCGATTCATTTCGCAATCGCCTGCAGAAAGTGTATCGGCATATTTCAAAAATAGCCAAGCGAAAAGGGGTGACTTGTTATCGCGTATACGATCACGACATCCCTGAATTTCCCCTTTGCATTGAGTTTTATCACGACTTGGTCTATGTCGCTGAATATAAGAGGAAGCATCCCTTAGATGAATACCTCTATAAGATTTGGTGGGCAGAGAGCGAGCAAATTATCTTCGATGTATTGCAAGTTCCGAGGGAAAAAGTTTTTTTTAAAACGAGAAAGAAGGTCGTCAAGCGGACGGACCAATATGAAAAATTAGATAGTCAGAATGAATTTGTCGAAGTCAAAGAGAATGGACTTACATTTCTCGTTAACTTAACAGACTATCTGGATACGGGCCTATTCCTCGATCATCGCGATACGCGGGAATTGGTGCGCAAACAGTCCAAAGGCAAAAAAGTGCTGAACTTGTTTTGCTATACGGGTTCTTTTTCTGTCTATGCGGCGTCAGGTGGTGCTGATGAAGTCGTATCGATAGACATGAAAGTAGAACATGTATCCGATGGACGCAAAAAGAACTTAAAGGCCAATCAATTGTTTTCTGATAAGACCATCAGTGTTCAAGCTGATGTGGTTCAATATATCGAGAAGGAGAAATCCAATTATTACGACATCATCATTTTAGATCCTCCCACTTTTAGTATAAGCAAGCGGATGGAAGACACCTTGGAAATCCAGCGCGATTATCCCATGCTCGTCAATCATTGTCTGC
>JADJOU010000008.1 GCA_016713645.1 Bacteroidota bacterium
TGCCCATTGGAAAATTGAAGCGGATAAAACTGGGGTGACGATTTATCCATCCCCATCTCTCTCCATCTATGAGGATATACAAGCCATAGAATCGCCCAGTGCGGCGCTAGAGGCCATATTCAGACCAGAGCCCATTGATGTTATTCCATCCAATCCATCCTTTGTAATCGATCGAAATCAATGCATATTCCCCTATGATTATTCCCAATGGAAATGCGTGGATTATGTCCATAGTGGGAATCACCTCCTCACTAAAGGGCCGCCGGGAACAGGCAAATCGCAGACCATCACCAATATCATTTCAGATGCTGTTTACTATGGTAAAACGGTCTTGCTCATCTCAGAAAAAAAAGTCGCACTCGATGTGGTCTATGAAAAATTGCGCGAGAAAAAATTGGATAGCATCTCTTACTTGATTCACGATAGTTATTCCGACAAGTCGAGATGTATCCGAGATATACAGGTTGTTTACCGCAATTGGTTGACTAGAGAAATTCATTCCAAAGATGATGCGATTCATGCGCAATTGATGGTGAAAGCCCATTCCCTGCAGCATTATTATGAGGCCTATGAAGGGATTGATCCGCTCATAGGAATCTCCTATTGCGAGGTTCGCGCATATGCGAATAAACATATACCTCCCAAAAATAAAAGTCCTTTTTTACTCAAACAATGGGAGGCATTGCGGCCTTCGATTCAGCATATCTTGGCGCAGATAGAATCACAATATGGTTGTGCACGCATTGCAGATTCTCCGCTTCGCTCGATTGCGCATAAAAATTTCTCGATTCACAAAATACAAGACAGCACGCTGGAGACCTTACAGAGAATCGCCGATTTGGTTCCGAAGCACGCGAAAGAACCGCTGTCCAAATTGTATACTTTGGGTTTGAAAGCCTCACTGCTGCGCGAATTTGTTGCGACTAATTTAATCCATGCATTCGATAAAAAACATGTTTTGCGCAATGAATATGAAAAGCATATTCGACAAATAGAGAAACTAGAAATCGCTTTAGCAAAAGAATCCAGCGTTCGACACTCATGGACAGGAACGACTCAGCTCCTCGAATTGCAGAGCTTAGAAGATGTATTCGCAGCGAAAGATCTCCAACCTGAATTTGATCGTGACTCTAGATATATTGAAGCAGTAGATTATGTCAAGACAAATTTTGATTTTAGTTCTTACAAAACAAAACCGCTGAATAAGAGAATTATTCAGCGCATCATCAAAGCCATTCAAGTAGAAGAGGAAATCGCCGAAGTAAATAGTTCTATTAAGTTACTATTCAAGACACATGGGGTCGAGGACCAAGTTTCCAATTATACTTATATCCTGCACAAATTGCAGCAGCGCGATGAAGAATTGATCTATTTTCTCGAGCAGAAGCCATCGATTTCAACCATAGAGCAGTTCATAGAATTCTACGATGTGCTCGGTCCCTATTATCGAGATTTGCATGCTGCATTTATTGATTCCAATCATTGGACAATTGACAAATACCTTTCAGAATATCGCAGCCTATTGAACAATCGAGAGACCCTTGCGCATTGCCAGTTTTATATCGAAGCCCTGCATGCCTTGACAGAAAAGGAGTGGGCCGATATTATTCAATTGGACAAAGCGGGGATGGATGAAGTTCAAACAGCAGTTTACTTTGCATCACTAGAATATTTAGAGGGTAAATTTCCGATTCTAAAGAATATCGATGCCCTTGCATTAGACATAATCCTGAATCAATTCAAATCCCTCCTGCAGATTCATTTTCATGAAACGGCTGAGGCTATTGAAAACAAGGTTGTTCAATCATTTCAAGCGAAAGTCAACACCTATTCCAAACCGAATTCCCTTTTAAAAAATGAGGAGAAAATTGAAAAGAAACATTTCAATGAAGGGAGAAAGATTTTGGAACGAGAGTTTGCGAAGAAGAAGCGATTCGCGCCACTCCGCGCATTGATGCATACAGAAGCCGCTCATGTTGTGCGCGAGATTAAAAGAGTTTGGCTCATGTCGCCCAATGCAGTATCCGATATACTTCCCCTCTCATCCGATTTATTTGATTTGATCATCATCGATGAATCGAGTAAAGTTGGCTTGGCACAAGCGATTCCCACCATACAGCGCGGGAAGCAAATCGTCATTGTCGGAGATGAAATGCAGATGCCGCCCTCTAATTTCTTTGCCCAGCAATCGAATGAAAGCGAGGAAGATGCCTATGAGAGTATATTGCACAAGGCATTGGAACAATTGCCCCATATAATGTTGGAGCATCACTATAGAAGTCGTTCGAGCGATCTCATCGAATTTTCCAATCAATATTTCTATGAAGGAAAATTAAAAGTAGATGCACCAAACAAGAATGGATTGCATTTTCATTTCTGCGAAAATGGAATGTTTGCAGATAGAAAAAACAAAACTGAAGCAAATCTTATCGTTCAACAATTGCGCGATAGGTTTGACCAAAACCCGCTGAAATCAATCGGTATCGCCTGTTTCTCTCTTGAACAAAAACAGTGTATCGATGAAGCCATTGCGCAAGCGAGAATGGAGGATAAGCATTTTGATCGAGCGATTCAAGCATTGGAGATGATGGATGAATATTTCTTTGTCAAGAATTTGGAAAATATTCAAGGTGATGAAAGAGATATCATGATCATCAGCATAGGATATGGATATGATGGGGAAGGCAAGTTCCGTCAGCATTTCGGGCCATTGAATAATGAAGGTGGAGAGCGAAGGTTGAATGTATTGATTACGCGTGCGAAATGTGAAATGCATATCATTTCCTCGATACACCATTATGATATCACCAATGAAGAGAATGACGGCGCGAATGCGCTCAAGCTATTTTTGAATTATGCGGAAAATAAAATAATTCCTGTTTTAAATGCGCATCACATTGATTCAGCGCTTGCGGAGAATTACTACGCATACTTTATGGAATAGCATTCCCTGTGTTTCTGATTGATGATAAGTATCACCTTTATTGCTGATTAAAATCCTTTTTTAAGTCTTATGGGCGTTGTAATTTTGCATTACTAAACCCCATATGATGATTCAAACTACATTTCGTTTCTCCCTTTTCATTTTACTTTCGCTTTCAATCTCTTGTTCAAAGACAAGTTCAAGCAGTTCGACAGAAGGCTCTACACTGCGCATTCTCACGAGTCCAACAGGTCAATATCAGCGAATTACAGCAAATATTGATAATACCGGCTATACTAATTTTGATCCTCAAGCTATTCTCGCAGACGGCGGAAGTGTATTGAGTCATTATACTTGGTCACTCGATCTCAATTCCAACCCACCCGCTGGTGTGACAATAGATAAATTTACTGGCGTAATCAATCGCTTAGGAAATTCAAGTACTGGACTAAAAAAGGGTCTTTCGACATTTAAAGTTATTGTAAGCGATGGAAATTCAACCGCAACGGAGACAATTGAATTATATGTCGGTTCATATACTCCTGGACCAAAAGCACTTCTGCAGCAATTAGATGGAAGTTTTGCCCTTGTGAATGGCGTGGCGAATAAGGCATATGCAGCGACTTTGTATGCAGCCGGTGGAGAACCTCCTTATAAATGGGATTTAGATGAAACCTATGTAGGTAGTTCCGATTTGACTGCTGCTGGGTTGACTGTCGACCAAATGTATGGCATTGTTCGCGGAACAAGCTTTAATAGTTCTGCGGGGAAAATCATCAAGTTTAAGGTTAAATTGACCGATGCAACTGGCGATGTCTCTTATAATAAAACGCTTTATTCTATTACTGTTGAGTAATGAAATTATAGCAGAAAGGTAAGTTCTAACATCTCATTTTCCCCAATTTTTAAATTCATAAACAGATATCATGAAACAATACATTTCTAATTCTTTCCTTCTAATTTTTACTTCGCTGATTTTCTCCTGCGCCAAAACAGATTCATTAAGCAATTCTGAGTCATCTAGTGATCCAAAGAGTACTGACTTGCGAATATTCCCTGGCGGATCTTCCGCTAACATCAATAAAAACGGTTACGTGGTTTTTAATCCCTTCGCCGTCCAAGCAGACGGAGGAAACCCGCTCAGTCATTATACATGGTCTTTAGATCCCAGTTCAAATCCCCCTTTAGGTTTGTCAATTAATAGTTTTTCAGGCGTTATCAATATACTTAGCCATTCAAACACTGGTTTACAAAAAGGATATTCCTCTTTTAAAGTAATCGTTAGAGATGGAAATTCCACGGCAACTGGAACTATTACACTCTATGTGTCAATAACTACAGATACTTTTACTACTTTAATTCCTCTTAGTCAAATACTTGAAAGCCAAACACTCGTCAATGGGAAAGCTAATAAAGCCTATGCAGCCACTCTGCTAGCAATGGGAGGAGTTCCTCCATATAAATGGCAATTAGATCAAACCTATTCTGGCAGTTCAGATTTAACCAATGCTGGTCTCACCGTTGATAATGCCAATGGGCTAGTCAGGGGAACAGTTTTAAATAGTGCAGCTGGAAAAACAATCAAATTCAAGGTAAAGCTGACCGATGCTACAGGTAAAACTTCCCCGAAGCAAGCACTTTATTCAATCAAGATTGATTAATTAATTTTCTATCTCTACGATTCGCGCTTCCGATCCGAACTATTGTACCGACTTCCTTTAGGGCTTTGATTGGTTCTGCCTCTTGGAGCGTTTCTCGGTTGATGTTTGGGTTCTTTGACGGGATTGTGGTCCACCAATGGAAAAGGATGATTGTCGATAATCGGAATTTTTTTATTGATCAATTTCTCGATATCTCTTAAATACTCTTTCTCTTCTGCATCACAGAATGATAGCGCAGAGCCTTTAGCACCCGCTCTTCCCGTTCTTCCGATTCTATGCACATAGGTCTCTGCGATATTGGGCATTTCAAAATTAATCACGTATTCCAATTCATCTATATCGATTCCCCGTGCTGCAATATCCGTCGCCACCAATACGCGCGTCGTTCTGTCTTTAAAATTATTCAAAGCGCGCTGTCTATTGTTTTGAGATTTATTGCCATGAATCGCTTCGGCAACGATTCTATTTTTATCTAAAAAGCGAACCACTTTATCTGCGCCATGTTTGGTGCGTGTGAAGACCAAAACAGATTTAATCTTTTGATCTTTGAGTATCTCCATCAAGAGAGACAATTTGCTGCCTTTGTCTACAAAATATACATATTGCTGAATGATATCGACGGTAGAAGAAACAGGCGTAACAGATACTTTTTCTGGATTGAATAAGATAGAACTCGCCAATTGAATAATCTCAGGAGGCATAGTAGCAGAGAAGAAAAGTGATTGTCTCTTCTTGGGAAGCACAGCCAATAATTTTTTCACATCGTGCACAAAGCCCATATCGAGCATTCTATCTGCCTCATCGAGTACAAATAATTCCACTTGTTTCAAACTGATAAATCCCTGATTCATCAAGTCCAACAATCTTCCCGGTGTGGCGATTAAGATATCAACACCGTGTTTTAATTTTGTCACTTGCGGATTTTGATTGACTCCACCAAAGATGACAGTGTTGGTCAATCCTGTATGTCTTCCGTATGCACTGAAACTCTCTGCAATTTGTATAGCCAATTCTCTCGTCGGAGTTACAATCAAACTTCGGATTAGTTTTACGCGCTCTGTCGGTTTGCGCTGAGATAGAATTTGTAGAATGGGAATGGCAAATGCTGCGGTCTTTCCCGTGCCCGTTTGCGCACAACCCAATAAATCGGTTCCCTTCAAAATGATAGGAATAGATTGAGCTTGAATGGGTGTAGGATTGGTGTATCCCTCTTCTTTCAATGATTGTAAGATAGGAAGAATAATGTTTAAAGAATCGAAAGTCATAGAAATTGTAATGTGCGTAAGTCCTTTACATTGAAAGGATAAGGATAATTTTCGCGCAAGGTACGATAATTATGCGGGATGGGGGGAATTGAATGGATAATCATTTGCTTCTCACACGAATACAAATACTCATTTCATCAAACTACCTTCGGCATTAAATCTAGTTTACATTATAAACCACATCGAATTCTTTAACAGATAAAATGATTATCCCCACCTCTCCTTCGCCCACTTCTCTTGATCCTCCTTGCTCAGAAAGGTCCAAGCGAGGATGCGACTGGTTTTATTTCCCTGTCCCATGGGGATAGTTTTCACTTCTACCGCTTCTTGTTTTTCAATGCATCGTAGAAGTTTTTGAGTTTGGATTGTTTTGAAACGAGTGTTGTAAACCAAAAACAAACTTTCGAAAAGTGCTTGCTCTGATGAATCATGTTTTTGACAAATTTCAATTCTCCGCCTTCGCACCACAATTCATGGCTCTGTCCGCCGAAATTCAATATGGGTCTATCTAGTTTTCGATCGAGTAGATTGCTCGACTTCTTGATATTGATCTCTTGTGCTTCGCGCGCAGAAGCAAAAAATGGCGGATTGCATACCGATAAATCGATGCGCTCACCTTTCTGCACGGCTCCATAAAAAACATCATTGGGATTGGTCTGCAGTCTGCACTCTATCTTGCCTTTCAAGCTCGGATTTTCTTTGATGATTTTATGGCAATTTTCAATGGCTATTTCATCCGTATCTGAACCAATGAAATGCCAGCCGTATTCTGCTTGCCCCAGCAAGGGATAGACGCAATTTGCACCCACACCGATATCTAGGCATTTCACTTTTTCCCCTTTTGGGATTATCCCGTGATTGGATTGCGCCAATAAATCTGCCGCATAATGAATATAATCCGCTCTTCCCGGAATGGGCGGGCACAAATAATTTTTTGGAATATCCCAATTTCGAATATTGTAATACCGCTTTAACAGCGCCTTATTCAAGGTCTTCACCGCGATGGGATTAAAAAAATCAATCGTGTTTTCTTTAAACTCATTCAGAAAAACAAAGGGCGCCAATTCGGGACTTCGCTCGATGAGTTTCTTAAAATCATAGCGCTCGCGGTGTTTATTGCGCGGATGTAAATTCGTTTTTTCTGCTGGTGTTTCGCTCTTTTCTCTTTCCATATCGTTTATCAAATATACACTAGTATCTTCCTATGAATAGAAATATCGCAGAATGCATTGCATATTCAAGCATCCCAATTCGAATATAGTGAGCAGAAATATTTATACAAAACAGCCCTCATTCCTTTTCAGACGGGCTTTCTTTGAAATCGCACGCTTTGAAATTCCATGGAATAAAATTGGAAAATTTATGTAGTTTTGTGAAAAATATGAATTATGGCAGAGAACGAAAACCCAAATCAAATTAATATTGAACTTTCAGAAGAAATGGCGGAGGGAATTTATTCCAACCTCGCACTCATTTCACATATGCACAATGAATTTGTCGTAGATTTTATTCGATTGATGCCTGGAGTTCCGAAGGCGAAAGTGAAATCTAGAATTGTATTGTCACCACAACATGCCAAGAGACTTTGGACAGCATTGCAAGACAATATCAAAAAATACGAGGACCAGTTTGGCAAAATAAAAGACGATCAACCACCCGTATTTCCGATGAATTTTGGCGGTGGCCCTCCAGGACAAGCATAGTTTCCATTATTTCACCCCATATTCACGACGAACAATTCAATACTTATATAGTTGAATGAATGGCCTTTGCTAAAATAAATACATGAGTTTTATACATCCCTCTTTTCTTTTTGCACTGCTCGCGATTGCTATTCCAATAGCCATCCATTTGTTCAATTTCAGGAGGTATAAAAAAATCTATTTCTCGAATATTCGCTTGTTGCAATCTATTGTGCAGGAGACGACCCAGCAGTCGAAACTCAAGCACCTGCTCGTATTGGCAGCGCGTTGCCTCGCATTTATTTTCATCATTCTCGCATTTGCTCAGCCATTTATTCCCTATAAGAATCAAAAAAGTCAAGTGGGCAATAAGGCTGTGAGTATTTATATCGACAATAGTCAGAGCATGAATGCCATAGGCAAAGAGCGCAGTTTATTGGAAGCGGCGAAACAATCTGCAAGAGAAATTGTAAAGGCGAGTTCGAATGGCGTCTCTTTTCAAATCATCAACAATAATTTACAAGGAAGACAGCAGCATTTGCTCAATGCAGATGAAGCACTGCAGGCCATCAACGAAACGGAAATCACTGCTGAATCCAAAGGCTTGTCCGATATTATTAAAAAACAAAAGGCCGCACTCGACAACAGTGATGCGCCCAATAAAATTTTATACCTGCTCTCCGACTTTCAAGCTTCGCAAGTGAATATGGTCAATGATACGAATTATCAAATTCAATTCGTTCCATTTGAAAACACGAATAAACAAAATGTCTATATCGACTCCTGTTGGTTTGAATCTCCTGTTCACGTGCTCAATCAGACGGCAAAGCTCTTGGTGAAAATTCGAAAATCTGGGAACAATGATTATTGCAATATTCGCCTTACACTCGATAGCAACAATAAGGTCAAGGGCATAGAAGAATTTTCAATCGCTGCCCAAGAGACTAAAGTAGACACTTTTCAATACAAACTCACTGAATTGGGTTGGAATAGAACTAAAGTGAGCATCAATGATTTTCCCATCGTATTCGACGATGCCTTCTATCTCACCTATCCTGTTCTCGAAAAAGTCAATGTGTTGTTGATTCAAGAAGGTCAGCCGAATAAATACCTCAAGGCCTGTTTCAACAATGAGACCTTTAATTTAGACATTCAAAGCAATCAATCGATTAATTACAAAGATTTCGGGAATAATAACCTCATCATCCTCAACAATATCACAAATTTCACATCGGGTTTAATCAGCGAATTGGCCAAATACAGCGCGAATCGCGGCAATATTGCCATTATTCCTTCCGCAACAAGTGACATCTCGAATTACAACCAATTATTTGCTGCACTGAATGCAGACCAAGCGCTCTCCTTTGAGAAAGGGAATTTGCTCATCAATAAAATCAATACGGAGGAAGGCTTATTCAAAAATGTATTCAACAAAATAGAGGAGAATCAAGATATGCCGAGTGCAAATACTTTTCTCACCTTTAATAATTCTTCTAGAAGCATTGTCGAAGCCGTATTGAGTTTCAAAGACAACCGCCGATGTGTCTCCAAATACAATGCACTTGACCACGGGAACGTCTATGTATTTAGCACCCCATTAGACATCATTTACACGACGCTGCCCAATCATTCCATATTCGCACCAATGCTCTATAACATGGCTTTAATTGGCAATGGCAGCGGAGTACAAGCATACAGCATTTCTTCAAAGAGCAATATTGAAGTCTTTATGAAACAATCGAACAAAGAACAACTGCTGCGTTTGGTCAAGGATAAAAAAGAGATCATCCCGAGCCAGGAGCCATTTATGAGCGGATTAAAATTGAAGATAGACGAGAATATACACGAGGCTGGATTCTACGAGGTGAAAAATCAGGACAATGAATTGCAATCAGAAGTCGGTTTGAATTACGACCGCAGAGAATCTGAATTGGTCTATTACAATCGCGAATCATTAGAGGCAAAATACACCGGAAGTAATATCAATATTCTGGGAAATATTGGCGATGGGATTGGACAGGTGGTCAAGGAAATTGAACGTGGGATCGCGCTTTGGAAATATTGCGTCATTCTTGCGCTCATGATGTTGTTGATTGAAATACTTCTCTTGAGATTTTGGGGCAAAAAATGGGATTTTACATTATTTAAGATTAAAAAATCCGCTCAATAGTTTAGTTTGAATTCATTGATTAACTTATCTTTACAAGACAATAAAATTTTTCAAACAAAGTTAAAATAAAAGATAAAACACTCTTTTTTTAATAAATACTTATTTTTGTGCTATGAATGCAATTACAACCACCGACCCAGAATTTACTCCCGGCAGAGAGTTAAATTTTTTAGAAAAATTCGCGTTGAATTTTATCATCGATGAGCGAGACCTTCCTTTCATCTCTTTGATCTCTAAAATGTTGCTGACGCAAATTCCATTTGCCTTTTTCCTATTCTACACCGATCATATCTCTTGGTGGATGCCGATTGCCTATTTGGCGCTCTGTATTGGTTATTTTCTTGGACCATTTATCCTTATGCTCCACAATACGAGCCACAGGCCATTATTCAAATCCAAGTATAAATTCATGAATAATTTCATTCCATGGTGCATTGGTATCTTTTATGGAGAATCTCCAGAGACCTATTATGCGCATCACTTGGGGATGCACCACATGGAGAATAATATGGAAAATGATTTATCCAGCACATTGAAATACGATAGAGACAATGTCTTGCATTTTCATCACTACTTCTTCACGTTCTTCTTTGGAGGATTAATTCAATTGTGGAATTATTTCACCAAGAGACAGCGCTTCAAAATCAGGAATATCATGACTTTTGGAGAATTCTCCTTTGGAGTATTATGCGCTGTGACTTTGTATTTTAATTGGCAAGCGTCACTAATCGTATTTGTCATTCCATTCATCGTCGCACGTTATGGTATGATGGCTGGTAATTGGGCTCAGCATTCATTTGTGGACGCACAAGACCCAGAAAATAATTATAAAAACTCTATTACATGCATCAATGCTGCCTACAATCAAAAGTGTTTTAATGATGGATACCATATTGGTCATCACTTAAAAGACAATAGGCATTGGACAGATATGCCGAGAGATTTTAGAGATAATATCGATAAATATGCCGCTAACGATGCTGTGGTATTTAGAAAGCTCGACTTCTTTGTAATTTGGTTTTTGTTGATGATAAAAAATTACAAAGCGCTCGCCAATAATTTTGTGCAATTGGATAGCAATAAACCGCGCACACAAGAAGAAATCATCGCTTTCTTAAAAACAAGAACTCGTCGTGTACCGACTCAATAAAATATATTTTGTTTTGATTTTTTCACTGATCTACATCAGTGCATTTAGTCAAGGCAAATTGTATACATATATTGACACCATGCCATCATTCCCCGGTGGGGATACCGCATTGGGCAATTTTTTAACCAAGAATACCAAGCACCCTCTTTTGGCTATTAAAAACAATGTTCAAGGCGTTGTGCAAATGTCCTTCGTCATTGATACCAATGGCAAAGTTACGGAGATTAAAGTAGTCAAAGGTCTTGGCAGTGGCTGCGATGAAGAGGCTATTCGCGTTTTAAGTATTATGCCCCATTGGAATCCTGGCATTTTGAACGGGAAAAAAGTGCGCGTGATTTACAATGTTCCCTTCGCCTTTGATATCGATCAGAATATTCCTCGCTATGCAAAAGATGGAATTTTTATCTATCAAACCCCTGATCTTCAAGCGAAATGGTTTCATAAAATCCCCTTTGAACACTACTTGAATTCGCGTATGCGTCCGCATCTAAATAAAATTGATTCTCTCTATTTTGAATTGCAAATAACTGTCGACACGACGGGTAAAGTGCTGAATTGTTTTTATACAAAATCATATCCATCCGATTATAGTTCAATTAGCGCATACTTCGATCAACTCGTTGCCATCATTAAAGAGACTGATGGTCGCTGGATTGCACCTACCTTAGAGGAGGAGAAAGTTGCCTCAACTGTTTTTGTAAAATATTCTTATAAGAGAAAATAGGTGGGCTTATAAATCTTCTTTGCTGATTGGCCTGAGAGATCCTTGCCATTTAAAATCCATCAGAAACAACATGTCCTTTCCAACTTTTTTCATAGGGGTAAACACGGCTTCAGGCTTGCCTACAAATTGAATTCGGTTGACTTTCCCCTCAAGGAAATAGGCAATAATCTTATCGCTCTTCGCACTATTCAAGCCTTCATAACCCTTGCCATCTTCGCGGCCAAAATACTTGTTCTCCGCTTCTGGATAGGCTTCCATATAATCTGTTTTTTTATTCTTGAAATAAATATGGATAATATTTCCCTTCATTTGGTTGAATAAATTCTGTTCTAAATGCTCAGAGACAAAAGCTTTAGTGAATAAGCTTGCTTTATTCGGTTGCTTGTTTTTGGTGTATAGAAAAATCGTATCTGCTTTCAACTGCGATGAATCATTCCATAGCAATGGGTCGCGATATAGTTTAAACGTTGAATCGCGATAGCTATAGACAAATGTATCGCAGACCGCTTGAAAATCTTTCTTATACATCCGCACTTTTTTATAGCCAAAAAAAGTCTTTGAGCCGCCTTCCTCCATTGTTTCTAGAATTTCTGCGCGCATAAAAAGGATATTGTCCTTGTCTTGTTCATGGGTGAGCAATGGTCGATTCCTGCCGATTACATGGTTGGATTTATCATAATAATCTGCATAATCGCCTTCCATGATGATATGCAGCGAGGTGTCGTGAAAATCGTAGCGCTTCATAACCTTACCATAGCCAATATCTCTGAGATAATATAGGCTATCTGTTCTAAGCCATTGAGCACCACTGATGATAAAAGTATTAGCACCGAATGAGGCAATATTCTTTTTCGAATCGTACCAGCCTGTATTACACCAGATGGTAGAAGAATCATTGAAAATTTCCGTCGCGCCATAAAAAGTAACAAATTCGTTGTCCAAATTATACTTCAACGTGTCTGAATTGAGCTTGTATTTGGGATTGGTTACTTTGACTTTATCTTTAAAAAATACATCCCGAGTTCGCTTATAATAGGTTCCGTAAGTGCTCTTTATTTTGGTGTCCTTGCTAGTGACAACTCCACCATTATTATAATAACCCACATCTCCATTCATCTCATACCACAATTCTGTTGTATTGAGGATCATTTTCAAATCTGTGAGTTTGACATTGCCTCTTACATTGGCAATTTTGGTCGCTGCTGGGTAGATGAGGAAGTTTCCCGACAAACGCACGCTATCTCCTTTTAATATGACGATATGGCCCGCTGCATCTATATTGTTGTCAGCATCAACAATCGCACTATCACAATACATGATGGCATCTTTATTCTTGAGCTTTACGTTTCCAATGAGCTTTTTAACTTCTTTCCCGTTGATTTGCAGGATGTTGAGCAAATCTGCATTCAATATATCGACTGGAGTTGTTTCTTCTTGAGATTTCGCCGATTTTATGGCAAAAATCCATGCAATCAGAAACATCCAAAATACAGATTTTGATAATTTCAACTGCTTATATACTTGCCGATACTTGGTCAAAATAAAATGATATTGAGGGCTATTGTTTTTTGCCAATCAATGAAAAAGAGACATATCGCTTAGGATTGGCCTTAAGGTCGACCACCAAATTATTGGCGGAATTTACCGTTTCAACTAATTTGTTGTGTAAGACAGGATCTTTGATCAATTTGGTCAATGTGCCATTTCCATCATTGACACTCGCTAACAACTGATTGAATTCATCCAATGATTTATTGAGCTTGCCAAAGGTCTTAGAAATATCCGCATTTTTCACTTGTCCTGAAATGCTATTGAGGTTATTGATCAACGAGGCAATTTCATCATTCTTCTTCTCGATATTAGAAGAAATAGAGGCGAGATTTTCCAATGTTTTTGTAACAGACTTTTCATTTTTATCTATAACCGTATTTACACCATTGATGGTCGTTTTAAGCGCTGCCAATGCTTGGTTTAATCCATTGATTGTATTATAGACGTTGATTTGTTGTTGCTTGTCAAACAAGGTATTTGCATTGCTCAGCAATTTATCTGCATTTGCTGCTATTGGCGTGACCTTATCCCCTAAGGAGCTCAGCATCCCTTTGTCTATCTCTGATTCAAATACGCTTCCCTCTTTCATCAAAGTGGTGTTTTCGGCTAAATCAATGCGTATTGCCTTATTGCCAAAGAAATCTGTACTGTATAAAACAGCTTTTGAGCCGACAGGGATGGGGAATTTACCATTGAACTGCATGGTAACCTTGATTTTTCCTAAGGTTTTTTTATTCTCAAATTCTATATCCTTGATTATTCCTACCTGTACGCCATTGATAAAAATCTTTGAAGACTTATACAAACTCTCGACATTATCATAGGTTGCATAATAAATTGGATCAACTACTGCGAATCGAGAACCTTTGAGAAAATTCGCGCCCAACACGAAAATGACAGCGGATCCAATAATCAATAAAGCGACTTTTGCTTCTTTAGTAATACTCACAAATAATGTTTTAAAGAGACAAAAGTAAAAAATTAGGGGAAATAACAAGAGATTGATTGAAAAGCAATGCTGTTTGCCCTGCTGTGCGCTTTTATTTTCGTGAATCTTAACACTAAGAATGAGATATTTGTCAAAAAATGTCCTGAATTAAAGGCATGCTCCATCAAAAAACAACTTTAAACATCGACGATAAGCAATATCTGGTATCTATCTATGTAGAGCGTAGAAATGGAACAAGAGTTTCTATAACCAATAAAGGCATCAATATTCGCATCGCAGATTATTATTCCAATGAGAAGAAAAACGACGAGGTTCGCTCATGTTTAAAATGGGCTAGAGAAAAAATCATACAAAAGCTCGCCAAAGTGAGCATTAGGCCGCCATATGCGCATGGAAGCATCTTTCATTATGGCGATATTGATTTCACCCTGTTTTTTGTTCATTCGGAAAAAGGAAAAAATCTTACTTGTAAACTCAATCTGGAGAACCACGAAATAATAATCACATTTAATACCAATACCGCAACTAAAATTGCTCAAAAGAATATTGGAAGCCTGCTTTCAAAGCTAATGGCCGCTTATTTCACCCCGAAGATAGATCAACGAATTCGCGCATTTAATGACTTGCACTTTAAAAAGAAAATTACCGATGTGAGCATGCGCAATACGAGCAGCCGCTGGGGTTCTTGTTCTTCCAAGGGAAGCATCAATATCTCTACTAGATTGCTTTTTGCGCCTCAATGGGTGGTGGATTATGTCCTCATTCATGAATTATGTCACCTCATCCACATGGACCATTCAGATAAATTTTGGGCGCTAGTTAAATCCATCATTCCCCATTACGAGCAGGCTGAAAAGCATCTCCACGAAAAGGGAGGTGGATACAATTTTTAGTGTTTTATTAACCTTTTAACCAACCTGCGATGCTTAGTCTTCTCACATTGGTTATCAGCACCTCGTGTTCCAATTTATTGCTTTTAAAAAAAACCGTCTTACCACAAGTAGGTTCAATTTCCTGCGCACAATCCTCGTGATAGACTTTCAACTCTCCCCCATCTCCCGCTCTCCACGCTTCATTCAGATAACTGATCATGGAGTATTTTCTGCTTGAATTGTCCCTAAATTGATCTAAGTGTTTCGAGTATGAATTCCCTTTTTCAAAACACGAATAATGAAATTCTGCCTTGGTTATTCCCGCATAACAGGTCATATTCAAATGGCTGATAAAATCCCCCATCAAATTTAAAAAGTCATTTTCGTGCAAATTATCATGTGACTTATCTAACCAAAATATTTTATCATTTCGAATGCGTTGATCTTCTACAAGCTTTCCATCATTGCCAATTTTGGCCGCTGCGAGTGCGTTTTCGCCAATTAAGGCCAATATGTTTTTTCTCAATTGGTTGGATAACTCTTGTGGAATAAAATGATTTGAGATGCCCACATTGTTCGCCAATAGGCTGCCTATCAACTCTTCAAACTGTAATTGCATTTATTATTATCAGCTTGAATTATGGCTAATTCGGTAAGATACTGATTTATACGAAGATTCAATCACTATTTGGGCTTGGTAAAAACCCGAACTAAAGACCGTTTAAGCGCTCTTGAAACTCTCCCAGCCTTGCGCTGTGAGCTCGCTCAATGTTCCTGATTTATGAAGCAATTTTAATCCCTCACTTTTATTTCTTATCTCGCCAATGATTCGAATATCAAGTGCTGCATTTTCTATTTTTGCAAAATCTTTAGGAGAAACTGTAAACAATAATTCATAATCCTCTCCTCCGTTTAAAGCACAAACCGTAGGGTTAATGTTGAACTCCACGGCTGTATGGTAAGTCATCTCAGCAATTGGAATGGAGACTTCTTCAATCAATACACCAACATTGCTCTGATTGCAAATGTGGTGCAATTCTGAACTCAGCCCATCTGATACATCCATCATAGAAGTCGGCAATATCTCTTCTTGTCTCAAAAACTCAATAACATCTTTTCGCGCTTCTGGTTTGAGTAGTCTGCCAATTAAATAGGGCTTATCGCTTATCTGCGGCTGCATATTAGGGTCCTCAAGATATACTTGCTTCTCTCTATTCAAAATTTGCAAGCCCAAATACGCTGCGCCCAAATCGCCCGTTACACAGACTAAATCTCCCTCTTTTGCACCATTTCGATAGACTATATCTTCCTTTCTCGCTTCACCTATTGCTGTGATGGATATAAATAATCCCTTTAGAGAAGAAGTTGTATCACCCCAAACCAAATCCACGCCATAGAATTCACAAGCTAATGCAATCACTTTATACAATTCATCAATCGCCTCAACTGAAAACCTATTTGAAAAAGCAATGGAAACAGTTATTTGTTTTGGATTGGCATTCATTGCATAAATATCAGAAACATTGACGACCACCGATTTATACCCCAAATGCATCAAGGGTGTATACGCTAAATCAAAGTGAATTCCCTCTGATAAAATATCTGTACTGACAACCGTGCATCTGTTATCATATTGTATCACAGCCGCATCATCGCCAATTCCCTTAATTGTAGATGGATTTACAAGATTCGTTTTATCTGAATTCTCTTTATAAGTCCAAACTCTCCCAATGTGCTAATTTCAGTTCTTGTCATCGTCAATTTTTAAAGTTCAAAAGAAGTGCAAATAAATCAATTGTGTCCTAATTTATCCATATCGATTTTTAATCCTGTCTTATTAATCCCCTTCAAAGACAAATTTTCGCAGTCGACTCCCTACTCCTTCTATGCTATAATGCTCTTCTGCAAGCTTGCGCGCATTTAATCCCATTTGCTGCGCATATGGGTGGTTCGTCATCAATTGAATCAATTTTTCTCGAAACATTTCTTTCGAATCAGCAATAAATATGTTTTCCCCGTCTTTGCATTCTATCCCTTCTGCGCCAATGGTGGTTGAAACAATCGGTTTACCGCACATCATCGCTTCAATAATTTTTATTCTCATGCCACTTCCAGAAAATAGCGGAACGATCATTATATTCTTCTCACTCATAAAACGCACGGCATCTTCCACTTCACCTATCCAATGAACACTAGATGGTCCACTTATCTTCATTTCTTCTTTAAAATTTCTACCCGCAATATAGAATTGCCAATTGGGATAATCCTCACTCAACCGCTTCCACACTTCTTCAATAAACCAATACACGCCTTGAATATTCGGCAACCAGTCAAAACTGCCTAGAAAAAAGATAGATTGAATCTCATTGGCTGTCTCTTGTTTTGCCCCCATTTGTATGGAGCCTGGAATCGAAACACTAGGTTTTGCAAGTCCCATATTCTTTAAGATCGATAAATCCTTATCCGTTATCGCAATGGTCGAATCACAGACATTCATATTCTCCCTTTCGTATGTCTTCATGCGCGCTGCCAATAAATTCAAGTACGCCTTTTTCAAAAAAGAAGGCTCTTGCGCAGCTAATCGCTGCCATATCTCATGTTCCACATTATGGGATCTCATGACCAATTTTGCCTTACTTACTGATTTTATTATTTCGGCATATTGAACCAGATAAAGGCCTTGTAAAATGATGACATCATACATATTTGCTTGAAGCAATTCGCGCAATTTACTTGCGTAAGAATCACTCCAAAAGCGTTGAATATTATAGGATTTCCCACTAAACAAATTGAGAAGTGCATCCCATATTTTGATAGATGTATCTATTGGCACTGCATAAAAATGTGCCAACCTGTTGACTTCCTCCGGAAATGTTGAAAGTGATGAAAAATGCTTTTTTGTGTTAAGTGCCAACACGTCTATTGAAATGTCATCGCCTTGCAGGGCTTTCAGTTCATTCATAATCACCATACACTCTCCATCAATAACAGGGAAAGGGAGTTTTTTGGTGAGCATCAACACTTTCATGAAAACGAATTATCTTCCAGTGATTGAGTGAGCGTATTTCTTTACAAAAGCCAATTTTGCTGCTTCGTCTATTTCTTCTCCTTTCAATAATTTGGCCTGCTTTATTAAGTCGATCAATTTCAATTTATCTTCAGTAAATTCTAATTCAATTGTAGTTTGTGCCTCATCGTAGAAAACGACTTTATAATAGTTGGTCAGTCTGCCATAAGAATCACCGACCAGTGTAGTATCTGAATACGTCCTCACAAAAAAACTACAAACTTGCATGCCCCCTATTGAAAAGAGATTATAAATATATGATCCATCGTTTTGATAATCGGGCATTGACTTAAAAACAAATAATTTGGTTTTTTTTTCAGTTACCAAACCTGTTTTGGCATTGTACTCAAACCCTCCCGCAAAAGCACTTGCTGCTAGAAGCAAATTGAGCATTAAGAAAAAAGACTTCATAAAATTCAATTAAAGATGTGAAAATACGCTATTTTGATGAGTTGAAATGTGAAAGTTTTATCAAATTTGCTATTTATCTGAAGCCACTATGTATAATAATCTAAAAGTAGTTGTTGTGCTACCCGCATATAATGCTGCTAAAACGCTTGAAAAAACATATCAAGAAATTCCCTTTGACATTGTGGATGAGGTTGTGCTCGTCGATGATGCGAGTAAAGATGATACGGCTGAAGTAGCCAAGCGAATTGGCATCAAACACGTAATTGTGCAGAAGAAAAATAAAGGTTATGGAGGAAATCAGAAATCCTGCTATGCCAAGGCGCTCGAGCTCAATATGGACATCGTCATTATGTTTCACCCTGATTACCAATATACGCCATTATTGATTCGAGCTATGGTCAGTATCATAGGCAACGGTCTTTATCCCGTCGTTCTGGGTTCGCGAATATTAGGGAAGGGCGCGCTAGAAGGAGGCATGCCCTTATACAAATACTTTTTTAATCGCGTATTGACTTTGGCTCAAAACATCATCATGAACCAAAAACTCTCCGAGTACCATACAGGTTATCGGGCTTTCTCGAGTGAAGTATTGCGCAAGATTAATCTAGCGGCCAATTCCGATGACTTTGTATTTGACAATCAAATGCTCGCACAAATTTTCTACGCTGACTTTCAAATAGGAGAAGTGACTTGTCCAACAAAATATTTTGAAGAAGCTTCTTCAATTAATTTTAGAAGGAGTGCAATCTATGGAATAGGATGCTTGTATACTGAAATTTTGTACTGACTCAACAAATGGGGAGTTGTTCATAGCGCTATTTTCAATTCTCCCAATTAAGATCAGCCCTTTAATCGAGCTAATCCCATTTTAATCCTCGTATAATAAATCTGCAATTCTATGCAGATAATTTGTGATTATACATGAAGAGAAAAATTTGTACGTGAGAGCTTCTTTATTAAAACTATCTTTGTAATTAAAATTACTCGCAATGCTTTCACAATTTGCATTTCTTATTTTCGAGCAAAGCATTAAAGATTATCACGTTCTAAACGATGTAAATCAGCCCTCCTTAAATCCATATTCCAAAGGAACAATAGAGTATTTGTTGTATGCAAAAAACTGGGTAGATACCGTTCAATGGCATTATGAGGATATCATTCGCGACCCCAATATTGATCCAGCATCCGCTTTAGATTTAAAAAGAAAAATTGATGCCTCCAATCAAATTCGCACCGATTTGGTTGAATACATCGACAGTTATTTTTTTCAAAAATACGCCGCTGTTCAGGTGAAACCCAATGCAAAAATTAATACAGAAAGTCCAGCATGGGCAATAGATCGCTTGTCAATACTGGCATTGAAGATATATCACATGAGCGAAGAGACCAATAGGTCAGAAGCTACGGCGGAGCACAGAGCCAATTGCCAAAACAAACTAAATGTATTATTAGACCAAAAAAATGACCTTTTCATTTCTATCGATGAATTGCTGACAGATATTGAAAATGGTGACAAATTCATGAAAGTGTACAAACAAATGAAGATGTACAATGATGCCGAATTGAATCCCGTCTTGTACCAAAACAAACAATAATTCTCGGCAATATTTTGACAAATCAGATCACACATATTGCAATCATTCGATTATCTGCCATGGGCGATGTTGCGATGACGGTTCCTGTTATTCGCGCTTTTGTTGAGCAATATCCATCGATAAAAATAACTGTTGTCTCCAGGCCTTCTTTTCAGCCTTTTTTGCTGAAATTCCACAAGTGCATTTTTTTTCCGTAGATTTAAAAGGCAGACATAAGGGGCTTATTGGATTGTTCAATTTATACGCTGATTTAAAAAAATTAGAGATTGATGCAGTGGCTGATTTGCACAATGTATTGCGCTCTATAATCCTGAGAAATTTATTCGCTTTGAGCGGGCAAAAAGTTGCCTTTACAGATAAGGGAAGAGCGGAAAAACGAGCCTTGACTAGAGCAAAAAATAAAATCTTTCAACCTGTCAAGTCAATGGTGGAAAGGCATGTCGACACCTTTCGCCAACTTGGCTTCTCCATTGATTTGTCCAATCCCGTATTTCCAAAGAAGGCCATTTTGCCTAAGGAAGTTCTCGCTCTTACTGGAGAGAAACAAGCGAGTAAATGGATTGGAATTGCGCCTTTTGCTAAATATGAAAGCAAAGTCTATCCCTATGATTTGATGGAAAAAGTTATTGAATCATTGGCAAAAAACAATCATTATAAAATCTTCCTTTTTGGAGGAGGAGATTCAGAAGTGGAAATTTTATCTCGTTTAGCAAAGGAGGGAAACTATGCAATAAATATTGCTGGAAAATTGTCTCTCAAGCAAGAATTGCAATTGATTTCAAACCTTGATGTGATGCTCTCTATGGACAGCGGAAATGCCCATATTGCAGCCATGCTTGGAATAGACGTTATCACGCTATGGGGCGCCACGCATCCTTTTGCAGGCTTTATTCCTTTTAATCAACCACTTGAAAATTGTTTGACTTCAGACCGAACAAAATTCCCGCTTTTGCCCACCTCCGTATTTGGCAACAAAAACATAGTTGGTTATGAATCCGCCATGCGAACGATTTTACCAGAAATGGTGTGTGAAAAAATCAATACTTCTCTTAATAGGAATAAAAGTTAAACGCACTTTCGCTTCTATTTATTCCGTTCTAAGTAAAATTCCAAAGATTGGCCACTTTTGATATTTCTGCCATTGCCCTAGGACTAGATAAATACGAAGAATATAGATTGCATTTCAATTTATTAATACTCCAATTCGATTCCCAATCGCTCGATAAAATTTTTTATAGTTGGATTGTATTCAATCATTTTTTCCAATTGCTCTTTGGGATTCAATTTTACATTTTTGAAAACGCCTTCTCGCTCTTCATCTTTCACTTGAATCGTCTCTACGATAAGTTCCTCTGCCTGCATCTCTACCCTCAAAAACTTTTGTATACTAGCGACTTCGGCATCTATCATTCTCTTGTGAATATTATTTACCGCCATCAAATGAATATTTCCCTCCTTTTCAATGGGGTTCATTTCGCGAAGCAAGTCTACTATTTTTGATTTTCCTTGCAAATGGACGAGTAAATTTTCCCATGCCTTTGGGAATTCCACTTTTCTTTTATCTCGTATACGGGACTTATTGTCTCTTCAACAGTCAAAGTCTCTTTAACTTCAACTTTTACCTCCTGTCTGACCCTTTCTTGGATATCTTTTAAGCTTGTAGGGATTTTGATTGAATCTGGCGCTGATGGCTGTGGTTTATCCTTAATTTTTTGCTCTGGAATATTGGCCGAGTTTTCCTCTATTTTCTTGGGTTCTAGGCTATTTTTTTTTTGTTCGGCATGAGCGCCAATTAAAGAAGAATTTTTGATTTTTTGAATGTAACACATTTTAATCAGTGTTATCTCCACCAGTAGTCTTTTATTTTTAGCCGTTTTATATTGCACATCGCATTCTGCTGCTAAATTCAAATAATTAATCAGCAAATCATCAGAAATGAGCGCCGCCTGCTGCAAATATCGCTGTTCAATCGCACCACTTAAATGCAATAAACGAACAGTAGAAGCCTCTTTGCAAACCAACAAATTTCTAAAATGCTCTGCCAATCCTTGAATAAAGCTCTCTGGCTCGAATCCCTTGTATAATATTTCTTCCACTGTATTGAGGACAAAGGGATAATTCTCTGCAACTATGGCGTCAGAAATCTTGAAAAAATAGTCATAATCTAAAACATTGAGACTTTCCAATACATCTTCGTATTTCAATACATTTCCTCTGAGAGAAGTCAATCTATCGAACATGGAAAGAGCGTCCCGCAATCCCCCATCTGCCTTTTGCGCGATGAGTTGAAGGCCTAGTTCGTCTGCTTCAATTTGCTCTTTAGCGCATATTCCCTTGAGGTGATTGGTAATATCATCATTGGAAATTCGCTTAAAATCAAATATTTGACACCTCGATAATATGGTAGGAATAATCTTATGCTTCTCTGTCGTTGCTAAAATAAATATCGCATAAGACGGCGGTTCTTCTAGTGTCTTCAAGAATGCATTGAATGCCGCTTGAGAGAGCATATGAACTCTCGTCAATGATATAGATTTTATATTTCCCATTTTGCGGAGCATAGCGCACTTGCTCTACGAGAGCTCTGATATCGTCGACCGAGTTGTTCGATGCTGCATCCAACTCGTGAATGTTGAAGGATGCATTTTGATTAAAACTCACGCATGAATCACATTGGTCGCAAGCCTCTACTTCATTTGTAATATTCTTACAATTGATGGTTTTCGCTAAAATCCTTGCTGAAGTGGTCTTTCCTACACCTCTTGGCCCGCAAAAAAGAAAAGAGTGGGCTAGATGGTTGGTTTTTATGGAGTTCTTCAACGTATCTGATATATGGCTTTGGCCAACAACATCCTCAAATTTTTGAGGACGGTACTTTCTCGCAGAAACTATAAAATGCTCTTCCATGGGTTAAGTGCAAATATACCATTTTAATGAAAGATTACGAGTGATTATCGCTAGAATTTTTGCCTTTTAATTTAGACGGCTAATTATCAAAGAAATAAGATTGAAAATTAATTTGTTCCAGTTTTTCATACAAACCTACCTAGTCTGCTCAATAAAGCTCATTTGTCCACAAATTCTTGAAAAACCGACCGATTTCTCTTTTTTTGTTTATGTTTGAACTTCCACATATTAGGCAAGAAAGAATGCAACTTCGCCGACTATTTGGATTGTTTTATTTTATCATTTGATATATGGCTAGGAAGAAAAAGTCAGAAGAAGAAAAAGAACTCGATAAGCACTTTTCGGAAGAAGAGCAGCTGTCTATTGAGAATGATATTCTAAAATTGAAAATTGAAACAGAACTCGGTGGAGAAATGCAAAACATGGGAGAATTCAATCTTCCGGCAGAAGTTGAAAATCAATTTTTAAAACATATATACGAATTTCAAAAGCTCCATCTCTCGGCAAAAAAAGTCCCGATTTTAGTTTATTTGGGTTCTCCTAAACTGACCCCCATTGCGGAAATTGAAGCAAAGCAATCTTGGAAATCAGAGAGAAAGAATTTAGAGAAGTTGATGAAAAAAAATGGCATTATCCTAAATGTGATGCATAGATACAAAGATGATGTTATATACAAATTCATAGTTGATGAGATGTTTAAGCTCGAAGTAAATGATGTTAAACTCAAAGGGGGCTTTTTGCATTTTATTTACGAAGATTTTCATCCCAATCACGCTAAAGACATAAAAAAAACTGTTTTTGAATTTTTTGATATCACTTTTAACAAGGATAAAGAGAACAAAACGGGCCTAGAATTTATTGTTCATGATATGCTAGATTTAAATGGGGAGAATTTTTCAAAGGCTTCATTCATCGCACATATAGAAAGTATCGGAGAGTTTTTGCCAGACATTGCTGAGATCAAAATTTCTAATTTCAAAGTCAAAGAAGAAGCGCAAAAAGTAATCGTAAAAGGATCAGCCGTTTTCTCAGACAATACTTTACATAATTTTATACTTGACTTCATCAAAACCGATTTTTTATGGGAGATTTGCAAAATCGATTTCCCCATATTGAGTTCTAAAAAATAAACCATTGAAAGCTTGGATCTACATCGTCATTGCAGCTGTTATAGAAGTGTTTTGGGCGCTTTCGCTCAAGAAACTTTCCATGCCCAAAGTCATCGCTGTTGTCACCAATTGGAATATTATTTCCAAAGATGGTTATGAGGCGCTTTTCCCTTTGATTGGTTATATCGTTTTTGGACTGGTCAATGGATATATCATTGGGTTGGCCTTTAAAGAGATTCCCATCTCTATCGCATTTGGCGCGTGGACCGGGCTTACACTCGTCTTTAATTTTATTGTCGATGCTACTTATTTTAAAGAGCAATTCTCTGTTTGGCATTTTCTCTATCTCAGTCTTATCTTAATCGGAATCTTTGGCTTAAAAAGTATCACGGCAAAATAATTGAATCATGTCCTATATTAAAATAACATTCCCTAAGTCTTCAGATGAGCAAAATGAGCTCATAGCCGCTGTTTTGGGGACATGTAATTTTGATTTTTTTGATGAAACAGAAGATGGATTCAATGCCTACACAGAAAAGGTCCTTTTCCAAGAAAAGCAGATGGTCGAAATTTTAGACTCAATCGATATACTCCAATCACTTCCATATCAAAAGGAGGAAATTGAAAAAGTGAATTGGAACGAAGAGTGGGAAAAAAACTTCCCTCCGCTCATGATCAACAAGAATTGGAGTGTGCGAGCGGATTTCCATCAGCCCAAGGGCACGCTGCATGAAATAATCATCACGCCCAAAATGTCCTTTGGAACAGGTCATCACGCTACAACTTCCATGATGATGCAATTATTGGATGAAGAGGATTTTAATTCAAAATCTGTATTTGATTTTGGTTCTGGAACAGGAATTTTAGCAATTATGGCTGAAATGAAAGGATCTAAAAACATCTATGCCAATGATATTGAAGACTGGGCATATGAAAATGCAATTGAAAATGCTGAAAAAAACAATTGTAGTCACATTCAATTCTTCCATGGTGGGATTGAAAAAATTCCGGTTCAACCTTTGATATCATAATCGCCAATATCAACAAAAATGTCATTACTGCCTCTATCGATAGCATGATGGCATTGACACACCATAAAACCATTTTCTATATCAGCGGTATTTTATGTGAAGACGAGACGGATATCGCCAATTTATTCAAATACAATCATTACACTATTCACCAAAAACTATCTAAAGATAATTGGATGGCAATCAAATTTATTAAATCATGATGAAGCAAATTTTTTGGGCCCTTTTCCTCTTCACAAACATCCAATTGCACGCGCAAAAGCGTGAAGAAAATTACTTTGACCAAGACCCAAAAAAGTTCATTTCTACATTGAAAGATTATCTCGGACAATCTGCGAGAGAAGATTCTAAACTTGCAGCTGAAACGGTAGAAAAGGCAGTTAATTCGGGGCAATTGAGCAATGAAGAATTAGAAAACTTGCGAGAGATGCTCAATATTCTCTACCAACGCAGAACTCCCTCTCATCCCTATTATAAAGACTACATCAATTCAATTTTTTTATTTAAAAAATCGGGTTTAAATAGTGCTTTTTATGAAAAATGGCATGAGCTCTTTATCAAAGTGACAAATAATCAAAAACGCGGAGAGAATAAAATGTTTTTGACCTTCCTCAGCTTTTCGCTCGATCTCTTTAGCTCTAACTCACTCACTTCAACCAAAGCAAACTCTTGGCAGCTAGAATCAAAAGATGTAGAGCTATTCGAAGAGGACAATGCGCCCGTTTTGCGAACTAGAGATAATACCCTTATAGGTTTTACCCGTGGCGACACGATTAAAATTTACAACACCAATGGCAAATACTACCCTTTGACAAATCAATGGGTTGGAGGGAAAGGAAGACTTAATTGGGAGCGAGCAGGACTCGAAAACGACATGGCTTATGCCATTTTTTCTAAATACAATATCAATTTTGAAAATGTGGCTTTCTCTATAGATTCGGCCCTTCTCTACTATAAAGACTTTAAAAATCTCACTATTTACGGGCGATTAGAAGATAAATTAGTCCCTGAAAACAAGGCGAAAACGACGAGTTATCCGAAATTCCTCTCTTATAAAAAAGACTTTGAGCTAAAAAACATTGTCGCTGATAATGTATTATATAAAGGGGATTTTAACCTCATAGGGTCTAAGATTTTTGCGAAAGCCACAGATACAAGCCAAGTTGTTTTAGAGTTTTTTTTAAAAGATCGCGTGACCAAATCGCTCATTGCCGTCGGTGATGAAATAACGGTTTCAAAAGGGGAACGCGTATCTATTAATAAAGCATATACCATTTTGTTATATAAAAAAGATTCCCTTATTCACCCGTCCTTGAGTGTTTCATATGATATCAAAAAAAATGAAATGAAATTGTTGAGAGGAGAATCTGCCTTAGATCGAAGTAGGTTCTTTACCACCTATCACCAGATGCAATTTGAAGCCGATATGGTCACTTGGAATTTTGATCAAGACTCCATTTCTTTTAAAATGATCAGCGGAGCAGGTAAGAATCCTGCTAAATTTATCTCAGAAGGAAATTTTGATAAAGGCACATACAATCTAGCTCGAGGTGCTGCAACTTACGACCCTCTTACCTTATTACGTAAATGCGTTCAAGATTACGGTTCCCCAAATATTCCACTCTCATATATTGCCCAGACCTTAGATAAGAGTTTGACAGAAGAGCAAACCCTGCCGCTCATTTTCCTTCTTATAGAAAATGGTTTTGTTTTTTATAAACCAGAAACTAAAACTGTTCAGGTTAGAGAGAGAATCATCACCTATTATTTAATGGCCAATGCAAAGCGAATAGATTTTGATATCCTTAAGCTCAATGCTTATGGTAAAAATAGGAGTGCCTTGATTAATCTTAAGACCTTCGATATGAACCTCAACGACTGTCGATTGATTCCATTTAATGACTCAGCCTTTGTATTTGCATACCCTAAGCAAGATAGCGTCGTTTCTATTAAAAAGAATAGAGACATGGTTTTTGATGCAAAAATCCTTTGTGGAAGAATGGATATGTATGGTGATAAATTCAATTTTAAATATGACAGTTTCTATATTATGGCCAAAAAACTGGATACGATGAAAATAAATATTCCCGATGGCGATAAGAAAGATATTTACGGCAATGAAGTGACCATTCCCCTCACCTCTAAAATCGAAAATATTAAAGGGAAAATTGAAATCAATAATACCATCAACAAATCCGGTAGAATCCCGCTCTATTACTATCCTCGACTTACCACTTACGCTCCTAGTTTCGTCTATTACGATATGCCCTCTAATAATGGCGGTGTATACAAAAGAGACAAATTCTTTTTTGAAATCAAGCCATTTGTCCAAGATTCTCTTCTAAGATTTGATCCTGCTTCTCTTTTCTATGATGGCAAACTTGTGACGGCAAAAATTTTTCCTGATATCCCACAGAGACTTCTCATTCAAGAGGATTTATCACTTGGATTTGTCAATGTAACTCCTGCTGAAGGCCTCCCGACATACCAAGGCCGTGGAAATTTCACTGGCGACATTCGCCTCAACAATAAAGGATTGAATGGAAAGGGGACATTGGTTTTCCAAACGACCACCATTCAAACAGACAGCGTTATTTTCTTCCCTGAGCGATCTTTAGCAATGGCCAAAGATTTAAAAATGAAGGAACAGAGGGAAAAAGGCAAAGTAGAATTCCCTGAGGTAGAGAGTAAGAAAAGTGCCATCGATTGGAGACCATATTCAGATTCTATGATCATTCGATCTACTGATACCAACTCATTCAAAATGTATCGCGGAATCACCTCTATGAATGGTTCTTTGCTTCTATCCTCAAAGGGCTTATTGGGAAGTGGCTCATTGGATTGGTCTGAGGCTTCTGTTTCATCTAATTTAATGAAATTTAAATCTCACATTATGGATGCTGATACTGCAGCACTTCAAATAAAAACCCTAGATGGCGATAAAGTAACATTTAAAACCCCCAACGTAAAAGCAAAAAATTGATTTCTTCGCGCGCATTGGTAATTTCAAATCAAACACTTTGGAAATCTCTACTGATTTCGCATACAATCAATACAAAGCTTTCTTGAACGAATTTAACTGGGATATTGATAAAAAGATACTCGATTTCAAAGCGCCTCCAGGTTCTGATGGAGCGATATTTCAATCCACTCACCCCAATCAAGATAGCTTGCAGTTTAAAGCAAAAAGGGGCGCCTACAACCTCTTAACCTCTATCATAAAATGCGAAGGCGTTGAAGAAATTAAAGTAGCAGATTGTAAAGTAATTCCTTTCAAAGGGAATGTTGAAATCTATCCCGAAGCTAAGCTGAAAACATTGACCAATGCAAAGATTCTCGGGGATACAGTCAATTTCTATCATACCCTAGAAAAAGTAAATGTTGACATCTATGGTAAAACGGACATGGTTGGCTTTGGTTCTTATAACTTAAAAATTAATGGTAAAGACCAAGAAATTAAATTCAATTCTATCAAGGTGAATCACACCGAAGAAAAAGGTCCAAAAAAATCAATCCTAAAATATCATAGGATGCAAGCTGATGGCCAAGTTGAAGAAAAAGAAAACCTCTCTCTATATCCCAACCTATTCTTCTTTGGAGACGTAACACTTTATTCTCACAAGAAATTATTACATTACAAAGGAAGTGCAAAATTCAAATTCAACAACCCGCCTAGAATTACCGATTGGTTTGATATCGATAATGATATTGACCCAGCAAAAATGTATTTCTACAAAGACACTATCCTCACAACAGCCGATCTACTTCCATTATATACGGGAATCATGATTGACAAAGTGAGTATGAGCGGCCTTTATACATCCATTCTCGAAGGAAAACAATCCCCTACGGACCATCCAATTATCAACGCGAAAGGGATTATCATGCACGACAAAGTAAAAAACAAATATTACTTTGGAGATAGTTTGAAGATAAATGGCCTCTCACTGAAGGGAAATATGCTAGAGTACAATGATACTGCTGGAAAAGTGAAGGCTGAAGGAAAATTGGACTTTAGGTTTAATTTTGGAGGACTTCCAATTACCGCAGCTGTAATGTCACCAACGATCTAAATTTAAAGACATATCAATTCAATACAACCATGGGAATGAATCTCCAAATTGATAAAAACGTGATCAATTTCTTTGTTAATTCACTCATGACTGAAATTCTCGACAATAAAGACATAACCTATGACAATGAAAACCAACGCAAACAATTTATAGAATTGTTTGACAAAAAGGACTACGAAAAATCTCAAGCAGAGATTGGGCTATCAGGTGTTATGCAAACAAAACCCAAAAAATTCAATTATAATTTGGTTTTCAGCAACCTGAACTTAGAGTTTAATGAATTAGACATGGCATACCGCTCTAAAGGAGATCTCAATATTGTTGCATTCGGAGATAAGCTAGTCAATAAGCAAGTCAAGGCTGGGTTGAATTTGGACATAGAGGAGCAAACTGATTTCTTCAATATCTATCTTGCAACCACTAGCAAAGAGTGGTATTTCATCACTTTTAGAAATGGTGCGCTTCAGATTGCCTCTTCATTAGAAGAAATAAATGCTGCCGTCGCCGCTGTCGATGAAAAAAAGAGACTGATTAAGAAAAATGAACTTGAATACTATATCTATATGAATGGCAATGGTCAAGACGCCAAAGAGTTTAATGAGAGAATGAAAAATGGCGGTATGTTTGAACAAGCATTTATTGAGGAGGGTGGATATCAAGATAGTGCCATGATAGACCCTAATTTGCTCAAAAACACACCGTCTCTCGATAGCATTGAAAATGCAAATACAATTATAGAAACACCAATCAATGAAATCAAAGAGAATAATGTAAATGAAATCAAAGAAAACAGCCCAACTGAAGGAGAAAAAGCGAATCCAACAGAAGGAGAGAAAACAGCACCATCTGAAGAGAACAAACCAAAAGAAGGGGAGATAAATTCTGGAGAAGAACCTAAAGAGGAGACAAAAGAAGAGAAAAAAGCGCGCGAGAAAAAAGAAAAAGCTGAAAAGGAAGCCGCTAAAAAAGCAAAGGCCGAAGCAGAAAAATTAGAGAAGGAGGTCGCTCCTAAAGAAGCGGAGGAAACACCTAAAACTGAGCCTTCAGCGCCAAAAGAAAATACCGAGGACAATTCAGAAAAAGAAAAAGAAGCAGAGAAGTTAGCTAAAGAAGAGGCAAAAGCCAAGGCTGCCGCTGAGAAAGAGGCAAAAGCTGCCGCTGAGAAGGAAGCTGCTGAAAAAGCAAAAGCCGAAAAAGAAGCGGAGAAAAAAGCGAAGGAGGAGGCAAAAGCAAAAGAAAAAGCAGAGAAAGAAGCGAAAGAAGCAGAAGAAAAAGCTCAAAAAGAAAAGGAGAAAGAAGAGAGCAAGAAGAAAGAAGAAGAAGCTCCAAAAGAAGAACCTAAAAACTAAACATTAACAATAATTTAAAAAAAACATGCAAAAAAAAATCACCGCTATCCTTGTATTTGTTGGACTATTTCTATTTGGACAGTCTGACCCAATTTGTAAAAAAACCAGTGTATACTTCGACTCAAACAAGTCAAGTCTAAACAAAGAATCGAAAGAAAAAATTAGATCTATTATTGATTCAATTGCCGACAGCAATTACGTCTTTGAATTGTACGGTTTTGCTGATTCCAACGCCAGCCCAGCCTATAACCTCAAACTCTCGCAAAAAAGGGTGGAATCTGTAAAAAAATTCCTTGAATCCACTAGCAAATTCAAAATCAAATATCGCGAAGAGAGTTTTGGAGAATCTAAATGTACGTCTGAATTGATTGGAGACCTTTCTCAAGAGAGAAGAGTTGATATTTATTCTATTCCTTTTATGGACAATAAAGTTATTCTACAAGCAGATAGGGCGAAAGCACTCATTCCTGTTGGCTATTTCGAACCATGTGGGCTTTGCTCTGTCAATCCGCAACTAAAAGCAGTTTATACGCAAGAACAAGCAGCTGCAGAAGCATTAACATTCAACAATACCCAAGGGGAAACGCTCAACGCTTTGGGCTCATTTAAAGTAGATTATATGCGCTGCGATAGTCAGCCTGATTCCTATCCTAGCTCCATTGAATACTCCATTCAAACAGAGTCTTGCGATCCCGAAATGAAACTTGCTGATCCAGAGATTATGAATGGCGCCGTTAAGTGGAAAACTTCTTCAACTCCTTTAAATTGTGACCCAACAACACTTACTTACAATTACACGTCAGATGCTACATGGAAAAACCTTCATAAAAAGACATTGTAATTATCAAAACCACATTAACACAACTAAATTTGCCTGCAGACTTTAACAAAATGAAATCGCGCGTTACTAGTGATTTTAAAACAGATCCTATTATTTCCTCCATTGAAGACTCTCTTGTGCTTCCTTCTGATAGTGTTTCATTTAAAGTCTATAGTTTTGGCAAACAAGGTAAAAAGTACTATTACTTTAAAAACAATTTGGCCAATATCAAATCAAAAATGATTGAAACAGGTCCAACCACATTGACAAAACGATATGAAGTGACCAAAGAAGATTATACTCAAATCAAATTTACGGATACCATTATTTCAATTAAAGTTAAAAAGAAATTCATGCCTGAGAGAATGGGCTACTATATCGCCTCCATAGATGAATTCATCCCTCTTGAGCATCCAATGAATAGCAAATTCTTCAATGGCAATTTATTGAAAGACGATTTCCAATTGGCTAAAATCGTCAACAAAAAAATGTATCTTTTGGAACCCGCCAATCTCAAAATGAAATACAAAAAATCTAAAGTGACCTATAAAGCCAAAGTCAACAAAAAGGTTGATAGCAAATACGAGTTTTTAAGACCGAGCGACGTTTTTTAAACTTCTATACTTTAAGCCTATATTTTTAAAAAGGGTTGTGCGATGCACAACCCTTTTTTTATTTATTTCTCATCTAATACCATTTCTATTGCTTTGGGCAACCATTCATATTCGAGCGCATGTATTTTATCTGCTATTGACTGCGGCGTATCGCCTTGTATTATGTCAAACCGCTTCTGCATAATGATTTCTCCCTTATCATATTCTTCATTTACAAAGTGAATCGTTATTCCCGTTTCCTTTTCCTTGTTTTGAATAACCGCTTCATGTACATGCATTCCGTGCATCCCTTTTCCCCCATAATTGGGCAACAGAGCAGGATGAATATTGATTATTCTATTGGGAAATGCTTTAATTAGATAGGCGGGAACTAGCCATAGAAAACCAGCCAAAACGACAAGGTCCATATCGTCTAACATTTCTAAAAAGGATTCCTCCTGAAACATTGACCGAGTAAACACCTTCACATCCATACCCAATGCGTGAAATCGCCCGATAACGCCCGCTTTTGGATTATTCGTCAATACCTTTTGAATTTCAACTCCGCGCTTGTTTTGAAAATAACGAAAGATATTCTCCGCATTTGATCCTGAGCCCGACGCAAAAATTGCGATTTTCTTCACCCCTTTTCTTTCCATTTCTATCATTTACTCGCCCACTTCAAATTTGACTAGTTTACTATTCCCACTATAATCAATTCTCAAAAAGTACATGCCCCTTTGCAATTGGCTTACATCGAATTTAAACGAATTAAACCCTTTCTTATAACTTTGAGATTCTTCCCCTAAAGATCTTTCCCCCCTATAATCCATCAGCGAAAATGTGACAATTCCATCTGCTGGCAATACCATCAAAATTTCTGCAATCGTGCTCGCTGGGTTTGGATAAATATTCATCTGAATATCATTCACAACTGTCTCACACGTTTTATTGTTTAGAACATTGCTCTCCTTTTGATTAAAGTTGACATTCTTTCCCTCAATACAAATATAATTTCGATAAATACTAGAAGCCGCATTTATCCTAGTATTCAAGACATATGTCTTATTTGTACTCGGCATGAGCGTATCCTTCCAATGTTCAATTACATCTGGTCTTTGCAAGGAACTAATCGCCAAATCGATATCATAAATTGGCCTTGAACCAATATTGATTAGACGAATACTCATCTCATAATACAAAGCGCTATCTGCTGTCTTTACCTCTTTTATTAATAATTTATCTACCAATAAATCAACTTGAGTTGGCTTCACAATAAATGGCAATTCATACACATCCTTGCAATTTAAACTATTCGAAGCAATCAATCGAATGGTGTAATCGCCGTTTGCGAAGTAGGTATAAGTCGGAGAAATTTCAGTTGAAGAATCATTATTTCCAAACTTCCATAGGTATGAACTCGCATTTTTAGACAAATTTGTCGTGATAATTTTAGCAGGCAAATCACCAGCATTTGCGCTTAAACTGAATCCTGCTATTGGGCTAGGCAAAATTTGAATTTTCTTAGACGTAGTGTCTGAACACCCAAATTTTGTGCTGATTCTCAATTTAAGCTCCACTATTCCTGTATCCCTGAATGCATAATTCGGTTTTTTAGCATCATACACACCTGCATTAGAAATTTCCCATCGATAGGATACAATAGAATCGCCAATGCCAACAATCGATGATTCTTCAAAATTATACGCATCTCTGTAACATCCATTTCCAGAAATAATGTTCGCTTTTGGTCTCCCCACAATAGTAACGGCTTCGCGCAAGGTGTCTCGACAACCGATGGCATTTTGTACCGCCATTAAAACATTATAGACCCCTCCATTCATATATCGATGCTTGGGATTTCTCTCCATTGAAAATGAATTGTCCCCAAAGTTCCACATCCAATAGACCGTAGATTTTGACATTGTTGAATCAATAAAGAGCGTAGAATCTGATTGGCAATTATTCTCCGTTTTAAATTTTGCAATAAAGGCGGGATAAATATCTAATTCACTTATTGCCGTATCTCTGCAATTCCGCTTTGACATAGCAATCAACTGAATAGAAAACTTTCCTTGATTCACATATTTAATAGCTGGGCTTTGAATACTGCTATTTTGCCCATCACCGAAACTCCACATCCACATATTTGCCGAATCTCCTAAATCAAAGCTCGTTTTATTTACAAAAAAACTATTGGTTTGTGCACAAGAGGTCGTCGAGGAAAAACCTGCACTCGGGGGATTATATATTTGTATACTAAAACTTGTATCGCTAAAGCACCCTACATTAGTTGTAACCCTATGATAAATGCTTTTATTGCCGTTTGATCCGAATCGGAATGAATCCTCTTTATTTAGGGAACTATCAGTTGCCGAGAATCTCCATAATTGATTTACAATTGAATTTCCCGATGGCGGTATAGATAAATCTTTAAATGAAGTGAATTCATTCGTACACACTTTTGAAACTGCCAACTTCATTTGTGGTGCATTTCCAATTATTGTAACTGAAAGTGTGTCAGAAATTGAGCAGGCGTTTGAATCAGCTACTTTTACCCAATAGTTTCCAGTGGCGTTTACTTGAATTCGATTTGCCGTGGAAGCATTATTCCAAAGATATGATTTTACAAAATTCTCTGAAATGAGTCCTATCGTATTCCCCGAACACAAATTCAAATTAGGGCCCAAAGTGGTATTTTTCAAAACACTATCCGTATATATTGCAATCGTATCATTAAAAGTACAGTTAAATGTATCTTTCACTTGCAGATAATATACTCCTCCATTTTGAATTGAAATTGTCTTGGTTGTATCGCCATTGCTCCACAAATATTTCAATGCTTGATTCGGAATATTGGGATTAAGCGTCTTCGTGGCATTAAAGCATAAAATACCTGTATCTGCAAGATTTGGTTTGTTATTGCTTACAAATAAATAGACTGTATCCTTAAAGGTATTATTCTTGCAATTCTTCACGGATACAGAATAAAAACCAGTCTGATTTATAGACAGCATATTGCTCGTATCCCCTGTGTTCCATAGATAATTCAAGTGTTTTGGACCAGCATTCAACAAGGAATTTTGTCCAAAACAAATAGATGTATCTCTTCCTAGGTTTGTTCTAAAATCAGTTGTATCGAATCGGATATAAATAGTATCAAAAGAAAAGCGATTGAATACATCTCTTACCCTTACCGAATAAAAGCCTGTTATGTTTACTGTAATCGATGAACTTGTATCCCCATTCGACCAAAGCCAATTCCGATAAGCGCTATTGGCGGCGCTTAAAGTAGCTGTTGATGTGCATACACTTCTATGTTCTCCTAAAGTTACCGGAGGAGCGTATTTATCCATTAAACTACTTGAAATTCGCGTATACACTGCATCTACAAATGTATCTTTGAAAATTAACAAGTCGTACAAATCACCATCCCAAACTCTCCCAGGATTTAAACGGTCGCTAGAAAAATTATTTGCCGCTGCAAAACCGTTAAATGTCTTCAGTGATAAATGACAAATATCTGCTGGTAACCCCGTATTCACACCATTAATTGTATTAGAGTTGAGCTTAAAAGTTCCGCTTTTGACAGGAACATTTGCATTGCCGTCAAACAAGGCATCTTTGCTGCCTCTATGAAAATTAAACGTCGTGTACCCTCCTAGTAAAAATCTATAATACGCACCAGTTCCTATGCGATTATCTTTAAATATCCAAAAGACTGACTTTATCGAATCGATTGCATTCTTAAACAATAAAAAATCATTGACACCATCAAATCGAATGGCGGGTTTGCCGTTTAACTGATTCAAAACTAGATTGGGCCTCAAGTTTATATTGGTTTGCGCTGCGTGATTGCCCCTACTGCTGATATCGTTAATTTGAGAAATTACATTTCCCACGCTAACTGCATTTTCTGAATCGAGGTTTATTACTAATGACCCAATTCCCAATACATTCATTGTAGAAAAAGTCTGAATACTGGTATAGATAGTATCACTTTTGCCATAGCCAATAACTTTATAAAAATACTGTCTATTATTTTGAAGTACTACTGCATATTGGTTCACATAAATCGGAAAATCATTTACAATTTGCCCAACAAAATTAGAATCTGTTGCAAGGACCAATCGGTATTGATAATTGACGTTCTGTGCAGAAAAAAGACTCCATTGTATAAGTATGTTTGTATCTGCTATCGTTGATTTATGGATGGGATAAGTCGCTTTAACTAAATTCTGTGCATTCAGTTGACAAACACAAATTATAATTATTGCACCAATTAGTTTTTTCACATGTAATTGATTTTTAGATAAAAATAAGCAAAAATAGCAAATGGAGAATAAAAATAATTGCCCATTATCGCTCGCGGTATCTGTTTTGTTAAACAAACCTCTTGATTGAATTCCGTCAAAAACTCTTGCGCACTCCAAATGGAAAATACTTATCCCATAATTTATGGATATCCGATTTAAACTTAAAATACCCGAAAATGAATAAGGGAATTAATATAACGAAGGAGAGTCCAAATTTATAACCCATTCTCCAAATTAGACTAATATCATTCAACCAAGGGTCGATAAACGCAGGAATAATACATGCTATTAAATAAGTAGCGATGAATAAATAAACGACATGGTAAGAAAATTTTATGGGAACTAATTTGTGTCCAAAATACTTTTGCAATCCCGCCCAAGTGAGCATGCCGAGCAAAGTTGCTGTGGCATATCCCACCGCTCCATACGATTTTATTAAAAATAGACTTGTCAATCCCGTTACAAGCACACTGCAGAATCCCCCGATACTTATAAACTTAGTTTGCCTAGTATAATTCACTCCCAATTGATAAAAATATATCGTTGCAGATGCGATATTGCTAAACATCAATATGGGGATGACGTGGTAGGATTTAGTATACGTCGGAGCAAAAAACCAAATCAATTCCGACCGAAAAACCAAAATAAAAACCGCAATGGTGCCAGAAACAATATAAAACAATTGATGTGTTTTATTCACCTTCTCATCGCGATCTGCATCATTGCGTATTGCCATGGAATAAGGATACCAAGCGGTTGTAAATGATGTCAAAACGAACATAACTATGCTGGCAATTCGTATACCAATAGAATAAATACCTATATCTTCCAATGATGAATATTCCTTGAGCAGAAATCGACCCAATACCTCGACCAATTTCATCAACATCATCACTGATAGATAATGAACAGAAATTTTAAACAATTCCCCAAATCTCTTTTTGTCAAAAGTGAGAAACAATTCTTCACGAATAAAATACAAACCAATTGCAACACTTGCAACAAAGGAAAGACATGAAGCGCGATAAAAACCGACAAATCCCGTTTTTAATACAACGACTAAAAAATAGCCCAATAGAGAGATGATTAAAAATTGTATAACAGAAACAATCACATATTGCCATTTGCTGAATTTCGATCGCAAGAGGGTTAGAATAAATGTGAATATCATTGTGGCAATAATGATAAAAACATTCTCCAAAAATATCTCTCGCTCTATGGGCGTTCTCTTGCCGATAATTGTTTCAAGGAATTCATCTTGGGCAGCATATGCTATGAGCGAAAAGAGGACTGATATAAAAATGAGGTAAACAAAGATCGTTCCCAGAGATTTCCGCATATCTTCCTTTTGTCTTTAAATCATCATAGATGATCATAATGATTGTCAGCATGCCTACAGGTAAAAAATTTGTGATGAGGCTATTCCAGGTATTAAAAATATCCATGATGCCATAGTCACTCATCGCCAAAGTCCGCGTATACTGAGGAGTCAATATGATAGCCGATATGATGGACAAATTCATCGTCACACCGTAAACCAAACTATCCTTAAAAATCACATCTTTTAACCTCATAATATGCTTTTGTCCGCCTTTGCAAATCTATTATCTTCTATTCAAGAAGCAATAAATTTTCAAGGACTATCCTTTCTTTGCAATGACTAGATCATTTGTACCCAGCACATTTTCTACAATTTTGCTAGTCAAATGGTCGCTCTTCAAATCCTCGCACAATTTAATCAGCGCCTGCACCCATTGACTCCGGAATCGTATTGATCAACAAAGTTCCTTGGGGATTCAGCAATCCTGCCAGGCCATGCAAAAACGTCTCTGACAAACAAGACGGTGGAATGCTCATTTGCACAAATATATCCATCAAAATTAATCGACAGATTTTAATCGCTGCGGGATGAGATAACTCATGCATTTTTTTAAACCCATATTCATCCGACAAAATAGAGATAATTATAAATAAATCAAACAGAAACTGTTATAAATCTAGTCAGAACATATGCATTTTTACACACTTATACACTTCGTCTTCACGCTTACACATTATCACTTGTTTGGAGAATCGAGAGCGTCCATCTTTACAGGGTAAATAAAGCACACCCTCTTAATCGTTAACCAACTTATGAATAAAACTGGGTATAAAATAGGGCTAACCCACCCATCGGAATTCACAACTCTTAAACAATTGACTTTCAATTTAAAGTATGAAAACAAATATGAAAACAGTTGTTTAAACACCAATTCGAGCAATTAGAAATGCAGATGTTAGGCTATCAGCAATTGAAATTAGACGAATGGTCGTGTTTTACTTACAATTTCGTTCTCGCACTATGACAAGCACTCTTCATGATCACAGAAAACAAAGAGGTAAATTTAGAACTTGAAGAGGCGGGAATGAAAGAAATTAGTGCATTCTTATGCAAATAAAATGCACTAATTTTACATAAAGCCAATCAAATCTATTATGATAAGATTAAACTTTGCAGAAGACGATATTGAAAAACTCAAAAAGCTGGCACTTGAATCCCCGCAAAAAGCGGTAGAATGCATACTTATTCAAATAGACTCTTCTTTAAGACCAATATTATTCCAAAGCTTATTATATCTTGTCTATATTATATAATGCTTTAAATGATCACGAAAACTCCCTTTTTTACATAAACAAAGCAATTGAATTTGCTGTTTTACCTGAAGACAACATTAAATCACTAGTAAGAAGAGGTGCATTCTATATTGACAATGCTCAGTCTATTTCTGCATTTCAAGATTTGACTTTAGCTTCTGAAGTTTGCAATAAAACAAGAAAATTCAGATTGATTGCATTCTTTCTCTCAAACTCACTTTGGTCTATTTAATTAGGACAACTAAAAAGCTTCATTTATTAACCCCTTTATTTGAAGAAATCGATGCCATTATTAAACGTTGTGCAAATCAATATATAATTGCTCACTATTACAAAGCAAAAGGCATTTATTATTTTTGCATTAAAGAACTACCCTAAGGTTATTATTTCTTTTGAGAAAGCGGTTGAATATTTTAAATCAATTGATTTACATGAAGAAATTGCTTCCTAAATCAACATTATGCTTTGAGCAAATTTCTAATTAATGACTCTTCCTTCATAGAGAATAGAAACCTATATGAAGAATACTTAGCATCAAAAAATAATTCAATGCTAAATCTGCGCTATCTAATTTCTATTTGTATTAGCCACATTAACCCTTTTACATTTTCAAATGTAACCATTCCAGAATACCTAAACGCTATTGAAGAATGTTTAAACACAGATGATAATAAATCTATCTCTCTCTTATATTTATACCTCCACAAACACTTTGAATCTTTAGGAGATTTCAAACAATCCATTTACTATTTTGAGAAATACTCAAAATTTGCTTTGATAGATTTGAAGTATAAAGAAGCGTCATCCTTAATTGAAGATAAAATCATTTTTGAGTTAAATAAACAGTTAAATTATTCAGATAAAAATCTCACGAACATTAATACAGCAAAAAATACGATTTACCATAACTATATTTCCGCCGCCATAAGTCAAAACTTTGCTAAAGAAATAAACACTTCTAATTATGAAATAATTAGTCGCCTCATTGTTGAACAATTCAAAACCCAAGTATCTATCTGCACCAATCATGGCATTAAATTCCTAGAGACCAACAATATCCAGGTCTTGGAATCCGATGGAAATTACACCATTCTCTACGATAAAGACGCGAAGCGCCATATATCCTCCAAGCCCTTGGCCTATTATGAAAAGCAATTGGACCCCAAGTCATTTTTGAGAACCCATCGCTCCTACATCATCAATATTAACTACATCGTACACTTTTTCCCGGGCCGGGTAGGCAAAATCGAATTGACTAATGGCCAAATCATCGAAGTTTCTGCTAGAAAGATGGCGGAAGTGAGGAAGAGGATTTGGAATTAAATTAGAACAAATATAATTTATGAATTTTATCGATTTCAATAATAAAAGCCTAGAAGACTTAAAAAAAATTGCTTCAAACTTCCCAGAGGAGACAATTCAATCTATTGATTTACAACTAAAAAATACAATTCCAAGTGCATTCCTATCTACCGCTCATTATTTATTATCTTCCGCATGTTTCGAACTTAAAGATCAAGAAGGTGCTTTAAACAATATTACAAAATCATTCGAATCTGCCACAAATCCTGAAGATAAAATCCGCGCTCTCGTAAGAAGGAGTAGCATTTACTTAAACAATTCCTTATCATTAAATGCATTTATAGATTTAAACGAAGCCACTGAGATCAGCGTGAAAAACAAATCCATAAATATTGACCTCCTCTTGCCTTTGAAATTAACATTCGTCTATTTTTTAAGAACAAAAAAATTAATTCATTTAATTGATCCTTTATTCTTGGAAATCGATTCGTTAATATCACTGAGCAAAAACCAATTCATCATAGCGCATTACTATAAAGCTAAAGGGCTATATTATTTCTCTATTCGTGATTTTCAAAAGCACATTGCTTGTTTTAATTCCGCTAAAACACTATTTCAAGAATTAAACCTTCGAGAGGAAATTCAATTACTCAACCAACATTACACGTTAAGCAAATTTATATTGGGTAATTCTGAATATATTAATCATCTAAATGAATTTAAAAAATTCCTAGATTCAAAAAAAGACGCGACATTAAATCTCCGCTATTTAATTTCTATTTGTAATGAAAACATTGACCCATTTCAACTACTAAATATCAATCAGAAAGAGTATTTAAGAGTTGTTGAAATTAGTCAACCATTCTCCGATTATAAGTCAACGGCAAAACTATTCCTCTCTTTATCTAAGCACTTTGAAAATGCGGGAGATTTTAATAAAGCTTTAACCTATTTCAAAGAAAGTAACATCTATTCAATTAAACACCTAGAAGAAGCCGAAAGTGATAAAGTTATAGAAGAACAAATTCAAATAGAATTAAAGAGCTTATTTCATTTTAAAGATAAAAAACAAAAAAACTCGAATAATGCTAAGAAGGATTTAAATGTTATTCAAGACTATGTTTCATCCAATATAAATCCGACCATCATAAGTGAACCATATCAAAAAAATTCCGAGATAATAGGTAGACTCATTCTAGACCAATTCAAAACCCAAGTCTCCATTTGCACCAATTACGGCATCAAATTTTTAGAGACCAACAATATCCAGGTCTTGGAATCAGACGGGAATTACACCATTCTCTACGATAAAGACGCCAAGCGCCATATATCCTCCAAGCCCTTGGCCTATTATGAAAAGCAATTGGACCCCAAGTCATTTTTGAGAACCCATCGCTCCTACATCATCAATATTAACTACATCGTACACTTTTTCCCGGGCCGGGTCGGCAAAATCGAATTGACCAATGGCCAAATCATCGAAGTATCGGCAAGAAAGATGGCGGAGGTGAGGAGGCGAATTTTGTCTTAGCAAGATTTTTTCCCATACTTTTTAAAATATCAGAGATTTTGGACCCCTTAGGCACACCAAAACTAAACTATTTTGTTTAAAATAGTTTAGTTTTAGACAATTGTCTAATTATTCCGCAAAAAACAGAATATTATCTAATCAACGCAAACCTTTGCTAGACAATATCTAAATTCATGCCAAGTTTTTCAATTTGCCGAAAAAAACACAAAATACTTTATTAAAACAAAAATAGCAAATACTATTGCATCATAAACCTAACATCTTATCAACATTTAACTAATTAAACCTAATTTCAACATGACAACAACACAATTCAACCAAGTAAAAAACACAGTAGCAATCAAAGGTGGAACATCTGCAATCGAAGCAGAATTCAATGCCTTAATTACTTCAATGAGTTTAGACCAGTTTTTGGCTAGTTTTGGTGGAAGAGAGGATTTGATGGGCTTGTATGTTGATTATATTACAAGAACGAATAGAACTGATTTTACAGATGAGGCCTCGCCTATTTTCTAGTAACTTTCAAAATATTACTACATTTGTAATCAATTAGATTACTTATGAATTTTGCAAAAGATGATTTAGAAAGCTTAAAAAAAGAATTCACTAAATCACCAAAGGAGTCTATTGAACTTACAAATTCACTGATTAATTCTGGATTGGATAAGATATACTTATCCAAAGCCTTTTATTTACTCTCTCTTTCACATGGTGTGCTTAAAGATAAAAGTAAAGAAAGAGATTGTTTAAACCAAGCTGTAGAAGAGGCTGTAAAAATTGAAGACAAAATTAGAGCATTAGTTCGGAGGGGGGGATATTTTATAGACTCTTCGTTAGGATTAGAAGCTTTTATAGATTTGACTTCCGCTGAAGATATAGTTGAAAAGAATAGTTTTAATAATACGGAACTAATCTTATCCATCAAATTAACAAAGTTCTATTTGTATAGGAGTTCAAATAAGAACTTAATAAACAATGAACTATTTCAGGAAATAGAAGCTCTTATTAGCAGCAACACAAATAACTTTATTGTTGCGCATTATTACAAAGCCAAGGGTCTATATTATTTTAGCCTTAATGAATATAGTAAATCAATTCCCGAGTTTGACAATTCTGTTCTATTTTTTAATAAAACCACTAATTCAAATGAAATAATCCAAATTGATAAGTTTCTATCAATTTGTAAATTTTTGATTAACGATTCAAGTTATCTGTTGCATAAAACTAAGTATGAAAACTACTTATTGTCGGTTTCAGACCCGATATTGAACCTTCGCTATTTAATCTCAATTGGAAACGCAGGTATAAATCCGTTGTCATTTTCAAATATAAACACAAATGAATATTTAAATACTATTAATTATTGTGTCTCTATAAAAGAATGGAAATCAGCGAGTTTGCTTTTTTCTTTCTTGGCGATTTACTATGAAGAAGCAAACGAGTATAAAAATGCCACAGAATCCTACAAAAAACAAATCGAATATAGCGCATTAGCTCTTAAAAATAGCGACGAAGGCAAAATGGCTGAAATGCGCTTTGAAAGCGAGATCCGCAAAATTCAAGACGAGAACTCCAAAGTGCGCTTGATGTTTGAAGAGCTATCTAGACTTCAAGACAAGAATAAGAGCATCGAGCGGTTTATGAGCCACGACTTCCTCGGACCATCGCGCACCATCGCAGACCTCTGCAAGGTCCTCATGCTCTCCGACACCCAAAACCTCACCCCAAAAGGAAAAGAAACACTTCGACTCATCATCGATGCTGGGGACATGCTCGCAGAAATGACCGGCAGCGTCTGGGAATTCATGCATATCAACGAAAAAGAGGGAAGCACTTTCAAAGTCTTTAATACTGAACAAGCCATTCGCGCCTCCTTTAAAAAGTTCGAAACCGAATTGCGACAAAATAATATCATGTACGATATTAAACCTCCATTCGCCAATATCTTGGGAAACAGTGATTTGCTCACTGAGGCCATCAATAGCCTCATTTCCAATTCCATTAAATACTGCAAACAGCCAGGTGCCGTTATCCGCATTTTCTGCGAAGTAGATAGAGGAAATGCCGTGATTACCTATTACGACAATAGCAAAGGCATGAATTGGGACGTCCTTCAACGAGTGTATAACCTCATCGGAAATAGCGATAGAACTGGCATGGGCAACGGGCTCGCACTACTTAAAAATGTTGTTGAACTACACGGCGGCTCCGTCAAATTGGCTTCTGGAAATAAAGAAGGTGTATCGTTTCGGCTTATATTTCCCGTCAGGACCAAAATCATCCTATTCCGAAGAATGGCACAAGAGCCCGAAAACATCTGGTCGATTTGGAAAGAAGTCCACGCACTCGAAGAACAAGAAAAAGAAGAAGTGCGCAGATTTCAAATCGAAAAATGGGGACGAACATTCGAATAATCGCTCTTATTTTCCTATTATATATAGTATAAAAAACAAAAATCGCTTCTTTAACTATATTTATTCCTTTCTGCAACTGCCGTTGTATTCTCCCTCAACCCCACCATCACGCAATCTTCATCACACGCATCTTTTCAAAAACCCTTCGCCACATTTATTTTCGAAACTACTTGACAAAGGCTATCTCACAATCGTATATTTGCCGCCTTTCACAATAAATCCAAGTATAGAATAATTATGTCTGAAGTCTTTAAATTATCCAAATTCGTATATAAACTACCCGAAGAACTTATCGCCAAACACCCTTCTCCAGAGAGAGGTGAGAGCAGAATGATGATCGTAGATCGAAAAAAAGGCAAAATCGAACACAAAACATTTAGAGATATCCTCAAATACTTTTCTGAAGACGATGTCATGGTATTCAACAATACCAAGGTTTTCCCCGCTCGTCTATGGGCTACCAAAGAAAAAACGGGTGCCAAAATCGAAGTCTTTTTGTTGAGAGAACTCAATGGTAACCAACTCCTTTGGGATGTATTGGTCGACCCAGCTAGAAAAATCCGCGTCGGAAACAAACTATACTTCGGAGATGATGATTTACTCGTCGCTGAAATTGTAGACAATACCACCTCAAGAGGTCGAACCATCCGTTTCCTCTATGATGGAGATAAGTCGAAGTTCAGAGAATTCCTCTTTTCATTCGGGGAAACGCCTATTCCTAAATACATCGCATCCAAAAGAAATATTGAAGCAAGCGATAAAGATAGATATCAAACAGTATATGCTAAACATGAAGGGGCCGTCGCTGCGCCAACTGCTGGTTTGCACTTTACCAAAGAAATTCTCAAGCGCTTGGAAATCAAAGGTGTCAACTTAGCAGAAGTTACCCTTCACACAGGACTCGGTTCTTTTAGAACCATCGATGTAGAAGATTTGTCCAAACATAAAATGGATGCAGAATATGTGAAAGTCGGCTCTGATGCAGTTGCACTTGTCAATGAAGCAAAAGACAAAGGGAAAAAAGTCATCTCCGTGGGTACAACAGTGATGAGAAGCATTGAAAGTGGTGTTACCTCTGAGGGCAGACTTAAAGAATTTGAGGGTTGGACCAATTTATTTATCTATCCCCCTTACGATTTCAGCATAGCGGATTGTCTTTTGACAAATTTCCACTTGCCTAAATCATCGCTCTTTATCATGACATGCGCCTATGGTGGTTATGATCTCATTCAAGAAGCCTATAAAGAAGCCGTAAAAGAGAAATACAATTTCTTTACTTATGGCGATTGTATGCTTATTATATAATGCACGCGCTGCCAAGACCCCGTAACCTTTCATGATAAAAATTGGCAATACAGAACTTGGCGAATACCCTTATTGCTAGCGCCCATGGAGGATGTCAGTGATCCCCCATTTAGAGCTCAATGCAAAAAGTTCGGGGCCGATATGATGTATACAGAATTCATATCCACTGAGGGACTCATGCGAGGCGCCAATAAAAGCATTCAAAAACTAGATATTTACGACTACGAGAGGCCCATTGGAATTCAAATATTCGGCGGGGAACTCGAACCGATGATCTATTCTGCCCAAGTCGTAGAAGCTCATCAACCCAATTTACTCGATATCAACTATGGATGCCCTGTGAAAAAAGTCGTCTGTAAAGACGCCGGCGCAGGGATTCTGAAGAATATCCCCAAAATGATGCAATTGACATCTGCAGTAATTAAGGCGACCACCTTGCCCGTTACTGTAAAAACCCGCTTAGGATGGGATGAATCAACCATCAATATTGTAGAGGTAGCGGAGCGACTTCAAGACATTGGGGTACAAGCGCTCACCATTCACGCACGAACCAGGGTTCAAATGTATAAAGGCGAGGCAGATTGGTCCTGGATTGCTAAAGTAAAAGACAATCCGCGCTTGACCATTCCTGTTTTTGGAAATGGAGATATCGACAGTCCTCAAAAAGCAAAGAGGTATAAAGAAACTTTTGGAGCCGACGGATTGATGATCGGAAGAGCCGCGATTGGATACCCATGGGTTTTTAGAGAGATCAAAGCCTATCTAGATCGAGGAGAAATCATTCCGCCACCCGATATCCATGAGAGAGCTACTGCATGCCGCGAACACCTCACCCACTCGATGGAGTGGAAGGGAGAATCACTGGGTATTGTTGAAATGCGCCGACACTATGCCCATTATTTCCGAGGCTATGAAGGAATTAAAGAGTTTAGAATGAGGTTGGTGAATACTATGGATTACCGTGAATTGATGAACATTCTCGAAGAAGTTGAATCCCACTACCACGGAAAAGAAGATTTGTTTGCCGATACCGCTATATAGTGCTTAAATGATATTCGTTTTTCTATTTTCTGGTGAAATCTCCTCACAAATACTTAAAAAAGAGTCAATTGGCTTGGGTGACCGCCAAATAGCAGATTGCAATACAAAACCACCAAAACCCAACTTTTCTGTCTCCTTGATTCTGCTGATATTCACGCCGCCCATAGCATAGACTCGTCGCTCGTCCTTCATGGCATTTAAACGGGTACTATCCACTAACTTAATGATATTGTCATTGTAATTTTCTATAAAGACGGGGTAAATAAATACATGTTTGGCTCTTTTATCCAAACTCTCTAATTGAACAATATGCTTCACTTGTGAAAAAATCCACATGTTAGGGTTTCGCTTTAAAAATGGCTTTAAAACGAATAAATTATAAAAAAAGGCGCCAAATTTTTCTTTTTCGACCAAATATCCCCTCGTTTTATACTTTTCTGCTAAGTCAGTATAGGTAGCAATAATCAATCTATTGTGGTATTTTGAATCGATAGACAAGATGTATTCCTCCATTTCGCGATGAGTGAATTTCGGCTTAAACACATACAATAAATCCAAACCATTCTCAAATGCTTTGTGAATTATGTCTAATTCAAAAACAACATTATAGGGGTTTGTAGCAATTGTCTTTATCATCTTCTATATCGTCAAATTGTTCTTTTTAGCCGTTTCAATGGCGATTTCATATCCAGCGTCTGCGTGTCGAATAACTCCCATCGCAGGGTCGTTGTGCAATACCCGTTTGAGTCGCTCTGCTGCATCCACCGTGCCATCTGCCACGATAACCATACCCGCATGGAGCGAATAACCCATGCCAACTCCTCCACCGTGATGGAAAGAAACCCAACTAGCGCCGCCTGCAGTATTGATTAAAGCATTGAGTATTGGCCAATCAGCCACAGCATCAGAGCCATCCATCATCGCCTCTGTCTCTCGATTCGGCGAGGCCACAGATCCAGTATCTAAATGATCTCTTCCTATGACAATCGGCGCTTTCACTTTACCCTCTGCAACCAATTCATTAAAGGCAAGAGCAGCCCTTTCTCGTTCACCCATTTTCAACCAACATATTCTGGCAGGCAAGCCTTGAAAAGCGATTTTTTCTTTAGCTAGAGTCAACCAGCGAAGCAAGCCTTTATTTTCTGGGAATAATTCTTTCAATTTCGCATCACAAACAGCAATATCATTTTCATCACCGCTCAGAGCGACAAAACGAAAAGGACCAGACCCTTCGCAGAACAGCGGTCTTATATATTCTGGAACAAACCCCGGGAAGTCGAATGCATTCTCTACCCCATGAGCCAGCGCCTGACCTCGGATATTATTGCCATAATCAAAAGTGATGGCTCCTCTTTTTTGCAATTCAATCATTTGGCGCACTTGTTTGCACATCGTCTCAATCGAACGTTTCCTGTATTCATCCGGATTGGCTTCGCGCAGCACATTTGCCTCGACGACCGACATTTTCTCCGGGAAATACCCGATTAATTCATCGTGAGCAGATGTTTGGTCTGTCAAAGTATCCGGGGTGATATTGCGCTCAATCAAGCGCCCCAATAAATCCACCGCATTGCATACGACACCGATAGAGATGGCCTTTCCCTCTTTAGCATATTGCACAGCTTTATCTATGGCGATATCGATATCTTCATACATCTCATCGATATACCGAGTTTCAATTCTCTTTTTAATCCTCCATGCCTCTACATCAGCAGCTAGACAAACTCCTTCGTTCATGGTAATGGCAAGGGGTTGAGCACCGCCCATGCCGCCGAGTCCCGCAGTAACATTCAGCTTGCCCTTTAAACTTCCATTAAAATGCTTATTAGCTAGCGATAAATAGGTCTCATAAGTGCCTTGCACGATTCCCTGCGAACCGATATAAATCCAGGAGCCAGCGGTCATTTGACCATACATCATCAAACCTTTTTGCTCTAGTTCTGAGAAATGTTCCCAATTGGCCCATTTTCCCACCAAATTTGAATTGGCGATAATCACCCTCGGCGCATGCTTATGCGAGCGCAAGATACCGACGGGTTTTCCAGACTGCACCATTAAGGTTTGGTCCTCTTCTAAATTCTGAAGACAAGAGATAATTTTATGATAGGATTCCCAATTTCTGGCAGCTTTTCCTCTACCTCCATATACAATAAGCTCGTCGGGGCGCTCAGCAACATCTGGGTCGAGATTATTCATCAACATCCGCATTGCTGCTTCTTGCACCCATCCCTTGCATGAAATTTTAGCACCGCGCGGTGCCCTTATATTTTTTACAATATTTGATTCCATAATTAGAATGGTAAGTCGTCGGAAATATTATCCATTGAAGGGGTTGCAATGACCGTATTTTGTCCATTGCTCTCATTTGGTTGACTTCCCTTGCCTGCCTCCGCCAATTCAATTTTCCATCCCCTCACCTCAGTATACCATCTATTATTATATTCTCTGCTCTCTAAATCAAAGGATAAATTGACAATATTGCCCTCTTTGATTACATCCATATTGATTTTATCACCCCAGATAGAAGCACATACTTTTTTAGGGTATTGACCATCTGTCTCTAAAATAAACTCTTGTTTTTTCCATTGTCCGTTTTTTCCTTCCCCCGTAACCAATGGCAGTAGCTGCACCACTTTCGCTTTTAATTCCATAACTTATTTAAACTTTTAAAGGGTAAAAATAAGAATCCTTTCCCACATCCCATGCAGAATAATTGACTTATTTGAATTTTAACATTTGGCTCTTTCTCATTTGACCTTATATCCATCGTTTTTAAATCAAAACACATCCTCTTTAGAGCGCATCAAAGTCTATTTAAAGCAAATCACTGATTCTATAAACCTTATCTAGGACTCTTTGACACAAATCCACATATCTTTGGGATTCAACACGCTATCGCTAAAACAAGTCACATTCTCTCCATGATTCGACAAGAGTTCTTTGCGGCAGATGATTGGCTCTTTATGACAAGTTGTAAATTCTTTGAAACACAAATTGAACTCTTTGAAAGGTGCTTGCCTATTTCAATGACAAAACACCTACTCTTTGGAGCGCAACATACACTGTCTTAGACAGAATTCCTATTCTCTCAAACAAAACACTATTTATATGAATGAAAAAGCCATAGACATAAACAAAAGAGAATGTGCGCTTCTTAAAAGTGAAGAGGGCGATAACCTTCAAAATAATGACAATCAAAAGCTAGTAATAGAAATCGCTATTGAGAATATCAGCCTCTCCTCAACTATAATTGAGATACAGGATACAACTAAATGTGACTCTTTCTTCTTTTCACCCATTCAATTCAAAATTTAATGTCATCATTCAAATATTCCTTTCGTCTGAGAATCTCACCAATTCTTCTACCTTTACCATGCCCCGTAGGTAATCACGACATATCTATTTGTCTTAAATAAAAATAAAGATGGAAAACACAACAGTAAAAGCATTCGGAACTCAGGCAGCTACAAAACCGCTCGAACCATTGACCATTCAACGAAGAGGCGTGGCAAACAGAGATGTAAAAATCGAAATTGTATATTGCGACGTTTGCCACTCAGATTTGCACACTGCCCGCAATGACTGGGGTGGAACAATCTATCCCGCCGTTCCCGGTCATGAAATTGTCGGCAAAGTCACTCATATCGGAAATGCCATTACCAAATTTGCCGTGGGCGATATCGTTGGGGTGGGTTGCTTAGTTGATTCTTGCAGAACATGCGATAGTTGCAAAAAGGATCTAGAGCAATACTGCTTGAATGGTTTTACGGGAACATACAATGGCAAGGACAAACATCTCGGCGGACACACCTTCGGTGGATATTCAGAAACGGTGGTAGTAGACGAGGATTTTGTATTAAAAATCCCTACCAACCTGCCAATTGCAGCCACAGCTCCCCTACTCTGCGCTGGAATCACCACTTGGTCACCACTAAAACACTGGAATGTAAAAGCAGGCAGTAAAGTCGCCGTCGTCGGGCTCGGTGGATTGGGGCATATGGCCATCAAACTCGCCAAGGGCTTAGGAGCTTCCGTAACCTTATTCTCAAGGACAGTAGAAAAAACCAGCGATGCTTTGGCATTGGGCGCAGACCAAGTCATTATATCCACCGATGCCGATCAGATGAAAGCAGCTAAAGGGAAGTTTGATTTAATCATCGATACCATCCCCTCGATACATGATGTAAACCCCTACATCACGACACTGGGCATAAGCGGCACCTTGGTTTTGGTAGGCTATTTAGGCAGTCTCGACCCGATGCTCAATTCTGTTCCCCATGATTCTCGGCAGAAAATCTGTCGCAGGCTCTGTAATTGGAGGCATCGCAGAAACACAAGAAATGCTCGACTTCTGCGGTACACACAATATCGTCTCCGACATTGAAATGATTTCAATGAGTGATATTAATACTGCTTATGAACGAATGCTGAAAAGCGATGTGAAATACCGATTTGTAATTGACATGGCTTCGCTTAAGAGTTAGTCTTTGGATTAGATTGGGTTTTTAATAAATGAAAGTTAGATGATGACTTGGCATGTATTTTTAAATCCCACCACACATTTCTATACTAGATATTCCACCATCATCCATACAGGATTTGGGATTGATTTGCAAGACATAAAAATGTATGATAAGCCACAAGTGATAGTCGGTAAAAGCTATATCATGTTGCTTTCCTCTTTTCCCCTATCTTCATCCCTCAATTTTTGTAATAAATGAAAATAAATTTCTTTCTTGTTTTCTTATTAAGCGTTTGGTTTATAAATCAAGCAAGAGGTCAACAACCCGCCCATTTCATCCTCGGTGAAAATCAATTTAAGGGCGTGCAGATCTATGATATGATTCAAGACAATGAGGATTATTTCTACTTCGCGACCAACGAGGGAATCATCCACTACGACTTTATAAGCTTTACCAAACTAGAGACCAAAGAGGCGCGCAGCAATGCATTTTTCAACTTAGTAAAAAACAAAAAGGGCACCATATTCTTCAACAATCTAAACAACCAAATTTTTAAAATTGAGAACAAGACCTGTGAACTCGTCTTTACTTTGCCAGAGCGTTTCAGTTCGAATATAATCAACCTCACTTGCAATAATCTCGGTCAATTGATCATCGCCTGCAAAGGAATCCTCCTTATCTCAGAAGAAGGGAAGTTATTGAATGAATTAGAATCGCCCTATGTTTTCAACTCCAGCTATCAACTCAGTGACGGGAGTTGGATGTTTCCGGTTGCGAATGATACGAGTCTATTATTGTATGACAATAAAATCTTCCATCGTGCCGAGCTGCTGCTAAATGGCGCAAAATCAAGCCGAGCCTTCGGTGTGCTGAACTTCTTTCGTTTCCTAGACAGCCTTTATGCTGTAGATTTATCCAACAATAAATTTTATGCCTTCGATGAACTTAGGTTGTCACTGCGCGAAATCAATGTCGGCAATTTTTTAAATTCCAGTACCAATGCGCGGGTCTATATCACCGGCGATCAAATCTGGTCGGCATCGTCCATCTCGGGCATCAATTTTAGCAATCATACCCTGCCACAAGAATTCTCAGTCTTATTTAAAGACTATTTTATCTCCGACGTCTATCGCGACCGCGAAGGGAATATCCTCATGGGCACTTTCGACAAAGGTGTTATTGTAATTCCCGACTTAAGTGTGCCTGATGTCATTGACCCTTTTCACAGCGACCCGATGATTAGCCTATTTGCCGCAGGTAAAAATGAAATCTATATGGGTTCAAATAGTGGCTTTTTTAAAATGTATCAAAACTATCAAATTCAAACAATCAGCAGCACCCATAAAAAGCCGATTGAGGGAGTCTATGGTGACGTAGAGAGTGATTTTATCATTTATGATGATGAAAAAATAAAGTGCTATAATCGCAAGACCAAAGAGATATACAGCTTCTCCAACGCTTCGCTGAAAGACGTTTGTTTTATCAATCATGAGGCGATGTATATTGGAACCAATATTGGGGTATACAAGGCGAAACTGGGAACTCATGCGCGTTTTTCCATAGAACACATCCCTGATTTTAAGACAAGGGTTTATTCCCTCGCTTATGATAAAACAAATGAAATTTTATACATCTCCAGTGCGAGTGGATTACTAAAATTCCATCAAAACAAAGTCGAAAAAATTCTTTATCAAAACCATGATATCTATTCAGAAAAAATTTGTGTTGATGGGGAAACCCTCTATGTTTTATCCCGTCAACACGGCATATTGACGGTGAATAGCCAAGTTCAAATTTCTCCTTTTGTATTTAAAACACTTAGTCGTGAAGAACAAATCAAGCATATCCAATTTTACAATCACTCTATCATTACTAGCACCAATACGGGTTTGTATCAATTTGACTTGAAAGGGAATATCGTACGACAATTTCATACGGCTTTTGGATTTGCGACAAAGAAAATCTATGAATACAGTATAGCTGAAAACACGCTGTGGGTGAGCCATTCAGGTGGTGTGCAAGAGATTGGGCTCAATACCTACATTCAAAAAAGGAAGCAATTGCCATTAGATTGAAACAAGTCTTTGTAAATGATTCAAATGTAACAATAGCATCTGTCAATCACTTTAATTCTACACAGCGCAAGATTGCCTTTGTGGTCGTCTCTCCTAGTTTGCGGAATTTGGAAAATATAAAATACCACTATATCCTTCAAGGCTATGATAATCATTGGTATTCACAGAGCAGCAATTCCATCCAATTCAACGCCTTATCGCCTGGCAGCTATACCCTCTTTGTAAAAGCTGAGTCAATGGGAAATTTTAGCAATGTAATTCAATACTCTTTTAGAATAATCAAGCCTTTTTATCTGCAGATTTGGTTTCTAATCAGTGCATTGTTTATTTTTTTAGCAATCGTATATTTTGTGTATAGATGGCAGGTGGAAAAGCAGAAATTGAAATTGAAATTGTTGAACGAATTGAACGTATCCAAACTCACGGCGATTCAATCTCAGATGAATCCCCACTTTATATTTAACTCCCTCAATTCTATTCAAGATTTTGTCTTACAACAAGACGCGATAAAAGCCTATGATGCCATTGGTAAATTTGCCACCCTCATTCGAAAAATTATGTTGCATTCGGAAAAGGAATTTATTGATATTGAAGAAGAACTCGCCATCTTGAATGTCTATTTGGAATTGGAAATGATGCGCATCAAAAAGGATTTTCACTATTCCATAAATAGCCACGACTTGGCCGATATTGAAATTCCGCCCATGCTTATCCAACCCTTCATTGAGAACAGCATTAAACATGGCTTGTTGCATAAACAAGGCGAAAAAATATTGACTGTAGATATGACTATTTCCGGGGATGTTTTTATCTGTGAAATTCAAGACAATGGCATCGGTCGGCGGCAGTCAGGCATTATTAAATCCAGACAGAACAAAGAGCATACATCTTTTGCAGGAAGTGCGTTAGAAAAGAGAATGCAAATACTTAAGAAACATTTTGGTGGGAATTTTAGTGTAGAAATCTTAGATTTACACGATAAGGAGGGAAATGCAACAGGCACCAAAGTCATTTTGAAAGCCCCCTTTAAATATATATATTAGCAAATGGAAAAGATTAAAGCACTTATTGTAGATGATGAGGAAAGTGCGAGAAACATTTTATTCAAACTTTTGCAGACTTATCGAAATGATATTGACATTATTGGTCAGTGCGATAATGTGGAACAAGCCGTTTTATTTATCAAAAACAACAAGCCCGATCTTGTGTTCTTAGATATTGAAATGCCCAACTACTCTGGCTTGGAGCTTATTCAATTCTTCGATGAAATACCCTTCGACATTATTTTCATCACGGCTTATCATCAATTCGCCATCAAAGCATTTGAAATTTCTGCATTCGATTATTTGTTAAAGCCCATTGAAATAGCGCGGCTCGACAGCGCCATAAAAAAATACATCGTCAAAACGCATCAGCAATTAGAAGCGATCAACTACAAAATCTTAAAAGAGAATCTAAGCCAAAACTGTATTTCTAAATTGATTGTAAGTCAGCAGGGCGGGCAGAAAGCCATATTATTGTCGGACATCATCGCCCTACAAGCAAACGAGGCATATACGACGATCTATGATGCAAATGGGCAGCAATACACCATGAGTAAAAATTTAAAGTATTTTGAACAGCAATTCTCCGACAACAAAGATTTCCTTCGTGTACACAAATCTTGGTTAGTCAATGGACAGCACATTCGGAAATATTCCAGTACTGATTTTTCCATTTATTTGAGTCTAAATATAGAAGCGAAGCTTTCGAAATACAAAAAAGCCGAGTTTGACGCTTGGTATAAAAGCTAATCCCGCTTTCGTTTTTCGTCCATTCCTCAAAAAATCAATCCATTCCTCAAACATCTGTTTTGAGCCCTTTAATAGCACAATAAATTTGCGCTATAAACAATTTACATTATCATCATGAAACAGATTAAAAAATTAAAACGCATCAGTGTTATTGCGCTAATCAGCTTATTTACAACCAATCTATTTGCGCAAAAAATTCAATTCGAAACTATTGAAATTAATTATGGAAACGTCGTAGGTGGAGTAAAAAAGAAAAATGAATTCTTAGTATTCACAGGGCCTACACCATTAACAATAAATAGCGGAATCTCTCTTAACAAAGACAATGGTGACTATAAAGGCAAATTAACTTTAATTGGGAATGACAGAAAGGGCAAAAGACTTAGTATTATGACGGATATAACTTATAGTGCAACTAGATATAGAAACACGAGCAAGGTAGATATCAAGCCCGAGCAAGACAACGAGATTTATATCAACGAAATAATGATTTCTGTAACGGACTCAAAAGGCAATACGACATCTGCGACTGAGCCCATCTTTAATGCACGGACCAATACGAGTTTTGCTGTTTTGCTGAATGGCATTTCAAGTGATAAATTTTGCGATGAACAAAAACTGAATGCCGTATTTATGAATCAATCCGTTGGTTTCGGAATATTCGCTGTTGTATTGGGATTAAACAATACAAAGACGGGTCCCTCGCCAATCGAAAAAGCGATGACTGCAGGAAGAGGAAATGGAATCGGGAGATATGTTTGGACAACTAGTCATGATCAGAGAACAACGAGAATTGTTGCGCCTACAACAGACAATGCAGGAAACTGGACATTTGAAGACAAAATGCCCATAAAAGATGAAAAAAACCCACCAGTTCTTGAGAGTTTTGAAATGATTTATATAACTGCTTGCAATGATACTTACACGTATAAAAGTGTTTTCATGCAAAAGCTAGCTGATATTAAACCATGGGATTATAAAGTAAGAATGGACAATGTAATAGCTACAGATAATCCCGTATTCCAAGGTGGAGGTAATGTTATGACGAATGTCTTGGGTTTAACCTTCCCTAGTTCTTCTGTTACAATAACAGGAGGAAGTATAGCAATCGCTGACCATTCAAAATTCAGTATTGGCTTGAGCAATACCAATGTTGGAAATGGCGGTATCAACTACAAAAAAATCAATGATGTCTTTATAAACATTCAATTCAAATCAGAAAGCGATAGAGTATTCTATCACTGGGGAAGCGTCGTGTCTACCTCAAACCCAAGAATTGCAATTAACACCGACTCGCTAAAAATCAAAGATTACACCATTGTAAATGCTGAAATTCGCGTTGTCAACGACAAAAAGATACCCTCGTATATGAGAGCAATGGAAAGTTTGCAACTTCATTGGATGGAAAACAACCTTTTTATTGTTGGAGAAATCAGAGAAAATTAAATTGATCAAAGAGAGCTATGCCTTTGGAAAATCGAGCTTAATAGTGACAGATTTGAAAACATTATTGGCATTGACCTTCTTCTTTTCTTTGAAAAAAGGAAGTAGCATTCCAGCATCGATGGTCGCTCAAGTAGAGATTAATACTTGCAAAACTGTTCCCGAATTTATAGCAGTAAAGCTAAAATATGATCCTATTTCGGGTTTATGGACAGGTGGTCAATCTATCTTACAAACAGCAGAATGCCCCGTGACAGTAAAAGGATTTAAAATCAATATCGTCAACACTTGTGGCATTACTTATTCTGCAAAGAATGGCTATTTTGACGAAACAAAAAACACCTGGATTTGTGAAGATGAATGCTTAAAAGTAAACACAGATACTTTTTGCGGGAGTACAGATCATTTCTAATTTGGAAGAATAGAATTTTTACAAAACGCACTCTGATTGGGGTGCGTTTTTTTTATAATCCCCCTTTCTATCCATTCTTCCCAATACAATTTGTGCAATTCTACGTCTATTTCATTCCCCACCGTAAACAAAAATGCCCAAAGAAAAATTGTATTTCTTGGGCATTTTTTATTGCAAATTGTTTTGATCCAACAAACTTGGCTTCGGCCATTGTTAATCATTAAGCCATCCTTGCGGCCTTATTCCGCTTGATGTCTTCCAAACTTCCCTTTGGAATAGCTTGAATCAATTTCTGTGTATACTCATTCGATGGATTATTGTAAATATCATCGGCATAGCCCATTTCTTCCACCTTTCCCTTGTTCATCACCACCATTCTATCGCTCATAAACTTCACCACCGATAAATCATGTGAGATGAAAATATAGGTAAACTTAAACTCTTCGCGAAGGTTAATTAATAGATTCAATACCTGTGCCTGCACAGAAACATCTAATGCTGAAACAGACTCGTCGCAAATGATGAATTTTGGATTCAATGCCAATGCACGTGCAATACATACCCGCTGTCTCTGTCCACCAGAAAACTCATGTGGATATCGCGCAAATTGCTCTGGCTTCATATTCACTTTCTCTAACAACTCGATTGTCTTTTCCTTGCGCTCTTTGTCGCTGCCATAGATTCCATGCACCATCATCGGCTCCATAATCGCATTGCCAATTGTCATCCTCGGATTGAGCGAAGAATAGGGATCCTGGAAGATAATCTGCATCTCTTTTCTCAAGTCCAACATATCTGCTTGATTCAAATCCAATACATTTCTTCCCTTATAAATAATCTCTCCTGCCGTAGCTGGCGCCAATCTCAATATCGTTCTTCCAAGCGTTGTCTTTCCGCATCCAGACTCACCAACCAATCCCATCGTTTCACCTTCATATACATCAAAAGTCACATCATCCACCGCTTTGACATAATCCTTTACATTGCCGAAAAAATCGCGCTTAGAAGGAAAATAGGTCTTTACCCCTTTCAATTGCAATATCTTCTCTCTTGTCATCAATTCAGCCCTGCGCTTCAAGGTATCTTCCTTGGTCACAATCACATTCTTAATCGCTTCCTCTACCGAACTCTGCAATTCGATAATTTGTCCATTCTCCTCTTTCATGAAATCTGTCACGGTAGGCAATACCCTCAAACGCAAATCCAATGGCGGTCGGCACGCCAACAAGCCCTTGGTATATGGATGCTTAGGACTCTCAAAGATAGAGACCACATCGCCTTGCTCGACGATTCTTCCCTTATACATCACCAATACTCTATCGGCAATTTCTGCAATTACACCCAAATCATGTGTGATGAAAATAACGGCTGAATCAATTTCCTTCTTCAAATCATTCATCAATTGCAATATCGTCTTCTGCACAGTTACATCTAATGCCGTTGTCGGTTCATCTGCAATCAATACGCCCGGTTTGCAACTCATCGCCATAGCGATCATCACCCTTTGTTTTTGTCCTCCAGACAATTGATGCGGATAGGCATTCAATACGCGTTTTGGATCCGGTAGTTTTACTTTTTCAAATAATTCCAAGGTCAATTTCTCCGCCTCTTGCTTGGTCACCTTCTGATGCAATAAAATGGTCTCCATCACCTGATTTCCGCATGTGAATACTGGATTCAAAGAGGTCATCGGCTCTTGAAATATCATCGCCAATTCATTCCCTCTGAAGGATTGCATTTCTTTTTCTGAGATTTTTACTAAATCTATTTGCTTGCCATCCTTGGTGTGATAGATAATCTGTCCCGAGGCAATTCTGCCCGGCGGATTTGGAATCAAACGCATAGCAGACAATGAAGTAACTGATTTACCAGAACCTGATTCTCCCACAATTCCTATTGTCTCTCCTCGATATAAATCAAAGCTGACATCATTCACCGCTTTGACAATCCCATCATCTGTCTTAAATTCTGTTACAAGGTTTTTTACTTCTAACAATAACTTTTTTTCCATCATTGAAAATTTACGAATGCCAAACGTACATAAAAATTTTGAATCTAATTAGACTAAACGGGATTTCTCATAGCATTCCCCTTAAAACCAGCTGTTTGTCACCTTTTTTGCCTCTTAGATGCCCATCCGCTTTACGACGGATATTTAGCTCTTTTGCTCAACCCAATCATTCGCGCAGACTTCGAAGGATTGATTTCGACGATGCTAAATTTCTCAAACTTATTTGAACATCCTTTAAAATTAAATACATTTGGACTCCTTTTTAAAACGGCAGATTCATTATAACCTAAACCCATTATTTATCAATATCATCATCTCATATCCCTATTATTTTATCCTCTTCTGCCTATTCTTAGGTTTCGTTTTTGCATGGATATTATATAGAGACGAGACAAAATTCAACATTCAAGAGAAAAAGCATTGGCTCTATGTATTGAGGACTTTGCGTTTTATGGCGGGCTCTTTACTGGCTTTCTTGCTCCTTTCTCCTTTTGTCAAAATTAAAAAAAACATCGTAGAAAACCCCACAGTCGTTATCGCGATAGACAATTCCTCATCGATTCTCCAAGATAAAAACTTTAATGCTCAAGCTTTTCGTGCGAATTTAGAATCGCTGACAAAAGCCCTTAGCGATAAATGTCAAGTGGAAGTTTTCTCTTTCGGCTCTGCGCTTCAAAAAGATAGCTTGTATCACTTTTCCGATAAAGAGACAGACATCTCCAGCGCCATAGAAGAAGTCGACAATACCTATTTCAACCAAAACCTCACCGCATTGGTCATCGCATCAGATGGTTTATTCAATAAGGGCATTCACCCTTTTTATTCTAAGACAAGCAGCTCTTTTCCCATTTATACCATTGCGCTCGGCGATAGCAATATTAAAAAAGACATCAGTATAATCGATGTGCACCACAATAAATTCGCCTATCTCAACGATAAGACCACTGTTGAATTGGACATTGAAGCCAATAATTATGCCGGTGCTAAATCAGAACTTTCTCTCTACCATATTTTGCCTAATGGCAATGCCAAAATTATTGGTCAGCCTATCCAAATAAACTCTAATCGATTCAACCAAACAGCGACGCTATACATTGACTGCAAAACGGTTGGTCTCGGCCATTATCGAGCTGTAATAGGAGCTCTGCCTGGCGAGTCTGTCACACAAAACAATACAAGAGATTTCTTTATCGAAGTGCTCGACGGAAGGAAAAAAATACTCATCGTTGGTTCTTCCCCGCACCCTGACATGACGGCGCTCAAACAGTCCCTTGAACAATCCAAAAACTATCAAGTAGATATTGATTTTACCAATGCGCGCTTGGCAAATTTAAATGAATACCAATTGGTGGTCATGCATCAAATGCCTTCCAACACCAATGCTGCTGGCGATTGGAATAAGGCAATTCTCGAGAAAAAAATCCCTTGTCTCTATATTATCACATCCCATTCCCAATTGGCCCTATTCAATAGCCTTCAATCCAATTTGGAAATTACGAAACAAGCAGATGCTCAGCAAGATTTATTTCCATCCATCCCGAATAGCTTCGATTTATTTTCCTTAACGGAAGAATCCAAAGCGCTGATGAAACGCGTTCCCCCTTTGGATTTTACCTATTCTTCGATACGCCCCAAATCTGCACTAAATATCCTCTTGAAACAAAAAATTGGTGCCATAGAAACAGAATTTCCACTCATCGCTTTTGGCGAGAGCAATGGTGTTAAAAATGGCTATATCATCGGCGAAGGCATATGGAGATGGCGTTTATATGAATTTCAACAGAATCAATCGCACACATACTTTGACGAATACTTCACCAAAATCTTCAATTATCTAGCTGTAAAAAAGGATAATCGCCCTTTCCGAGTCAATTTAGCCAAAAATATTTATCGCGAAAATGAAGCCGTCAAATTAGAAGCCCAATTATACAATCCCTCTTTTGAATTGGTCAATACACCTGATGCGAGTATAGAAGTTAAAAATCGCGAGGGCAAGACGTATAAATTTAATTTTGCTAAAAAAGACAAAATCTATTCGCTCGACATTGGATATCTCCCCGCTGGAGACTACGATTATAAAGCGGTTTGCAATTACAATGGAACAAATTATATAGCCGATGGAGCCTTTATCATCAGCCCACTGCAATTGGAATTATCCAAAATTACTGCTGATCACCAATTGTTAAATTCACTCGCAGCTAAGCGCAACGGTTCAATGTATTATCCCAACCAAATCGATCTCATGGCAAAAGAGATGTTGGAAAAACTTCCCTTTAAAAAACTGCTCTACGAATCTTCTGAAACCAATCCAATCAACAATTTGTGGTGGATACTCGCAATTGTTATTTTGCTATTGGCCGCCGAGTGGTTCATTAGAAAGTATTTGGGCGACTACTAATTAAGGCTATTGCAAACCCTCTTTCAAAGTTCCACTTAGCACAAAATGATTTTTTAAATGACTTATTTCAAAAGATACTTATTTTTATCCTTTTATAAATAGCGAACAACCCGAATGTACAAATTCTTATTGATTCTTCTTATCCCTATTGGTGCATTTTCACAAAAAGCTTTGTCGATAAAAAACTGCATTCAAATCGCCTTAGAGAAAAACCTTCAAATCAAACAATCCCTGATTCAAGAATCTATTGCGCGAAACAATTCTAAACAGTCGCAAAACAATCTATTGCCCTCCGTGTCCGTGGATATGAGCGGTGGATTGAGTTTGGGAAACTCCCTCAACCCGACAACCTATGAAGTGCAATTCCGAAATGCCTATTCCTCTACTTTAGGCGTTGGGGCGCAAATGACCATATTCTCTGGATTACAACAAATCAATAATATCGAACGCACAAAGGCCCTTCTCTCAAGTGCCTCCATGGACAAGGAAACTTTTATCAACAACCTCGCACTAACTGTTTCCAACCTCTATTTGCAAATTTTACTCGCCAAAGAATTATTGACCACATCCATCAATCAATCCAAATTGACCATTGAAGAAATCAAGCGTACTTCTGAATTAATTGAAGCCGGGGTATTGCAAAAGGGAATTCAATTGATCTCGAGGCTCAAAGTGCAAGAGACGAGCTCAATATTGTCAAAGCACAGAACAGTTATGATTTGCTCGTTTTCCAAATGAAACAGTTGCTCTTGATGCCTTTGAGAGCAGACATTCAATTCGAAACTTCCTACAAGTTGAGAGAAGCCCTCTACAACTTAGATGGTATTGATACCATTACTTCTCGTGCAATCGCTAGAATGCCTCAAGTCAAAAGCGATGAATTCAAATTGCGCGCCGCACAGAGACAAGTCTATATGTCTAAAGGGGCCTTTTCACCGACATTGAGCTTGTCCTATTATTCGGGGTCTAATTTCATCAACCTCGCTCAAGATTACCGAGACTCGACTGTCATCGTGGATCCGAGCCCTATTGGAAATGTCTTTGTCCCACAATTGAACTCCTTTGTCACCATTAATTCTTTACAGAGTTCATATACAGGAAAAGTGCCTGATGGTGAAAGGCCTTATTGGATGCAGATTTCCGACAATCTATCACACCGTGTGACGCTTTCGATGAGTATTCCCATCTTCTCCAGATTTCAGCGCAAAACCAATTTGTCAAATTCTTTTCTGCAGTTGAAAAACCAGGAATTGCAACTCGAGCAGACAAAAAACAAAATTCGCGAGGAGATTTATACCGCTTATATCAATTATAAAAATGCACAGAAAGCATATTATGCCAACGTGACCAACGCCAAGGCCTTCGACAATTCACTCAATTTTGCTAGAGAAAAATTCAATGCCGGTGTAATCAACTCGCTTGATTTCAACACCACAGTCACCAATGACCAAAATGCAAAATCTGAATTGTTAAGATCGAAGTATGAATATATTTTTAGAAAAATTGTCTTAGACTTTTACGTCTATGGTGTGGTAAATATTGAATAAAAATGAATAAAAACTATTTGTATATAGGCATTGGTGTAGCCATTTTATTAGCGCTTGCGGTATTGGGCAAAAAGCGCGGCTGGTGGGGTGATGTGAAGGGAATTGAAGTTGCTGTTGAAGCCGCAGCAAAGAGAGATATTTTTGAAAAAGTAAATGCTCAAGGGACTTTATTCTCTGCGACAGAGATAAAGATTAGCTCTGAAGTTTCAGGTGAAATCATTGGACTGCATACCAAAGAAGGCGCATGGGTAAATAAAGGCGATTTAATCCTCGAAATCAATCCCACCATATATAAAACTTTGATTGACCAAGCGCAAGCCCAAGTCAATCAAATGAAAGCCAACCTCGCAACGGTAAAGGCGCGAAACAAACAAGCCATCGCCAGTTATGCCATCGCTGAAAAAGACTATGCCCGCAAAGAAGGTCTTTATAAAAAAGATATCATCGCCATTCAAGAATTCAATCAATCGGAATCACAATATTTAGCATCAAAAGGAGAGAAAGAGGCCTCTGAGGAAAATGTGCATGCCGCCGAATTTCAACTTGAAAATGCACAAGCAGGTTTTAAACAAGCGCAAGAGAATCTAAGCCGAACAAAAATCTATGCGCCTATGAGTGGCACGGTCTCCAAACAAAGTGTTGAGTTAGGCGAGCGCGTTGTCGGAACAGCCCAGATGTCTGGAACAGAATTAATCCGGATTTCCGATTTAAACAATATGGAAGTGCGCGTAGATGTCTCTGAAAATGATATTGTCAAGACCAATATCGGCGACTCCGCGATTATTGACATTGAAAGTTATCCAGATATAAAATTTAAAGGCGTCGTTTCTCAAAAGGCCTATTCATCGAATCAAAACTCCATGATCACAGACAAAGTGACCAATTTTATTGTGAGAATAAAGTTAGACAAAACAGCCATTTCCTCCAATTCAACGTTGGGCTCTGAACAATTTCCCTTTAGGCCGGGCATGACTGCTTCTGCAGATATCATTACCAATAAGGCCATCGGCGTGCTTGCTGTGCCGATTCAATGCGTCACCACGCGCGAAAAAGAAAAAAACAAGGACGAGACGGATGAAGTTGTCTTCTTCGCCGATAAAAACAAAGCAGTTAAAAGAATCGTTAAAACGGGGATACAAGACGACAACTACATAGAAATTAAATCGGGCGTAAAGCTTGGCGATAAGGTGATTAAAGCGCCTTTCAGGGTAATTGCCAAAACCATAAAAGCGGACGATGTTATTGTTGAAGTAGACGAGGAAAAATTGAATAATAAGAAAGAGAAGTAAGGCTCCTCCCGTCACTAAATAGCAGCATGTATGCATCCATTTCAACTGTCATACTGGGAGCAAAAATCATTCTTTTCAAACATTGATTTATTGGTGGTAGGCAGCGGGATTGTCGGACTCAATGCTGCATGGGCTTTTAAAAAACGCCAACCTTCTGCAAATGTTCTAGTCATTGAAAAAAGTTTTCTCCCCTACGGCGCGAGCACACGCAATGCTGGCTTTGCCTGCTTTGGCAGCTTGTCAGAATTGATCGAAGATAAAAAAACAATGGGTGAAAAAGCCATGTTTGATTTGGTTGAAAAGCGCATTCGCGGACTTGATAAACTGCGCAAAAATCTCGGAGACGAATCCATTGGATACAAGCATTACGGAGGATATGAATTGTTTAGGAAATCCGATTTTCCTCTCTACGAATCTTGCCTCAATGAAATGCAATATTTCAATGAATCCCTAGAAAAATATACCCAGCAAAAGTCTACGTTTGAAATGAAAGATGCATCCATTTCTCACATGGGATTTGCTGAAACAGAACATATGCTTTGGAATAATGCAGAAGGTCAAATCGACACCGGGATGATGATGAACTCTTTGCTCTCTGCCTGCCGAAATTCTGGGATACAGATACTCAATGGCATCTCAATTGAAAGATTTGATGGCGCACAAGGGCGCGTTAGTGTGCTCACAGACGCCGGATTTGAGTTCTCTGTTAAAAAGCTCATCATTACCACCAATGCTTTCGCCAAAGACCTCCTTCCCGAACTGGAAGTCGAACCTGCACGCGCTCAGGTATTAATCACAGCACCTATTCCCAATTTAAACATTAAAGGTTGCTTCCATTTTGATCGCGGTTATTATTATTTCCGGAATATCGACAATCGCATTTTGTTTGGAGGCGCAAGAAACTCAGCCTTTGAAGACGAAGCCACCACTTACTTTGGTATAACACAAACAATCCAACACAAATTAGAGCATATTCTTGCAGAAACCATTCTGCCCAATACACCTTTCACCATAGAAAATCGCTGGAGTGGAATTATGGGTCTCGGACCTAAAAAAGGGCCCATTGTCAAAGCGATCTCCGCGAATGTCTTCTGCGCCGTTCGCATGTCGGGGATGGGCGTGGCCATTGGCTCTGAGATAGGCGAAGATGTCGCTAAACTCGCTTCTAATTAAGCCGCTTTTCAGAACAGAATCATTTGTCTTTTAACATTTACTTCTGCCCGTATATTTCTGCCTTGGGGAAAAATGCCAAATATGCAAATGCAAAATGGTTGGTATGCGGTAGAATATCCAATTGAACTCCTTGGTGCTTCCCCTCTTTGCAATAACCTGTAATATCCCATATAGAACCCGTTTGATCGTCTTTAAAATATCGACCCGCTTTCTTAAAAGTCAAATTTACCCCTTCTACTTTGGTTACAAATGGAGCCGCACTTCCCACTTTCTTTGATGACGCCAAATCATCTTCATCCAATACTGAAACCATTCCATCGTGATAGAAAATGACGATATTCGTTTTTCCTATGGTCTCATGCACGACCTGTTTCTTTGCCAATTCTCTATAAGGCTAGATTTTGTCGTGCTCTTGATAGTGAATTCCTAAAACGTGCTCAATTGGCGGCAAACGCTTGTCTATTTTCTCTGGTAAAAAATACTCCTTTGATAAATTATCGCCATGTTCTAAATGATGAAATTGTCTGTGCCCATCTTTCTTTGCCATTAAACTTAATTCAACGGGTGCCAGAATTTTTCCTTTCGGGTACCGATCAAAAAAATCATCCACAGAAATTAGCAATGCCCTCATCATATTCAAAGCCACTCCTGAATGCTCTCCAGCAATTCCCTCTCCTGTCAATTGTCCCCACCATGATTCTGTCTCGCGGTCATACATCACCATATCATTATGAATTAACAATCCAGAAACCCCAAATTGCATCGTCTTTTCTCCTTTTGGCGTAGCTATATTTCTATTAAAAACCAACGCGGAATTGCACATCGGACAATAAGAAACCATAATGTTTTTACCCCCAACGGTATCATTGCTCAATTCAAATAGTGTCAGAATGCTCAATGGATAAGCCCTCGCTTCGCCTCCAAAATTAACGACGATTGCTGGCTCATGCGCATAGAATTTATTTCTGGGATCTTCTTTGGTAATAAAATTGGGGAAATCCAAGGTTAGAATCGCATCTTTCTCTGTTGCTATGCTCAACTCTTTAAATTCATAGGTATGCTTTGCTGTATCTGTTTTCCAACGATAGGAGATTTTGTTTGGATTGGGAATTTGCGCGTATAGCCCAATGGATAGGGTCAAAAAAAGGGCAATTGTAATTTGACGGTGCTGAATCATTCGCATTTTAATCTTTTAGATGTATAAAAGTATCATAATTTAAGATTCCGCCTTCGCTTTTTTGCAAAAAAAAGGCGCTTGTTTTCACAAGCGCCTTCATTTTAAAGATAAATTATGATTACAATAAAATGTCTTTTGATGTACCATCAACTGTCAAGACTGCTTTTGCATCGCAATCCCCGTTTCCAAAATCCAAGGTTTTTGTTTTTGTTGTTGTTGTTCCTGTTTTGACATAATTTATAACCCCGCTGATGATATACTTGCAAGCCATATCTTTAATCAAAGGAGTTGATATGGTTGTTTCAAAACTATTGCCATTCGATGATGAGCCAGAAGCGCTTCCTGTAAGTTCATATTTGTCGTCACCCCAAGTTTTTGTTCCTGCTCCTGCAATCATCGTACGCGTTCTTGTTGAAGTCCACGTCATTGATTTTCCATTTGCCTTTGTAATTGTCAAACTTGTCGAAATGGTCCAATACATTTGTCCTTTCGAATTTAGTCCTTTATAAACAATTGTTTTTGTTCCTTCTACCGAATTGCCATTGTTAGAGAATTTCTCAAATGTAACTGTACTGCTATAGCCCTCGTCAAAAAATTTCTTTCCGTTAAAGCTTTTGAAAATTTTGCCTTTGTACAATCTGCCGTTTCTGCCCTTACACCCGCTCTCTCCGCCAAAATCTATTTTTATTGACCCTTTAGACAAGTCTTTTTCAATTTTTATTGAATCACTCAATATGCTACTCGCATCTCCTGTCTTTAAATCTTCTAATTTCTCATTCACATCTGATTGACTTGCAATGTTTTCAACATCATCGTCAATTTGTTCTGCAAGTACATTATCTTCTGCAATTTCTGTATCACTCGTTAAATCAACAGCCTTACTGCATGACATTTGAATGCTCAATAGTCCAATAGATAGAATTCCTACTGCTAAAATTTTTTTTGTGTTCATAATTCTTTACTTTTAAAATTTACAATGAATAATAACTAAGACGGTTTTTTAACCCTCTTGGTTGCGTTATGACAAAAATTGTGCTGTTTGGTTTAAACTTTGGTTAAAAAACTTTAAGAACGAATTCCCTCATTTTTTTGTTTAATTGCGTACCCGCTATTTTTGCTGCGTCTTTTCTATGAAACTTCTTTTCAATTATTTAAAAAACTACAAAGGACTTATTGCCTTGGCTCTATTGCTCGCCGCACTCAATCAGACCTTTTCCCTTTTAGACCCTTTTATCTTTGGCAAAATCATCGATCGATTTGCCTCAAAACCATCCAATCACTTGGAGCACGACTATATTTATGGGGTAGGTTTCTTGGTGCTATGTGCTATTGGTGTCGCCATGATCAGTAGAATTGCCAAGGCTTTTCAAGATTATGTCACCAGCTTAATCGTTCAAAAGTTTGGCGCGCGCGTGTATACAGATGGCTTAAAACACTCCCTAAAATTGCCATTCCAACAGTTTGAAGACCAACGCAGTGGTGAAACCTTGAACATTTTACAAAAAGTCCGCTCTGATTGTGAAAAATTCATTTCTAATTGCATCAACGTTCTTTTCGCTTCACTAGTGGGCATTGTGTTTGTCATGATCTATGCGTTTTCTGTTGAACCAAAACTCATATTCATCTATTTTATCGCCTCTTTTCTTCTTTTTGCGCTGACGAGTTTTTTGAGCAAAAAAATTAAAGAAATTCAGAAGAACATTGTCAAAGAGACCAATATCCTGGCTGGCGCCACCACGGAGAGCTTGCGAAATATCGAATTGGTGAAAAGCCTCGGATTGACAGACCAAGAAATTCGTCGGCTCAATATTTCCACGATGAAAATATTGCAGTTAGAATTAAAAAAAGTCAAGGATATCCGCAGCATCAGCTTTGTTCAAGGCACTTTTGTCAATTTGTTGAGGCAGTCCATCATGTTTTTTTTACTCTTCCTCATTTTTAAAGGCAAGCTCTCTGTGGGTCAATTGATGACACTTCAGTTCTACTCTTTCTTTATATTCGGTCCATTACAGGAGATTGGCAATGTCATTTTATCCTATCGCGAAGCGGAGGCATCTCTGCATAATTTTAAAACCATTTTAAATACACCTATTGAGGCCAAGCCCGAAAACCCCATTAAAATAAACGCCCTTGAAACCTTTGAATTCGATGGCGTTTCTTTTAAACACAAATCCAGTGAGCATTATGCGCTTGAAAACATTCATTTTCAAGTAAAACAAGGGGAGACCATTGCCTTCGTGGGTCCATCTGGCTCAGGAAAAACAACGCTGGTGAAACTTTTGGTCGGTCTCTATCGTCCCGAGCAAGGCTCTATTCTATACAATTCCATAGATTCTGTGAACTTGGACATTGAAGAAGTACGACATCAAATTGGCTTTGTAACTCAAGACACGCAGTTATTTTCTGGTACGATCAAAGAGAATCTGCTCTTTGTAAACCCTACTGCCACGGACGAGGAAATTCACCGCGTTCTTATGAAATCGGCATGTCAAAATTTATTGGCGCGCAGCGATAAAGGTATTGACACCATCATCGGTGAAGGCGGTATTAAAATCTCTGGCGGCGAAAAGCAGCGGCTATCGATTGCACGCGCTTCTGCGCAACCCTAAACTCATCGTTTTTGATGAAGCCACTTCTGCATTAGACTCAATCACTGAAACTGAAATAACCGATACGATACGCTCTATTGCATCGACAAAAAATCATATGATGGTACTGATTGCACATAGACTTTCAACCATCATGCATGCCGATCGGATATTTGTATTAGAAAAAGGCAAAGTCGTTGAAATGGGCGACCATTCATCGCTTTTAGCGGAAAAAGGCTTGTACTATGCCATGTGGCGTCAACAAATTGGCGAACGAAAATCGTAAACCCTTTGATTCAAGGCACAAAGCCTCGAAAAATAATTATGTTTGCAGCTATTCTAATCATTTAATCACCACAAGGTTTGAGCTCACAGAAATTATATCCCGTCATGGAACACTTCTATACCATTCAAGGTGAAGGGTTTTTCAGCGGCTGTGCTGCTTATTTTATTCGTTTGGGCGGTTGCGATGTCGGTTGCACTTGGTGCGACGTAAAAGAGAGCTGGGATCCTGAAAAGCACAAAAAATATAGTTCTGATCAAATTCTCCAATGGATTGTTGATGCAAAGGCAAGTCTTTGTGTCATCACAGGTGGTGAACCCCTTATGCACGATTTAAGTGATTTGACCCTTCTTTTGCATAAAAATGGGATTCAGATCAATATTGAAACCTCTGGAACTTCACCGATATCGGGCCATTTGGATTGGATTACCTTTTCTCCAAAGCGATTTAAAAAACCCCTCCCTGAATTTTACGCACGAGCGAACGAGCTAAAAATTATTGTCGCTCACCCCAATGATTTGCGCTGGGGCGAAGAATTTGCATCACATGTTTCACCCAAGTGCCATTTGTATTTACAACCGGAATGGTCAAAGGAAAAAGAGGTCTTGCCGAAAATGATTGATTTTGTCAAAGCCAATCCATCTTGGAAAATTTCCCTACAAACGCATAAATACATGGGAATAGACTAGTTCTAAACAGATTGTTATTTTCGCCATTTTTATTTTCCGCATTTTTTTGCTTTTTGATTATCATTGTAAAACTTATTCAAAAAACCATTTCTTATGCCGAAAGATCAAAAAATATTTGATTTAATTGATCAAGAACTTACAAGACAAATCGAAGGTCTTGAGTTGATTGCTTCTGAAAATTATACCTCTCTTGATGTCATGAAAGCCATGGGCTCGTGTCTGACCAATAAATATGCTGAAGGGCTTCCAAAGAATCGATATTATGGTGGTTGCGAAGTGGTAGATGAAGTAGAACAAATCGCCATCGACAGAATCAAAACCATATTTGGCGCTGCTTGGGCAAATGTTCAACCCCATTCTGGTGCACAGGCAAATGCTGCCGTTATGTTGGCTGTTCTCAAACCTGGAGACTCCATTCTTGGTTTTGATTTGAGCCATGGTGGCCATTTAACGCATGGTTCTCCTGTTAACTTTTCAGGCAAACTCTATCAACCAAATTTCTACGGCGTTGAAGAGGCGACGGGCATTATCGATATGGATAAAGTAGAAGCAAAGGCAATAGAAGTAAAGCCAAAACTCATCATCTGCGGAGCATCTGCTTATTCGCGCGATTGGGATTATGCGCGTTTCCGTGCTATTGCAGATAAAGTGGGCGCTCTTTTGCTTGCAGATATCTCGCATACTGCTGGTTTGATTGCCGCGAAATTGATGAACGACCCTATTCCTCATTGTCATTTCGTATCTAGTACCACCCACAAAACGCTTCGCGGACCAAGAGGTGGCATCATCTTAATGGGCCGTGATTTTGATAATCCTTGGGGATTGACCAATCCGAAAGGCGAGATTCGAAAAATGTCTGCACTATTAGACTTAGCCGTATTCCCAGGAACTCAAGGCGGACCATTAGAACATGTCATTGCCGCAAAAGCGGTATCTTTTTTTGAAGCTATGCAACCGGAATATGTCGCCTATCAAAAACAAGTTAAAGCCAATGCTCAAGCCATGGCTAAGGCGTTTACAGACCGCGGATATAAAATCATCTCTGGTGGTACAGATAATCACCTCATGTTGATCGATCTAAGAAATAAAAATATCTCTGGGAAAAAAGCTGATTTAACTCTGGGCAAGGTGCATATAACCATCAATAAAAACATGGTTCCCTTCGATGATAAATCTCCTTTCATCACATCGGGTATTCGCGTTGGAACACCTGCTATTACAACACGTGGCATGAAAGAAGCAGATATGGAAACCATTGTGAATTGGATCGATCGCGCCATTGTGAATGCAGATAATGAAGACGCTTTGGCTGCAATTAAACAAGAAGTTGTCGCTTTCGCAAAAAAATGGATTTTGTATTAATCCAAACTAAAGATAGGTTTTGATTATTTTCCATTCCTCTTCTAAACTCCATTGTTTAGCGTACTTTTCATTGATCAATCTTTTCGTTTTGCTGCTCATCTCATCGAGAAATACATTTTTGGGTGTAAAAACTGCCTGATGCAAACGAGGTAAATTTTCTTGTTCATCGACAAAATATCCAATCCACGTTTTATAGTTCAATAAAACAGTAAAGAGATTGCCATAGATAGCACTTCTGTTTTTTCGCAGGACAAACCAAGGAAATAAAAGAATAAACAACCCGGATATACATATATCAAACATCCGCTTATTTCTTCGCTGATGCGCTTGATTAATACTGTAATTCAAATCCTTTGCATATAATTCCCCCGCCTGATCTTTTGAATTACTTCCTATGATACTCTCTGAATTTTCTGGCAATATTTTAAAGTGCAGTCCCGATTCATTTTCATCGATGATCTCTACTATTTCTTTATTTGTCAAGTCCTTCGAGCAGAAAATAATTTCTTCAATATTGAACCATTCCACCAATTGATTCAATTGCTTGTAATTGCCCAATCCACCGGATTTGCTTCCTATATCAATTCTCCCTTTGTAGATAATTTGAACATTGGAATTTTCAATCAACGACAAAGCCCTTTTCTCTTCCTCTTCAGAACCGATAATTGCCACCGCATATCGCTCAGGTGTATCGATGCTCCATTTTCTATTGTAATAATAATTTAGAATCATGCGCGTGATCGCCATCCAGAAAACGGATGCAATGGCGCCAAACAATATTACGGCGCGCGAGTACCGCCAATTTTCCGGAGCAAATGCATACAAATTGGCGATGATAAATGTGCCGATGACGATGCCTCTCAGTGCGCTCTTCATCGTTTTTGGTTTGTCGTAGGCACCATTTAAATAGGCGCTTGTCATCCATATCAACACATAGAAAGGAACAATAACCCAAGTAAATACGAAGGGATAATAAGATGTTTGATGTTTGATATTTACTGCCCAAAACACTTTGATAAACTCTATGGAAGCGAAGATGAGGGCACTATCGAGAATGAGGTGGTTCCACTTTCCAAAGAAGCTGGTGATGATCGCTAAAAAAGCCTTTAAAAAAATAGCACCCTTTAAAACCCTTTGATAAGCTTTTGCGCTGCTTCCACTGTAATGCTTTTGCGCAAAAATGATCATGGCATTGTAAAACGTCTTTACATAGTTGAGGCTGCCCTTTTTCGTGCTCTCGCCTTTATAGTGGATGATGGTGGTATCTGCAAAATAATAATTGTCATACCCCGCTAATACAAACCGATAAGAGAGATCAATATCTTCCCCATACATAAAAAAGCTTTCGTCTAATAGGCCAATTTTATCTATGGCTTCGCTGCGCATAAACATAAATGCTCCTGATAAAATATCCGCTTTTGTCGTTTCCATTTCTGGCTTATCGCCCAAATGGTATTTTGAATATTTTGGGTGTTTTGGAAATATGGCACTTAATCCAAACAATTTATAAAATGCGACACTGGGCGTTGGCAGCGATCGCTTTGATTCTGGCAAAAATATTCCTTTGCCATCTATCATCCGCACGCCGATTGCTCCTGCGTTTGGGTTGGCATCCATAAAATCGATACATTTTTTAAACGTGTCTTCCTGTACAAACGTATCGGGATTCAACAATAATTTATATTTCCCGGTTGCCAATTTAATGGCCTGATTATTTGCTTTTGAAAAACCTGGATTGTCTTTATTGGCAATCAATTTTACTTGAGGAAATTTTTTTTCCACCAACTCTAGAGAACCATCTTTTGAATTATTGTCCACCACCCATATCTCTGCCTCTATTCCCTGACAAGCCTTTAGCGCCGAAACAATCGTTTGCTCCAGAAAATATTTTACATTGTAATTGACTATGATGATGGATAAGGTCAATGTGGATTTGCTTTTATTTCTATGTTCTCTTGTGAATAAGTATATGGCAATCGCGTTGCTATGCTGCGCGCCAAGGTTATTTCATCGGTGTATTCCAATTCAGATCCAATGGCTATTCCCCTCGAAATGGAAGAAATTTTACTCCCGTTCCCTCAATTTTTTAATCAAATAATAAATCGTCGTATCTCCCTCTATAGTTGGATTGAGCGCCATAATGATTTCTTCCACTTCACCACTTTCGACGCGTTGCAATAGTTTTGTATGTTCAGCTTTTCTGGTCCAATTCCTTCAACTGGTGAAATGACGCCACCTAAGACATGATAGACCCCTTGATACTGGCCCGTATTTTCTATTGCCAAAACTTCGCGAACCGTTTCTACAACGCAGATCATCTTCTTCTTTCTTGCATTGCTCTCACATATATGGCATATTTCGCCGTCTGCATAATTGCAGCAGATGCGGCAAGTCTTTACTTCTTTCTTCATCACTGATATCGCAGAACAAAACTTTTCTACCTCTTCTGTATTTGCTTTTAGCAAATGTAAAACCAAGCGCAGGGCCGTTTTTTTTCCTATTCCAGGAAGTCTTGACACTTCTGAAACCGCTAATTCAATATGTTTAGATGAGTAAATCATACACTTTATTATTTCAGTAAATACAAGAGGTTATAAAACTCTTTAAACAAAACAGATAGGTCAACTTTCTTAACGTTGATATCCTGCTTTAACTCCCCATGTATATAACCTATTCTTCTCTTTTGTTTAAATGCTTCTTTTATAAATTCTAAGTCAAACAAATATCCATCGATTTTTGTGTTTATTAAAATTTCTTTTCCCATTTTATTCATGCTCTTTAAACCACCCTGCGTATCTGCTGTAGGCAGACGAAACAATAATTTAATTAGATATTGCACAACCAGAGAAATTATCTTTCTCTGCATTGGAATTGTATCATAATACGTTTTATCGCGGACTGTTATTACTATATCATCCCCTTTCTCTAATAATTCCAAATGCTCAGCGATATGTTTATTTTCATATGGAATATCACTATCTGTATAGATAATATATTTCCCATTCGCTAAACTTACTCCTTTTCTAACGGCATTGCCTTTTCCTGCGTTGACCTGATTCTTTGTTCTTACTGTCTTCCATTTTTTGCTTATTCTCTCAAATGCCTCATCCAAGTCATGCATAGATCCATCATCAACCAATATAATTTCAATTTCATATTGTTTAGATATGGATTGGTCAATTTTTTCCAAATTTTCCATGACTTTTTTTTCCCATTCGTTTTCGGGATTATAACAGGGAATTACAATGGAAACTAGCTCTCTCATTTGTTTTCAGTAAATATTTACTTATCCACAGACAATAAATATTTATTGTTTGTAATAATATAATAAGTTTTTCTTTTCCACATTATTTTCTCACTTATTCTACAAAATGATTCATTTCATATTTTGATAAATTCTTTTCCTTTTGTTACCCACCCTTATGTTCATAAAAAGGACAATATTTTTATGTACATTTTACTTGTACACTTCATGTGAATTAACGCACAAAATAGCCATATTCATTCATTTCCTCCTGTTGATTATAAGTTAATAACCCTATAACAAAATGTTAAAATAATAAGAAACAATAGAGGTAATAAAATCTTTCCCACGAATTAACATCCCTAATAATAATGGCTTTTTTTATTTATTTAAAATAATTAATTATAATTATAATAGCTTGTTAATTCAAGTCGATTTAAATTTCTATTTTTGCATCGTGAAACAATTTTTAATTATTCTTTTTTTATTTTCGGTGGGCATGATTTCGGCACAACAAGAATTCCTTGATGCGCAATTGACCAATGAGCGCGTGGCTATTGCTAATTCTGAAAAGTACAAATATTTGGTGGATTTATTTGCTAGTAAAACGGTTGAGTTTCCCTGCGATAGCATTTATTTCCGGGCGATGAAATGGAATAAGAAATTGGAAGTGTGGGCGTGGAGCAAAGACAGTTCAAAGTATGTTTTAATAAATACATATAATATTTGTATGTTATCTGGTGAGCTGGGACCAAAGCGCGAACAAGGGGATCAACAAATACCAGAAGGGTTTTATCAAATTGTAGATTTTAATCCAATGAGTAAATATTTTTTATCCCTGGGAATCAATTATCCAAATGAAAGTGATAAGGTCTTTGGAACCCAAGGTGCTTTAGGTGGAGATATCTATATCCATGGTGGGTGTGAAACCATCGGTTGTTTGCCGATGACAGATGCCATGATGAAAGAAATTTATCTTATTGCGCTTTATGCAAAAAGGCAGTGGTCAGCAAGTAATTCCTGTTCACATTTATCCTACAAAATTAACCAAGAATAATTTTGTAAAATTGAAAGAGAATTATTTCAAAGGAAGTACAACGCATATCAATTTTTGGAGTCAGATTAAGCAGGGATATGACTACTTTGAAAAGTATAAAAAATTGCCACGATTTAATATTGTTGATGGTAACTATTTATTAATCAATGATTAATGCTATTTCATTTCAAGTTTAGCGTAAATATAGAACCAAAGTGAGCGAGATATTCTAAAGAAAACAATAAATAGAAAACTCATTGATAGGATTAAGTATAAAAAGGTATTTAGTATAGATTGTTTGAGTATAAAAACGGAAGTAAAGCAAAAAGAAAGACAGTATACTGAAGTTAAGGCATAGGATACATACATCGATCCCCAATAGAATCCAGGTTCAGGTTCAAATTTAATACCACAATTAGGACACGATTCATTCATCGTTAGTGGATTTTTAAAAGAGAGTAGGGAATTTTTAAAGAGAGGAGATTGTTGACATTTTCCGCAACGTTGAAGAAAAACAGATTTTAATAAACTCATGGTTTTGATATTAGGGCAAAGATAAGAATATTTATGACAAAGTCAATGGTTGGGAATGTTCCACGTGGAACAAGAAAAGAAGTAATTAATTTATAAAAGTAAACGTTCCACGTGGAACAATAAGATGTTTAAGAAATACGATTTAATTGTTGTTGGTGCTGGCCATGCCGGATGTGAAGCTGCTGTTGCGGGAGCAAATATGGGTGCTTCTGTCCTTTTAATCACCATGAATTTACAAGCCATAGGTCAGATGAGTTGTAACCCGGCAATGGGTGGTGTAGCCAAGGGACAGATTGTTAGAGAAATTGATGCGCTCGGCGGATATAGTGGTATAGTCAGTGATAAATCCATGATTCAATTTAGAATGCTCAATGCGTCTAAAGGAGAAGCGATGTGGAGCCCGCGCACACAAAATGATCGAATGCTATTTGCTAGTGAATGGAGAAATATGCTCGAGCAAAATCCTAACATAGATTTCTGGCAAGAGATGGTTGCTGGGTTAATTGTAAAAGGAGATAAAGTAATAGGAATCAAAACTGGCTTTGGTACGGAAATATATGCTTCTGCAGTTGTCTTAACCAATGGAACTTTCCTCAATGGAATTATTCATATCGGAGAAAAACAATTGGGCGGTGGCAGAGCAGGAGAAAGTGCCTCAAAGGGAATTACCGAGCAACTCGCCAATCTAGGATTTGAATTTGGTAGAATGAAAACGGGCACCCCACCTAGAGTGGATGGTAGAAGTTTGGATTATACTAAAATGGAAGAACAACACGGAGATGAAGATGTAGTTGGTTTTTCCTACCTCAATATCCTAAAACCGGCACAACAGAGATGTTGCTGGATAACCTATACCAATAATATAGTTCACGACGCATTGAGAGAAGGGTTTGTTAGAAGCCCCATGTTCAATGGCCGCATTCAAGGATTGGGCCCAAGGTATTGTCCGTCTATAGAAGATAAAATCAATCGATTTGCTGAGCGAGACAGACATCAATTATTTGTTGAACCCGAGGGATGGAATACGGTAGAGATTTATGTCAATGGTTTTTCTACTTCCCTGCCTGAAGATATTCAATACAAAGCGATGAGATTAATCCCTGGGTTTGAAAACGCTAAGATGTTTAGACCTGGATATGCGATAGAATATGATTACTTTCCACCGACCCAATTGGAAAATTCCCTACAAACAAAATTGATCAAAGGGTTGTTTTTTGCTGGACAAATTAACGGAACGACGGGTTATGAGGAAGCCGCTTGTCAAGGTTTGGTTGCGGGAATGAATGCGATTCGTTTTATCCGCGACGAAGAGCCTATTGTCTTCGGAAGGGAAGAAGCCTATATTGGTGTATTGATCGACGACCTAATAAATAAAGGAACGGAAGAACCCTATAGAATGTTCACCTCTCGAGCAGAGTATAGATTGCTCTTGAGACAGGATAATGCTGATATTCGCTTGACAGAACGCGGCAGAAAAATCGGCATGGTCGATGATGAGCGGTACCAAAAATATACTGAGCGACTAGATAATATCGGCAAAATCACGAAATACATAGAAAATGCCAGTATTAAACCAGAGGAAATGAACGCCTATTTGGTGTCAAAAGGATCTAGTCCGCTGAATCAGGGCATGAAATTGAAGACAATATTGACCAGACCGGATGTTGAATTGATGGAAATGATTGAACAAATACCGCAGGTTAAAGAAAACTTAGCGCGATTTGATCGAGAGGATATAAAAACGGCCGAAATAGAAATCAAGTATGAAGGCTATATTGTAAAAGAAAATGAACAAGTAGAAAAGCAAAAGCGCTTAGAGGATATGAAATTGCGGGATAGTTTGGACTATCGCGAGATCAAATCGCTATCGCTTGAAGCAGTAGAAAAGCTCCAAAAGGTCAGGCCAAAAACGATAGGCCAGGCGAGTCGTGTAAGCGGAATTAGCCCAGCGGATATCAATGTGCTCATGGTATATGTTGCCAAATAGATAAAGCATGATACATTTAGAAATTGACGAAACCTTCATTCATGCTTTGCCAGCAGACCCCAACCTAAATAACGAGCGCAGGCAAGTGAGGCAAGCATGTTATTCTTTCGTCAAACCGACAATTCCCACGAGTCCTCATATCATTCATGTTGCGGAAGAAGTGACAGACCTGATTGGGTTGAAAGCAGAAGAGTTAAATACCGAATCGTTTTTAAATGTCTTTTCCGGAAAGGAGATATTCCCCCATACACATCCATTTGCCATGGCTTATGCAGGCCATCAATTTGGTCATTGGGCGGGACAATTGGGTGATGGTAGAGCCATTAATTTGACAGAAGTGCTGTGCAATAAACAGCGGTTTATGCTCCAGCTGAAAGGAGCTGGTCCAACACCCTATTCTCGTTCAGGCGACGGTTATGCGGTATTGCGATCATCTATCCGCGAACATCTCTGCAGTGAGGCCATGCATTATTTGGGAGTTCAGACGACGAGGTCGCTATCCCTTATCGGCACAGAAGATATAGTGGCGAGGGATATGCTCTATAATGGCAATATCCAAATGGAAAAAGGGGCTATTGTCTGCAGGGTTGCACCGAGTTTTATACGCTTCGGAAACTTTGAATTGCTAGCCGCCAATAAAGACATTGTCAATCTAAAAAAGCTCGCTGACTATACCATTGAGCTATTTTTCCCTGAAATAAATGAATCAGGAGCAGATAAATATATCCATTTTTTAAGCGCAGTTTCAGAAAAAACACGTATGATGATACTCGATTGGCAGCGGGTTGGATTCGTCCATGGTGTAATGAATACCGACAATATGTCTATTCACAGCGTAACGATTGACTATGGACCATATGGTTGGTTGGAGGGATATGATGAGGGCTGGACACCCAATACTACGGACCGCGAACACAAGCGATATCGATTCGGCAACCAAGCCAATATCGCCCTATGGAATCTAATGCAATTGGCAAATGCCCTCTATCCATTGATTGAAAAAGTGGAACCGCTGGAAGAGATATTGCATGGATTTGGTGAACAATATCGAAACGATTACGCGGATATGATGCGGGAAAATTGGGATTATCGCAGCTAGAGGAAGGGGATGATGAATTGATAAAAAACCTCATCGACAGTCTGCAATTAGCGGAAACGGACATGACTATTTTCTTCAGAAACCTATCAAATATCCATCAAAACGCCCAGGTTTCTTGGGAGGAAATCATGGATAAATTGGGCAATGCATTTTATAAACAGGGTGAATTAACGGAAACGGTCAAAGATAAATGGGCGGTTTGGATGGGCAATTATGTTCTGCGATTGCAAAAAGAAGCGCGGCCAGATGAAGAGAGAGTGCAAGCGATGAATCGAGTCAACCCAAAATATGTCTTGAGAAACTATATGGCGCAAATGGTCATCGAGGAAGCAGAAAAAGGAAATTACCAATTATTGAATGAAGTATTCGAATTATTGAAGCGGCCATACGAGGAACAAGTAGAAAATGAAAAATGGTTTGCAAAAAGACCAGAATGGGCGAGGAATAAAATTGGTTGTTCCGCACTTTCATGTAGTTCATAGTTGAAAAAGAGACCTAAAAAATTATCCTCTATTCCAGCCCAAAATCCAAGGACAAAAATTATACACGAAATATAGAGGCTTAAAATGAAGATAAATAAACGTGAAGCCAATCTGAATGGGGGTTTTCGAGAGAAACTACACGTGGAACAATTCTTTTAAAATAAACGGAGATAGAGCGAGGAAAAAGCAGTAAACCACTCTAAATGAATCAACTAGATATAATTTCATCTGCGAGGGAGAATTGAACGACAAAATGGATCAAAAAAGTTCAGCGAATAAAAATTTACCCAAGAGAGAAATTATATATGCGATATTAGATGCATGTAAATTCTCTAGAGAAAAAGCAAAGAAAAAATTTATTTGCCTTTTTGTGCCTCAGCGATGAGTTTTTGATTCATATTGATATAATCATCACTTTTTGCTTCTTTGGCTAAAATCATGGATTGTTCAGCAGAGGCAATGGCGCCTTTGAAATCTTTGAGTTTCATTTGAATTTTTGCTTTCAAGTGAACCATGTAAAAAGCTTTTGGATTTTGCTCAATAGCTTTATTGGCCCATTCAAGCGCTTTGTTGAGGTCTTTGTTGTTTTCATAATAATATCCCGCTGCTTGAAAATAGGGTCTGCCGTCTAAAGCCAAGCTAGTCTCGATATTCTTCATGATCTTGCTGTCGATTTCTGCGACAATAGAAAAGCTGACACGCGTATTCTCCCAAATAAATTCTAGGTTGCAAGCACTAGGTGTAATTTCTGCAAAATTCATGGTAAAGGTCTCCGTCTTGGCGCTGTAAGCATGGGCCTTGGCGCGAATGCGCAAGACTTCATTTTCTTTTTTATAATCCGCCACATTGCCTCCCAATTTCAAATCGCTGTAGAAGAGGATATCCCAGCTGTCTTTATTCGGGATGGTATATAGCGCGTAAGTACCTGTGGGGAGGGACTTGCCATCCACTTTCACCTCTTCGCCAAAGGTGATTTTAGTAGAAGCATTGGCACCTGTTCGCCAGATTTTACCGAAAGGCACGACATCGCCAAAAACCACGCGGCCACGAGCGCTCGGGCGGGAATATTCCAATTTGATAGACGAAAGGGCAAAGCTCTGTTCCAAGGTTTGCAGCGGACTGAGGGCCGGCACCTTGAGTTGTTGAGCGTGTATCGGTGCAGAGAGCAAGGCAGCAAAAGCAAGGATCAAAAATGAGTGGAGTGATTTCATAAGTATGGAATAAAATGTGGAGCGAATATACGGGGAAAGAGATTAGTTAAGGGGATAAATAAGTGGTGTATGTTATATGGTGTCTGGTGTTTGGTCCCTACACTGTGCAGGGATGAGGCATTTTTGGAATTTGGAGTGCAATCACGGAATTCATCCAATGTGCTTCTTAATAAAATATCCTCCGAATACGTCATTCCAAACTAGATTTGGAATCTGTTGTGCCTTCAACCGAACCGATTCGAAATCGAAAACAATTCAATAATCGCAAGTTGCAAAGCCACCACAATCGTTTTATATCACTCCTTTATATATTTCCCTCATTCAAAATTTCTCCGCGTCTGTCATTCCAAACTTGATATGTCCTGCCCCGAGACAAAGTGTAGGGGGAATCTGTTGTGCTTTAAACACAACGGAATAAAATCAACCACATAAGGCAAATAAGCGCACATAAGACGAAAGAGCTATTCCTGAATTAGCAATTTCCCCTTTTCAATATTTCCACGGAAAGAAATTTCGTATAGATAAAATCCAGGAACGAGGTGTGATATTGGGAGAGTATTTATTTTCTGATTCAAATAATAGGTCAGTATTTTTTTACCGTCCAAAGAGAGCAAAACTATGGATGCATGGAAATCTTCATCACTCAGAGAAATGGTTAACGATTCCCGCGCAGGGTTGGGATAAATGCGAACTTGCTGGCTGAGGTTGTTTTGATTTAATCCAACAGAATTAATAGGCACACAAGCAGAAGTGTCGGAACAATTCGTTTGAGTAACAACTACTTTAAAAGAACCATTAAAAGATGGAGTAAATGATTCAGCATTGGCTTCAGCTATTATAGTATTGGTCGCACAATTGATCCATTGATAAGTAGCACCAGCTTGTGCAGCAGTGATGGTATTTCCGGTCGTATTGGTCAGTTTACTCGGCAGTGGCGTGACCGTCAAGTTTAAAGTGACCACAGAATCGCATCCATTGAAAGAGGTAAATGTATCTTTGAAAGCGCCGGAAGTGTTTCTGGCTATGCCGTTCCAGAGAAAGGATTGGTTGGCGCAGATGGTTTGGTTGATGCTGCTTGAACTTGTTGGTTTGACGGTAAGATTTAAACTGACCACAGAATCACAACCACTAAACGAAGTAAATGTATCTTTAAAAGCGCCAGAAGTGTTTCTGGCTATGCCGTTCCAAAGGAAGGATTGGTTGGCGCAGATGGTTTGATTGAAATTGAAGTTAAAAGAGAAGCTACGAATAACAATTTTGTTTTCGGAGGGTTTACTTACAATGAGATAATTAAAGGCGGAATCAAAAGCGCTAAAAAGAGTGATGCTTGGATTGGCAGCACTTCCCAACACACTATTGCAATTATTAATCGTGCCAATGATTTCAGCATTATCAGCAGCAATTGTTATAGCACCAGCGTTTATAAAAGCCCCATTATCCCAAAACGAACTTCCTACAACATAATTTCCATTAGTTAAAGCGGTAACACCATTATTTCCAATTTGGTCATTTGCCTGAGAACCTACGAGCGAATTGCTCGCGCTAACAGCGCCGACTCTTCCTGTTGTTCCATTGCCCCAAGTCACCGCCCCAGCATTAGCAATCACCCCATTGTCCCAAGAGTTAGAAGTGACCACATAATTTCCATTGGATAAAGCGGTAATTCCGTTACTTCCAATTAGGTCACTAGCCGAAGATCCGACAAGCGAATTGCTCGCGCTAACAATGCCGACGCTTCCTGTTGTTCCATTGCCCCAAGTTACCGCCCCAGCATTAGCAATCACCCCATTGTCCCAATTTGGACTTCCTACAACATAATTCCCATTTGTTAAAGCGGTAATTCCGCCATTTCCAGTATTGTCATTAGCCGAAGAACCGACGAGCGAATTGCTCGCGCTAATAGCGCCAACAATTCCTGTTGTTCCGTTGCCCCAAGTCACCGCCCCAGCATCAGCAATCGCCCCATTGTCCCATGACGGGCTTCTTACTACATAATTTCCATTGGATAAAGCGGCAATTACATAATTTCCAATTTGGTCATTAGCCGATGTTCCGACGAGCGAATTGCTTGCGCTAACGGTACCAACTCTTCCAGTTGATCCATCGCACCACGTCGCTGCTCCAGCATTGCCAATTGCACCATTGTCCCAATTCAAACTTCTTACAACATAATTTCCATTGGATAAAGCGGCAATTCCGTTACTTCCAATTGCATCATTAGCCGAAGATCCGACGAGCGAATTGCTCGCGCTAACGGGACCAACTCTTCCTGTTGTTCCATTGCCCCAAGTCACCGCCCCAGCATCAGCAATCGCCCCATTGTCCCAGAACGGGCGTGTTACAACATAATTCCCATTTGTTAAAGCGGTAATTGCACCACCTCCAAATGCATCATTAGCTGAAGATCCGACGAGCGAATTGCTCGCGCTAACAGCGCCGACAATTCCTATTGTTCCATTGCCCCAAGTCACCGCCCCAGCATCAACAATCGCCCCATTGTCCCAAGAGTTAGAAGTGACCACATAGTTTCCATTGGATAAAGCGGTAATTCCGTTATTTCCAATTAGGTCACTAGCCGCAGATCCGATGAGCGAATTGCTTGCGCTCACAGTGCCGACAATTCCAGTTGTTCCATTACCCCAAGTCACCGCCCCAGCTTGAGCAATCGCCCCATTGTCCCAATTCCGGCTACTTACGACATAATTCCCATTTGTTAAAGCGGTAATTCCACTACCTCCAATTGCATCATTAGCCGAAGAACCGACGAGCGAATTGCTTGCGTTAACGGGACCAACTCTTCCAGTTGTTCCGTTGCACCAAGTCACTGCCCCGGCATTAGCAATCGCCCCATTGTCCCAATTTGGACATCCTATAACATAATTCCCATTGGATAAAACAGTAATTCCATTAAATCCAATTTGGTCATTAGTCACAGATCCGACGAGTGAATTGCTCGCGCTAACAACGCCGACTTTTCCTGTTGTTCCATCACACCAAGTCACTGCCCCAGCATCTGCAATGGCACCATTGTCCCAATCTAGACTCCTTACAACATAATTCGCATTTGATAAAACAGTAATAGTACTACTACCAATTTGGTCATTAGCCGAAGAACCTATGAGCGAATTGCTCGCGCTAACAACGCCGACGCTTCCTGTTGTTCCATTGCCCCACGTCACCGCCCCAGCATTAGCAATCGCCCCATTGTCCCAATTTGGACTTCCTATAACATAATTCCCATTGGATAAAACAGTAATTCCATTAAATCCAATTTGGTCATTAGTCACAGATCCGACGAGTGAATTGCTCGCGCTAACAACGCCGACAACTCCTGTTGTTCCATTGCCCCAAGTCACCGCCCCAGCATTAGCAATTGCCCCATTGTCCCAATTCACACTTCTTACAACATAATTTCCATTGGTTAAGATGCTAATTCCGCCGGAGCCAACCTGGTCGTTCGCTGTTGAGCCAGTTAATGTGCTAATCAGCGCATGAGTTGCCCCATTATACAAATAAACGGCACCGACATCAGTCAAGGAATTGTCAAAGAGCGGGTCGGTTACTACGTAATTCCCATTCGGCAATACTGTGACCGTTTTACCAAATTGGCCGCTGCCAGAAGGGCCATTGATTATTTTATTTTGAGCCGATAAAGAGCAAAAATTAAATGGAATAAAGAAGACAATAAGTAAAAATGTAAAAACAAAGTGGTTCATAAATTATAAAATTTTAATACAATAATTAACGAAGATAGCAAAGTATTTATATTTAGGCGACTATATACATTGTGGGACAGAGTTTAATATTCCAAAATACATAATATAATAAAAAATGGTAGAAACGCAAGGGTTGTCGGTCTTTTCTTGAGAGTAGTCGTTTCTATAGAAAGCGTTCAGAAACTACTATAATTCTAATGATTTTCTTTTAAAAAATATTTTAAGATTTCCCACAACATGCGTAATGTTGGAGTTAAGTCTTTTACCACTTTAAAAAAGTGACATTTTGTTTTAAAATTCATAAAAAAGAATTAAAAGTGAAAAAAAATCTTTATTTCTAAAAGTTCTTTCTTTAGTAAATCTTTTCTTATAACTCCCTTACGCCCTACCAAAATCAAATATAATTATATATATTAGAAACATATAAATAATTGTTTAGTTAAATTCTTAAATAAAACAAAAATGGATTAGTTAAGAGCTTAAACTCAAAAAACGCCTCAATCGCCCCATACACCTTTTCCAATTCCTCATCACTCATACAATACATCGGCAAGATATAAATGACATTGCCCAGCGGGCGGAGCAAGATATCGTGCGAGAGAAAGAAGGAATAAATCTCAGTACTGATTGAATTGAAATACGAGGTCTCTGCTGGTGTGATAATGTCCATGGCAATGATGGTGCCGGTCTGTCGGACGTTGCGGACAGAGGGATGGACGGAGATTTTCTTTGCAAAGTGTGCGTGAGATGATGTGATTCGCGAAATATTTTCTGTGCATTCAATGCGCTGCAATAATTCCATTGAGGCATTCGCCGCGGCACAGGCCAAGGGATTGGCGGTATAGGAATGTCCGTGAAAAAAAGTCTTGGCCTTGTCATCGGAGTAAAATGCATCGTAGATAAATGCTGCACAAACCGTCACACCCAAGGGCATAAATCCGCCGGTGATGCCCTTTGACAAGCAAATGATATCGGGTTGATGATGGAGGTAATTGATCGCGAAGTGTTTTCCTGTTCTGCCAAATCCCGTCATCACTTCGTCGGCGATAGCAATAACGTTGTGTTCTTTAGCGATAGCGAGAAGGGCATCGAGGTGTGCGGCCTCATACATGAGCATGCCCGCAGCGCCCTGCACCAGCGGTTCGAAGATAAAGGCAGCGACGCTATCATCTTGGACCAATTTTTTAAATTCCGCTTTTACTGCTTCTATATTCTCTGCTGTAGGCAAGGGAATATGGTGAACTTTGAATAGATGTTTTTGAAAAGCTTTATTGAATGTGCTCTTCCCGCCGACACTCATCGCACCGAATGTATCGCCGTGATAGGCATTTTCAAAGGCGATGATATTGGTCTTGTGGGTGATGTCCTGATTGTCCCAATATTGCAGCGCCATTTTAATAGCGACTTCTACGCAGGTCGAACCATTGTCTGAAAAGAATACTTTGGAAAAATGCGGCGGTAAAATCTCCATGAGTTTATTCGCCAAATCAATCGCAGGTTGATGGGTGAATCCCGCGAATATGACTTGCTCTAATTTATGTGCTTGTTTGGCGATCGCTTCAGCAATATGCGGATGGGCATGACCGTGTATATTGACCCACCAAGAGGAGACCGCATCGATAATGGCGCGACCATCTTTGGTATATAAAAGACTTCCCTTTGCGCTCTCGATGTGAATGGGCGCAGCGGCAATTTTCATCTGCGTGAATGGATGCCAAATGGGGTTGTTCTCTTTTTCAAAATGATGCATGGCTATAAATCTATCGATAAGTTTTGTGCAAATCTAGCAATCGCTTGGCTATTTAAATCTTCGAATTGAGGAATGGAAAATAGCAAGGGCAATTGCGTGTGTTCGAGGATGAATGATTCAGAGGCACTATTTTTTTCACCGCTGAAAACGATGCCACGGATGTCTATATTTCTGCTTTGCAAAGCGAGGAAGGAAAGCAAGCTATGGTTGATACTTCCTAAATAATTATTGGAAACTAAAATGACTGGTAAAGCGAGATGCTCTATCAAGTCGAGGTTGAGGAGGTTTTTTGCGAGCGGACTCATCACACCACCAGCGGTTTCTACTAGGAGATTGTTATGGGTTTGAGGCAATACGATTTTTTCTTTTTCAATGGTGATTCCCTCTTGTTCTGCGGCATAGTGCGGCGAAGCGGGAATCTGCAAGCGATAGGATTCGGGATGAATCACACAACGCGGATTTGTCACCAATTTTTTAATCGCGATGCTATCGCTATTGTCTAAATCACCTGCTTGGACAGGTTTGAAGTAGTCATAGCCCAGGGCTTGACAAATCACAGCCGAGCAGATGGTCTTGCCGACACCGGTATGAATTCCAGCAATTATAACACTCATGATAAGAAAGATTTTATTTCATTCAGCAAATCATCAATTTGCGATTTCGTATTAAATGTATGCAAGCAAATGCGCAAGCGCTCACGTCCGACAGGTACTGTGGGAGAGAGGATGGCGCGGATAAAAAAGCCCTTATCGGATAAATAATTGGCGAGCGCTTTGGCCTTGAAATTATCTCCGATGATGATCCCTTGAATGGGCGAAAAGCTATCTAGAAAAACAAGCGATTTTAGATTGGATGCCGTGTTTCTAAAGTGCAGAATTAAATCAAAGAGAAATTCGCGATCAAGCGCAGGGAAAAGGGTATAGGCGGTTTTGATTTGTTCGTATGTATGCGGGGGCAGGGCTGTTGAGAAAACAAATGATCGCGCATTGTTGATCAAATGGTCGCGCAGAATATTAGACCCAACAACGGCAGCGCCATGGATGCCAGCGGCTTTGCCATAGGTATATACACAGGCCAATACCTCGCTCTCCAATTCGAATTGGCAGACCAAACCTTCACCGCGCTCTCCGAATACGCCTGTGGCATGGGCTTCATCGACGATGAGCAAGGCGTCGTATTCATTGCAAAGGGCGGCGATTTCAATCAGCGGAGCAGCATCACCATCCATAGAATAAATGGATTCAACGGCGACGAATTTACGACCGATGGTCTGACGCAATTTGTGCTCGAGATCGAGCAAGTCGTTGTGTTTAAATTTCAGGCGATTGGCGTGGCTCAAGCGCATGCCATCGATGATGCTGGCATGGATATACTCATCGGAGATATAGGTTTCTCCTTTGGAGGCAATGCAGGAAAATAGTCCGACATTGGCTGCATATCCTGAATTAAATATGAGTGCTGATTCTTGATTGTGGTATTCTGCGATGATGTATTCAGCTTCTTCTGCTTCGTTCATATTCCCAGAGATAGAGCGCGAACCCGTCGCTCCAGACCGATTGTTTTTATCTAAGAATAAATAGGCGGGTGATGAAGAGAGGCCGAAATAATCATTGGAACTAAAATCAATTTTATCTCCTCGATGCACCAATGTGCGCATCAAACCTTTCTCATAGCGCTCGCGCAGCTTTTGTTTGAGATCGTTTTGAAATTTGTCCTTAGCATTCATAGCTTACGAAGTAGTGGCGAGCGTTTCTTTCTCCGCATCTTTAAACGCTTTGCGCGGAGTCAATCCGAGCGTTTTGAACATCTGCATATCGGTGTCGAAATCTGGATTTGGTGTAGTCAACAATTTTTCTCCAGCAAAAATAGAATTGGCACCTGCCATAAAGCACATGGCTTGTTCGGCGATACTCATTTCATTTCTTCCTGCAGAGAGGCGTACAACGCTGTTTGGCATCAAGATTCGAGCGGTTGCAATCATGCGCACCATGACGTCGATTTCCACTTTTTTATTCTCTTGAAGAGGTGTTCCTTCGACAGCAACGAGCGCGTTGATAGGCACAGAGTCCGGATGCACTTCCATGGTGGATAGTGTGTGGAGCATATTCATTCTATCTTCGTCGGTTTCGCCCAATCCAACAATCCCGCCGCAGCAAACACTCAACTTCGCTTTGCGCACATTGTTTAAGGTGTTGATTCTATCGTCGAAAGTGCGCGTGGTGATGATGTTTCCGTAGTTTTCTGAAGAGGTATCGATATTGTGGTTGTATGCAAAACAGCCCGCTTCTTTTAATTTTTCTGCTTGTTCGTAAGTCAACATCCCCAATGTACAACAGACTTCCAATCCCATATCGTTCACTTCAGAGACCATTTCCAATACGCGGTCAAAATCGGAATTGTCGCGCACTTCGCGCCATGCGGCACCCATGCACAATCTTGAAGAACCATTGGCCTTGGCAATGGCGGCGCGCTCTTTCACTTTTTCCACTGTCATGAGGGAATGTGCTTCGATGCCTGTAGAATATCTCGCTGCTTGTGGACAATAAGAACAGTCTTCTTTGCAGCCACCCGTTTTGATGGAGATCAAACTGCTGATTTGCACTTCGCCATAATTTTTATTCTGACGGTGAATGGTTGCAGCGCGAAAAATCAAATCGAATAATGGTGTATTGTAAATTTCTTTGACTTCGTCTAGGGTCCAATTTGTTTTAACTTGCATAGGGTTATAATATTTTACAAATATAGTATTTTGTCTTTTTTGTTCGCGTCAAACTGCAAGACACATAAACTGCAGAAAGTCATTTATATCAAAGAAAATCTTTTTCTAAAAGCATTATGGGAGATGTTTTTTAAATATGGAACTGGCGATATGTCCGCCAAAACCAAAGGTATTGTTCATGGCGTAGACGATCTTTTTTTGCACAGCATGACCGAGCGTGAAGTCAAAAGAGTGAGCAAATTCATGTTCAATGGTGGATGTATTGATGGTCGGCGGAATGATATCCTCGCGAATAGATTGAATGCATGCAATGGCTTCAATGGCGCCCGCAGCGCCGATTAGGTGACCTGTCATGGATTTTGTCGCGCTGATATTGAGCTTGCGAGAATTACCAAAAATAGTTTTCATGGCAAATAGTTCGCTTAAATCTCCCGCTTGGGTGGAAGTTGCATGGGCATTTACATAGTCGATTTCAGAAGCTTGAATGCCGGCCTCTTCAAGTGCAAGCGACATTCCCTCAGCAGCGCCTTCTCCTTTAGGATGAGTCCCCGTGAGGTGATAAGCGTCAGCATAAAGGCCGCCACCGACGATTTCTGCGAGAATAGGTGCACCGCGCTTGATGGCGTGTTCGAGGGATTCAAACACGAGGGCACCTGCGCCTTCACCCAAGACAAATCCATTTCTATGGATATCAAATGGTTTTGAAGCGGTTGTATGGGTTTCGTTAGAAGTAGAAATAGCGCGTGCGGCGTTGAATCCGCCGATGGAACTCTCGGTGATGGATGCTTCCAGAACCGCCTGTGATGATCATATCTGCCTTTCCCCAGCGGATATAATTCAAGGCGTTAATTATGGCGGTATTGCTTGAAGCACAAGCAGAAGCTGTGGTAAAATTGATGCCGTGCAAATCGTATTTTATGGAGATGGCGCCAGCGGCAATATTATTGATTCGCTTGGGAATAAAGTAGGGGTTGAATCGCGGAATTCCCTCATTGAGTTTATAGTCACCATATTCCTGTTCCGTGGTGGAAATCCCGCCATTGCTGGTTCCCCAGATGACGCCGATGCGCTTTTTGTTTAGAGCATCAAATTGAATTTGTGCTTGTCGAATGGCTTCATCAGCAGCGACAAGGGCGTACTGTGTATATAAATCGTACTTTTTTAAATTCGCCGCATCAATGGCAATCAATGGATTGAAGTCTTTCACTTCGCAAGCGAATTGGGTTTTAAATCGACTTGCGTTAAATTTGGTGATAGGCCCTGAACCGCTTTTACCGCGCAAGAGCGCCTCCCAATAATCGCGAAGATTATTGCCGATGGGCGTGATGGCTCCGAGGCCTGTTATGACGACTCTTTTCATGCGAGATGGGGCTGAAATTCACTTCAAATATAGGGTATAATTGTTTTAAAGAGGGGCGATTTAAAGAGATTTGTTTTTAATTACAAACATTCTTGCTAAGTGTCAGTTGGTGATGTTTTAAACGCAAAGAAGCGATTTTAAACGCAAAAAAGGAGTTTTGTCAAAGATTGTTCTCAGAGCTGAAGATAATTTAAACGCAAAGAACCGCAAAGGAATGAATTATATTTGAAAAGATTTAGTAGAGACAAGATTCGATTATGGAAACGCAAAAAAACAATCCACTTCATGGCATTACGCTAGAGCAGATGTTGATTTATCTCACAGAAAATCACAGTTGGGAATTTCTAGCGTCGGAGATCAATATCAATTGCTTTAAGAGTGACCCGAGTATCAAATCCAGTTTGACATTTTTGAGAAAAACGCCATGGGCGAGAACGCGCGTAGAAAATCTCTATTTGTATTTGAAGAAGAAAGAGCAAAAGAAAAGCGATACTAAATGATACAAAGGGCAATATTTATTTGCATGGTCATGATTCTTTTAGGAACTTTTGTTCATGGTCAACAATCGCTGGTCCTCTCGATAAAACCGATGATGGGCAAGGAGGAATTGATTTTGGGCAAAGCATATATCGATGCGCGAGGGGATACGATGAATATTGAAACCCTGCGATTTTACCTATCAAATTTTATGTTTTATAGCAAAGGGAAATCCGTTTGGCAAGAGAAGAATAGTTACCATTTGGTGGAGGGAGATGATAGCGCGAAGCGATCGATTGCCTTGCGAATTCCTCCTAAAATAAAATACGACGCAATGGGCTTTACATGGGGGGTCGATAGCACAGCCAATGTGTCGGGCGCGATGGGTGGGGATTTAGACCCGACGAAAGGCATGTATTGGACTTGGCAGAATGGCTATATCAATACAAAAATAGAGGGAACTTGTTCTTCTAGCACAGTGGCGAAAGGCTCATTTCAAATGCATCTAGGTGGTTATGCATATCCATTTCGAGCAGATCAGCACTTATTGTTTTCTTTAGGTGAGGGAAATACCTTGCAAATCAAGATTCAATTAGAACAGTTTTTTGAGCAAATAGATTGGGTAAAACAAAATCGCATTATGTCGCCGAGTAATGACGCCGTTCAATTGTCGGAGGCATTGTCCAAAACCATTCAAGTGAAGCAATGAAAAAGAAGCAGATCATTTTTTTAGGATTTTTGGGATTGACTGCGATTGCTTTTAAAGGAAAAGGGGAAAAGGACATAGAGCGACCAAAACATTTTCCTGAGCCAACTTATTCCTTTCAAAACAATCCGATGAGTGTGGATAAAATCTATTTAGGACGTGTTTTGTTTTACGATCCGATTTTGTCGCGAAACAATACGATTGCCTGTTCGAATTGTCATTCCCCTTACAATGCCTTTACACATGTAGATCATGCATTGAGTCATGGTATTGAAGATAGAGAGGGAAAGAGAAATTCTCCCGCTTTGATGAACTTGGCCTGGCAGCCCTATTTTATGTGGGATGGGGCGATCAATCATTTGGATATGCAATCCCTATTTCCGATAACACATCCTGACGAGATGGGGGAGACGATAGAAAATGTCGTCATGAAATTAAAAGAGAAAAGGGCCTATCGAAATTTATTTTTAAAAGCATATGGAGATTCTTCGATTACAGGAGAGCGCTTATTGAAAGCGTTTTCGTCATTTATGGTTCAGTTGGTGAGCGCCAATTCAAAGTACGATAGTGTGATGCGCAAAACATCTATTTTTGCGTCGCAAGAAAAGCGCGGATATGATTTGTTTAAGACGCATTGCAATGCTTGTCATACCGAACCGCTCTTTACTAATTATAGATTTGAAAGCAATGGTTTGTCTCTTGATCCAGTATTGAAGGATATTGGGCGTGCAGGAATTAGTCAAAATCCCAAAGATTCATTTCTCTTCAAAATCCCCACTTTGCGCAATATTGAATTCTCCTATCCCTATATGCATGACGGACGATTTAAGAAGTTGAAGGAAGTCTTGAACCACTATAATAAAGATTTTGGAAAGGGGAAGTATGGTAGCGTAAACAAGCCCATTCAATTGAGTTCAGAGGAGCAAGTGGATTTGATGGCATTTTTACTTACCTTATCGGACAGAGCATTTTTATTCAATCAAGACTATGCCTACCCAAGGGAGTTTTTGAAAGAGGGGAAGTAATTGGGAAAGGGATTTCTAAGATAGAATTAAATTATTGTACTTATTCTTGTATTTAAATCACGCTAAGCAAGAATGGACATCAAACGCTATATCGCCACACACGACAATTTTCTCTTGTCTTTTTTGAAATTCTTTTTGTACAAAATCAAGAACAAGTATTATCACGTCAATGAGATCATCGAAAAGACGGAAATTATAGAGAATGGTATGGTGAAAGTGACGCTCAAAGAGGGGATTGTGATGTATGGAAATCCGTCCAAATTGCCCGCGGAGATTCAGTTTACAGAAAGGATAAAATTTGGTGAAAAGAGCAAACTCACGAAAATTATAGATGTAAACAAGTACTATTTTATGTATGAGGGATTGAGTGAATTGTTTGCAGAGCGCGTGCATTTTCAGTATTTCGCGCCTAAGGCGGGAGACTGTGTGGTGGACTGCGGAGCGAATGTGGGATTTTTCACCGTTCAAGCGGCGAAGATGATCGGCGAAAATGGGCGATTGATCGCTATTGAACCAGATACAGATAATCATAAACTCTTGCTAAAGAATATCGAAGCAAATGGATTGAAAAATGTGAAGGTCGTCAATGCGGGAGTCTGGTCGAAGAAGGATGTCTTGACGTTTAATGTGGGCATTCACCCAGGAGAGCATTCATTTGTATTGCACGATGATATTATTCATCAAGAGGGGATTCGCAAGATTGAAATCCCTGTGGACACGCTCGACAATATATTGGCAAACGAGGGAGTTACAAAAGTGGACTTCGTTAAAATGGATATTGAAGGAGCAGAGACCGAGGCAATCAAAGGGATGAATGGCGTATTAGCCCAGGATGGCGTGAAATGGGTTGTTGAAGCTGGGCATTTGGTCGATGGCGAAATGACTTTCCACAAAGTAGAGGCGTATATGAAAGAGAAGGGGTATAGGAATTTGAGCACCGATGGTCTTTTAGAGGGGCGATTTATGCGGTGAAGTAGTCGCCTTAAACGCCCAGATAAAGGAATTGTGCGCTTCTAATGCAGAATAAGGCAGGCGAGTCTTTGTTCGCTGCAGAATTAATAGAGGTTTTGAATAGCGCAAGCAACCATCTCAAATGAATATGCGTAAAAGATATAAATGGGATTCCCAGTTTAAATCTTAGCATTATGAAACGATTGATCATTTTTTACACTATTAAGCGTATATCTTATAGATTTACAGGCACAAGCGAACTATAGCGACAAGGGGTGTTTTGATAGCAGTTTAACATTTGAAGACGAATGGGTCGCTGAGGAAGGGCCTCAAAACGACTGTTCTGCAACCGAGGATACAAAGCGAAAAACAGCAAAAGAGTTTACAATTTGGAAAGTCTCAGGTCGAATGGTAAGAAAGATGCTCACAGAAAACACGCATGCGGCAGAGATCAATAGCAAAGAAGTTGGTGAATAGAAGCGCCCTTTTGGCTGAACACAAGGGAGTCCAAGGGGAATAACAAATAAAAAAAATTTATCACAAAGAAAAATTGATGGAAAAGAAAATCGTTTTACTGTGGCTCTTATTTTGTCTCGCAAATATTTCTTTTGCGCAACGCAATGTGATTCTCATTATTGCAGATGACCTAAGTCCTGATTTCTTTGGCTTTTACGAGGGGTACGGCGATACCGTTGATGTTCCTAATATACGTGCATTGGTGAAAAAAGGGGTGCGATTTAAAAATGGCATGAGCAATCCTGTCTGTTCATCGACGAGGTCTAGCATATTGACAGGTCGTTATGGGTTTAGAACAGGTGTTGGCGGAATTGTTGGCGGCAGCGGTGGTTCAGGTCAGTTGGACACGGCGGAAATGACCATCCCGAGAATCTTGAAGGCATATAATTCCAATATCTCAGCAGCGAATATCGGCAAGTGGCATTTGCACAATCCAAGTCCTACAGCATTGAATTATCCGAATAAGATGGGATATGATCATTTCGAGGGGCCATTTATTGGAGCATTGCCGAGCTTTACCAATTGGTCGAAAATCATCAATGGAACAACAGTTAGTGTGACTAATTATGCCACGACAGAGAATGTGAACAATGCGGTGACTTGGATAAAGGCACAGGGAACCAAGCCTTTTTTCTTGTGGTTGGCATTTAATGCACCACACGAGCCCTTGCATTTGCCTCCAGCTGGATTGCACAGTTTCACGAGTTTAACGGGGACAGCCCAAGACATCAAGAATAACCCCAAGTCTTATTTTAAGGCGATGATTCAAGCCATGGATACCGAGATGGGAAGGCTTTTTGATAGTTTGCGCACCACGAATAGATTTGATAGCACGGATTTTATATTTATTGGTGATAACGGCAGCACGCCTCGCACAGCCCAAACATTGGATACGTCGAAAGCCAAGGGAACCGTTTATCAGTATGGTGTTCGCACTCCATTTATCGCTTCGGGTCCATCTGTTGTAAATCCGGGTAGGTCAAGTGATGCGTTAGTGAATGTCGCGGATATATTTGCGACTGTTATGGATTTATTTGGCAATCAAAACTGGTCGAGCCAAATACCAGTTAATAAAACAGTCGACAGCAAGAGTTTTATGAATGTGATAAGAGATGAGAAATCTGCAACAAGGGCATGGACTTTTTGTGAAATTTTTAAAACAACACACGATTCAGATGAAGCAAAAGCAATGCGCAACATTGATTATAAACTGATTAGATTTGATTATGGAGCGGAAGAATTTTACAATCTCAGTAAAGATCCCAATGAAACCAATAACCTTTTAAAAACGACGATGACGAATACTGACAGTGTGAATTATTCATACTTGTGCAACGAAATGACGAATTTAGTGGGGAAAGGGATAACTTGTAAAGCGATAGGCGGCTACAAACGCAATCAATGAAATAAATCAAAGTAGGCGGGTCTATCCCAATCCTTTTTCAAGATTTCATCCAAATAAAAGAGGCAAGTCCGGGTGAAATTTTTACTTTGATGAATATGCAAGGGGAGAAAATATATGAAGGAGAAAGCATCAGTAAGCAAAACTTTTCTTTTCTTTCAAATGGAGTATATTTTTTAAAATCTAATTTAGAATCAACGAATATTATTAAAATTATCAAACAATAAAATAAATCAATTCAAATGAGAAAACGATTGCTCTTTTTGATAATGACAATGTCTATTATCCTAGTGAATGCTCAAATTAATCCAGCCATAAAAGCGTGGTTGCAAAACACGACCATTAAGGGGAAACATTATGTGAAAAACAATTCGACAGCAATTCCCGACACTTCAACAGCAAATGTTCAGTTGGTAAGATATTCAGCGGATTGGGTATATATAAATACAAATGGTGTACCAGCATATACAACAGGGCCATTTTTAGATAATAACCCGAGTTTGGCAAGTTCGCAGAATGCCATTTTTAAAGTGTCTTTAAAACCTCAGAAAAATACAGGAGCGCCCATTCCAACAACGGGAGGGAATATTGGATTGTTTATTAATGGGGTCGCGCTCTTTGATTACCGCGATGGTGTTTCATGGAACAATGCACAATCTAAACTCTGCGGAGGTCCGATTATGTCACTCCTCCAGGAGGTGATGGAAAATGGAATCGCGATGCAGTTGTCGGCGAGCGATTGGGTTTTGATTGTTCCAAAGGACACCCCGCTATGGGCAATTATCACCATCATCAAAACCCCAGTGCATTTGATATGGATTTGAATGTCACGTCTACAGTATGTTCGCTCTATGATGCAGATGGATTGTATAAAATTGACTCGACTAAGCACTCCCCGCTTATTGGGTTTGCTTACGATGGTTTTCCAATTTATGGCGCTTATGCATATAAGGATACCAATGGCATGGGTGCGATTGCGCGGATGAAATCTAGCTATGTCTTGAGAAATATTACGGTGAGAACACATTGGGCAGATGGCACTGATGTATTGGATGGTCCTCCTGTAGATGCTACTTATCCTTTGGGATATTTTAGAGAGGATTATGAATATGTCCCAACAACAAAGACAGATTATTTGGATGCGAGCAACGGACGTTTTTGTAAGACACCAGAATATCCAAACGGCATTTATTGTTATTTCGCGACTGTGGATGAAAAGTGGAATTCTGCTTATCCCTATGTCGTCGGACCGAATTTCTATGGGGTGAAAACAACAACTAAACCAACCAGTATCACTGAAACAGTAACAATTTATGCTGATTCTGTAGCGACTAAGGACACAACAAAATCGTCGGTATTGGTAAATAAGGGGACATCGTTTGCAAATGTTTTCGCAAGTCGCGATGGAGAATTTGTCGTTATTCAAATCAACGATTTGGTGAAACAAACGATTTATGTAGAGATGTATAGTATGGATGGCAAATTGATTCAAAAGACATCAGTTTTGCAGGGAAGCACTATTGCTTATATGGATACAAGAACGCTCTACCAAGGGCTGTATATTGTCAAAATCACCAATGGCACGGAGCATGAAGAGCGAAAGGTGTTTGTGGAGAAATAGCGCCACGAATGTGTCATCTTTGAATTGAATGAGTGAATTGAACTGAAAGAAAAATCCATCCTTTTTTGGCCAAATGCGTAATATTGATTTTAAAATCAAAGTATGCACGCGGGAAAGAATTTTACTTTTAAAGAAGTCGTCCTTTGGACGAGGAGGGATATTTATTTACTCGTCCTTCTTTCAACAGCAGCGACGTTCTGCTACAAAGTGTTGGGTTGGCAATGGTTGTCTATACCTTGGCTTCCTGTTGCTCTATTGGGCACAGCCGTTGCTTTTGTCGTAGGGTTTAAGAACAACGCCTCTTACGATAGAATGTGGGAAGCGCGCAAAGCATGGGGCGCTATTGTCAATGCGAGTAGAACGTGGGGCATCATGGTCAAGGATTTTGTTTCGGACAAACATGCAACGCAGAAGATTTCCGAAGAATTATTAAAGACAGAAAAGGAGAAACTGATTCAATACCATATTGCTTGGTTGGCCGCATTGCGATTTCAACTCAGAGAGCCGAGGGCTTGGGAGGCAATCTATAAGAAGCACAATTTGGAGTATAAGGAAAAGTGGTTCAAAGTGCATGAACATGGCCATAAGATGGAAGATGAATTATTATTGCATTTAGACCGAGAAATTGTAGATTCGATTATGACAAAGAGCAATAAGGCTGCTCAAATTATAGGATTGCAATCGGAGAATTTAAAGCGATTGCTCGACATGGGATTGATTGAAGACTTCAGGCATATGGAGTTGGAGAAAATCCTAGTCGAGTTATACAACCAACAAGGAGCATCTGAGCGCATTAAGAATTTTCCCTACCCTCGGCAATTTGCCACATTGAACTTGTATTTCATTCGAATATTTATATGCCTTATTCCACTAGGGATGTTGCAAGAATTTGAGAAATTGGGTGGCAATATGATTTGGTTATCCATTCCTTTTAGTGCCTTATCTTCGTGGATATTTACAACACTAGAGAAAATCGGAGAATCGACAGAGAGTCCATTCGAAGGCAGCGCAAACGATGTTCCTATTACTGCGATCAGCAGGGGGATAGAGATAGACTTGAAGGAGATGTTTGAAATGGAGCATATTCCCGCGAGCATCAAACCAGAGAATAATATTTTAGTTTAAACGAAAGAATATGTTTGAGAAAATTTTTAAAAACAACGAGAAATGGGTCGCAGAAAAACGCTCAACGGACCCGGAATATTTTGAGAAGTTGAGTCGTGGACAGCACCCAGAATATTTATACATCGGCTGCTCTGATAGTCGAGTAACCGCAGAAGATTTAATGGGCGTGCAGCCAGGAGAAGTCTTTATCCATCGCAATATTGCGAATATGGTTATCAGCATCGACATGAATATTATGTCTGTTTTGAATTATGCGGTGAGACATTTGAAAGTCAAGCAGATTATTGTTTGCGGGCATTATTCCTGCGGAGGAGTGAAAGCGGCTATGCAATCGGAGGACATGGGAATTCTCAATCCATGGCTCAGAAATATTCGCGATGTGTATCGCTTGCATAAAGAGGAGTTAAATGGCATTCAAGAGGAGGAGAAGCGCTATAATCGACTTATTGAACTCAAGTGCAGGAGCAATGTATTAATCTAATAAAAACAGCAGCGGTTCAAACTGCCCATAAAGAAAGAGGCTTGATGGTGCATGGATGGGTTTTTGATGTGCACACGGGAAAATTGATCGATTTAAAGATTGACTTTAAAAAGGAGTTGGAGGGAATCATGGAAATCTACCGATTGGATTGATTATTTCCCTCGGAATAAATGAATATATCCCCCCCCATTCTTATTTCCAGGAAGCGGTTTTTTGATTTCCCCACCAAGGGTATTGATAAAATAAGAGCCAGAATACATATAAACACCTTCGTTCAAAGCCTTGCCAGCAAAGGCGTCAACGCCATCCCAATTGATTGAAGGATCTGTTGTTTCGTAGACTAAATTCCCCCAGCGGTTGTATATTTTTAAGTCAATTTTCGTGACGAAGCGATAGGGCTTGAACGGAGTGTATAAATCATTCGAACCGTCGCCATTGGGGGTAAAAGTATTGGGAAGGTTATAAAAAGGGCAATTGTCAATACAGATGCTATTGCTGAACTTGCTGGTGTTTCCCGCTTGGTCAGTGGCTGTAATTTTGTAACAACCCTTTAGGTTATTGACCATGATTTGGTTAAATGAATTGATGTTTGCTCCAAAAGAATCGAGTAGAGAATAAGCTTTTGTACTATCTGCTGTATAATAGAGATGGTAGCGCGTCACTCCTTCTCTGCAGGCATCATCGCCTTGAATGGTCCACTTGATATAGTTGATATATTGCTCGTTTTTCCATGCTTGGTCAATATACAAACCGCAATCGTTAGTAACGGTGATTGTAGGCGGACAAGGTGGCACTCTGTCTTGCGGTTTGTCGCACCAGATTTGAGATTTATTTACAAGCGGTGCCGCATATTGGGGATTATTGTATGTTCCGTGTGCTTCTACATAATAGCAGTAGGTAGAATCGTTTATCAAAAGAGTGTCCAAATAGTTCAGGCTTTGAACGCGCTTTATGAAATTGAATGGGGCAATTTTATTAAAATCTTGTCGATAGATATCGTATTCATAATTTGTCCAAGGGACGATTTCTGACCAAGAGAGCAGAAGCGATTGATTCTTGGGCTGTGATGATAGTCTGATTGATGAAGCGATATCCGATTCGCCAATACTATCATTGTTTTTTCCAAAAAAGCCAACTTTATAGGAGAAGGATTTTCCTTCGGTATTTTGGTTTAGGTCAATAAAGCTGGTGTCATTGGCGAGATAAAAAGGAGCGGGGGTGGTTGTTTTTATCAATGCAAATGAATTCCCCGTTTGGCCATCAGAGCGATAGAGTTTAAATGAATATGGTCCGGGATTAAAGTTGGTATCCAAATTTCCTGCTGTAACTTTGGGTTTTGCCCAGCGAACAAAAACTTGACCCGTGGCAGTGTTTGTCGTTTGAATATCGACATTGAGCATGACTGGAATATCGAGTTTTAGTTCGATACAAACTTCATTAGAAGGCGCGCTGAGGCTTTCCTCGATAATTTGTCCGCCACCTAATGAGCGTTTCGCAAAATTGGCAACAACGCGATAGCTGTATTTCTGCCCAGTTCGAGCCGTTAAATCCGTATAAGTATATGCTTTAATTTTATCGGCAATTTTCGTATAGCCTCGTTGCGCTGCACCAATTTCGCAATAGTTTGGTAGGAAGCTATCACAACCGCTCTTGCGCCAAATGGAGAATCCTTCAAACTCACTGTGGTCAAAGCATTTATAGGGGTTTTGCCAATTTAAAACGACTTTTCTTCCCTGCGTAATTCCTGTAAGTAATTTGGGTTCTGCAGGAAGTACGTTGATTTTCCATAGTTCTTCGTCATATAGAAATCGGGTAGTTCCGTTGATGGTATAATCGTCATGGGCTTTAAGCAAAACATCATAGGGGTTTTTGCGAATGAAATCGCAAGTAGGAGTCCATCTAAACATGGCTGAAACGGGATTTCCCACAGCGGGAGAATCAAAAGTAGCAATGGGAGAATTGAAAATAAAGGGCGCTCCTAATGCTGTGAGATAAACAAGGTCTCTCTTTACAAGCCCAATAACGTTGGGGTCTGAGGCGGTTACATTGATGTTGAGGTTGTCTCCAACACGAATGCAAGTATCGTTGGGCTTATTAATTTGTGGAGGGTCATTGTTTTCGCAAGTCGTGAATATTTGCATATCGCGAATCATGGTACTCAACTTGATTCCCTTTCTATATTCTGAAATTCTTACGGCGATTACAAAAATACAAGGGCATTTCTGAGGCGTAATCCATTTGATTTCCCCTGTCTTTGAATTAATAGAAAATTTATTGTTTGGTCCTGGAATAGATTGATCGGGAAAAGTGTATCCAGGCAAATTGGCAATAGGATCGTTTTGTCTTCTACCAAGCGGAAACATCAATTCATAGGCAATGCTATCGCCTTCAAGGTCCACTGCGAGGGGATTGTAAACAAAAGTATCGTTGCTATTGGCGTATAATATCGGGGATTGACAAATACGGGTCCTTGATTGAGGCCGAATATAGAGACGTCTTGAATGAAAATAGTGTCGGTGATAACGGTTGATAAATAGCGGGAATCGCCATTTTGGACATTGCATAAATCATGCACTCTGTCTCTGAGTTCCACTTTCATTACATAATTTGATGGACCAGCGTAGACATGTGTGGCTTTGAAGATATTAAGTTTGACGCTATCTTTGGGAAGACCGATAAAAACGCCATTTCCATTGCTTCTCTGCAGCACATCACTAGAGCCATCACCCCAAGAAATAGTCAATGTGTCGGGATCAAATGCGGTTCGAAACTTCGTATAACTATTAATTTGAACAGCAAATTCATTTAACCCAATTTCTCTTGTATTGAATTTCAAGTGCAATACCATGGGTTCCGTAGACGGATTTATTCGCGCAAATGACGATTAGGAAAACGAGAAGAGATTTATATAATTTTTCCATTTTCAGGGTATTAGATGGGCATTTCGTAAATGGCATATTTTTTATAAACTTGTCCGTTAACGACAGCAATTCCGCAATTCATGGCTGGGTTGTCCTCTAGAATCCAACTCGCTTCTGCAAACTTAATACCTCGCTCCATGCCATTTTTGATGATTTCATAATAGAGCAAGGAGTCTAAGCCTTTGTTTCTCCATTCAGGCAATATGCCCAATAGTACAACGCGAATCCACTTGATTTCTTTCTTTTTCGTAAAGATTTTGATAAAATTGAATGGGAATAAATTTCCGTTGAAAGATTTGAAAATATAGTTGAAATCGTGAAGTGCTAGTGCCATCCCGACATCTTCGCCTTTTTCATTGACGAGGAATGGAAATAAGCCTGGGTCGACGGCCATTTTGAGTTCAGAAGCCATTAAATTAATTTCTTCATCGGACATGGGCGCAAAGCCCCAATTATTCTCCCAAGACTTGTTGTAGATCTTTTTGATTTGTTCAATCTCGTAGGGTAGGTTTTTGAGGTTGATGGGGCGCACGGTTACTTTGCTTCTTTCTTTGGATATGTCTTTGACGCGGGGGAATTTCTCGTTTTTCAAAACACCCTCTTCATCGAATTTATAGGCTAAAAGGCCCATGGCTTTCTTGAGCCCATAGTTTTCAACCAATTTGAGATAATAGGGGGGATTATAGGTCATCATGATTTTTGGGGGATCGTCAAAACCCTCGACGAGCAGCCCAGCTTCATAGTTGGTTGAAGGGTTGACGGGCCCTTGCATCGTATTTAGAGATCGATCCTGAAGCCAGCGCTTAGCCTCATCAAAAAGAGCATTGGCTACTTCTTGGTCGTCGATGCATTCGAAAAAGCCCCAAAAGCCTGTTTTGCAAGAATGGTATTCATTGAATTGTGTGTTTTGAATGGCGGCAATGCGGCCCACTGCCTTTCCGTGTTTAAATGCCATAAAGCACTGAATCGAATTTTTCGCATAGAAAGGATGTTTCTTCACGTCTAATCTAGCGTTGACGTCCATTCTAAGAGGCGCAACCCAATTGGGCTCATTGACATAAATTTCCCGATCAAAATTGACAAATTGCTTCTTTTCCTTACTATTATCTAGGTGTATGACTTTTACCTCAATCATTACTTACATTTAAATGTACGAAAATAGATAAAATGGTTGAGGATGGGAGATTTTTTATTTGTCTAGGCGGGAATAATTTGAAATTAAAGCATTGAAAATATCGGGAAAAAAAAGGTTAAAATGGAAAATATTTTTACCTTTGCCCCGCAAAAAATTAAATAAAGAGCACCGTGAGGATTTTTAGAGTCAATATTAGCAAGTGTTTCGCCGCTTTTTTAGCGTTTTTTTTAGTTTTCAACACAGTTGTTGGACAACACGAAGCAAGTGCCAATCCTGCGCATGGTTCTTCGAGTCACACAGCTGATTCTGCCAAGTCAGAAAAGTTTGATCCTGTGCCGATTATCATGCATCACGTAGCAGATGCCAATGAATTTCATATTCTAGGAGATATGGTGATGCCTTTGCCGATTATTGTTTACAATAAAACGACAGGCGCTTGGTTTACAGGAATGTCATCTATGTTTCACGCGCATCATGGCGATGGAACTGAAGAAGTAGGAGGCTATAAAATGGAGCATAGCCGCGTTCACCCAGTTAATCACGAGGAACATATCATCGATTTTTCAATCACCAAGAATGTCTTTGTCATGTTGTTGGGCGTTGTTCTATTGACAATATTGTTTTTCTCTATGTCTAGCAAGTATAGAGCACAACAAGGCAAAGCGCCGAGTGGATTTCAATCTTTGGTGGAGCCAATTTTCCAGTTTGTCGTAGATGATATCGCCAAACAAAACATTGGAAAGAATTACCAAAAATTCTCCGTTTATTTGGTTTGTGTGTTTTTCTTTATCTTGATATGCAATTTATTGGGATTGATTCCATTCTTCCCTGGTTCGGCGAATGTTTCAGGAAATATTTCATTTACAGTTGTTTTGGCATTTATTACATTCTTACTCATCAATCTATTTGCAAAGAAAGATTATTGGGTACACATGTTTGCTATGCCGGGTGTTCCAAAGGCCTTGTTGGTTATTCTAACTCCGATTGAGGTTTTGGGTATGTTTATCAAGCCTATCGCATTGATGCTGCGTCTCTTTGGAAATATAACAGGAGGTCACATCGCTATTTTGAGTATTACATCCATGGTATTTATCTTGGGTAAAGTAGGTGCGAGTTATGGTGGAGCTGCTGCTGGTGGGATTATTGCTTTACCGATGTTGTTGTTTGTCAATGCAATGGAATTGTTTGTGGCGTTTTTGCAGGCATATGTATTTACATTATTGAGTGCGATATTTATAGGCATTGCTCAAGAAGAACATGCGCATCATTAATAGCGGGGAGTCTAGCATTAGGCAAAAGAAATAGTAAACAGACATGGAGTTTAAGCGAAGAGCATGGATTCATTCATACTTCAACACTTAAAATTCATAATTTTTAATAACACTCTAAAATATCAAAAAATGAGTACAGCAGCAATTGGATGTGGATTAGCAGCATTAGGTGCAGGAATCGGATTGGGAATGATCGGTGGTAAAGCGGTAGAAGGTATCGCTCGTCAACCAGAAGCTCAAACTGAAATTAGAGGAGCGATGATCATTATGGCAGCCCTTGTAGAAGGTGCAGCTTTGATCGCAATCATCTTCTCTTTCTTGACTAACTAATACCAGATCAAGAGATTAAAACCGTATAAACGGGGTTGCCATTTATACGGTTTATTTTAAAAAATTATTGAAGCAAATATAAATATATGATTTTCTTATTCGATCCTATCAGTCTTATTACCCCAGATTTAGGGTATGTATTTTGGACCACTTTGGCCTTTGTCGGCTTTTGGTTTTTAATTGGCAAATTTGCCGTGAGACCTATTCAAAACTCTATTGAGTCTAGAAATAAGTCTATTGAGGATTCTTTGGCACAAGCGGAAATCGCTCGCCGAGAAATTGCTACCATGCAAGCTAAGAACGAAGACCTACTCAAGGAAGCGAGAGAAGAGCGCACGCGCATTATGAATGAGGCGAAAGCAACAGCAGATAAATTTAGAGCAGAGCAAATCGAGAGAGCAAAAGCAGATGCGGCTAAATTGTTGAATGATGCTAAAACAGAAATCGATAACCAGAAGAAGCAAGCCATGACAGAAGTGAAGAACGAAGTGGGTAAATTGGCACTTGAAATTTCTGAAAAAATTATCCGCCAACAGCTTTCTAATGATGCTGCACAGCAAGAATTGGTAAAGAAAATGGTTGCAGAATTGAATTAATCTTTTTGAATAGAAATTAAATAATATTTCGTGTCAGTAGAACAAATTACCATCCGATATGCCAAAGCGCTTTTTGATTTAGCAGAATCAAAGAATGCTCTTGATGCCGTTATGAAAGATGTACAAATGATTCATCAATCTATTAAAGGCAGCAATGAATTGCATACAGCATACCAAAGTCCTGTGATTAAGGCCGATAAAAAGACGGCTTTTACCAAGGCAATATTTGGCGGAAAGATCAGCGAGATGAGCAGTAATTTTTTACAATTATTGATTACCAAGCGCAGAGAACAATATATATTCGAAGTAATGGAATCTTTCATTGGATTGTATAATACCAAGAATAATATCATGCCTGTTAAGTTGCGAACAGCAGTTGCGGTAACAGATGATGTTATCAAAGCGATTCAATCATCTATCAAGGGAAATATACAATTGGAGACCAGTGTAGATCCATCGTTGATAGGCGGCTATGTGCTAGAATACGACAATAAAATGCTAGATGCGAGCGTATCTAGAAGTTTAGAAAAAATGAGACAAAAATTTAACTAATAATATCACTACTAATAATTAATTATGTCAGCAGTAAAACCAGATGAAATTTCAGCAATCTTGAGAGATCAAATCGCTCAAGCGTCAACACCCACTCAATTAGAGGAGACAGGAACTGTTCTTCAAGTTGGAGATGGTATTGCGCGTATTTATGGGCTCAACAACGTGAAAGCGGGAGAGCTTGTTCAATTTGAAAATGGAACACAAGCGATTGCATTGAATCTTGAAGAAGATAATGTAGGAGTTGTATTGATGGGCGCTACCGAGGGAATTAAGGAAGGCGATAAAGCATTCCGAACTAAGGTAATCGCTTCAATCAAAGTTGGTGAGGGAATGGTTGGCCGTGTAATTAATACATTGGGATTGCCAATCGATGGAAAAGGACCTATTACAGGAGATGTATATGAAATGCCATTGGAGAGAAAAGCGCCAGGGGTTATCTATCGTCAACCAGTAAATGAGCCTTTGCAAACAGGTATCAAAGCGATTGATGCGATGATTCCAATTGGAAGAGGACAGAGAGAGTTGATCATCGGAGATAGACAAGTTGGTAAAACAACCGTTGCAATCGATACGATTATCAATCAAAAAGAGTTCTTCGAAAAAGGAGAACCAGTATTTTGTATCTATGTTGCTTGCGGACAAAAATCTTCAACGGTTGCGAATATCGTTAGAACATTGGAAGATGCAGGTGCGATGAAATATACAGTTGTTGTTGCAGCGAGTTCTGCTGACCCTGCTCCATTGCAATTCTACGCGCCATTTGCGGGTTGTGCTGTTGGAGAATTCTTCAGAGATACAGGAAGACCAGCTTTGATCGTTTATGATGATTTGTCAAAACAAGCGGTTGCCTATAGAGAGGTGTCATTGTTGTTGAGAAGACCTCCAGGAAGAGAGGCTTATCCAGGTGACGTATTCTATTTGCACAGTAGATTGTTGGAGAGAGCGGCTAAAGTAAATGCTAACGACAATATCGCTCAAGCGATGAACGATTTACCAGATTCATTGAAGGGCATGATTAAAGGTGGCGGTTCATTGACTGCCTTGCCAATCATCGAAACACAAGCGGGTGACGTATCAGCATATATTCCTACGAACGTAATTTCAATTACAGACGGACAGATATTCTTGGAGTCTAACTTGTTCAACTCGGGTGTGCGTCCAGCGATCAACGTGGGTATTTCGGTATCGCGTGTGGGAGGAAATGCACAGATCAAAGCGATGAAGAAAGTGGCTGGAACATTGAAATTGGACCAAGCGCAATACAGAGAGCTAGAGGCATTCTCTAAGTTCGGTTCTGATTTGGATGCTGCTACAAAAGCAGTTTTGGATAAAGGAGCGAGAAACGTGGAAATCTTAAAGCAAAACTTGGGTTCACCATTGACAGTTGAAAAGCAAATTGCAATTCTTTACTTAGGTGCAAACAATCTATTGAAAGAAGTTCCAGTTACTAAGATTAGAGCTTTCCAAGATGATTTCTTATCGACTTTGGAAAATTCACATGCAGAATTGTTGAGTTCAATCAGCAAAAAAGCAATTGATGAAGTAGCGCCGGCGATAGTAGAGGTAGCGAATAAAGTAATGCAAGGGTATAAATAATTTTGAATTTTGAATTCTGAATTTTGAATTACAAATTTGGAATTGTCAATTCTTAATTTTGGAATTCTTAATTTTGAATTTTGAATTGCATTTTTGGAATTCGGAGTTTTGAATTGAAAGGCAGGGTTTGAAAGCTTAAAACATTTGGGGTGAAAGAGAATATTATACTGACGAAGTCTTTTGATTTTTCATTGAAGATTATTGGTCTGTATAAATTGCTCAGAGAGAAAAATGAATTTTTGTTGAGTAAACAATTATTCAGAAGTGGGACCTCAATAGGTGCAAATGTAGAAGAGGCTATTGCAGCGCAGTCGCGAAAGGATTTTGTAAGTAAATTATCCATTGCAGCAAAAGAGTCGAGAGAGACGCGTTATTGGCTGAAATTGTTGGAGGAGAGTGAATTGATAGAGAATATTGATGTGAAAGAACATGTCGCTTTATGCAGTGAATTAAAGCGAATATTGACATCCATCATATTGTCAACTCAAAACGGAGTCGATAAATAAATAATAATTTTGAATTCTAAATTTTGAATTTTGAATTGAATTTTTGGAATTCGGAATTTTGAATTGAAAAGCACGTATTTGAAGGCTTAAAATATTTGGGGTGAAAGAGAATATTATACTGACGAAGTCTTTTGATTTTTCATTGAAGAATATTGGTCTGTATAAATTGCTCAGAGAGAAAAATGAATTTTTGTTGGGTAAACAATTATTCAGAAGTGGCACCTAGATTGGTGCAAATGTGGAAAAGGCTATTGCAGCGCAGTTGAGAGTTGTAGTATCTTTAAGGTTCTAGAAATAATTAATAATTTAAAATTCGGAATTACGTCACGATGTAATTCATAATTTAAAATTCAAAATTCATAATTAATACAGATGGCTGGATTAAAGGAAGTCAGAGAAAGAATTAAATCAGTAAAATCTACTCAGCAGATTACCAAAGCGATGAAATTGGTATCGGCGAGTAAATTGAGAAAAGCGCAAGACCGCATTGTAAAAATGCGCCCATATAGTGCGAAGTTGCAGGAGGTTTTGAGCAATATCATGGCCAATGTCGATGCGAGTGAACTGAATTTGAGCTATAATATCGAAAGACCGAATAATCGCGTATTGATTGTAATTGTATCTTCAGATAGAGGTTTGTGTGGTGGATTTAATAGCAATTTGATTAAGCAAGCGAAGACGTTGATCAATGAGACTTATGCAAGTCAAGTTAAGGCTGGTGCTGTTACTGTGATGCCAATTGGAAAGAAAGGCTACGATGCATTTAAGAGAAATGAAAAATTAGAGTTCAACACGACTTATGTGAGTTTGTTTCAGAATTTGAATGTTGAATCAGCATGTAAAGCAGCGGATGAAATCATGAATGCACTCTCCGGAAAAGAGTTTGATAAAGTAGAAGTGGTGTTTTCAGAATTTAAGAATGCGGCGACACAAATTTTCCAAACCAATCAATTCTTGCCAGTTCCAAAGCCGAGCAAATCGACTTCGAAGAGCAATGCGAAATCAGATTATTTGTTTGAACCAGACAAGACGAAGTTGTTGATGGAATTGGTTCCAAAGATTTTAAAGACAAGTTTCTACAGATTCCTTTTAGATACAAATGCTTCTGAACATGGCGCGCGTATGGTGGCGATGGACAATGCGACCAATAATGCGGATGATTTGATCAAGCGATTGAATATTGAGTATAACAAAGCGAGACAAGCCGCTATTACCAACCAAATCATGGAGATTGTGGGTGGAGCAGCAGCCCTCGAAGGATAAAAAAAACAAATACACAACGAGATAAAGCGACTAATTTTAGTCGCTTTCTTTTTTTATAGCAATTGATAATACCTTATGCCAGAGCAATTCATTCAAGGAAAAACATTTGAAAATATCGACTTTTCAAAGCAGCTATTCGAAGCAGAAGAGTATGAGGATTGTCAATTTATACGATGTAATTTCATGCAGGTGGATATGTCGAATATCCTCTTTTCAAAATCGCGTTTTATAGAATGTGATTTGAGCATGGCTATATTGACCAAAACGAGTTTTAGAGAGGTGAGTTTTATACAATGCAAAATGCTGGGTATGCAGTTTGACACATGCAATCCATTTCTATTGAGTTTTAAATTCGATCAATGTGTATTGAATTTCTCTTCTTTTTATAATTTGAAAATTAAGAAAACGGTGTTTGATAATTGCAAATTGGAAGAAGTAGATTTCATCCAAGCTGATTTGAGCAATGCCATTTTTCATCAATCTGATTTAAGTCGAGCAAAGTTTGAGCAAACGAAATTGCAAGGAGCAGATTTCCGTCAGGCGATGAATTATTCTATAGACCCGGATATCAATGCAATCAAGGGAGCAAAGTTCTCCAGAGAGGGATTGGGGGGCTTATTGGATAAGTATGGGATTGAGGTGGAGTGAGGGGAAAATGGTAGTTAGTAAGAACAAAGCTGATCATTTGAGATATCAAGGATGCTGTAATAAACTGAAAATGAATGGGATTATATAAGTAAAATAGCATAAGGGGAAGGAAAAATTTGAAGTATAAGAGAGAAGAGCACAAGAAAATTGTGTTTTGTAGAGCGCGTACTTAAAATTATTTTTGCAAAATAGTTGGATGTAAGAGAACTTTGTTTGCTTTTGTAGCATTATTACAAAGGAATAAATTTGAAAACATTATTGAAAGATATAACTAACATCCAAACAGGACACTTTGCAAAACCAATAGGCATAGGGAATGTCCTATATTTACAATCCAAACATTTTGATGAATTTGGACAGCTAAATTCAGTTCTTCACCCAGATTTGGTAGCAGATAAGATTAGCAAAAGACATTTATTAAAAGAAGGGGATGTGTTATTTGCTGCTAAGGGAACAAAAAACTTTGCAGCTGTTTTTGAAAATCACTATGAACCTGCTGTGGGTTCCACATCCTTTTTTGTTTTAAGACCAACGGAACAATCCATTTTGTCTCAATATTGGGCTTGGCAACGAAATAGCAATACCACACAAACACTTTTGAAAGGACAAGCTATAGGAACATCTATTCCATCCATTTCAAAACAGATATTGGAAAATCTGGAAATAACAGTGCCGAGCATTGAAATACAAATGAGAATTCAGCAAATAACCAAACTCCGCAATAAAGAAAAAAGGTTGAAGCAAAAATAGAAACACTAAGAGAAAAACAAATTCGGCAAAAAATTATTCAAGCTATAAACTATGAGAGATAAATTATGAGTGAAACTAAATCTATATTGAAAGACAAGTCATTTGCATTTGCAACTTGAATCTTGCACGGGTAAAAAAGATTAAAAACATGAAACATTATTCAACCATAAACTGGGCAGAAAAAGATATAGATGAAGTGTATGATTTTTTCTATAACGAACTGCAAGAAGCAGAGCAATTCATATTTTTTGAATGGCTTATGCAGCATTTTCCTGATTTGGAAATTGACTGGCTCGAAATCTTTGAAGATTTTACAGAAGTATTATTCCAAAACAACAAAATAGATACCGTTATTTCTTTCGTAGAATGGTATAAACTTAAAAATCCCACAGATTACAGCGAAAGGTATGAATTTATTGAAAGGGATTTATGCGACTATTTTTTCTATAAAAAAGATCTTGAAAAATTGCAAGAAAGAATTGCCTTTATCCAGCAAAACCCAGTTCCTGCAATGGATGTATTAACGATTCGGCTACTTTACCAACTTATTTATCATGGTTATTATGATATAGCAGTAAGCTATGCCGAAGCTGTTTGGAAACCGGTTGATGAATCGGATCAACTCTATGGATTTCCCGCCTATCCTTTTATAAATACAATTTATGTAAGCCAACTTCAAAAATGCTATAAAGCAGGCCTAAATAAAATTGACTTTGATGAAGAAAAGCTATTCCGTCAAATAGTCACCATGGGTTTTGAAGACAATAAAGCCCTTTTTAGTGATGTATTACAAGCGCTAAAAGAAGATTTAGCCATTGCAGATATTATAGACAGTATTCAAAAAGGAAAGGACAACCATATGTTGATTTTGAATATCCACTTTTTAAAATACATGCTTGATACTTATCAAATACCTTTTGTTTTTTCTGAATGGATATGGAACTTTATTGCCACTACAGAAATATTCAGCAAGCATAAAGATGTTGAAAATTGGTTTTATATTGATGCTAAAACGCTAGATAAACACATTGCAAATAAATTAGATCGTTTTTTAGGCTCAAATGAAGTGGAAATATTCGGTAAAGTATGGGGTCTCCATTTTGTTTTTGATTTTTTGCATCATCATCAATTATTGTCTGATGAAAATCACGAAAAGCAGATTGAGAATATTTCATACTTCCGAAATGAAATAATGCGAATTGTGGGAGGCAATCTATGGCAAATGATGTTTGTATTTAATTGGCCAAGAACAAATGATTATTTAGTTGATCCATCAGAACAATGGTTGTTTAATGAGACTTATCGTATGGATCAAACAGAAGCATTTGAAAAGGTTCATAGGTATTTATCTATTTATAGTATTCCTGATAGAGTTAAAAAGGAACTGGAATTGAATAATTTGAACAAACAAAATCAGTTGCCAATGTGGTCGGGAAATACTCCTTATGTAAAGCAAGAACCAAAAACAAGCAGAAATGAATTGTGCCCATGCGGGAGCGGAAAAAAATATAAAAAATGTTGCCTGAATAAATAAAATATAAATTTTCAAACAGATAAATGCCATATAATCCAAAAACAGACAACCACAAGGGATTGCCCCAACGCAAATCCATCCGCCTGAAAGGATATGATTATTCACAGGCAGGGTTGTAATTTATTACAATCTGTGTGCAGGACAGGGCGTGTTTGTTTGGTGATGTTGTAAATGGCGAAATGATTTTGAATGATGCAGGAAAAATGGTATCGTGAATTGGAAAATAAATATCCCAACAAAAAATGCCATGAAATGGTGGTGATGCCAAACCATTTTCATTGTATCATCGAAAATGTAAATACCGTGGGTGCAGACCTGCAAGTCTGCACCGATGATATCGCGAATGCCCAATTGGATGAACCATTCGTTTCGGTTTCGGGCGAAGACATATGCTCGGTTCCGGGCGAACACATAGGTTCGCCCCTACATCGTGCGGTGCAATGGTTCAAAACAATGTCAACCAATGAATATATCCGTGGGGTAAAACAATTGGGGTGGAAATCATTCAATGGCAAATTATGGCAACGCAATTATTGGGAACACATCATTCGCGAGGCACAATCCTATCATCGCATTGCGGAATATATAATCAACAATCCCAAAAAATGGGAAACCGATAAATAAAACAAAGAATAAAATGGGAATTACCATCCAATACGCCTCAGACCTTCATCTAGAATTCCCTGCCAATAAGAAATTCTTAAAGCAGCATCCTTTGCAGCCCATGGGAGATGTATTGGTATTGGCAGGAGACATTGTACCATTTATGGTAATGGATAAACACAAAGATTTTTTCAGCTATGTGGCAGACAATTTTAAAACGACCTATTGGTTGCCGGGCAATCATGAATATTACCATGTTGACATAACTGAAAAAAGCGGGGTGCTGCATGAAGCCATTCGCAGCAATGTGTTTTTGGTGAACAATATTTCGGTGGTGCATGAGCAGGTAAAACTCATATTCTCCACCCTTTGGAGCAAAATCAGTTCTAGCCACCAATGGCAGATTGAAAGAAGCATGAATGATTTTCGTTTGATAAAGCACAAAGGCTTCCGTTTTTCAGTAGAGCAATACAATCAATTGCATGCAGAGAGTGTGGCGTTTGTTCAGCATGAGCTAAACACAAATAAGGGGAACAAATAGCTGTTTTCACCCATCACTGCCCCACATTCTTGAATTACCCCCGCAATACAAAGGCAGCGTTTTGAATGAAGACTTTGCCGTGCAGCTGTTTGACATATTTGAATCATCTAAAATTGATGATTGGACATATGGACATCACCATTGCAACATTCGTGGGTTTGGCATAGGAAAAACTAAGCTTATTACAAATCAGTTGGGTTATGTGCAACAAAATGAACATGCGCAATTTGAACCGAATAAAGTAATTAAGTTGTGAAAATCAGAACAATAAACCTATATTTGCACAATAAAGCCAATCACTTTATTAAGCACAATCGGGTTTATTATGGAGTATAAAATGGTGAAAACACTAAAATATATAGAGGAAACGTTGGGCATAAAGCCAATGGTAATACCAATAGCCAAAAGCTATCTAGACAGTCTTCCCATGTATATCGAAGAGACTTTTAAACTATACGCCACAGACTTATTCAACACAGAAATCATTCTGGCTGAATTGAAAAATGAAGATGAACTAAGCATACAGCAAACCGAAAAACAGGTGAATCAGATTAAAAACTTGCTCCATCAAAAAGTGGTCGTCGTATTGGAAAACGTGCAAGCCTACAACCGCAAACGCTTGATTGAAAAAGGCATCAATTTTATTATTCCAGGAAAACAATTATACATGCCGGATTTGCTGATTGACTTGCGGGAAAGTTTTGTACATCCAAAGACGAAACAAAAAAATGAGACACTGCTTCCGTCTGCACAATTTTTATTGATTTACCATATCATTCATAGAAGTCCACAATGGAAATTGGAAGGACTTCCCTTTAAAGAGATTGCTCAGAAGTTGGGTTATACGCCAATGGCTATTACAAATGCGATTGACAATTTGAAATACCATGAATTGGTAGATGTTGAGGGCGAAAAAGAAAAATGTATTCATTTTAGACATGAAAGGCATGAGTTGTGGAACATAGCTCAAGAACAAAATCTATTGGGTAATCCCGTCATTAAAACGGTATATGTAGATGAAAAACCCAGAGATCTTTTTCTGCTGTATAGCAATGCGTCTGCTTTGCCTCAATATACCGATTTGAACCCAAGCAGACAAAAATATTACGCCATTGAAAAAACGGTTTTTTATGGTTTGCAGAAAAGAAATGCATTAATTAATCCAAACGATAATGAGGGTAGATATGCCTTGGAGGTGTGGAAATATAACCCATTGACTTTGGCGGATGAATTACCAAACGATATGCCGGTAGTAGATCCGCTTTCTTTATATCTAAGTATGAAGGAAAGCGAGGATGAGCGCATTGAAATAGCTTTAGACCAAATTTTAGAGAAATTTACATGGTAAGAGGATTAGACGTATTTAAAAAATACTTTGAGAAGTATCCAGGTAATTATGTGATTATTGGTGGAACAGCTTGTGATATTATTATTGATGAAGCAGGCTTTGTGCCCAGAGCGACTAAGGATATAGACATTATTTTGGTGGTGGAAGCACTTAGTTCAGAATTTGTTAAACAATTTTGGACGTTTATTACTGACGGCAAGTATCAACAAAGGGAAAAAAGCAATGACGAAAGAGAATATTACCGATTTATTAAACCTGAAAATACAGACTTTCCACATCAAATAGAACTGTTTTCAAGAACTCCCGATGCAATTGTTTTAGAAGGCGAGGCATATCTTACACCAATTCCTGTTGATGATGACCTGTCTAATTTATCAGCCATATTATTGAATGATGACTATTACAATTACATGATTGAACACAGTAAGTTAGAAGATGGTATTCACTATGCCAATATTGAAGCATTGATTTGTTTGAAAGCAAAAGCATATTTAGAAATAAAAGAGCGAATAGAAAAAGGCAGCACAGAAGATGCAAAGCAATTGAAAAAACACAAAGCGGATGTGTTTAGATTGACAGTAATGCTTACACCAGATTCAATATTTGAATTACCCGAAATTATTCAATCCCATGTTAATCAATTTGCAGCGTTAGTTTCCAATGAATTGCCTGACAAAGCCATTTTTAAAGAGATGGGATTGGTGAATGTAGACCCAAATCGTTTATTTGAGCAATTCAAAAAGTCATTCAAAGTAAACATAGATGAAGCATAGCGGATTTAGGAAAAGATTATGATTAGAAAATACCCAAAGCTATACACGACAAAACCAGCATGTAAAGAAACGGCACTTTACTATATACGTCCACCTCATTATACCTTCAAAATTGCAGCTTAATGCCATTCGCACCCCATAGCTCATCATTCATAACTCAATAAAGATGGAAACACCAAGTTTTAAAGAAGACCATATTAGCCAGATTCCGGCATTGCAAATGCTAGTGAATTTGGGTTATACCTATTTGAGTCCAGCAGAAGCAGAAAGACAGAGAGGAGGCAAAACCACCAATGTATTGTTGGAAGATGTATTGCGGAAACAATTGAAGGAAATCAATGATTTCTCTTCGCGCATGTTGGCGGGCGTGCTCAAGAAATATGGCTCAGATAGCCATGAATACGAACAAGCCGGCGGAACGATGAAGAGCAAAATCAAGCGCAAGCCGAATCAGAAAGCCGCATAGTTACAACAGAACTTTTGCAAGGAATTAAAATTAAAAAACAAACGCCGCATATTATTGCGGCGTTTTTTGTTTTGTATAAATTCGGAATCAATGGTTTATGAAATCTAACTCTAATTAACTTTCTCAAACCTCGCCGGAAAATGCCTCAAAAACATTGGCTTAAGCAGAATTTAATATATTGTTTTTATGTCCTCCATTAAGAGGATATCTTCGTAGGGCTAAAGAGGTATTTGAAAACAGGTGCGGTTTAGAGATTAAAAAGGTGAAGGCTCTTAAAAAAGTGGGCGTCTTAAAAACGAAATAACCTACTTTTGTTTCACCATGAATATTGATTCAAATTTTTTAATAGGCAAAGGAGCGGTTTTAAAAAGTACAAGAACGGAAATATAATTTTCTTTGAAAATGACGAAGCGAATTACTATTATCAAGTGATATCTGGGAAAGTGAAAATGGTAAATTTAAATGAAGATGGGAAAGAATATATCCAAGGACTTTTTGTTGCTGGATGCAGCTTTGGCGAACCACCAATGCTTATAAAAATGCCCTATCCATGTACTGCAATTTCAATTGGAGAATCAACAGTTTTGAAATTAGGAAGAGAGATGTTTCTCAATATATTAAAAGAATCGCCAGAGACGTGTCAGCAATTTCTAATAATTTTAGCTAAGCGAATTTATGGAAAATCTAAATCAGCAGGGAATATAATTAATCACTCCCCCGAGGATAAAATATTGGGGTTTTTAAGAAATGAAAAAGCAAAACTAAGTCTTTCAAAAGAGAAGATTTTGTTCCCCTTTACACGGCAGGAAATTGCTAATTCTACAGGACTTCGTGTAGAAACAGTCATTAGAACTATTGTAAAAATGAAAGAGGCGAACAAGCTGGAAATTATAAATAGGAAAATACACTTTTAAGATGGGACGGCAAATAAACTGGATAAAAATTTCGTTATTAAATTTGTTAATTGTTGCCTTGATTGGTGTGTTAATGCGGTATAAAATTGGATTTGAATTACTGGTTTTTGATCAAAAGCATTTACAAACGGCACATTCAAATTTTGCATTTTCAGGTTGGATTTCACAAACATTGATGGCTTTGATGGTATATGCGCTGCATGGAAAAATTCATGAAGAAAGAGAAAGATTGTACAATAGAATTTTACAGGGGAATTTGTTTTTTGCCTACGGAATGCTGATTTCTTATGCCTTGCAAGGATATGGATTATATTCAATTGCGTTTTCAATTTGCGCAATATTTATTTCTTTTGTTTTTGCCAAATGCTATTTTAAAGATTGTAGAACGATTGATTTAAATGGGGGAGAATTATGGTTTCAAGCTGCGTTGTTTTTTAATATCTTATCATCACTGGGTGGATTTGCGCTAAGTGCGATGATGATAACAAAAAATCTAAGCCAACATTTATATTTAATGGCGACATATTGGTATTTGCATTTTCAATATAATGGCTGGTTTTTCTTTGCTTGCATGGGGCTCTTTTTTGTGTTTATTAAATCAAAACATGCCACTTTCAACCAAAAGAAATCAATGTTTTGGCTATTTTGCGCAAGTTGCATTCCTGCTTATGGTTTGTCAATCTTATGGACAGATTTGCCCGTTGCTATTTATGTAATCGTTGTACTTGCAGCGATAGCACAATTATGGGGATGGGGCGAAATCGTCTTGGAACTGAGAAGAAGTTCTTTTTTTGAATTAAGTAAAGTTGACAAATTAAGTAAGACTCTATTCACATTAGGCTTTCTTTCTTTGACAATCAAATTGTGTTTGCAATTGGGCTCTACTGTTCCAGCAATTAGCAAAATGGCATTTGGCTTTAGGCCCATTGTAATTGCTTATTTGCACTTAGTTTTATTGGCATTTACGACTGTTTTTTTAATAGCCTATATTTATTCCAAAGAATTAATAACAATAAATAAAGGGACAATTATTGGGATAGGAATTTTTGTTTCTGGAATATATTTAAATGAGATTGTTCTGGCAACGCAAGGAATATTTTCATTGAGTTATACAATGGTTCCCTATGTAAATTCAATATTACTAGGAATCTCTGTTTTCATATTTATAGGGTTATTCATCTTGTTTATGGCTCAGAATAAACCTAGTATTGTTAAATGAGTGATTTGTGATTTAAGTCATAAAACAGAGGGGCAAACTTATTTAGATTTGTGAAAAAAATAAATTAATGAAATCATTATTAAACACTTTAGCATGCGCATCTGCTATGTTTTTATTTTCTTGTAATTCCGGTGGAGAAGCTTCTAAAACGGAGGATGCTCAATCGACAGCAGAGCAAGGGACAGGTCAATCAGGGGTCAAGGATGAATCATCGTCTCCGAATGTTGTTCAAGTTGCCGTTGGCAGTAAAGACCATACTACGTTGGTTGCGGCGGTAAAAGCTGCGGGATTGGTGGATGCATTGAGCAATGCAGGACCGTTTACCGTTTTTGCGCCAACAAATGCAGCATTTGACAAATTACCTGCAGGAACTGTCGAAGGGCTGTTAAAGCCAGAAAAATTGGAAGATTTGAAAGGGATTTTAGAATACCATACTTATGTAGGGACATTAAAACCAGAATATATGAATGATGGTCAGTCATACGAACAAGTAAATGGCGGGAAAATCAGTATTTCAAAGCAAGGAGAAAAAATAATGATAAATGGGAAAGCGACAATTTTAGCGTCAATTCCAACATCAAATGGGATTATTCATGTTATTGATGAAGTGTTATTGCCATAATAGCACATAGAAATTTTTACATTAAAAACGCTAGAATGAATACTCTAGCGTTTTTTTTATTTTAGAAAAACCTTAATTTAGTTTTTCAAAAGTGGCGGTAAAATGCCTCAAAAATGCCGGTTCGTAGGTTATTTTGTACCCTCTCTCTTGATTCCTTAGCTTGAGAATATCCTCAAATACTTCTATTACATAATCGATATGACTCTGTGTATATACCCTTCTCGGGATGGCTAGACGCACTAATTCATTGGCCGCAGGAATGAGGTTGCCCGAAGGGTCATATTTCCCAAACATCACACTTCCCACTTCAACACAGCGAATACCTCCATTTACATAGAGATCACAAACTAAAGCCTGGCCAGGATATTGTTCTATTGGGATGTTTGGGTAAAGTTTTTTAGCGTCGATATAAACAGCGTGTCCCCCAATTGGCCATACTACCGGGATTCCCATTCGTTTCAGATTTTCGCCAAGATACTCAGTACTTCGAATTCGATAATGCAAATAATCTTTATCAAAAACTTCTACCAAGCCAATGGACAATGCTTCCATATCTCTTCCTGCAAGTCCACCATAAGTTGTAAATCCTTCAGAAATGATCAATAGATTTTTACATTTAACTGATAGAGCCTCATCTTTAAGCGTTAGCAGGCCTCCTATGTTTACTAAACCATCTTTTTTTGAACTCATAATAAAAGCATCACCTAAGCGGAGCATTTCTTGAGCAATTTCTATGTAAGATTTGTTTTCAAATCCTTTTTCGCGATGTTTAATGAAATAGCTGTTTTCAGCAATTCTGCAACCATCAATTACCAAAAGCAATTCGTTTTCGTCGCATATACCTCTCAGGGCTTTTACATTTTCCATACTGACAGGCTGACCGCCGGCAGAATTATTTGTTACAGTTATAATAATAGCGGCAATATTTTCTTTGCCATAATCATCCACGAGCGTTTTTACTTTTGCTAAATCTATATTTCCTTTGAATGGAAGATAAATTTCAGGATCGTTTGCCTCGTCAGGCATAACATCAATGGCTGTAGCACCAGTAAACTCTATGTTCGCTCGCGTTGTATCAAAATGGGTATTGCTGATAAAAATTTTATCCTTTCCACCAAGAATCCCATAAAGGATTCTCTCGGCTGCTCGGCCTTGATGGGTAGGCAAGATGAAGGGCATTCCTGTTAAATCTTTTACAACAGTTTCTAAATGTTCCCAGCTTTTGGCTCCGGCATAACTTTCATCGCCAGTCATAATTCCTCCCCATTGTCGATCGCTCATTGCCCCAGTTCCACTATCTGTCAATAAATCTATAAATACATCGTCAGCGCGCAAAAGAAATGGATTATAGCCGGCTTTTTTAAGCGCATTAATTCGATATTCTTCAGTAGTAATTTTTAACGGCTCTACCATTTTAATCTTAAATGGTTCTGCTAGTACTTTTCGTTTTTTTGCTTCCATATTATAAACTTGAAAATTTTAAACTTGTAAAATGTATTATAAGGGACTTAGAATTTTTATTTGCATTACGGTAGCAATGCTCATGCCTCTTTGCTTAGCGGTTTCTGCATTATTGCCTTCAAAATTTTCATCTACTGTTTCGGTAAAAAGGGCAATCCAATGTTGAAAGTCTTCCATTTTTAATGGATATTTATTGTGAATTTCTTGATGTTTGGCCATGGGGTTGCCAGAATAATTGGATTTTTGAAATAATATACTTTCCCAAAAATCATACATTACAGGGAGGTGCTTTTCCCAATTGACTTCAACGACAGAAGTAAAAAAATGGCCAATTATAGGATCTGTTTTTACTTTATCGTAAAAGGCATTTATCAATATCTCTATATCTTCTCTATTGCTAAGGTCTTTTTTCATCGGAGAGGGGGTTATAAATCTTTACTTTTAAACAACTTTAGTGATAAAACGAATGGAAAGAAAATCCAAGAAAGCAATATTGCAAATGAAGCAATTAAGCCAATAGTAGTGCCAAAAAAATCTTTAAATATGGCGCCAGTATACCCCATCATAGCGGAAGAATCAATATGCAAAAGAATGAGGATTCTCGATATGTCAATAGGGCTTAAAGCACTTAAAAATATTAATGGCTTCTCAATGGGATAATCTGAAAATTGAAAAGTTAAAAATAAAATTAAACCATCAAATAATACTGCGAAATACAACCAGAGAATAATGGATAAGCCAATCCCCTTTGACTTATCTCTTGTTAAAATAGCACTGAGAAAAGCGATAGAGATAAATACAACGGATATAATACAACCAATGGTAATTAACATGAATCCAATGTCAAATGGAGTATATATTAAAATTGGAATACCCGCGCTTATAAGAAAACTCAAGATAAAGGTGAAGGATAAACTTAAGAACAAACTAGACCAAATTGTTTGTCTGCGGATGGGTTGACTCAAAAGGAGTTCAATAAATTCAGCACTATTGTAAATATAAATTGTAGCAAACAAAACAGAAAACAAGGGGACTGTTAGTAAAATTATATTTAGAAGAGTAAGAACGCCTTTTGATCCATTATCCTCTAAACTAAATGCACTCTAAGCAAAAGCAGAAAGCAATATAGTATAGAGCAAAACGATTCTATTTTTAAATATATCGAGAAAAATAAATTTGATTATTTTATTCATGCTGCTGAAGTTTTAAAATTCTGGCAATTGCTTTAGAGATTTTTTCTTCCCCTGAATCGAACTTTAGCTGGTCCAATGTTTTGTGAAAAACAATGTTTCCTTCTTGCATAAAAATGAGTTGACTTATCATATCGTCTAATTCACTTAGTATGTGCGAAGTTATCAAAATCAATTTCCCCTTTTCCTTTTCTTTGATGATTTTAGATTTAAGTATTTCTGCAGATAATGGGTCTAAACCAGCAGTTGGTTCGTCTAGTATTAGGACTTCAGGGTTGAAAAGAAAAGCGATTGTTGCGCTTACTTTTTGCATCGTTCCACCACTAAGTGTTCGCATTGGCTTTTTAAACAATTTATCTAAATGGAATGATTCAATTAATTCATTATCAAGGATTGTATCGGTATTGCGAATTTTTTTTATCATCTCAATAACTTGTTCAATAGTCATATTGTCTGGGTATCGACCTATTTGGGGCATATAGCCAATAGCTGATCGATATGCAAAGTCATTTTTAATACTTTTCTGTTTGAAATAAATTTCGCCCTTTGTTGGAATTACTATTCCAAGTATGCTTTTGATTAGGGTGGTCTTTCCACAGCCATTGGGTCCGATGAGAGCAATGCATTCGCCTTTATCGCAAGTGAGATTAATATCGTTTAAAACCAAACTTGAGCCAAACTGCTTTATTACATGTTTCACATCTATCATAACGGCAGAGAATGCATTAAAGGATGGAGATCAATAAAATTTTCAGGCGTTAAACTAGGCAATATTTTCTCTGATTTGTCCAACAACATGACCATGATGCTTCTGTATAGCAACATTGCGGGAGGGTTTTTGTCTATAATTACAGAGAATAAGCTCAAGGGGTGATAAGGCACATCGCCGATATCATTCTTGTTTATATCATATCCCTCATATTTATCCCAATAGTTTAGATCAAATGTATTTAATACCAAGCTACCATTTGTGCTCACATCGAATGTATTCCCTAAAAAAATTGTTACTGAGAATACTGTTGTCCATGCAGCTAGCTTGGATTTTCATTCCCCAACCATTGGCTTTAAAAAATATTGTTTTGTACCATTATTCTATTCGTTCCTTCCATATAAATCCCTGAAGTGTTATAGAAGAATTTATTGCCTGAAATGTGACTATCAGAAATCTCTTTTAATAGCAAGCCATATGCAGCATCTCCCCAATTCTCTTCAAAAGAGTTATTAATCATGGTTACTTTTTTTGTAAACATCACCGCGACACCTGCACCATTGTTTTTAAATACATTTGTGAAGTATGCATCGTCATTCGAAAACATAAAATGTAAGCCATATCGAATATTATTATGGGAAAGGTTTCTCCAAATTACAGAATGTGTAACAAACTCAAAATAGATTCCATCTCTATGACCAGAGATATTGTTGGCGATAATTAAAAGGCTGTCACTTTTCCAGCAATGTATTCCATTTCCAATTTGTTGCTCTTCTTTGCCAAAAGCAATGATTGAATTGTTTTTTATTACACAATTTTTTCCATATTGAATATAAACGCCAAAAAAATTGTCATAAAAGATATTGTTTTGAATAATAACATTATTGCTATTATATACTTTTATCCCACAAGGATCGTTTAATGTTGCAAATCCAGAGTGTTGAATTTTAAAACCAGCAACTGTTACATTGTTTGATTTAACAGATAAAACTTCAAATTTTTTATTTCCATCTAGAATTGGATTTCCTTCGCCTAAAAAGGCAACAGATTTATCAAGAATAATATTCCCTTCTTGATAAAACCCTTTTTCTACGATAATAGTGTCTCCATTATTGGCAAATTGCAATGCGGGGATGATCTGTTTTTGTTTTTGTTTCTCGCCAATTCTAATTGTGATTGCATAAGCTTGGAATGAAAATGCAATAAAAAGTAGCGAGAAAAAGGATGTCATTATTTGCTAATTTTCGACCAATTATTAACAGTAGTTGAATATATTGTGGCAAAAGAATCAGCTACCTGCCTATCTTTAAATGCTGCAATATTACCCCCCATAGGGCTCATAAAATTTTCTGACTCAACAAAAAAAAGAGAATTCGATTCTATCAAAGTTTGATTGCTTCTAAAAGCGCAAATATAGACAGTTTGAATTGGAACAGAATTATTCTCTTTTTTATAATTGAGTAGGCAATTCAAATCATCAAATTTATAGATTCGTCCTTTGGAAGTTTTTAATTCACAAGCGAAATCTCCATCGGAAATAGTCATTTTGCAAAAAGCGCAATTATCAATATTTAATCTGATGGGTTCTGGTGAATCAGACTGGCAAGCACTAAGAAGGAGGGCTAAAGTTAAAATAGAAAGAGCGGTATTTTTTTTAGTTTTACTAGGAAGTGGAATGTAATTGTTCTCGAATAAAAAACAAGTCAACATAATTAACCCACTCAGAATAAATAACCATCCACCTATATCGGGGACAGAATATGCCCCAAAGTTGAGGAGTTGTTTGAATCCTATTAACGGCGGTTGATAGGACATTCCAGGAACAATGATTGCCGCTTTAGGGTCAAGATTATGCCCATAGTTGTATTCCCAACGCCAAAAGTCTATCATGGCGACAACACCAAAAATGACAAATGAAAATAGCAGAATAGTAAGAAGTTTATTCTTCGAAACTAAGCCTGTGATAAAAGTGAAGAATGCAAAAGCACCTATGATATAGGTTAAAAGGGTAAACTCGATAAAATTTTCAGCGTGTAGCGTCTGCATTCCTATGTAATGATTAAGTCCATTGATAATGTCAACATCTCCGCCAAGTTTGTTGGCATAAATTAGCATTGCTAAGCCTTCGGGATATTGAGGAGCTGCCAATTCAATTCTCCAAATTGGGGTGAAAATAGAAATTGTTAAAAGGATAGAGGTTCCAATTAATAGCGCTCGTGATAAGGAGGAAATTTTCATGTCTTTCTTGTCTTTTTATACATAAAAAAGGAGCAGTTATGGATTATCCTACTGCTGCAATTTTGGTTAAATAAAAGTAAAATATTATTCTACAACAGGTTTCCCTAAGCTAAAACTTATAGGGACATTGCTTCCTGCTGGAGAGACTCTAACGTATCCTTGCATTTCTTGATGTAAAGCGCTACAAAAATCTGTACAATATATTGGGAACATTCCAACTCTATCTGGAGTCCACTTCAACGTGCTTGTTTCTCCAGGCATAATTAATAATTCGGCATTTGTTGCCCCTTTGACAGAAAATCCATGTGGGACATCCCAATCTTGCTCTAAATTGGTAATGTGAAAGTACACTTCATCGCCTAATTTAACCCCTTCAATATTGTCTGGAGAAAAATGTGAACGAATCGCTGTCATATAAATGTGAACTTTATTGCCTTCACGAATCACTTTTGAGTCTTTCTCTCCTTTTGTAACATATTTATGGTTGTTATCCTCAATTTTAAATAATTTGAGTTGGCCATTATTTCTAATTAAGTCAGCAGGAACCGCTTGAGCGTAATGAGGTTCACCAATAGTAGGGAAATCTAAAATTAGTTGCATTTTATCTCCACTGATATCATATAGTTGTGCACTTTGAGAGAGTTCAGGACCTGTAGGCAAATAGCGATCTTTGTAATTTTGTTGTAGGCAATGAGGTATTTTCCTGCAGGAGTTTTAGTGTCTCCACCAGGTACACATAGGTGGCCAACAGAATAAAATGTGGCAGCTCTATCAAGAACTTTCAAATCTTTGATATTCCATTTAACAACTTCGGAAGAAACAAAGAAAGAAGTATATGCATTTCCTTTATTATCAAATTCTGTATGCAAAGGTCCTAGTCCAGGTTTTTTAACTTCGCCATAAAGAGCGGATTCATATTTAATTACTGGAATTCCTTCATAGTCGCCATCGTAAGATTTATCTGCGATCGCTTTTTGAATTTTATCAAAACTAAAGACAGGGATAAGTGCCGCAAGTTTTCCGCTACCAACTATAAACTCTCCTGTTGGATCAACGTCGCATCCATGTGGCGATTTCGGACATGGAATGAAGTAACAGATATCTGAAAACTCTTTTGAGTCTAGCACGGTTACTTGTGTTTTGATTTCGGAAGTTGCTGAATGTGTAGCATCACTATAGGTGTTGTGTGCGTATTTAACACTTTGTTTCTTTCCTTTTCCTGCTTTAATATATTCTTCTGCTTTTTTCCAATTTACAGCCATGATAAAGTCTTTATCTTTTTGTGAGGCATTTACCTCTAAAAGAGTACTTGCTTGTTCTGTATTGTAGCAACTGAAAAAGAACCAACCATGTGATTTCCCTTTACCGGCTCTGCTTAAATCAAAATTGACACCAGGACATTGAATTTGGAATGATAGATCTAGTTTCCCATCTTCTTTCCCTACACTAATGAACGATAAAGTGCCTTTGAAGTTCTTTTTGTACGTGTTGATAGGAATATCTCCATTGGCATCATCCATCGGCACGCTGAATCTAGTTCCAGCTACAACATACTCGGTGTTTTCTGTAATGAATGGCGAAGAGTGATTCCCTGCGCTATTGGGCAATTCAATAATTTCTGCCGTTCTAAAAGTCTTAAGGTCTATTCTAGCTACACGCGGTGTGTTGTTTGCATTGCCAAATGCCCATTTCCCATCATACTCTCCAGCTGTTTTAGAAAGTTGAACGTGATGTAAATCATCCCAAGGGACAAAACCATGGGAGGTATTTAACATTGGTTTGGTTTCTTCACTATAACCCCATGATTTCTCCGGGTCAACTGAAAAAACTGGAATTACTCTCAACAATCTGCCGCTTGGAAGGCCATAAACACTCATCTGACCGCTAAAGCCGCCAGATACAAAATTATAGAATTGGTCAAATTTACCAGGGGCAACATAAGCTTTTGCTGCAGCATCCCCACTGACTGCATTTTCCGCATTTTTGGGTTTACAAGAAACAATAAAAAGGGCAAATAAAATTGCCAAAAAGGAACTCGTTTGAATTGATTTTGTCATTGCTATAAATTTAAAATATTATTTAATTCCGTCGTTTTTGCGCATAAATTCTAATATGTGTCTTGCATCATCATCAGTTAGGCTTTGGTTGGGCATTCTCACTAAGCATAATTCTAGCGATGCTTGCAAAGCGGGGTCTTTATCAATCATAGGGTCTGGATTTGTGATAAAATTCATAATCCATTCAGGGGCTTTTCGTGAAGTGACACCCTTCCATCCTGGACCGACAAGTTTCTCATCACTTAATTTGTGACAAGAAGTGCATTTTGTTCCTGAAATAGCTTCTCCAGAAACAGCCATTTTAGCGTCAAGCTGAGCGCCAATACTGACATTTTCAGCTGTAAATTTTCCTTCACCACGCTTAGGATCATATGCTTGAGCATCTTCGATCATTGATGCAGGCGCTTCTGTTGATGGTGCAGCGGCGTTCTCGGTTTCAGATTTCGGTGTATTGCCTCCGCCGCACGAAAGGAGACTGATTGTAATAGCGGCTGTTAAAAAAAAAGAAAATGACTTTTTCATATTGTATTTAATTATTTCGCAAAAATATTTAATCACAAATGAAGAATTTATGATTTGAATCATCATATCGAATTGAAAAATTTCTATTTTATATAAAAACTTAAGGGAGGTCGTTTAAACATAAGCGTTAAGCATCTGCTAATCAAGCTCGTACCACTCTGTGACAGAAATGGCGGCACAAAATATATTTTAAAAACAGATCCATTTTCTTTTAAAGTCAGTATATTTAAATGGACAGATTAAAAATAAAGATAAAAAACTCTTTTTATTTTAAAATTTATCATTAGTTTTGCTTTGTAAACGAATAGAGATGTTTTCAAAATCCTGTGAATATGCAATTAAGGCGATGATTTTTGTAGCACAAAAGTCAGATAATGAAACGCGCATTGGCGTGAAGGAGATTGCGAAGGGAACAGATGCACCAGAGCATTTCATCGCAAAGATTATGCAAGATTTGAGCCGTAGAAAATTGATTCATTCCGTCAAAGGACCCAATGGAGGCTTTTATATGGATAAGCAAGATTTGATGAGTTCAATAGCGGATGTCGTGAGAGCAATTGATGGAGATAAGATTTATTCTGATTGTGTATTGGGCCTAAAGGCTTGTTCAGAGAAAAACCCTTGTCCTGTGCATCATGAGTATAAAGAGGTGAAGAAAAACCTCATCAAGATGATTGAGAAGAATACCATCGGGGAGTTTAAAGAGAAGTTAGATTCAGGCAAATATTTTTTGAAGAATAATTAATTTGTGAAGCCATATTTAAAAGTGATTTCCAGATTTAAATAGATACCTTATGAAACATTTTACAAAAATCCTCTGTCCATTCGATTTTTCTGAATTCTCAGAAGAGGCTATTAAGTATGCGATTAAATTAGCAGATCCCACAACTGAGATTACGCTTTTCAATGTCGTGCAATTGCCGTATATCATGGATCCCAACGGACTTGCTTATTATGATGTCAAAGAAGAGGAAGTGATGAAATCAGCTGAAGAGGCGTTAAATAAAAAAATTGAAGCACTGAAGGCGTCGTGTCCAGATAATATTTTTAGCAAAGATTATGCGGTGAGCAATGATCCCGCGGAAGCGATTTTAGATAAGCAGAGCAAGGGCGCTTATGAATTGGTCGTAATGGGCTCTCACGGCAGAAAGGGCTTTGGTCGAATTTTGATGGGAAGTGTCTCTGAATCCGTATTGCGAGAGGCGAATTGTCCCGTTTTAATTATTAAAAAAGTGGCAGAGAAGAAATAAGCATAAAAACAAACACAAGTATATTATTAATAAACAATTAAAAATCACAAAATGAAAGAGAGTATTTCGCATTTGCATATGGTATGCAACGATTGGACAAGAGAATTGGAGTTTTACAAATCAGAGATTCCGTTTTTTAAAAAGAGATTAGAAGAAGTCGCTTCTAAGAATACATCGAAAGAAGTTTCTGTTCAAATCGAACATTTCGAGAATAAATTTAGAATCATGAGCATTCATGTGGATGAATTATTGCACGATGTTAAATTGAAGAACGAGCATTTGTTGGGCAATGCCGCTGCTATGCCTACCTATATCAACATCAAGATGGTTGAAAAGGACGGCAATATTGAAGAACTCATCGCATTTACAGCGAATGATTTCAACACTACTAAAAAAGAATTCTATCAGTTCTTGAGCAAGAATATGTAAGAAAGGCTATTTCAAAATGTTGCGCAAAACATATAGTCAGCACTCAATTGATTAAGTAATTTTTTTCATCGAGTTTGTATTGTTTGCTCAGCCATTGAACATAGGACTTCATCAATTTATATTCAAGTTCTGCCAAGGCAATACTTTTCCTCGTCTCAATGAGTTTCAATTTGAGCAATAAAAGAGGATCGGTATTGCCTTTCTCTTTCATCGTCTTCGCACTGAATTTTGCATTGAATTCATCCATCTGCTTTTTAAAAGCAGTATGGTTTTGAATGAGGGTATTGAGTTTAATCAATGACAATTCAATTTCAGTTTCAAATTTGTCTTTTTCTAATTGGTATTTGCGCTCAGCATCTAATCGATCGAGATGCGCATTTTGTATTTTCAATCTGTCGGAATTTGGGAAGGGGATATTCAATCCAACACCAAAAGCAATTCTCGTATCGAATAGATCGTTTTTTTTGAGACTATCTTGATAGCTAATCTGCCAAAAATTGAGGATATTATAATGACTTCGACGAATGACTTGTTCCTTAATAGCATTGACTTCAATCTGCCCGCGGCGCTTTAAAATAGAGGGATTTTCAACAAGATCTGCCGTGCTGCCTAAACGAGTATGTGCCCTTATTTTATCTATGGATATGATATTGCTGAAATCAATATTAGGCGAAGCGGAACTGTCTTTCAACCAATATTTCATTGTTTTAGACCATTCGATTTTTTTCAATTGGTTTTCTTCCAGCTCTGATTGAATTTTTTGATTGTCCTCTTCTATTTCAATGATGTCTTCAATTTTATTGTTGATGCCAAGCTCAATTTGTTTGTATACGAGTGCTTTTTTATCTTCAATTAATTGTTTTAGGGTGTCGAGCTGTTTTTCTTTGATATGGGTAAAGTAATATTCGACCAACCCTTCATACCTCAGTTTGAGTTCTTCGTGATAGACAATGGTGTTTTCTGACTCTTCTATTTGCATCGTTGGCTTGAGCATTTTGCGCTGGGCAACAATAGCGGCGATGCTATTATTTCTAAATCGCAAAGCGTATGAATGCGGCATATAATCCAAGATTTCACTATTCAATCGCACCGTTACTTGTTCTAAAAATGGAAGGCGAAGTTTATGTGTTTTTAAATAATCCAGTTTTTCATTAAAGGCATTTTGATTGGCAGTAGATATCACATCCTGCATGCTATATTGGGCAATGACAGAGCCTGGCGCTATAGAGATAGAAAGTAAAAAAAGGCAAATGAACTTTTTCAACGAGGATTTTATTTAAAAAGGATTTTAACTTTTTCCCCTTGAAGGAATAAATTATCTGAGGGGATTTGCAATTGAATTTCTCTACCCCATGTCTTTAGCTCAGGAATTTTTCTAAGCCGCTCAGGCAGCATCGCTACGCGATTTCCCAAGCCAACGACTTTCCCTTTTATTTTATAATTGGGGTCGTGAATAGAGTAAATCATGAGTTCTTGATGTAATTTTATTTCAGCGAGATTGCCTTCGCCGATATATGTTGTAACAATGTTTGGTCGCGTGTCGTAGATTTTCATCAGCACAGTATAAGCATTGACCTTGTCTCCTTTTTGGAACAATAATTCACCGATGATGCCCGATTGAGGGGCAAATATTTTCAAATCGCTCTCTTGTTTTTTGAGCAAGTTCAATTCATTGGATATCTTGGCAATCTTGGCTTCAATGGGCGCTGCTATTCCCTTGTATTCTATCTGCGCCTTATTGATTTCCGCTTCGACGACTTTGTTTTCCTCGATATATTGGTTTTGTAATGCCGCAATTTTTTGTCGAATAATTTGGTCGTCGATATTTTTAATGTCGAAGGTTTGAATACTCGACAACAATTTTATTTGAATGGATTGTTCAACTTCAAGGGCTTTAATTTTCTCATTAAAATTGGTTTGAATCAATTTTTTACTCGCAGTTAATTTTTCTATTTCTCCATTTACACGCGCTAAGTCATTGGCTTTTTTTAATTCCAATTCGCGGATTTCAAAGTTTAGATTGTTGAATTTTATGGGCAAATCGGTTCTCTCTACTATGGCCAAGGCTTGATTGGTCTCAATGCGCTCCCCTAATGCCACCTTGATCTCTTTGATCTCAATAGGATATTCCAAATTGATGGAGCGGATCTGATTTTCAGCAATGCCATAAAACTCCGACGATTGAATAATGTATTTTTGGGCTACAAAGTATAGCGCAATAATTCCTAGAAAGAGGGTAATGTAGATACTATTTATTTTCATGAATAATAAATGGCTTACGAGTTTTGTTTATCTCTAAATAGTATTGCCCCTAATGAAATGTCAGTGATGTCGATGTCACCGTTATATAGACCGATTTTAATGGTTTTACCGCTCAGGTCGAGGATCTTATAAGCGGCGTTGTTCAATGATTCTGATTCGTTCAAATACAATTTGCGCGATGTCGGATTTGGGTGAATAGTAATGGGAAGTTCTTGGGTATTCTCGATAGAGACGACCTCTCCGCCATTGCTATAATTATGCGTGGAAGTGCGAATGGAAAAAGGGCCGGTTCCATTGGGATAGCGGGCATAAGATTTATCAGTTACTTGAGCCCCATATGTTATTTGGTCAATGATGTTTTTATTGCTATCGACAAGTAATACCATTTCCCCTAATGAAGAGAGCTTAAAATTGACATGGTTGGTATTGCCTTGAGAACTATCCTCATCTGCCCAGAATATGACATATCCCTTGGCGGGAATAATAGTTCCTTTTTTAATTTTCCATTTTTTTAAATCACCACTGGAGTCCGTCAAATAATATCCAGATAAATCAAATGCGCTATTCGAGGTATTGTAAAGCTCTATCCAGTCGTCATATTCCCCAGCATTGTCTTTGACAATGGTGGTGTTTGATGCCATAATCTCATTGATGACAACCTGACCAATCGCGCATGTAGAACTAATTGATATAAATAGGATGAAAAGGGATCGAATAAAAAGTCTCATTATTAGGGTATTGGATTTATTTTATGTAGTTTAAACTTCTTCAGGCTCAGCTTTTATGGAGAATCTAAGCTTGCTAACGCCCTCTAGGCTATTCATGGCATTGATTACTTCAAAATGCTTAATGTCTTTTTTAAGAATGACTTTATATTGGTATTCGTATTCTTGTTTTTCTCCCTCTGTGATCAAATCAAGTCGAAATAAAATAAATTTATCACAATACTTTACCAATAGCTGATTGATGGTTTTTTCGGCTTCTTGGGGATTGGTTTTGAGGATAAATCTCAAGACATTGAAATGGTTGTTGGCGCTGCTATAAGGCGTAATGACGAATAAAAATGCGATGAGGCAGAATGCAAGCGTTCCGATGATGGCGGCATTGAATCCATATACTCCACAGCCGATGCCCACGGCAAATGAGGCAAACATGAAGATGGTATTTCTCGGGTGATTGATATTAAATCGCAATCTAATTATGGCCATGGCGCCGAGCAGCCCTATTCCTCTGCCGACGCTATCTCCGATAGCGAGCATAATCATGCAAGCGACGATAGCGCTTAGAAAAAGGGATTGAATGAAATTCCCTGGGGTAGTTATTTCCTTGGTCGTCTTTTCATAAGTAAATGAAATCAACCCGACCAATACAAATGTCAATAGATATGCAAAGAACAGCCCAATATTGGTGGGATTGTCGGCAAAACTTTGAATCTGAGTGTGATCAAACATCCGGTAGGTTTTTGGTAAAGGTAAAAAAAAATTAACAAATTGGTAACAGCCTTTTCTGATAATACTTTATTGGAGTTACGCTATGAAAATTGAAAAGGATGCGTGGATTGATTCACTACTAAAAGGGATGCCGTTGAAAAATGTAATCGATTTCGTTGTAATAAAACGCATAAGCTCATCAATGTTTGTATTTTTGTGGTCATGAGAACAAGCATCATTTTAGGAACAATTTTTTTAGCATTTTCTTGTAAAGACAAAGTAGAAAAGATAAGACCGAATTATGAGCCAATTTCGGAGTCTATTTATGCCTCTGGAATCGTAAAGAGCAATGACCAGTATCAGGTCTATGCATCAGTCAATGGCATCGTAGACGAAGTTTTCGTGGATGAAGGAGATGTCGTCAAGAAGGGAAGTCCAATACTGAGGATATTCAACGAGACGCAGCGTTTGAACAAAGAAAATGCCGAATTGAACAGCGCTTTTTCAGATATCAATTCCAATCAAGGCAAATTAAACGAAGCAAAATTATTTATTGATTTAGCAAGGAATAAAATGCGCAGTGACTCCACATTATTTGCTAGGTATTCTTCCTTGTGGTCGCAGAATATTGGGACTAAGGTTGAATTGGAGCAAAGAGAATTGGCATATCAAAACTCAAAGAATGCTTATTATTCAGCGATGGTCAAATACGATGACTTGAAGAGACAACTTGTCTTGGTTTCAGAACAGTCAAAAAAGAATGTATTGATTAGCTCAAGAATGGAAGGGGATTATACGGTATCCAGTAAAATTGATGGTATTGTATACAGCATATTAAAATCTAAAGGCGAGATTGTGGGGGCTCAAACACCCATAGCGGTAATCGGCAATTCAGCGAGTTTTAATTTAGAAATGCAAGTAGATGAATACGATATTTTGAAAGTATCTGAAGGGATGAAAGTAATGGTTACATTGGATAGTTATAAGGGAAAGGTTTTTGAGGCAGTCGTTACAAAGATCAATCCACTGATGAATGAGCGAAGTAAGACATTTATGATCAATGCAAAATTTGTGCAACAGCCAGAGAGGCTTTATCCCAATATAACATTCGAAGCAAATATCCTTTTGAATGCAAAGGAAAAAGCCCTGTTGATTCCGAGAAATTACATTGAGAATGATTCTTTTGTCACTAAGGCCAATGGCGATAGAGTAGCTGTTAGGACAGGCCTTAGAGATTATCAAAAGATAGAAATATTGTCGGGGATATCTGAGAGAGATGAATTGATTAAACCAGTGAAATGAAAGCGAAATTAATTTTGGATGTTTCTAAATCGCTGTTGATTGCACGCTGGCGGCAAACGCTGGTCGCTGCGATAGGTGTGACTTTTAGTATCACGATGTTTATTTCGCTGCTGAGTTTTATGGGTGGATTAAATATGATGTTGGATGGCTTGGTCACAAATAGAACAGGACATGTGCGTTTATACAAAGAGCTGAAGCCATCTAAAATTCAACCAATTGATCTTTCCCAAAAATTCAAAACACACCACAATTTTGTGCATTCAGTAAAGCCAAAGAATGAGCGGTTGGAGATATACAATAATGCAGCCATTATGAAGGCGATAAAAAGCGACCCGCGAGTGAAAGGGATTGCGCCAAAATTAACAGTACAGGTTTTTTATAATGTAGGAGCAGTTGATATTACTGGGGTAATCAACGGCGTTGATGTCATCGAAGAGAATAGGTTGTTTGTATTTAAAGACTATGTCACCTCGGGCAATTATATCGATTTGAAAAACACCCCGAACAGCATTATCTTAGGGAAAGGAGCTGCTGAAAAAATGATGGCCAATATCGGCGATATAATTCAAGTAACAACGACAAAAGGAGATCGAATGCCATTAAAGGTGGTCGGCTACTTCCAATCAGGAATAGCAGATGTAGATAAAGTGCAAAGCTATGCGTCGATTAGCACAACACAGCGCTTACTCGGAGAATCGAGTAGCTATATTACAGACATCAATGTTAAACTGTATGATATCAATCAAGCGCCATTAATGGCTAAGGAGTATCAAAATTATTTGACATAGATGCGATTGATATCCAACAAGCAAATTCGCAGTTCGAGACAGGAAGCAATGTTCGAACAATTATATCTTATGCAGTGGGTGTTACCTTGCTCGTTGTGGCGGGCTTCGGAATTTACAATATCTTGAACATGATGATTTATGAAAAGATGGATTCCATTGCCATATTAAAGGCGACGGGGTTTTCAGGGAATGATGTCAACTCAATCTTTATAACAATTGCGCTCAGTATCGGTTTGTTTGGCGGAGCTGTTGGTTTAATATTGGGATTTGGTATGTCTGCTCTGATTGATCAAATACCATTTAATACATCATCACTGCCAACCGTTAAGACCTATCCGATAGATTACAATCCGAAATTCTATCTGATTGGCGCTATCTTTTCAATTATAACCACCTATTTCGCGGGATATTTTCCTTCTAGAAAAGCGAGTAAAGTTGACCCCGTAATTATTATTAGAGGAAAATAAATGAAAGTATTAGAAGCAAAATCCATTTCGAAGAGTTTTCACGATCCAATAACAATTCAAGTTTTAAAGGATATCAATTTCTCCATTAACAAAGGCGAATTTGTCTCTGTGATTGGAAAATCTGGCTGTGGCAAATCGACCTTGTTGTATATTTTATCCACGATGGATACTGATTATACTGGAGATTTATTGCTCAATGGAGTGAGTATGAAAAATAAAAAAGAAGAAGAACTCGCAAGGGTGCGCAATGAAGAAATTGGATTCGTTTTTCAGTTTCATTATTTGCTCAATGAATTCAGCGTTTTGAAAAATGTCATGTTGCCGGGGATGAAATTGGGGAAGTATTCCGAAAAAGAAATCGAACATCGCGCATATGAAAAATTGAAAATTTTGGGGATAGAGAATGAAGCTTTAAAGATGCCGAATCAATTGTCTGGCGGACAAAAGCAGCGCGTAGCAATCGCTCGATCTCTAATCAATGATCCACTGATTATTATGGGAGATGAACCAACGGGCAACCTCGACAAAAAGAACAGTGAAATTGTTTTTGAGATATTTAATAATATCGCATTGACATTAAATCAATCATTGCTCATCGTTACACACGACAATGACTTTGCCAATCGAACCCATCGAATTATAGAAATGGAAGATGGCAGAATTATAAAAATGTAATTACTTCAATCTCTTTACTATTTCTTGTTTCGAAGTAAAGCCAACATTTTTCCAAATTTGCTTTTGATTTTTATAGAGAATAACCACAGGCAGAGCATCTATTCCCAATTCTTGGCAAAGTTGCGCATGGTCGTCAGCATTGATTCTGATTACTTCCGTATTGGTATTTTCCTTAGAAATCTCTTCTAGGAATGGTTTCATTTTTTTGCAAGGAGCACACCAATCTGCATAGAAATCGATCAGGACAATTTTTTTATTTTGAAGCAGGGCATTGTAATTCTCCATCGTCATGCCGCCAGCATTTGCTTGATTAGCGGTCACTTCAGGGAGGTTCGCTGCTCGCCATTTCATCATGCCACCAGACATTTCAATGACGTTTTTAAATCCTTGTCCTCTAAGTTTAGCTGCGGCAGATCCGCTTCTTCCACCACTTAAGCAATAGATTAAGAGCGGCGCAGACTTATCATATCCTGCAGTTTGTTGATCAAAAGTGGAACCATTCCAATCAATATTGATTGCATTTTGTATATGGCCTTTGGAAAACTCATCGGGTGTGCGAACGTCTATTAAAGGAGCTTTCGGCAATTCTTTAATTTTTTGATTGAATTCAATAGGAGGGAGATTGGTTGGAAAGCTTTCGCCTTGACCAAAACAACTCATAATAAAGGCCAAAGAGGCGATAAAAGGAATAGTGAAAAGTTTTTTCATGAAGAATATTGTTGAATAATGTTTTTTAGATTACTTGCAGAAATCACGCCAGATTGTCGCCATTTAATCTCACCATTTTTAAAAAGGATGAGCGTCGGGACTCCTTGTATTTTATAGCTCTGTGCAATCGCAGGATTTTTGTCGACGTCAATTTTTAGAATGCGCGCATTGTCGCCGATTTGATTTTTTAAATCTTCGAGAATGGGTTTAAGTGTTTTACACGGACCACACCACTCAGCAAAAAAGTCAACCAATGTCGGCGTATCTCCTTGGATTATTTCAGAAAAATTATTTGCCATGATTAAATTTTAATTGTTGGATTTAAAATGACCTTGGAGCGAATCGAGTTCGAAATTAGGCAATATGTCTCAGATTTTTCGAGAAGTTTTAAAGCCTTGTCTCTGTCGCTTTCATTGAGAATAGTCAATACAGGTTCAAGGGTGATTTCTGTCATGGCAAACACGCCATCAATTTGATCTAGTGTCCCTTTTGCTGAGCAAGAAAATTTGGAAAACTCCAATTTTGATTTTTCTGCGATGGAGAGAAATGTGGTCATGAAACAACTGCTGACCGCAGAAGTAAATAGATGTTCAGGCGACCAAATTCCCTCAACACCTTTTGGGAATTGAGGTGGTGTGGCAACCTCTATTTGATTGCGGAGTTGCGGCGAACTCAATATTCCGATTCTATCTGCCGCCCAATTTAGCTCAACGGTATAGTGGTGTGCTTCCATATTATTTATTGTTAGATTTTACTTCTTCAAAAATGGCCTCTTCGACATGCTCGTTTTTAGATATCGGAGATGTGACTGCGCATCCAGATGCACCGCAACACCCCGTATTGGAGATTGCTTGAAAGAGAAAGATGGCGGAAAAGAAGCCTATGATTTTATCGCTATTTTGAAATGCTTGATAGGCAAAAAGCACCCCTAATACCAACCGAAGTATGCGCATAAAATTCCAACCTGTTGTAATTGTTGCTATGTTCATGATATTTTGTTTTTTAATCGCGTCCATCCCCCGCCATTGTATACATTAGAAAATCCATTGGCTTGCAGAATGCTCTTTGCTTGTGCGCTTCGCACGCCAGATGCACAGCAAGTGATGATGACATCGTCTTTTTTAAATTTTGAATAATGGTTAGATAGATTATTCAGTGGAATATTTTGAGATCCTGGAATATGGCCATTTTGGTACTCTGCTTTTGTGCGCACATCGATAATGATGGCGCCTTCTCGAACGATTTGAGCAAAGTCGATATTTGGCCCGAGTCCTAAAATTTGTTTAATATAAGAAAGCATAAAAAAATAGTTCAGATTGATGAATACCTATCCCAACTGCTCATTAAAAGATGGCAGGGAAATTTAAAATGGTTCGACTACTTATTTTTTAATCGTAGAAAAACCAAATGGAAGATAAAGTGGACAGAAACTAATTAAGCTTGTCAAAATAAAAATCCTGCGAATACCAATAAAATAATGGCAAACGTGCCTGAGATAATATTGGAATACCACGATAAGCCGATGATGATGGCTATCAATATTCTGAATGTCTTGTCTAGTGCGCCCATGTTTGGTGTCATAGTATTGAATTTAATGTTCGTTTATAATGTAAAGGTCGTAATTAAATAGATGTTTTAGTGCTACTTTTGTTACATTTTAAAGTTGTATATTGTTTTTTGTTGGATCCCACAGCACTTTTACAACGACTTCATTTCTTCTAAACAGCAATTGAAAAGGCGGATTATACCCTAAGTATCTATAGGTCCCAATGCTTGTTATGGGAACGCTATTGAGCGCATTCTCCAACTTATCGCAATATGCTCGAATATCTTTTTCTGATGCAAATCCACCAAAGCGAATCGCTGCAACATATTCATCTGGCGATTGGTGTATGGATATTTTTGAATCATTTGGTTTCGGTAAATCCGCAGCATTCAATGTAGCGGGCATAACAAAACTCATCGTAGAAGAAGAATCGTTGAAATCCATGTGCACGGGGCTGGTCATAGATATCTGCTTTCCAGCATCATTTCCTCCAAATATATATCCTGCCAAAGTTCTAAAGCCTGTATTCCTAAATTCACGGTATTGATTCGCTTGAGAATGAATGGTGGCCATGGTTGCAGATGGGTAATGCCTAATTTCAAAATTTTCACCTTTGGCGACTACCTCATATCGCTGAACTTCCGTTTTGTTGATTTGGAATATCCAATAGATCTGAAAAGCAATAAAGACAAGGATTAAAACAGCTGCGATGATAAAAACTACTTTCATAAAATGGATAGCCTAAACAAAAATTTTAAGACTAAGCAAAGCTATGCGAAAAAGGCGGTTTTTTTCACGACGAGAATCACTTTTTTATATGATTCTCGTTATATCGCGTCATATAGGGCTTAGTTTATGCGTAGGTGTGTTGTACTCGAATTCCTTTGGCTATTTGACTATTTGTCTTTTTAACTAAATCAAATAGGACAATGGAAGATTCAAGACCTTGTTTAGCAAAAATTTCTCGAATGTTTTCCAATGTTATAACCCCAATAATATATCCAGAATCTCTATTGCTATAGGTCTCTTGTATGTCATCAAAAAGCAGTTTAAAAGAGTTTCCATACTCTAAATCATGGCGCAAAAATACTTTGAGTAAAACTGAATTATCTAGTTCCAATGTATCTTCTTGGTTCAGTTTTTTATACTCATATCGATAATCATAGGAGAGCGCTGAAATGTCTGAGAGCACCGCTGAGGCCGTGGGATATGCGCCAGCACCTTTGCCTACAAAAAACTGTGTATCGCTGAAAAAAGATTTTGTTTTTACACCATTAAAAACATCATCGACTGAGTATAATTTGTCTGACTTTTCGATAAATTTAGGCATGACAAATGCATTGATATTCCCATCGCTGTTTTTCTCTCCAATAGCAACTAGCTTGACTTTTAGCCCTTTTTCCTTGGCATAATTCAGTTCTAGTTCGCCAAGTCTATCAATGCCAATATTGTAGATTTCTTCTGGCTTGACGATAATTCCAAAGGCATGAGCAATCAATATGAGCAATTTGTATTTAGCGTCAAATCCCCCAGTGTCGAGGGTGGGATTGGTTTCTGCATAGCCTTTTTCCTGGGCATCTTTTAGTGCATTTGCATAAGACACTTTTTCCTCGTCGATTTTGGTGAGGATATAATTGGTGGAGCCATTGACAATTCCCTCGATGGATTCCAATAAATCGTTGTCATAATATTCCTCAAGATTTCTTATAATGGGAATACTAGCGCAGCAAGCTGCTTCATAGAGTAATGGAACATCGTGTTTTTTTTGCAGTTCGATGAGCTCTTGAAAATGCTCAGCAATCATTTTTTTGTTTGCTGTCACGACAGCCTTGCCTGCTTGAAGTGCCGTTTTGACTATGTGGTATGCGGCATCAGCATCATCGATTAATTCTACAACGGTATTGATTTCTGGGTCATTTAAAATCAGGTTTTTGTCGAATGTAAAATGCTCTGAAGAGAGCGAACGCGGTTTGTTGGGGTCTTTAATACAAATAGTCTTGATGCGCGCATTGAGCCTAGGCGTTTTTTCTAATACTTCGTAAAGGCCTTTCCCAACGCAACCGAAGCCAAACAGACCAATGATTAAATTTTTTCTTTCCATGATTAAGATGATTTTAAATGTTTAATAATAATGATGATTTAAAAAACACTTATCCTATAGGACAGATAAAATTGTCGGGAGGAGGCTAAAATAAAAAAGCTCTTCCGACAGGTCAGAAGAGCTTTTAATGTATATTGCTATGTGATTAATGGCTGATTTCTAACTTATCTTTCTTCGTTTTGCGAAGTTGAATTTGGCACCTTCTCTCAATTGCTTGAGAGGGTTGTCAAGACGTCATCGGGTCAATTCCCTCTGTCTTTCTGGATAAGAATAATTTTTTAAAGAACGCGGTGCAAAGGAATGGTTTTTTTTCTTAAAAACAAATTTTTTTTTTGAAAATAAATAAAAAAGGAGATAATTATTTTTGAACTTTTTATTTGAATGATAGACTGCACGATGCTTTGAGGAGGGTTAAGAAAATTGAAAGAAGATGGTGGTTTGGTTGAAAAGAAAATGCTATTCTGAACCAAATATTTCTGCAGAAAGTTTTTTGTCTAAGCCATAAAGGTCATCCCTAAAATGAAGATCCCCTTTAGAGTCCGCCCAAGATGTAAAGTAGGTAATGTAAACGGGGAAGGTGGGTTTAATCGCAATGGGGTATGGGGTATTGTCCATCATTGTGCTATCAATTCTCTGAGCATTCCAAGTGGTATCTGACTTTAAAATGTAAAGGGCTAATTTAATGGGATCTGCAACGCGTATGCATCCGTGAGAGAATGCCCGCTTTGACCTTTCAAACAAGTGTTTCGAAGGGGCGTCGTGCAAATAGATATTGTAATTGTTGGGGAAGAGGAATTTTATCTTTCCCAAAGCATTATCGGGGCCAGGTTTTTGGCGAAATTTAAAGGGGAAATTGGTGGAATATCTTCGCCATCTGATTGTATTGGGGTTGATGACTACATTGTTTACAAGCACTTCCATATTATTGGATTTCAAATAATTTCGATTGCGCTTTAAGTGGGGAATGATTTCATTCTTTGCGATGCTATAGGGATCTCCCAATATGGGTTGATGATGATCGTCGAAATTTTGCCTTTGAATATAATCGTCTCTGTTGCTTCCTTTCCGACCACGACGTTCATTGACTCTACAGGTTTGCTAGAATCAAAAATATATAACCTAAATGCGGGGATATTGACGAGAATATATTTGTTCTCAATATCGAGTGGCAACCAGCGCAAGCGTTCCATATTGAGCATCATTTGTTTGATGCGCAGGGAGATGGGTTGGTTCATCTCGTGCAAGGTTGCTTTATCTAGTTCCCCGGATTCTTTCAATCCGAATCTACGCTGAAAATGGGCGATAGACTTCATCGTTGAATCATCGTAGTATTGCGTCAAATTGGTCGTGCGCAAGTCGCCCAATAAAAATAAATAGGTCTTGAGATTCAATAGAAAGCGTGTACTATCGTCTTTGGATTTAGCCTCTTTGAGAGAATAGACCGTTGGCAACCCCCCAGTTTTTTGAATTTGTCGATATTGAATTAGCTTTTCTTTTAAACGCAGGTAATAGGGGTTGATGGGCTCTTGTATTTTTTGACCATCAGAAATGGAGACAAGCGTATCCAATAAAGTTTGAAAGTTTTTTTTCTTGCTCGGGATAAACCAATTCAAGTCCAAGGGATTATCGATAGACCCGCCATAGACCTTTTGGGCATACTTGAAAAATTGGGTTGTCAGCAAAAGTTCTAAATCCAAAACGTGATGGATGTTTTTTAGAAAAGCTTTTTCGTCAGATTGTATGGAAGGGAAAAGGGTATCTAAATAGACATTGTCTAAACTATGGTCATCAAAGTCATTTTTATATGATTCTAAAAGGCTAATAAAATTGGCAGCAGCGGGGCTTATGCCATTTTGTGTAAACCAGGCGAATTGAAAATTTCTTCGCGAATAAAAATGTTGAACATCCTCGACAATCGGAGTTGGGGCTGGATGGTCTTTGAAGTAAGATTGAATGAGCGAGCTATCGATGATGAGCTCCGTATAATCTTTAGCTTGATAAACGACAGATTCGGGTAAAAATGCTTCTTTGGCGGATTTTTTTGATTGACAAGTAAAAAGAGGCAGAAGTGCAAAGAGTAAAAGTACAATTGGCTTGCTCAAGAGCAGTATTTTAGCTTGTTGAAGGCGATTAGATTTTAGGGAAAACATGTCCGGCATTATGGCTCTCACTGTGAATATAGAGTAGACTTCCGTCAGCGATTACAGGGATAATTTGTGGAATCATTTCTACAGGAAGCGCTGGGCAACCAAAGCTGCGTCCAAGTCTTCCAAATTGATCGATAAACTTTGAACTTACATAATTAGCGCCATGAATGATGATTTCGCGCTTGAGGGCATTGTCATTGATTCCTTTTTGCAATCCATATAAAAGGAGGGATAGCCCATGTTTAGGACTGAGAATTTTGCTGCCGACTTTAAAAAAGCCCAAGCTACTTTGATGCGATTCAAGTTTGTTTGAAAAAGCATTGGCGATATTATCACCAGAATTTTTCCCATGCGCAACTAAAGAGGAGAAAAGTAACTTTTTTGAATCGAGATTGATAACAAAGAAGCGCTTTACAGTGGAAGGTAGCGAGAAATCGACGATGCTAATGATTGACTTGCTCGGGTGAAATTTTTTAAATCCCAATATCGATGTTTTAAAGGCATTATAGCTGACTACACCAGCTAATTGACAATCGAAATAGAGGGATTGAATTTCATTGTCCAATAATCTTTGCGCAGGCGGAGTGGCAAAGCAATCTACAAAGAATAAAGAGATAACTAAAATGATATTGAAGCGCATACTTTTAAGGGTTTAGTGAGGATTTAAAAATAATACGGCTAAACGCAATGCAAATATACAAAGAATTTTGCGCAATTTTCGCGGAATTAGCGATTTACTGCCATATGCAAGCGATTTTTAAGATAATTTAATACAGTGGGAACTGCGCAGAATGTATATTTTTGCATTTGTAAAAAATTGGTTATCCCTGATTCAATTCTACTTGAACAAGTTCACGGCAACTAATTAAAACAAATCGTCATGGTTAAAAGCAATCCCTTTGAGTTTAGACTCGATACATACAAAAGTGAACCCATCATTTGGATTGAGTTCGAAAAGGATGCTGCGCTGCAACGTCAAATCGAAAAGATTAAACTAGCAAAATTCAGCAAATCAGCAGGGAAGTGGTATGTGCCTGATACAAAAGCGATGAGGGCGAAATTGGGATTGCAGATAAGTGAATTGGACACAAAGATTTTTGAAAAAGTTCACGTTAATAATCATACTGCACTTCGGAACTTCGTAAAAGTTTTACAATTAAAAGGCTATAAAGGCAATACGGTTAAAGTGTATAAAAACGAATTCGTTGTATTGCTGGAATTGCTTGGCTCTCATCCCGTGGACAAGTTAAACGCGGAGAAGTTGAAGAGCTATTTCTATTATTGCACAGCGGTATTGAAATGCTCAGAAAATCATTTGCACAATAAGATAAATGCATTGAGATTGTATTTTGATCAAGTTCTAGAGAAGCGAAAAATTTTTCAAGAAATTCCGCGACCAAAGAAAAAGTTGGCCAAGGAGAAGCAACTGTCTCATGGGGATATTGATAAAATTTTCGAAAAGAGCAGCAATGTAAAACACGATTTGGTGATGCGATTGTGCTATGAATTAGGGATAAAAATATCAGAATTGGTGGGAATAAAATTAAAGCAGGTAGAATTGAGCAAGAAGAAAATGCTCGTGCCTGGATTGAGTGGAAAGCCAGATAGAGAGCAAGAATTGCCCAATGCCATTTATAAAATTATTGGCCAATATTTGAAGGAATATGCGCCGAAGAAATATCTTTTTGAAGGAGAGGGAGGGAAACAATATAGCGTGAGAAGTGCACAAGCGGTGGTTAAATCTTTAATGGGAAAAGCAAAGATTAAGAAAGAAGTGGGCGTTCATGGAATACGACCTAAAAACTATACGGAGTTGTTATTGGAATACGGTACTGACCCGAATTTGTTTTTGGATTTAATGGATAGATAAAACGCATTTTTTGCGCGCCTCTCACAGCAGGGCAAAAAAGCAGGATTTAAAATAACAGAAAAAACAATAGAAATGGATACGAGGAGACAAAGTAAAATAGCGCAATTGATCAAAGAAGTGTTTGGTGAGATCTTGATTAAAGAGAGTAAGAATTATATTGGCAATACTTTTGTCACGCTAACCGAATGTAAAGGTGACTTCGGATATGGGGATTGCCAGAATGTATATCAGCGTTTATGGCTCTCAAGATAATGACAAGATTATCCAAACGATGAATGAGCATAAGTATGATTTTCGAAGGATATTGGGAAATAAGATGAGACACGACTTGAGGAAAATTCCTGACTTGGAGTTCTATTTAGACGACACGTTGGATTATGTAGATAAAATTGATAAGATATTCAAAGATATCCATGATAGTGAAGCAAAGTGAAGTAGAGAAAATCTTAAATAGAGCGGTTGTAAAATTCAATAAACGGGATTTTATAGAGCACGATCCAATCAGCATCCCACATCAATTTACCAAAAAACAAGACATCGAAATTGCCGGTTTTTGCAGCAATATTTTCATGGGGCCAGCGAAAGACCATCATCAATAAAACAAATGAATTGATGGAGAGAATGGATAGAGCGCCTCATCAGTTTATTTTGCATCACAATGATAGAGAGTTGAAAAACTTGTTGGGCTTTGTTCATAGGACGTTTAATGATACGGACTTGCTCTATTGCATCGCCTTTTTTAAAGAGCATTATAGCCAAAGCGATACGATGGAAGAATTATTTATAACGAAGGGATATAAAAAGGCGGATCATATACAAAGTGGCTTAGAAAAATTTCACAACAGTTTTTTTTCCCTCGATTATGCTCCGCAGCGCACACGAAAACATATCGCCAATCCAGCGACGAATTCAACTTGTAAGCGTTTGTGTATGTTTATGCGATGGATGGTTAGAGATGATAAACAAGGGGTTGATTTTGGTTTATGGAAGCGTTTTAAACCGAGTCAATTATTGTGTCCATTAGATGTGCATGTGGATCGAGTAGGAAGGGAATTGGGTTTGATAGAGCGCAAACAAACGGATTGGCAGACGGTATTAGAATTGACCAAGGCGCTCAAACAATATGATAGGAATGACCCAGTTAAGTACGATTTTGCGTTATTTGGTTTGGGAATTGAAAAAGGGAATAAATAAAACAAAACATGAGTCAAAAAATTTTTAGGATTTGTCTATTCACAATGACGGTGATCATTCTGGGATATTGTATTTACATATTGAGAGATATTTATGCAAAGCAAAGTCCTTATAAGGAGGTTGCCTTGCCATTTTACGGCCCCAAGGGGGATAGCACAGGAAAGTATCATGTGCCTGATTTTACTTTTGTCAATCAAGATAGTGAAAAAGTCACTTTACAGAATTTCAAGAACAAAGTATGGGTGACGGATTTTTTCTTTACCACATGCGAGGGAATTTGCCCGATCATGAAGAAAAACTTGAAATCAGTATTAGATAGTTTTTCAAATGAGCCAGATTTCTTGATTTTATCGCATACTGTGCAGCCAGAGCACGATAGTGTAAAAGTGCTCAAAGCCTTTAGTGAACAATATGGCCAGGTTGCGAATAAATGGCATTTTGTAACAGGAGAAAAATTGGATTTATACAATCAAGCGCGCTATGCTTATTTTATTGCTGAGCCGACAGATGCTAGTATACAGGAAGATTTTGTGCATAGTCAATTGCTAGCGCTTATCGATAGGGCGGGAAGAATCCGAGGGTATTATGATGGTACCTCAGAGACAGATAAAAATAGATTGGTAAAGGATATCCGGCTATTGCTAAAATAAAAAAGACCTCCTCTGGAGGTCTTTAATAATATCTTGGTGTAGTTTTAATTATACATCTCTTGGCTCTTTCTAAAGCACGAGAACATAATTCAAAGTCAATAACATTAAAGAAGGGAAGTAGCGCGGGTATCATAATTCCCGAATCCAATCAAGCTATGTTTAAATCCTCCATTGAATTGGATATGGAGCAGGGCTATTAACATAGTTAAAATAAGTGATGGTTCCCATTATAAAACCCCATATCGTCATCATGCTGTTCCCATTACTTTTGACATATGTTTTCAAAATTTTGTTCCTGCAAATGTATGTAAAATTTGAATATTTCCAAAAAATCATCCAATTTTTTAAATAATGAGCAGGTAAGAGCGCAAACAAAGGGGCAAATCCACGGGAATAAATAGTCGGTCCATAGGAAAAGCAGGTTTTATTGAGAGGTAAACAATTCGTAATGAAGGAGTGGCATTATTTTCAAATGAGTTTTATGTTAAACTTTTACTTTTAGCCATATTTTATATCATGAAATTTCTACTTTTTAGTTTCTTATTGGTAGCTGGATTTACTTTTGGGCAAAATCTGCAACTTCAATCTGGTTCTTTTTCATTGCCAATTGCAAAAGACAATGCTTATGTATTTACAAAAGCGGATATATATAGAGACAGGGCGCATGTTTTGGTTCAATTCTATTCGATTCCTCTGCAAGAAGAAAAAGAGAAGTTGGAGAAATCAGGGATTGTCTTTCAGAACTATATTCATCAGAATGCCTATTATATCTCTGTTGACAAGGGTTTTAAATTCCCAAAGAGGCAAAAATAAAAGTCGCGATTTCTTCTATTCAACCAGCATGGAAGATGAGCGAAGCGATAGCTAAGAAAACATATCCGAGTCATGCCATTTTTAAGAAAAAGAATATAAGGCTGATCTTGACTTTTTTCCCAGATATAGAGTTCATTGCTGCTCAGAAGGAGTTGGAATTGGATAAGATAGCAATCATTGGGACACAAAAGGAGGACAATATGATTATTGTTCAGATTCCAATTTGCAATATATCAAAGTTAGCCAAAAAATCATTCATTCAATTTATTGAGCCAATCAGTCCTGAGCCGGAGAAAGAGAATTATACGGGAACGACATTGATTAAAATGAACCAAGTCCACAGTGATAAGAGCGATGGCAGTGTTTATTCTGGAAGGGGCATCAATATTATGTTGCAAGATGACGGAATTATAGGACCTCATATAGATTATACGGGAAGAAACACCCATTTTGTTACAAACAATCTCAGGAGATCATGGAGACCATGGCAGGAATCATCATGGGCGCTGGCAATTTAAATCCACTGCACCGAGGAATTGCCTGGGGGGCGCAACTCTATACCTATGATGCCTCAGACGCAAACTATAATAATATCCCGACCCTGTATAACAACCTCAATATTACTATTACAAGTAAGTCGTATGCACAAACTTGCAATGGAGGGTATACGGCTATTTGCAATCAATTGGATAAGCAGACCATTGATTACCCATCGCTATTGCATTTTTTATCAGCAGGGAATACAAGGACATCTAATTGCGGATATGGTGCAGGAGCGAATTGGGGCAATATCACCGGAGGTCATAAATCTGCAAAGAATGTATTGGCAGTTGGAAATACTGATTTAAATGGTGTTTTGGCGGGTTCGAGCAGCAGAGGGCCAGCGACAGACGGAAGAATAAAACCAGATATTTGTGCAAAAGGATCAAATGTAGTGTCTACTACCTCAGTAGATGTTGATGCCAGCGGCTATACATCAAAGACAGGCACTTCGATGAGTTGCCCAATGGCATCGGGAACGATGGCCGTATTGTATGAAGCCTATAGAAAGTGGAATGGCGGTGCGCTGCCCTATAATGCACTGATGAAGGGAATCATGATGAATACAGCAGATGATTATGGCAATCCAGGGCCAGATTATTTGTATGGATATGGCATTGTCAATGGAGGGAGAGCTTTAGAAGTAATCAAGAACAGAAATTATTTAATTGATTCTATTGCGCAAGGGGGTTCAAAAACCCATCTAATCAATATTCCCGCAGGGACAAAAAAAGTGAAGATAATGGTCTATTGGAATGATAGGCAGGCAGCGGCGGGAGCAAAACCTGCGATAGTCAACAATATCGATATCCGTGGAGAGATTAATTCAACGACGCATTTTCCATTGAGGCTTGATCCAAAACCTACGGTGGCGAGCTTAAGCACTAAAGCTTGGGAGGGTAATGACTCCTTGAATAATGTAGAGCAAATCGTTGTTTCAGACCCAAGTGGAATATGCAGCCTCAAAGTGGATGGATTTTCAATCCCTTTTGGTCCTCAAAAATATTGTGTAATTTATGATTTTATTCAAGAGGGCATTCGATTGACGTATCCGCAAGGCAATGAAAAATGGAAGCCAGGAGATCAAGAGATTGTGCGTTGGGAAAGTCAAGACACATCGAGTCCAATTACACTCCGCTATACGACAAACAACGGAACAACATGGAATAATATATCCACGAATATCAACGCCAAGATAAGATCATGGGCATTCAGTGTTCCCAATATTTTGACCAATACATTTAAAGTAGCAATAATTCAAAATGTCGATACAGACACTTCCGATGCAGGTACCCATGTTATGAATGTGCCAACAGGGTTGGCTGTGCAAAAAAATTGTGGAGATTCCATGATATTGTCATGGGCAGCGACGACTGGCGCAACGGGATATATTGTTTATAAGTTGGGGAAAGAGTATATGGATTCTTTTGCATTTACTACATCAAATAGGTATATTAAAGTTTGCAGCAATCCGAGCGAAGCCAATTATTACGCAGTTGCAGCAGTGCATAGTTTGGGACATGTTGGACGCAGGGGATTGGCAATTTTGAAAAACGGCAATTTATTAAACTGCAGTGCTGTAGGAACTGATTTGATTGTGTCTAGAATAATAAGACCGTTGGCTAGTTTAAATAGAAATTGTGATGGGAATTTGACATTGAACATCAGCGCCAAAGTCAATAATATATCAAATACCAATGCCTCTAATTTCAAAGTGTTTTATCAAATAGATAATCTTATCCCTGTATCGATGAATTTTACGGGAACATTGAATTTAAAAGACTCTGCTACGGTCAACTTTCCTGTGGTGAATTTGCTTATTCCGGAAGGGCTTCATCAAATAAAAATTTGGACGCAAAACGCATTGGATGTGAATATCTGCAACGATACATTGGCAAAGAGTTTCACGATCAATAGTGAGGGCGTGAAAACGTTTGTGGCGGAAGATTTCGAAACATTTGATAATTGCGGAACGAGCAGTGATTGTGGAGCAACGGTCTGTCTTTTGAAGAATGGTTGGGCAAATGGAGAGAATGGTGTGAATGATTCTATAGACTGGCGCGTGAATTTTGGGAAAACCCCATCGGGATTTGCTACATCGACAGGCCCTAGTGTGGATGCCAATCCAGGGACCACGACAGGAAAATATGTCTATCTTGAAGCGAATAGTTGTGTCAATAAATTTGCAAATTTGATTTCTCCTTGTATTAATTTAGACAGTATGAAGAATCCAAAATTACTATTCAAGTGCCATCTTTTTGGATCGAATATGGGAGCCTTACATGTAGATTTATATGACGGAACAAAATGGATTTTAGATATTATTCCAGTGATATCTGGAAACAAAGGAGATGTATGGAATGCAAACAATGTCAATCTCTCTGCCTATTCGGGCGTTGTAAATATTCGGTTTAGAGGATTTACCGCAAATGGAAGTTTAGGCGATATGGCCATCGATGATATATTCATATTCAGTGATGATAGTTTAAAAGCTCAATGCGAGGCAATATTGCCCGCTTGTGTTAATCAAACAGTGACTTTTATCAATAAGTCAATCAATGCAATTTATCAAACATGGGATTTTGGAATCGACGCAACGCCTCGTTATTCAACGAAGCGAGATAGCAATATCGTCGTATATGCTAGTCCGGGAATCAAGCAAGTGAGGCTCGCCGCATCGAATACATCATTTGTGGACACATTTGATTATAGTATTGAAATACAAGACAAGCCAATAGCCAATTTTTCTTATCAGGTAATTGGAAATGAATTTATCGCGAGCAATAGTTCTTTAAATCAAACAGAGTCAGAATGGATTTTCGGCGATGGAAATTCAAGTTTTGAAAACAATCCCAAGTACAAGTATGCGAATCCAGGTATGTATAATGTAAAGTTGATTGCGACGGGTGATTGCGGGATTGATTCTATCTCTAAAAGCATACAGATATTTTCAGCCAATATAAATTCTATGGGAGAAGAGAGCGGTCTTTTATTAAGTCCAAATCCAGCGATAGATATTGTGCGCATAAAACTCAAAGACAATTCGGGCGAATCTTTAGATTTAGAGCTATCTACGACAGAGGGGAAAATCTTGATGGAAAAGAAATTTGTACAGAGCGATATCATTCATATGGAGGCTTATCCCAAAGGAATATACTACCTCAAAGTTAGAGGTGCAAATAGACAATTTGTGGAGAAACTTGTCGTGGAATAGTTATGATTGCAAGTAGATGATTGACGCGAAAATTTAAAGAATTAGTCAAAAAATTGAATATCAAAAAAAACATAAGTCATTAAGTTTGTACTTTTCAAAATAATTAAAAATGCAGAATATATATAACAAGTATGCAAAGCTTTTAACACAATATTGCTTAAAGGTAGAGAAGGGACACAAAGTCTTTATTCGCTCAACCTATTTGGCAGAGCCCTTATTGCAAGAGGTTCAGCGAGAAGTATTGAATGCGGGCGGAATCCCCGTTTTTGATATTTCATTTGCTGAGAAATCAAAGATATACATCGATCATGCTCAGAAGGAGCAATTGGAATTTTTGGAACCAAATCTCGTGGAGGCGTTTACAAAGTTTGATGCCTTCCTCAGTATTCAAGCACCATTCAATCTCAAAGAGATGATGCATGTGGACAATGAAAAGCGCAATTTGATGAGTGCAGCGTCAAAGGAAATCAATAAGGCTTATTCGCAGCGCACAGCGGACGGATCGATGCGAAGAAATTTATGTCTATTCCCCACACAAGCATCGGCGCAAGAAGCGGGAATGAGTTTAAAAGAGTATGAAGAATTTGTTTTTGGAGCATGTCATTTATTTGCAGAAGATCCAATAAGTGCATGGCAAGAAGTGGGGCGCAACCAACAAAAAGCGACAGACTATTTGAATAAATCCAAGAAGATTCAGTATAAAGGACCCAATATTGATATTGAGTTTAGTGTGGAAGGGAGAACTTGGATTAACTCTGATGGCAAGGCGAATATGCCTTCAGGCGAAGTGTTCACGGCACCTGTAGATGATAGTGTCAATGGGAAAGTGAAGTTTACTTACCCATCTATATACATGGGAAATGAAGTTCACGATGTGGAGCTAGAAGTGAAAAACGGCGAGATCATTTCTTGGAATGCCTCTCAGGGGAAGGATTTCCTAGATAAGATATTTGCTATCCCCGGTTCAAGATTTTTTGGTGAAGCAGCTGTAGGGACCAATTACAATATTCAAAAGATGACCAAGAATATCTTGTTTGACGAGAAAATTGGTGGAACCATTCATCTAGCAGTAGGGCAAGCCTATATTCAATGTGGGGGAAAAAATGAAAGCACTGTTCACTGGGATATGATTACAGATATGACACAAGGAGGAGAAATTTGGGCGGATGGAATTATGATTTATCAAAACGGCAAATTTATTATCTAATGACCTATTCAAATTTTATCACACAAGAAATTATTGATAAATTCATTCGATTCTTCATCGTCGGAGGAATTAGTTTTGGCATAGACATGGGCACGACGTATATGTGCAAGGAAAAATTTAAGTTCAATAAGTATATCGCCAATACAACGGGGTTTTTAGTTGGGGCGATCTTTAATTTTTCAGCTAATAAAATTTGGACCTATCAAAATACGGAAATGGAATTGGCTGTGCAATTGGGCAAGTTCCTGACAGTGGCATTGACGGCGCTATTGGTCAATAATATCATCATCTATATTATGACAGACAAGTTGAAATTCAACTTCTATGTCGCCAAAATTACAGCGGTTACGCTCTTGATGTTTTTCAATTTCATTATGAATTTGAAATTCACTTTTGGGTAAAGGGGATTATTTAATCATGGAGATATAGGCGATTACCTTTGTCTCAAAGAATTCTTCTTTGAAGTAATCAGAAAGGGGCTTTACAATCACCTTTCGTTTAGATTCCGCAATTTCAGCAGATAAATCACCTCCTTTTAAAGTGATTAAGCCATTGTTCAATTTATTGAATTGTATAGGGTGATAGAGATTTTTTGTCCAGCGAATCAAATCTGAGAGCGGAGCGACAGCGCGCGATACGACAAAATCATATTGGTCCTTAATTTCCTCAACGCGGATATGTTTCGTCTGAATATTTTTCAAACCAATTGCAGCAGCGACTTCATCGACTACTTTGAGTTTTTTGGCGATGGAATCGACAGCGAGAATTTCAATCTCGGGAAAGAAAATGGCGAGGGGAATAGCGGGGAATCCGCCGCCGGTGCCGAGGTCTAGTATTTTACTGCCATCTTTGAATTGAGCGTATTTGGCAATCGCGAGTGAATGAAGCACGTGTCTTTCATAGATATTATCTACATCTTTTCTAGAGATGACATTGATTTTTTCATTCCATTCACCATAGAGAGATTGAAGTTGGTCGAATTGTTGCATTTGAGTATCAGACAATTCGGGGAAGTATTTTTTAATGATCTCCATAATTTCTTTGATAAGCTAGGAGCGTATTTTTGATGAGCATGGCTACGGTCATTGGTCCTACACCGCCTGGCACAGGTGTGATCGCGCTGCATTTGTTTTTTATGTTTTCAAAATCAGCATCACCGGCAATTCTATAGCCTTTAGGCAGCGTGGCGTCGTCAACACGTGTAATCCCCACATCGATGACCACTGCGCCCTCTTTGACCATCTCGCTTTTTAAGAAATGGGGAATTCCTAGTGCACAGATGATGATATCAGCTTGTTGAATATAATGTTCTATGTGGATTGTTTTGCTGTGAACTAAGGTAACAGTGCAATTTCCCGAGGGCTGATTGAGTCCGAGTAAAATGCTGATGGGCTTGCCGACAATATTACTTCTGCCGATGACAACAGCATGCTTCCCGCTGGTGGAGATCTTGTATCGCTCGAGAATTTGCAAGATGCCAAAAGGTGTTGCGGGGATATAGCAGGGAAGTCCCAAGGCCATTCTGCCGAAATTAATCGGCGTGAAACCATCGACATCTTTTTCTGGAGAAATCGCTTGAATGATATTGTTTTCGTTGATATGCTTAGGCAGGGGCAATTGAACGATGAATCCATCCAATTTTGGGTCCTTGTTTAGCTCATCTATTTTTTGCAGCAATTCAGCCTCTCCTATGGAAGCATCAAATGTAAACAAGGAAGATTCGAATCCACATTCGCCGCAAGATTTAATTTTGCTATTGATATAGGTTTTGCTCGCGCCGTTGTCTCCAACGAGTATCGCCGCCAGATGAGGAGGGCGCTTACCTTTGTCTGTATAGGTCGCGACAACCTGTTTTACTTCTTCTTTGATTGTTTTGGAGAGGGCTATGCCATCGAGGATTTGCATAAAATTGGGAAAGTGCAAAATTAGTGGATTATCCCCGAGAAATTTGTTTTTTCTTTGAGCAATGGGAAAAACGAGAATAGACCGAAAATATTTGCCTGTTGAAGGAGACACCAGCATTCTCTATATTAAAGACAAAGAGATATGTATCGCGCGCAAAGAGGGAATTTATTACGCAATCGACAATTTATGTCCTCACGCAGGTGCAAGCTTGGGTATGGGCAAATGCGCGGGAGATTGGATTATCTGCCCCATGCACGATATACGGTTTAATATAAAAACAGGAAAAGGGCAGACTGAGAAATTCTTTGTAACCTCCTATCCGATACAAGAGATAAATCAGGAGTATTATTTAATTTTAGAGGGAGAATAGTCAATAGACATGGACTATTGCTAAAATTAGCTATTTTTGCGCATTATGCGCCCACGTTTACAAGTATTATCAGAAGTTGCTCCCCTCAAAAAAGTAATCGTCCACTTCCCGGATGATGGAATTGAAATTGTCACTCCCAGCAATGCCTTGGAGTTTTTATATGATGATATCGTTTACCTGGATAGAATGCGCAAGGAGCATACCTTATTTTGGAATGTGATTGAGGCCTTTATTGGTAGAAATAATGTTTACGATACAGAAAACTTATTGTTTGAAGTGTTCGAAAAAAACAAAGTGGCGCGCGTCAATCTCATTGATGAAATCTGCGCACATGAAAAATTGTGATGATCAAGTGAAACGCCAATTGAGTAAGCTCTTTAATGAAGACTTAGTTTATACCTTATTTACAGGCTGTTTGACAAGAGGCGATCGACAGATATTTGCTCCACTACCCAATTATATTTTTACAAGAGATATCGGCGTGATGGTCAATGAGTATGCGATTATTTGCCATGCAGCAAAGCATGCGCGCACGCGAGAAAATTTTATTACCAAGTATATTATCTATCATCACCCAGTTTTTAAATCTGTACAAGAAAAGAATAATGAGCGAATCATCGATATGACTTTGGCGGGAGATGAAATCACGATGGAAGGCGGCGATGTGATGATGTTGGATAAAGACCACTTGATTATTGGTGTGAGTGAGAGGTCTACAGAAAAGGCTTTTCAGTATTTGATGGAGAAATTGTTTGAAAAGGATGTCGTTAAGAATGTAATCAAAGTGGATATACCTAAGGAGCGAACATGCATGCATATCGATACATTATTTACGCAGATCAGCTCCAATGAATTTGTGGCCTATGAGCCGTATACCTTGATCAATAATGGGAAAATACATATCACCCAATATACCAAGGGCGCGAAGAAGACCAAGGAGTTTACTAATTTGAAGGATTGTTTGAAGAGCATCAACCCCAAGATGGATTTCATTATCTGTGGAAATGGCGAGACGCCGCATGATGAGCGCGAGCAATGGACAGATGGCTGCAATCTCGTGGCATTGAAAGATGGCGTGGCGATTGCCTATGAGCGCAATCCAAAGACACAGAATGCCTTCGAAGAGAAGGGCTATAAAATAATAGACGGAGAATCTATCGTTTCAGCCTATAAGAATGGAATTTTCCATCCAGATAAGGTTAAGCGCACGATTATTTTCATACCATCTACTGAATTATCCAGGGCAAGAGGCGGCCCACACTGTATGACTTTCCCGATTTTGAGGGGGTAATTTATAGTCCAAAACTAATTTATTAATAAACTTAAGAGAAGCTCAATCTCTAATTAAGAGTGAAATTTTAAGCCCGATAATTGATTTTATCGGGCTTTTTTATGACCGAGAATTAGCCAATTACTTTAAAGTTTGTGCATATTAGCTTAAAAATCAATTAAATTGAAAATTAAATTTGGCAATTTAAATATCAATATGTATCTTTGATATATATCAACAGTTTAAAAACAGGCCTATTCCATAATTTTACGCTTCTCTTTTTTACTTTTTCTTTTACCATTCAAGAGTAAATCTACCTGCGTTATCGATGATGCCCATTTCTATTTTGTGATAGAATAGACAATATTGTATACAATCATCTTACACTAAATATTTACTACTATGGTAAAAAATCTACATCACATCGCAGTAATGCTCTTTTTGATTGCGGGAATCAATTTCGCAGAAGCACAACCTGGGACTCCGTCTTTTATAAGTGCAGCATCAACTGCAACTGGGAATGCATTTCCACTTAACTCTACTACTTCGAATAAAGTACAATGGATTTATGCACCAGGGGTATTTTCAACTTCAGGGGGGGGGGCTGGAACACCAGTATCGTCTGGAAATAATATAACGAAAGTGTATATTAGAATTCAAACGGTTAATACAACCAATAGTTATACTGGGTTCACAATTTCAATGGGACAAAATGTTGGAACTAGCGGATCATACGGCACAGCAACTGCGTCGGGAGTAGCTTTTAATACAGGCCTAACTTCTGTATATGCGCCTTCAGGGTCAGTTGTGCTAACAGGTGCAACAACTGGGTGTTGGTACGGATTTACATTAACTACACCGTTTCTATATGATCCAACAAAAGGTTTGGTGATAGAAGTAAAAGCAAATCAAGCGGTCTCAGGAGGTAATAGTGTTAATAATATTTCTACTACAGGAAATATGCAAAGACTGTATGCAGGCTATTCGGCAACTACTGGTACAATTAATACTGGACTCACTCCTATTGGAATAGATGTCACACCTAACGCTGCATGTACAGCCCCACCCACCGCTGGAACAAATGTTATATCTCCTCTAACAGGACTTTGCGCTGGTGGAAATCTATCTTTGAATTTGACAGGAAATTCAACAGGGTCAGGACAAACCTATGTTTGGAAGCGATCTTCAACCCTTGGAGGAACTTATACAGCTATCTCGGGTGTATTAACGAGCCCTGCGTTTAATTACAGCCCAAGTGATTCAGGTTATTATAGATGTACGCTTTTCTGCAGTGGAGACTCATCTACCACAGCAGCGACCAAAGTGAATGTTGTAGCGCCATTTCCGGCGGGCACTTATACCATCAACTCGGCGGTTGCAACAGGAGGAACGAATTATCAGACATTTACAGCGGCTGTCAATGCGCTTGCTTGCGGTATCGCAGGTCCAGTGGTATTCAATGTGGTACCTGGCAGCGGACCTTATAATGAGCAATTTTCAATTCCGAGTTTGATTGGTTCTTCATCGACAAATACCGTTACTTTTAACGGGAATGGAGATACAATCACCAGCGCTGGATCAGCTGGATATTGGGGAACTATCGACTTGAATGGCGCAGATTATGTTCGAATTAAGAATTTAAACATTTTTGCAACAGCTGCAACCAATGCATTTGGTATTAGAATGGGTGGAGGAGCGGATAATAATATCATTGATTCTTGCAATATTTATGTATTGCCCACTGCTACGGGGTCTACAGTTATTGGCGTGGTAATCAGCGGATCACCAATACTCTATTCAACAGCAGGGCCTAATGGTAAAAACAATGAGATACGCAATTGTAGTATTAATGGAGGATATATTGGAGTGTCTTTGTATGGAGAATCAGCAAGTAATATCAATAATCAAAACAATAATGTAAGAAATTGCAGAATCACTGATTACTATATCTACGGAGTCTACAATATTTACCAAGGGAATAGCTTTATCTCCAATAATATAATATCAAGGCCTACAAGGACGGGATCTACAACGACCTATGGAGTGATGTTGACAACAGGCTGCTCTAACATTACGGTTGAGAGAAATAGAATTCGAAATTTATTTACTTCATTCCCTGCATCAACATCCACATGCTATCCGTTCTACTGCATTCTTACAACTGCAGGTGCTGGAAATGAAAATAGATTTATCAACAATGTCATTTCAGATATTGTGCATGCAGGACCTATCTATGCAATTTATTTATCTTCTGGCAATTTTATAAAAGCCTATAATAATACCATTGTATTGGATGATGCAACTGCCACAACAACTTCTCCTACTTATGGAATCTATTCTGCGTCAACCACTGCAGCAAATTTAGATTTTAGAAACAATTCAATACATATTTCTAGAGGTGGAGCTGGAACTAAAGCATGTGTATATTATCGGTCAGCTTTGATAACGTCAGATAATAATAACTTGTATATGGCAAGTACTGCAGGTACAAATAATATTGGGGATAATTCTACTTTATATTCATCACTCGCAACATGGCAAACGGCGAATGGCGGTACTTGGGATGCAAACAGTGTGAGCGCTAATCCATTATACAGCAATGCTGCTGTTTATAATTATATTCCTACTACAACAGCTTTGAATAATGCAGCAGCTTCTATTCCAAGTCTCGTGAGCATTGATATTGATAGTGTGGTGAGAAGTGTGACTCCGGATATTGGAGCGCATGAATTCACAGTAGGTACTTTGGATGCGAAGATTGATTGGGTAAGTCCTATGGGAGCCCAAACGGCTGGCAATAAGAATGTGCGCGCGAAAATCACCAATATGTCTGTAGATCCTATTACAAGTTTAGTTGTCAACTATACAGATGGAACAAATGTCTATACGGATACTTTACCGTCAGTAGCTATGTTAACAGGCGATACGCTTATAGTGAATTTTACAAATTTATACAATTTGACGACTGCAGTAAGTTTGCGCGGATTTATTACTTCAGTGAATGGCATGTCGGATTTTGTAAGAGGAAATGATACATCGGCATGGCAAAATGTATGTATTGCCATGGCAGCAGGTACGTATACAATCAATTCAGCATTGCCTGATACGGGTTCTAATTTTTCTACTTTCAATAATGCAGTGACAGCTATGTCATGCGGAATAGTTGGTCCAGTGATATTTAATGTTGCACCTGGTAGCGGACCGTATGCAGAGCAAGTAGATATTCCCGCTATACCGGGAAGTTCTTCCGTCAATACAGTGACCATAAATGGAAATAACAATGAATTGATTTTTGCAGGGGGAAATGGATCAAATTTTGCAACATTAAACTTGAATGGAACTAGGCATTTGAGAATTAATAATTTGAATATTACTGGGACTGCTCTGACGAACTGTTACGGTATTCATTTAATGGGAAATGCGGCATTTAATACTTTTGATAGTTGTACTGTTGCTGTTTCAACAACGGCTGCTGTAACCTCTGTAATGGGAGTTTCTATAAGCGCATCTAAAACTTCTTATACAACACAAGGAATTAATGCAAACAACAACCTCTTCAATAGATGTACAATTACGGGTGGATATTATGCAATGGTGTTCTACGGCTATTCAACATTAGACACAAATAATCGAAATAATAGTGTGACGAATTGCATTGTTAGAGACGCCTATTCTTATGGCATTTACAATATCTACCAAGGGTATTCTATGATTTCCAATAATGTAATTGAAAGACCTACAAGAGCAAGCACTACGACAACAGCTGGCGTATTTTTAACTACAAATTGTGTCAATATACTTGTAGAAAAAAATAGAATTAGAAATTTATTCGGTGCAATAACAGGGTCAACTTCTACAGCCTATGGAATTTATTGCTCAAGCTCTGCCGGAAGTTCAGGACTTGAGAACAAATTCATCAATAATATTATTTCAGATATCAAATCAAATGGCGCTATTTATGCTATTTATCCTGTTGGCTCGACGTATGTTCAAATATATCACAACACCATTAATTTAGATGATCAAACTGCCACCGCAGGAACAACATATGGGATTTATTCAACGGCAGCGACAGCGACAGGTGTAGACATAAAGAATAATATCGTCAATATTACAAGAGGTGGAACTGGAACAAAATACTGTATATTCTTGACGGGCTTAATTGCAACTTCGGATAACAATGATTTGTACATCAATAGTCCTGCGGGAACGAATGCTGTAGGATTTAATGTGTCAGCATATACAACTTTAGCTGATTGGCAAGCAGCAAATGGTTCAATATGGGATCAAAGTTCTGTTGGCCTTCAACCGAATTTCTTATCCATTGGTACAAATAATTTTAAGCCGACAAATCCATTATTAGACAATTTAGGAACCAATGTGGGTATTGCTACTGATATCGTAGGAAATTCGAGAAGTGTATCGACTCCTGATATAGGGGCTTATGAGATAATTCCTATTCCAATAGATTTGGGGGCTTTGTCAATTTCATCAACCAATCCTGGATTCAATGGATGTTATGATACGGCACAAACCATTTCTGTATTGGTTCAAAATCTAGGTATAGATACCCTTAGATTTAATCTCACACCAGCAACGGTTACTTGCTATATAAGCGGAGCGATTATGGATACAGTGGTAGGGAATATTACCGATTCATTGCTTCCAGGAGCGACTAAACTTGTGACGATAACTGCAGGAGTGAATATGTCTGCATTGGGAACTTATACATTGATTGCAAAAACAAATATTGCGGGTGATGGAGATATTTTAAATGACATCATGCCAGCAGCAACAAACAGAACTGCAGTTGCATTGGTTGGAGGCACTATTAGCAGCTTGGTTACTTCTCCAATGTGTTTAACTGGATCTCCGTCATCGTCAATTTCTGGGCATTCAGGATCTAATATACAGTGGCAATCTACGACGGATACAAATGGTGTTTGGAATAATGTTGGAACGATCAATTCAGTAAATTATACACCAATTTCTCCGTTAACACAAACTACCTATATTAGGGCCAAAGAATATTGTAACACAACGATTGATAGTACAAATATTTTAAGTTTTAAAATACTGAATCCATCGGTCTCTAGTGTTACTTTAGATACCGTTTGTGGCAATGGTGTAGCAAATCTCGGAGTACAAATTGCAAATAGTTCAAGTGTAAAATGGTATACAACTGAATTTGGAAATACAGTAGTTGATACAAATCTAAATTATAACACCCCGAATATATCTTCTTCGGTAACTTATTATGTTTCAGCAAATACCGGAGGAGCATCAACGACTAGTTTACCATTAAATCCTTCTTCCGTTGGAACAGGGGCAACTTCAACAGCTCCCCAATATCTGACATTTTCACTTTCTAGTGAAGCACAAATAATTAGCGTGGATGTATTTCCAACGAACATCGGTACTGGAAGTATTCTCATTAAAAATTCAACAAATACAGTAACACTCCACACTATACCATTTAACAATACATCTATTACAAATGGAACAACACCATTTAAGGTGTTTTTTAACATTGTATTGCCTGCTGGAAATTACATAATGTCCCAAGGATCTACATAAGTTTCAATGATAAGAAATTCTGCAGGAGCAACTTATCCATATATTGCTGGACCTTTATCAATCACAGGAAACAGTTTTAGTACAGTTTACTATTATTGGTTTTATAATTGGAATATTTCTACAGGATGCGAATCTGCAAGAATCCCTGTTACAGCAACAGTCTTGTCTCCTCCAAAAATTTCAGCACCACGAGAACTTGGATTCTGTTTGCCAGGTGCTGTAAGTACACAAGTGGATAGTGCTTCTATGTATAATAATTATGCATGGTCGCCGATGACTGGAATCAGCCCGTCGGGAAATAATGTGAATTTCAATCCATCTGCTACAACAGTTTATACCGTTACTGCAACGCAAACTTCTGGATTAAATTGTGTGAATACTGCTCAAGTCGTTGTCAAGGCACACGCCAATCCAGTGCCAAGCATTACAAGCGCAGATACCATATTCTGTCAAAGCAATAGTCCAGCAGAAATATCTGTATTGTCTGCAACGAATCGCACTGCGAATAATTGGACAACTTTCTTGTATCAAAGTTTTGAAACGGGCTTGAATGGATGGAGTATCAGCAATGAAGTTGGCAGAGAGCTAAGCTCATCTTGGATGGTGAGAAAAACCCCTGCAACTGTTGGAACCCAGACGTTCAATTTTGATAGGGATTCATGCATCGTTGCATTGAATGATTCTAGTACAAGTTTGACTTCAACCTATTTGAATACACCGAGTATTTCAACAATTGGCTTTGATTCTTTGAGAATGAGTTCGAGACTTATTTATGATTATGCAACGGGGGATAGTTTGGATATTCAAGCATCAACCAATGGAGGAGTTGACTGGGTCAATATCGCTGGAACTTGGATTAATTTCGATGTATCACTTGGCGCACCAGCAGGAGCAATTGTAGGATTTAATCTTCCTGCAATGTTCTTAAACCAAGCTGATTTGCAATTGAGAATGAGATCAAAATCAAACAATGGTTTTGTGGTAGGGATTGATAATATCGCTGTTGAAGGAAAAAGACATGCATCCTTTAATTGGACTTCTAACATCGGTGGTTATACTTCAAATAGAGAAGATAGCGTTCAAGTGCGACCAACAACAGATGCCTACTATTATGTGCAGATGATTGACTCTTCTTCAGGTTGCCAAGGACGCGACACCGCTTTGGTGAGAAAAGGCTTGGTTGATCTAACTAAAATCTTGAATGGCGGAACAAGCGGCGCTACAGATTCACTTGAAGCTACATGTAATGATGAGAGCACAGGATGGACCTATTACAGCGGAACAGGTTCTTTGTCTAGTTCAAACTTTTTCTTTGCAATTAATTGGGATACCAACTATACGGCGCGGACACTTGCAAAAGTAAAAATAGGGACAAGTTCAAATTATATTTTAGATACCTCTGATCCAAGCGGAACGCTAATGAGAGGGACTTGGGTAATGAAGAAATATTGGAATGTTGATTTAAATGGAGCAAGTTTGGGAACACCTGTGAAAGTGCGGTTCTATTTTGATCCATCTGATTCAGCCACTATTAGCAATGCTGCAGAAACATATGTGAATCAATATCTCAATGTCCCGATGAGACCTTGGATGGAGCCATTTACTTGGTTTAAAACAGTTACAGGAGCTTATGTCCCTGGAGCAAATATCGATTCTTCAGGCGTTGAAATGTTTAATAATGTCGCATTAAATGTAGAATCTTATGGAAATGAGAACGGCGCACATTATGTACAATTTAGTAACGTGACAAGCTTCTCTGGCGGTAGCGGCTCTAGTGGTGCAGGTATTGGAACTCCGCTACCGGTCGAATTGCTCTACTTCAAAGCTAAAGCATTGGAAAGTGGAAACTTCCTCTATTGGGCAACTGCTTCTGAAAAGAACAATTCGCATTTCGAAATTGAATCTTCAATTGATGGAGAACATTTCAAGTATATAGGAAGAATCGAAGGCGCAGGAAATAGCGCTGAATTGAAGACATATGATTTCACAGATCTTCAGCCAAATTCTAATAGAACTTACTATCGATTGAAACAAGTTGATTTCGACGGAATGTTTGAATACAGCAAAATTCAAGTGGTTACAAGAGACGGTAAAATTTCTTTTGATGCATTGGTTTATCCAATTCCAGCGAGAGATAATATTACCATCGATATTATATCTAGTGATAAAGGAAATGCAAATATCATTATTACAGATATTGCAGGTAAAATTATTAGAACACAATCAGTTATCACTTCACTGGGAAATACGCAGATGAAATTGAATATTGGCGAACTGAATGCAGGAAACTATATTGTTACTATAGACAATGGTTCTGAGAGAGTAAATAGAAAATTTGTCAAAGTAAATTAATCATCATCACCAGAAAAACAAAGCCAATTCATTACACAATGAATTGGCTTTTTTATTTATGAAGATAAAGGTTTAATAAGAAACCAAATGACAATGACTAATCGCCACTTCATTTAAATCGTGGGTAGAGAATTTTAAGTCTAATTCAATGGTCTGAAGGGCTTCTAGATCTCCCGCTCTATAGGTCTCTTGATTGATGGGAATATTTAAATCTGCATAGATCTTTTTATAGTCATACAGCCTCAATCTATTCTGCGGCTGAATGGAATTGTCAATAGACATCCACTCTATATCTGAATATTGCAAGAAATTGTAGATGTTGATGGTCTTATCAAAATGGGCGAAATGGTCTGACATGTCGATGAAGTGAGACATAACGCCACCTTGTTTTTTGACGATGCGCTTAAATTCTTTGAGAATTGGAATTAAGGTCTTGGGATAGATATGCTCAAAAGTATTATTAGAGTTGATTAAATCAATTGAATCGTCTTTTAATGAAAGCTTTCGAGCGTCTTCAATGAGGTATAAAATATGCAATTCTTCCAGCACTTCTTCGAGTGTCATAGTTTTGATATTCGCAATCAGCTCTTTGACTTTTTGCATTCTATCTGGATCTACTTGATAGTAATAGGATAAAAGCCCTTTGCTATAGCAAGCTTCCAACATAATCAATGTCGTCAACAATCGATTCTTTGATGTGAGAAAACTGATGTCAACAGAATAAATTCTATCCGCTCCTGCGAGGAAAAAAGAGATCGGAACAATGGGGTACCAACCGGTGCCTATTTCTAGACATGTATTAGGAGCAGCTTCGTTCGATCTTCTCGTATAGGCATTTAAATGATCTCGAGCGTGTCCCAATCGATCATAAAAATATTCTTCAGATAAATAAACCCCTTTGGTGACATACTTTTGAAAAAAGTAATTGATGCGATGATTAAAAGGCATGAAGGAGATTGTCTTTTGAACAACTGCTTTTAAAATCCATTTTTTCACCATAGCGATTTAAAATTGTGATTGGGGAAATAAAGAAGTACCCAAACCATTTCAGTTATAAAAATAGTAGGAATCTTAATATCAAGCCAATATAATTTCAAATAACAATGAAAATCGCCTCTCAGGGAAGAAATTTTATGAATTTGATGGGCGAATGCTTATTTTTCCAATTGTAATGTTGAAAGCGTTTTACAAGAAGAATCAGATAGAAGCGGGCTGCGATGAAGCGGGCAGGGGATGTTTGGCGGGTCCCGTATTTGCTGCAGCCGTGGTGCTCCCACCAAAGTACAAAAACAAACTGCTCAATGATAGCAAGCAGGTGAGCGAAGCAAATAGAAATATTCTTAGAAAGCAGATTGAAGCAGACGCCATTGATTTTGCAGTCGCTCAAATTTCCCCTGCTATTATCGATGAGATCAATATTTTAAATGCTTCGATATTGGGCATGCATGAAGCGCTTAAAAGATTAAAGTTGAGTGTAGATTTTATCCTCGTAGATGGGAATAGATTTAAACCCTTTGAGGCAATTCCACATCAATGTGTGATAAAAGGGGATTCTAAATATATGAGCATCGCAGCAGCGAGTATCTTAGCCAAGACCTATAGAGATGAATATATGTTGGCATTGCACCAAAAGTATCCCCACTATGGCTGGGATAGAAATATGGGTTATCCCACAAAAGGGCATCGAGAAGCGATTAAAATCTTTGGTCCTTGTGACGAGTATAGAATGAGTTTTAAACTCCTTCCAGATGAAGGAAATGACCTAGAATAAAAAAGGCCGCATCGTCGATGCAGCCTTTTTATTTTGTATTTACTTTATTTATTCAGCAACGACATCAAAAGTCATTTCGACTGTTTGATCTTTGTGAAGATTGAGCACTGCGGTATAAGTTCCCAATACTTTAATTTCACCTTCTTTAATGCTGATTTTTCTTCTATCGATTACAACATCTAATTGCTTTTTAATCGCCTCAGAAATTTGAACTGGTCCAACAGATCCGAAGATCTTGTCCGTTGTTCCAACTTTAGCTCCGATTTGAACTCGGCCATTAGATACTTTATCAACGATATTTTGTAAGTCGGCTAAGAACTTCGCCTCGATTTTTCCTGCTTGTTTCATTCTCTCTGCCAATAATTTAACATTGGTAGCATTGTGATTAACAGCAAATCCCTGTGGCAATAAATAGTTGCGTGCAAAGCCTGGTTTGACATTCACGATATCATCGGAATATCCCAATTTATTTACGTCTTGAATTAATATTACTTGCATGATAATTTCGTCTTGTTTTATTTTAATAAATCTGTTACATAAGGTAAAAGAGCGATTTGTCTAGCTCTCTTAACTGCCTGAGAAATTTTTCTTTGGAATTTCAAAGAGTTGCCAGAAAGTCTTCTTGGTAGAATTTTTCCTTGTGCATTGATAAACTTCAATAAGAAATCAGGATCTTTGTAATCAATGAATTTGATGCCATTCTTTCTAAAACGACAATATTTCTTCTTGTTTTGACCAAGCTTCGCTGCGGTCAAAAAACGGATGTTTTGGTTTTGACTAGCCATTGTTTGCCTCCTTTTCTTTTTTGTTATCAGATTTCTTTTTGAACTTTCCTACTTCTCCTTTGCGACGACGAGAATTGTATTCTACACCGTATTTGTCAAATTTCACAGTCATAAAGCGCAAGATGTTCTCATCTCGTCTATACGACAATTCTAATTTGTCAATTACTTCACCTGGAGCAGAAAACTCAAATAGATGATAAACAGCCGAATTTTTTTTGGCAATCGGATAAGCCATTTTGCGCAATCCCCAGTGTTCTTCCTCAACGTTTAGCGCTCCGTTGTTTTTGAGAAACTCATGGTATGTCTTGATGGTGGACTTCATGTCCTCATCTGACAAAACCGGGGTGATGATGATGGTGGTTTCGTAACGATTCATTTTGTTTAATTTGGTTTTTAAATTTTACCCGAATTTTTATTACGGATATTTTTGGAGGCGCAAAGATAGTATTTTTCAACAATTCAACATAAGTTTTTTGCGAAAAAATGAAAAATCAACTAATTTATATTGAGTTGATTTATAGTCAATTGCCATTTTGGGGAATGGGAAACAAAAAAGCGAAAGGCAAATAACAGAATATCAGCTGTTTAGCTTTTCCTTTAGGAATTGGGCGGTATAGGATTCTTTGACCTTTAGTATCCCCTGTGGCGGACCTTGGTAGAGCAAATTCCCCCCTAGATCTCCTCCTTTTGGCCCTAAATCAATCAGCCAATCCGCACTTTTAATCACTTCCATATTGTGCTCAATAATGACAATCGTATGGCCAATTTCTACCAAATCATTCATCGCTTTCAGCAATTTCTTGATGTCGTAGAAATGCAAGCCAGTTGTCGGTTCATCGAAAATAAATAGGATGGGTTGATTGGTCGTCCCCTTTTGCAAATATGAGGCGAGCTTGACGCGCTGCGCTTCCCCGCCGCTCAAGGTGCTGCTGCTCTGTCCCAATTTGATATAGCCAAGCCCCACATCTTGTAGCGGTTTTATCCTATCTGCTATATTGGGTTTACTGCTGAAAAATTCAATCGATTCATCGACCGTCATGTCAAGAACCTCAAAAATATTCTTGTTGTTGAACTGAACTTCTAGTACCTCTTCTTTAAAGCGTTTTCCCTTGCAAGATTCACATTCCAATTCAACATCTGCTAGGAATTGCATTTCCACCAATTGCACCCCATCTCCTTTGCACGCTTCGCACCTTCCGCCTTCAACATTAAATGAAAATGCCTTGGGTTTCAATCCTTTGATTTTACTCGCTTGTAAATCCGCATATAAATCTCGGATATAATCATAGGCTTTAATATAGGTAATGGGATTGCTCCGTGAGCTTCTCCCGAGTGGATTTTGGTCGATAAGCTCAATGTCCTTTATTTTCTTGATATCTCCTTGGATGGCTTTAAAATTTCCTGGCTTTTCAGCAATCTGTCCCAATTCGCGCTTCAAGGCGGGATAGAGAATCTTTTTGATCAAAGTGGTCTTCCCAGATCCTGATACACCTGAAACAGCGGTGATGCAATTCAAGGGAATTTTTACATCGATATTTTTTAAATTGTGATGCTGTGCTCCAATAATTTCAATCGACATGATGGGTTTTCGGATGTGCTTGGGAATATCAATCGTCTCTTTCCCAGATAGAAATTGCCCCGTCAAACTCTTTTTGTCTTTGAGTATTTCTTTATAGGTTCCTTCGAAAACAATATTTCCTCCATGAACACCTGCATAGGGACCAATATCGATGATATGGTCAGCTCCTTTCATGATATCCTCTTCGTGTTCTACAATGACAACGGTATTCCCGAGTTTTTGTAATTCTTTTAAAACCCCAATCAATCTCGCCGTATCTCTCGGATGTAGGCCAATGGAGGGTTCGTCTAAGATATAAAGTGAATTGGTCAGATTGCTGCCCAAACTTCTAGTGAGATTAATTCTTTGGCTTTCCCCACCTGATAAGGAATTGGAAAATCGATTGAGCGTGAGGTATCCCAAACCCACATCCATCATGAATTGAAGGCGATTTCTAATCTCAGTCAAAATCCTAATCGAAACTTGTTCTTGATATTTAGTCAACTTTATTGACTTAAAATAAACCAATAGATCTTTGATGGGAATGTGCAACAATTCGCCGATGCTCTTATTGTCAATTTTTACATAATGCGCATCTTTTCGAACGCGCGAACCGAAACAATCTGGACAGGTCGTGCGACCTTTATACCTAGAGAGCATCACGCGGTATTGAATTTTATAAGAATTGGATTCAACCATTTTGAAGAAATCACTGATTCCTTTTAGTCCCTTTGCTCCTTTCCACAAGAGCTCTTTTTCCTCCATATTCAATTCTGAATAGGGTCGGTGAATGGGAAAATCGAAATGCATGGATTTCAATACAAAATCATCTAGCCATTCAGACATTTTTTCTCCTTTCCACGCCGCCACACAACCTTCACAGACAGAGAGGCTCTTATCTGGAATGATCAGGTCGGGGTCTAAGTCTAAAACAGTGCCATAACCCTCGCATCTCTTACATGCACCAAATGAATTGTTGAAATTGAATAAATGAATGGAGGGTTGTTCGAAACTCATCCCATCGAGTTCAAATCGATTGTTGAAGTCTTTGGTTTTATTGCTCTCTTGCAGCCATATCGAACATTCCCCGAGGCTCTCGTCAAAGGCTGTTTGGACGCTATCTCCAGCCCTCATCTGCATTTCTTCTGTATCTTCCCACACCAAACGATCAATCACGATATCGATGGACTTGTGTTTTTTCCCGATGAATTTTTTGTCGACAAGCGCATCTTCAATTTTATATACTTCTCCATTGGAGACCACGCGTTGAAAGCCTTTTTGCTGAAGCAGTTCCAACTCTTGTTCTATTTTTTTTTGAATGGCGTGAGCGCAGAGAATAAAAATTTTATCGCCCTTTTTTTGCTTTTTTAAAAAATCAATGACATCTGTTACTTCGTCTTTTTTGACAATTGATCCAGAAACCGGAGAATAGGTAATCCCAATGCGCGCATATAATAGACGCAAGTAATCATAGATCTCCGTAAGTGTTCCAACAGTTGATCGAGTCGTTGTCGTACTCACTTTTTGTTCGATTGCAATTGCAGGACAAATGCCTTTGATATATTCTACATCGGGTTTATTTATTCTACTTAAGAATTGTCGCGCATAAGAAGATAGGCTTTCTACATATCTTCTCTGCCCTTCAGCGAAAAGGGTATCTATCGTTAATGAAGATTTTCCCGAGCCCGAAACGCCAGTTACAACAACCATTTTCCCGCGCGGAATCTCAACATCGATATTCTTTAAATTGTGTGTCTTAGCACCTTTTATTAAAATAGAATCACTCATAACAGTCTCATAATACTCCAGCTGTCAACGCTTAAATTCTTGTTAAAGTTCCTTAATTGTTTGTTTCGACAAACGCATTCATATAACTTTACAAAAAGCAATTGACGCTTTTAGATTATTCTCAAATATATTTTATTTATGACCAAACTCTACTTTTTTTACGATTTCTCAGCAATAATTAAAAGTAGCATTTTATGGCAGGTCAAACAGCAATCACAGACAATGAATTAGTTCACAGATTCATGAAAGGCGAGGAGTTTGTTTTAGAGCAACTTCTCCAAAGACATCAAGCCCGCATATACACATCCATCTTCGTCTTGATGAAAGACCGCGATGATACAGATGATGTTTTTCAAGATACATTTTGCAAAGTTATCGAGCAGTTGAGACAAAAGAAATACGACGAGCGGGGAAAATTTCTTCCTTGGGTTTTGAGAATCGCCCACAACCTTTGCATGGATCGCTATCGCAAAGATAAAAAATGGGACATAATAAAAAATACCGAGGATACTCCCAATATCGCTGATTTAATGCCTGACAATGAACATAATGCGGAAGATAAAATGATTAAAAATGAATCTTGTGCGCTCGTGCTTCAATATTTGGATATTCTTCGGAAGAACAGCGAGAAGTCGTCGTGCTAAGGCATTTTTATGAATACACTTTTAAGGAAATTGCAACAATGACCAATGTAAATCTCGGAACTGCCCTTGGTAGAATGCGATATGCACTCATCAATTTGAAGAGTTTAATGGAGAATAAAAAGACGCGCCTAAATAAAAAAAGCCCTAATCATTAATATATACTAGAGATGGGTTGTTTATAGATTTCCTTTTTAGAGAATATATATTCTCTTGAATAAATTCAATTAAAAGGGAAGCGATAAAAGAGTAAAATAGAAATTCTTATTGTGCGAGTTTCCATTCGGCCAAAACATAACCTGGCCTTGCAGAATATGCCTTGGTGATAAACCGCTTGCTAAATGCCATGCGTTCTTTAGGAGCATATAGGAAAATATAAGGCAGTTCTCTATGCACTTTTTCTTGAAATTTTAAATAGATCGCATTGCGTTTTTTATCGTCTATTTCTGCGCGAATTTCTTCAATCATTTTATCGGATTCCTTATCCCCATAACTCACATAGTTAGAGCCGCCCAATACAGCAGACGAAGTATGCCAAATTTGCTTGGGGTCTTCGGGTGTTGGATCTCCAACCCAAGCGCCACAATAGATTTCAAAATCGTGCTTATCCAAATCTTGGAGAAATACATTGAACTCTTTCGCGACAATATTTAATTCTATCCCAACTTTCTTCGCCTCTTCTTTCAACATCAAACCAATATTCTTGCGCGTTTCATTTCCGGAATTGTATTTATACTCCAATGTCAATTTTGTGGTGACACCATTGATTTTTTTATCTCTGAATCCATCTTCATCAGTATCCTTCCATCCTGCCTCATCCAGCAATTTATTAGACTGCTCTGGATTGTATTCAAAGGGGATTAAGTTTTTATTGTAATAGTCTTTCGACGGGTGAACCATGCTCTCCACAGGCTCGGCTAAGCCATATACGAGGGTGTTGATGATTTGTGAGCGATTGATTATATGCGCCAAAGCCTCACGCATTTTAATATCCTTTAGTTTGGGGTTAGAGAGATTTAATCCAATATAGAGATATTGATTTGAAGATGGCGTCTCGAGTTTAAGGGTTTCTTTGACTTTATCGCTTTTAGTAAATTCAGTAAAAATTTTGTATTCAATTCCCTTTGTACAATCGATATCGCCTTTTTTTATGGCAGTAGATGCGGTATTCCAATCATTGATTACCTTGTGAATAATTTTTGTGGGATATGCTTCAAATCCATATGGCTTAGGATTTATACTGTCTCCCCACCATTTGTCTTTTCTTACAAAGTCGGTGCGTTGACCAGTTATCCATTTGTCGAGCTGATAAGGTCCTGATCCTACAACAAATCCTTTCTCACGTTGAAATTTTTCTGAGTTAAAATTATCTGCAAACTTCTGTATGACCGGGTTTCCCTTCAATGCTGTTCGCTTATCAGAGGTATTCATATCGATAATATTGAATCCGCGCATGATTTGTGCAGAATCGTATATGTATTCTGGAAGCACCCAATACCCGCTGTATTCCTCAACTAAAATATATTTTTCTTTGGAGTACATGGTAATCTTTTTGGGATTCAAAGAATCGACCACAGCATTCCCCAACCAGTCGTAGTATGGTTTAATGTTTTCATTATTTGTTTGAGGATTCAATACACATTTAAAAGAGAATAAGACATCATAACCTGTAATAGGACTTCCATTGTCCCATTTTGCTTCTGGTCTAATTTCATACTCGATTTTCATGCCGCCTTTAAATTCTCCAGAATTAATCGGTGTAATGATAGGCCTATCTTTAGCGATGATTCCAGTAAATTCGCCCGTTTCGTAATTGAGGTCGATCAACTTTTGAAACACCAATTGTTCTTGATAGGTAGCATCGGCAGAAGTTGAATTGTACGGCAATATCATGTCGGCATCAGAAAGCATATGCACGACAATTTCACTCGATTTACTTGTTTTTTTATCCTTGTTTTTGCATGAGTGGATGAACAAAGTAGAAGCGAGCAAGGCTAAAGTTAAAATTTTTTGACGCATGAATGGTTGGATTATGTTGACTAGTGAATGATGTTTTATTAATGTGATTTTGAAAGCACGAAATTTTGTCCTAAGTATACCCGTCTAACTTGTTCGTCAGCGGCAAGCTCTTCGGCAGTTCCATCTTTCAGAATTTTCCCTTCAAAAAGCAGATAAGCTCTTTCGATGATGCTGAGCGTCTCTTGCACATTGTGGTCTGTGATCAATACCCCGATATTCTTTTCTTTTAGGCGAATAACAATTTTTTGAATGTCTTCCACGGCTATCGGGTCAATGCCCGCAAATGGTTCGTCTAGCAAAATAAATTTAGGATCAACCGCCAATGCCCGCGCAATTTCTGTTCGCCTTCTCTCTCCACCACTCAATACATCTCCCATGCTTTTACGCACATGGCCCAGCCTGAATTCTTCTATCAAACTCTCTAGTTTTTTCTTCTGATCTTGTTTGGATAAGTCAGTCATTTCAAGCACAGATGCAATATTATCCTCAATACTCATTTTTCTAAAAATAGATGCCTCTTGTGGCAGATAGCCGATGCCCAATTTGGCGCGCTTATACATGGGCAATTTGGTGATTTCCTCATCGCCAAGAAATACCCTACCCTCTTCTGGTTGAATTAAGCCAACGGTCATGTAAAAGGTGGTCGTTTTACCTGCACCATTTGGACCAAGCAATCCAACAATCTCTCCTTGGTTGAGATGAATGGAGACGTTATTGACAACTTTTCGTTTTTTATAGGATTTAATCAGGTTCTCTGCTCTTAATATCATAGATGAAAAATAAATTCAATGGTATTTGTCAATGTCTTGAGTGTATAAATATAGCTCGATATGGATTTGCTTCTAGTAATTTTTTAATTTATTATTCCTCCATGGTTTTTTTCCACCAATATTGGAATACAATCAAGGCCCATATTTGCGCATGCACCTCGCCGGGATTATTCGAAAAGAGTTTTTGTTTTAGCTCAGAAATTAACTGAGGGGAAAACAAGTTTTGTCTCGCGATAAAAGAACTAGATAGTAAATCATCCGTAATCATCGATTTTAATTCTGTTCTAAACCACTTCAATAAAGGGACTTCGAATCCGTGTTTGGGGCGATGAAAAATCTCTTCAGGAAGGAAGGATCTAAAGGTATCTTTCAATATTTTTTTGGTAATGCCATTTGCTATTTTGTATTCGACGGGCAGTGTAAAAGCAAAATCGATGATGGTATAATCTAAGAACGGTGCGCGAACTTCTAGGCTATTGGCCATGCTCATGCTATCGACTTTGACCAGCATATCATTTTGCAAAACCAATTGCATGTCGGTATATAATTCATCATTTAAATTTCCGATTTCAGAAATATTTGACAAATAGAATTTTTTGCGCGACTTGATGATAGATTGATCTAGTGGTTGAATTTGAATATTCCGCGCATAAGCATCATCAGATATGGAGCACCAACGCCAGTAGCGCTCTGCATTGGTCAATTTAGCACCTATAGCGAATCGATTTGCTTGACGAATTTTATTTCCCAACCAAGAATTTCTAGACTGCGGCAAGTGCTGAAGAATAGGTTGAATGGCAGATAAAGTCGAATTAAGAATGCCTTTATCTCTCGCTTTTAAACTGGCTTGATGTTTATTATACCCAGCAAATATTTCGTCTGCGCCATCTCCTGAAAGTGATACCGTGACTTGTTTTCTAGTGTGCATCGATAAAATATGCACTGCCAATGCGGAGGAATCTGCAAAGGGTTCATCTATATATTCTAATACATCGTGCAAGTTGCCAAACAAATCCTGATTGCTCAAGCTAAAGACGGTATGATTAGTATTAAAATGTTTAGCAGTGAGGTTGGCATATTTTGTCTCATCAAAAAAGGGTTCATCTTTAAAGCCTATTGAAAAGGTATTTAGATGTTTTACTTTTTGTGCAGCGATGCCAGAAACTATGGAAGAATCTATCCCGCCGCTGAGGAATGATCCCAATGGGACATCAGCGACCATGCGCCTTTCAACTGCATCTTCAACCAGTTGGTGTAGTTTCTTTTTCGCATCATCGTATGAAATAGTTGAAGAATTCGTGAGCTGTTCTTTGGATATAGAATAGTATGGAGAAATGTTAAATTCGCCTTGTTTGATGAGTATGTAATGGCCTGGAAGCAATTTTTTAACGCCTTCAAAAACACTATTCGGCGCGGGAATATAGTTGAGTTGGAAATACAACTGAATGGAGTACTGATCCAATTTTTTTTCAATCCCAAGGGGAATGAGTGCTTTTAGCTCTGAAGCAAATACAAATCTATCCGGGAGAGCACTATAAAACAAAGGCTTTTCGCCATATCGGTCGCGCGAGATAAACGTGGTTTTATTTGCCTTGTCGTAAATGGCGAATGCCCAAAATCCATTGAGTTTGTTCAAAAAATCAGTGTGGTAATGCTTATATAATTTTAGCAGAACTTCAGTGTCAGAGTGGGTAGAAAATGTCTCTTGAAATTTGGTTTCTAACTCTAATTTTAGCTCTCTGAAATTGAATATTTCTCCATTGAATACAATCGTGAATTGACCGCTCACATCCACCATGGGCTGATGTGCTGCAGCAGAGGTGTCGATGATGGAAAGTCGCGCATGTCCCAGTGATACGTGATCTATTTGAATTTGTGATTGATGATCTGGTCCACGCTTATTCAGTTTTAGTAAACTTTCAGATAGATCGGGATTGCTTGAGTTAGAATATTGTATACTGCCTACGATGCCACACATATGGCAAATTTAAAGGAATATATTCATTCAGGCACAAAATATTCATAGAGAAATAGCAAAGTAAGCAAGTGCCGCTTGAAGCTTGAGCAGCTTTTTAACGCACAACTACTAATTTCTCCGTCATCCATTTATCGTTTTTCAAACAGCGAATAAAATACATGCCCACAGGATAGTTAGAGACATTGATTTGAATCCTTGTCTGTCCTGCAATTCCTATTTGCTCAAGAATCTTACCACTCATATCTGCTAGAAATAATTGCTCCGCAAGTTCTGGCAATTCAACCGTGCAATAGTCTGAAGTGGGATTGGGATAAACCCTCATTACATTTGTGACATCGAAAATTTGAAATGGATTCTCATTATTGATTTCAATGCTATCTGATTTAGCATATGAACCGCATGCGGGGATATAGGAGAATTGATAAAGCACGCGAGCTAAGAGGTCATTGACCAGTTCTACTTTAAAAGTGTCGGTTGTGGGAGCGAGGTGATCGCCGCCAATACCACTGTGATTTGTCAAGAATGTATACGTGCCATTGGTCCCCAAGGCAATGCATCTCATGAGGTATTCGGTGGATTTGTCTATGCCACTTGCTGAGAGGGGAATAATGCGAATGCCTTTTGCAGAAGCTTCTTGAATGAGGTCCTGCATTCGCTGTATAATTTCCTTATCTTGGTGAGGCGGGGCGTCTAAGACGAGGAAGATTATTCTCGCTCGGGCATTTTCCGACCAGTTTAAATCCCTTATTCCAACAGCTAGCGCTTCGTCAACAGCTTCGGGGAAATCACCGCCTCCACCAGCTGATTGCTCCTTGATAAAATCAGAAGTAGTCGATACATTGGCGGTAAAAGGGGAAATTTTAGTGAGGTATTCATCTCCGAAATCTTTGTAAAAAACACTGGAAGTGCGAATACTCAGCGTGCGGTCTTGGGTTTGAACTTTCTGAATGACATCTTGCATCTCCTCTTTTAAATATTGTATCTCATCGCCCATAGATCCTGTGGCATCCACGACAAAAGCGATATCCATATTGTTGGAATAAGCACAAGGCGTTTTTATCTGTAGTGTATTGATTCCCTCTCTTAAGGGCTTTATTTTCTCGATGGTATAATTTTGTTTGTTATGATGGATTACAATAGATGATGGATTTGGTTTTGAGCTATCGTGAATAAAGTTCGACCAGAGTTCTGCTTTCCCAGTATTGTCTGATTTAGAGCGCCATATCACTTTTCCGCTTGGATCTTGAAGCAAGACAATCGCGTCGACGATGGGGTTTTGATTTGAATTGATCAATTGTACAACATAGCGCTCTCGAGGGTTTAAATTCCATGTTTTTTGGTGTTGGCTCAATACTTCACTTGATATATCATGCCACAATTCCCACTTTTGAAAATCATTGATTTCGCCTGCTGTCAAAAGGCCAGGCTTGGGCAGCGGGGAACTTTTATCAGGGGAAGAAGGCAATGCAGTGCCATCTATCATTCTTTTTGAAGAGGGAATCTCATCCGCTCGCGCCCCACTCAATTCCAGGGAACTTAACATTGGGCTAATTCCCGAAGGCGGAATAGCGGATGATTTTCTCATTTCAGAGCGCTCTGCTCGACGATGTTTGAATCCTGTCTTATTATTCGACAAATTGATTTCCAATTGTTCGATATAAAATACCCGATAGGTGTTTCGATTAATATTGATTTTCTCTTTGAGAGTAGTGTATTGTTTATCTTGAATAGAAATAGTGTAAGTCCCTGATTTTAGCGTGATATTGAATTCGCCAAATCGGTTGGTCTGAATGGTTTTGGAAAATTTATTCCCTGTTATTTTTACTTCGATATTCGAAAGGGTTGTTTGTGTGTTTTTAAGTCGAACAATCCCAAACAAATCGAAATTGGCAGCATGTGATAAATGAGATAATAGGGATATTGAGAGAAGTAGTAATAAGCGCATATTTATTTTTTGAACTAGAGTTTAAAAGTCTAGAGAATGCACATTTAATTTAGTGAAATTATGTTAATGGGAATTTCCCAAAGAGATTTTATTTGTGCATACGAAATATTCGATTGTCAAAATCGAAAGTAGGGACAAGTAATTTAACTTTATTTATTGGCAGGTTTTCTCTTTTTGGTGCAATTTTACGGATATTAAATACTTTTGACGCATATTTAATAAATTCTTATTTATGAAGTTGTGGGTGGTTGCCTTTCTTTTATCTTATTCGACAATGCAAAGTCAGGTCTTTACATTTGGACCAAGATTGGGCGTAAATTTTTCAAGCATCAATTTTGATAAATCCTTTGATGTCAGCGGTGTGCCGTATAGAATTAAAACAAAGGACGCAAAGATTGGTTTAGTGACAGGCGCTTTTTTTAGGTTTAAAGTCAAAAACTTCTTATTGATGCCTGAAGTGCTATTTGTTCAGGATAGAGCAAATTTTACTTTTTACAATTCTCTCGATAGCGAAGTGCAGCAGATACAATTCAATAGAATCGATTTCCCATTGAGCCTAGGATATAGATTTGGGAAAAGCCTGAGATTGAGTGCTGGAGTTGTGGGGGGGCTTATTTTAAAGAACGATATAGAAGGGCTGACTTCGACCGTTAAGTATGTTTCAAAATTGAGCACGTCAGATTTAATGTGGAATTGGCAGATGGGAATAGGGTTTGATATACGCAAAAGGGTTACAGTTGATTTTAAATATGAAGGGAATTTGGGCGTCTACCAAAACGATATGGAGTTTTTAGGACAAAATGTTCAGTTTGCGCAGCGGAAGAATACCGTCCAAATTACATTGGGCATAGCATTAATACCATTTAAAAAATTATAAAATGAAATTGAAAATTACAACAGCGATTGCTTTAGCGATGTTGATTACATCATGCGCGAATCTTGTTCCATTATCTACTGCTTTGATTGAAAAGAATAAATGGACGAAAGATGACATGAAGAAAATTCAATACTACACATCGAGTGATATCACTTTACAGAAAGTGTCAAACTCTGGCGGATCAAATATCGAAGGTGGCGTCATTAAAGTGGAGAGCAACAAGTCTGTATCTGAAGTTTCCATAAAGCAAAACACAAAAGGCGTAGCGGTTGGTTTTCCCAATGACAATGTCGCTGTGAGCTTTGAAAAAGACGATAATCACTTCTTGACATTTGGAGCAAATCCCGATAGAAATGGATACTTTGTATTATTGGGAACAGATTGGAAAGATAGAATTGGCAAAGTTACCTATAACGGCGAAAAGTACTTTTCTTCGCCAGAAAGTCGCGATGTGATTTTGTTGATCAATATGAAAAAAATTAAAAAATTGCAGATTGATCAGAGAACGGCAGGGGGTAGAGAGATCAAGTAAAGGGGAAATTATAATTGTTTATTGTTAAGGAAAGAAATGCATAATTGACTCTTTTCTATATCTTTGCGTAAAAATTTACCCATGAATAAAATTTATACGCTAATTCTTTTTCTCTTATCAAGTATTCTAAGTTATGCCACTGTAAGAACGGTGAATAACAACAACCCATCTCCAGGCCAATATGCAACTATTCAGTCTGCACACAATGCCTCCGCAGCGGGAGATACCATCTATATCAGCGGAACTTTCTTTAATTATGGCGGCTTGACCGTTTCTAAGCGATTAGTGATTATAGGTACAGGTCACAATCCTCAAAAGCAAGTCCCATTGGTGAGTCAAATCGATTGGATAACCTTTACAAATGCTGCTGCTAAGAACACGCGTATTTATGGATTGAATTTGTATGGCATAAACTCTTCTGTCAATGATGTGGATAGCATCTATATTGAGCGTTGTAAGTTTAGACATCGAATTGAGCTTCATACAATTTCAAATTGCAGCCATTGGTATATTCAAGGAAATTATTTTGAAAGAAATGACGGAACGTCTAATATATATTTAGGCAATAATTCTCATAATTGGTTTGTGATTAGGAATAATGTATTTAATGGGACATTACAAGATTTGAATTATAATCAAAATTCAGACATATATGTTTTGAATAATATTTTTTTATACTCGGGTAGTGCTATGATGGCAAATATGTATGGGATATTTTTTTATAATAATATATTTTATAGAGCTTCACCAAGCGCAAACACGGTTGGATGTGTATGGCAAAATAATCTATCCTATCAATGTGCAAATAATAGCTTTCCTGCAGGAGCAAATAATACAGGAAACTTAGCCAATACCGATCCTCAATTTGTGAATTTTCCAATTGCTGGTGCTTATTTTAACTATGCCTATAATTTCAATCTGCAATCAGGTTCACCTGCTAAGAACACAGGAAATGACGGAAAGGACATTGGTGTCACAGGCGGGGATATTTATTTTGAGCAAAATGGAATTCCATCTATTCCGCAGATTAGAGAGTTCAATATAACCTCCAATAATAATATCGCACCAGGCGGGAGCCTTCAAATCAATATCAAATCGACGATTAAGAAATAATTGTTTTGAAATGACTCTCCGTCGACAATGAGAAAAGTTAATTTTTTATTACTGCTCGCTTTCCTTTCTATCAACTGTTTTTCTCAAAAAAAATTGGTGATGGCGGAGTACTTTATAGATATTGATCCAGGGGTAAACAATGGGACAAAAATTGGATTTAGCGTTTTTTCTGATTCAATAAATTTAGATACTAGCATCATTATTCCCGCTAATTTGCCGAGAGGCATTCACTTTTTATATGTTAGAGTTAAGGATTCAACAGGTGTTTGGGGGATTCCTTTTGCACGTTCTTTCTATTCTGCCGATACGGCAATTCTGAGTCGTGGAGAATATTTTTTCGATAATGACCCAGGCATTGGAAATGGAATTCCTTTTGTCATTACAAATCCATCTGATAGCATTAATCAATCTTTTACCGTAAATATCCCGAATAATTTCCCGCATGGCATGCATTCGCTTTATGCTAGGGTCAAAACGTCGGATGGTGTTTGGGGCTTGACAGATCGAAAAGATTTTTTTAATAATGGGCTTTCTGCACAGGAAGGAGCAGAGTATTTCTATGATACAGACCCAGGCGTGGGGAATGGATTCCCTTTGAATTTGGCTTCGCCGTCAGATTCAATAAATGATAGCTTCAATATTATCACCCCAATTAATTTAACCAATGGAATGCATAGCTTATTTATTCGCACGCGAACAGCGAGTGGTTTATGGAGCATTCCGAGTCGGCAAGATTTTTATACTTATTTAGGAGCCACCATTCAAATGGCGGAGTACTTTTACGACAATGATCCTGGTGTAGGCAACGGATTTCCGCTGTCGTTAGGCACAAGCAGTGATTCTACGAATGATTCTTTTTCAATTGCAATTCCTATAAATATGCCCAATGGATTGCATCGCTTATATGTTCGAACACGCACATCTGGCGGCTTGTGGAGTCTTCCCGACAGGAAAGATTTTTTTGTATTTGCTGGATCGCCAATGACTAAAGCAGAATATTTTTTCGATAATGACCCAGGGCAAGGGATGGGAATTCCACTGACTTATTCAAATACTGGGGATTCAATTTCAGAGAGTTTTACAATTAGTACACCAAATAATATGAATAATGGGTTGCATCGCTTATATATTCGAAGTATGACCCAAGAGGGTTTGTGGAGTTTGACAGAGAAAAGAGATTTCTATGTGTTTGAAGGAAAACTAGTGGGCGGGGAATACTTTTTCGATATTGATTCAGGGATAGGAACCGGTGTCCCTTTTGCAATGGATACATTTATTGACAGTGTCAATCAAAATCTAAGTATTAGCACAAACGGTTTGGTGCCTGGATGGCATACGCTTTATGTTCGGGCAAAAGATGAATTTGGCGTTTATTCGCATTATAATGCATCGATGTTTTTTATAAGACCAAGAATTGTTAAAGCAGAATATTATATAGATAATGATCCAGGAGTAGGCAATGGAATTCCAATTCAATGGACTGTTTCAAATGATTCCATCAATATCGACACCGCTATTATTCCGAATTGCACATACAATGGACAGCATTTATTCTGTTTGCGAACTATGAGTGAATTGGGTATTTGGAGTTTGGTCGAAGTGGATACTTTTTTTATAAGCGGTTATATTGGCAAAGGGCATATTCTTCCCGGCCCAGGTCCAGATAGCACTCCCGTTAAATTGATTGGATTGGCTGGTGCTGGCAATTCTTATTTATTTAAAAATTTAACGACAAATTCAACTTGGAAATCCAATCCATATTTTGCAATTCCAAATGGGAGTACTTCTATTTTCTTAATCAAAGATACACTTGGATGCACGCTTTCTGACACTATTTCAGCGCTTCCAAAGCCTCCTGGACTCTCAACAACAGGAGGAACCGCAAAAGTAGTTCTAAGTGGATATAATAATTATGTTTATTTCTTGGATAGCATGGGCAATTGTTTAGGCGCCATCAATGACTTCGGAAATAACCTTGATACTATTACAATGTCATCATTAGTATACAACAATTCTATTCGATATACTCCTGCGACTTTAGATTCATTCCCTTATTTAAATAGAAATTGGAAAATCAGTTCTTCGACACCAAGTGTAGCTTTAAGAGGATTGCAACTGCCATATACCCGAAAGGAATTCGACACATTAGATGTTTACGAGAATTCAATTTCGAATAATATGAATCAGCTTCGTGTGAATCGCTATAGTGGGGTGAATGAAAATTTGTCCATCATGGATAATGATACATTAGATGTAAATTATCATTACGTAAATACTCCGCTTGTAAAGACTTTCAAGGCACCGAATGAATTTGTGTTGGAATTTCCAAGTTGGTCGTTTAGCGAATATTATATTTCTGGGAATACAAGTTTAGGAAGTTTATTACCTGTTGAATTGCTTTCGTTCGAGGCCAATAAATTGGGTAGCGAAAGAATTGAAGTGAATTGGTCGACGTCCTCAGAATTTAATGTTTCACATTTTGAAGTCGAGCGCAGTTATGATGGGATGCATTATGAAAAAGTGGGCGAGCGCAGTGCTACGAATACCAAAGAGTTGAAGCATTATCAAATATTTGATACACGGGAGAATGGTGCACTTGTTCTGTATTATAGACTTCGCATGATAGATTTGGACCAAACTGTCGAGTATAGCAAAGCAATTCGCCTCTTCTTCAACGAAAATGGGAAATGTATTGTATTCCCTAATCCAACCTCTGAAAGATTAAGTGTTCAGTCAACTTCCAAAGTGGAAAGGGTGGAAATATTTGATGTATTGGGGAGATTGACATTTTCTTCGAAAGAGAGCAAGAGTATATATATTGCTAGTTTGTCTGGGGGTAAATATTTTGTACATGTACAAACAACTCAGGGCATGGAAGTAATTCCAATTGTTGTGGTCAAGTAATATTAACTCAACAAAAACTCAAAATCTTCTTCTGTCATATGCTTGATGATGCTATCATTTTCGGAGATCAATTCATCTGAAATGGCTTCTTTTCTAGATTGAATTTGTAGAATTTTCTCTTCAATAGAATCTTTGCAAATCAATCGATACGCAAAGACTTTTTTTGTTTGTCCAATTCTATGAGTCCTATCTATGGCTTGTCGCTCAATAGCAGTGTTCCACCATGGATCCATAAGGAATACATAGTCGGCAGCGGTAAGTGTTATTCCTGAATTTCCAGTTTGAATAGTCATTAGAAATACTCTTTCGAGACTGTCTTCTTTTTGAAATTTCTCCACCATATTCATCCGCTCTTTTAAATCGATATCGCCATCAAAATGGAAGAAGGGGATATTGTTCTCTTGGAAGCGCTTGGCCAGATTATTCAGCGGCTGCTTAAATTGTGAGAAGATGAGCACTTTATTGGCCGATAGATTATTGCTTATTTCATCAATAAGAAATTCTTCTTTCATGGATTCGATTGGCGTAGATTGATCTCCTTCGACAATGCTCGGACTGCTGCAGTATTGGCGGAGTTTCATTATGCCGTGCATGACGGATAACTTGCTTTTGCTCAATCCCTCACTTTTAATTTGCAGAAATAGGGAAGATTTTATGGTGGATTTTAGTAAATCATAACCATCTCTTTGGCTTTGATTCATCTCAATGTATTGCACGATTTCAGTCTTAGCAGGGAGGTCTTTTTCAACTTGACTCTTTGTTCTTCTCAAAACAAAAAATTGAATATGGCGCTGCAACAATTCAATCTTATGTTTGTTCTTATCTCTATCAATGGGCGTTGCATATTCTCGTTTAAAGAATTCTGGATTGCCTAGATAGCCGGGCAAGAGATAATTCAATTGTGCGTACAGATCAAAGGTATTATTGGTAATCGGTGTGCCACTTAAGGCAATTTTATTTTTTGCATGAATTTTATATACGGCTTGTGTAGTGAGGGCATGAATATTTTTAATTGCATGGCTCTCGTCAATCACGAAAGTATCCCAAGGAATGGTGCTGAATTTTTCAATATCGGCGCGCAGCGTGCCATAGGGAATGACAATGATTTGATATTCATTTTGGAATACGGCATTTAAGTTTCTACTAGCACCTCGATAAACAATAGATTTGGCTGAAGGCAAAAATTTGTTTAACTCATTTTCCCAATTGTATACAAGCGAAGCTGGACAGGCGATGAGCATTTTTGCATCTGCTTGTTGATCAATTCTGCTGGCGAGAAAGGCAATCGTTTGAATTGTTTTTCCAAGCCCCATATCATCTGATAAGCAAGCCCCAGCGCCAATTTCAGCGAGTAGTGACAACCATTCAAATCCTTTTTGTTGGTATGGTCGCAAGGTGGTTTGGAGCAAAGTAGATGTTTTATATGCTTGGCTCTCTTCGTCTTGATAGATGCGCAATTTTTCCCACCAGCTTGATTCAATAGCGAATTTGAAAGGCTGCAGTGAAGTTTGTTTGTGCTCGCTGAGCAATAGCCATTTAGCAATGGTCACCGCATCTTCTTGAATGAATCCATGTCGTAGGATTTGTTCATAAGAGGCTAACCATTCATCATCCAATACGCCAATAGAACCATCTCTAAGCGCAATGGTTTTTTCTTCTCTCCATATTGATTTTTGAAGGTCTTTTAATTTGATTTGCTCTTTCCCAAAATAGCATTTTAAGGTGAATACGAGGGTATTGTCAATTTCTTTTATCTCACTGACGATAGACTCAATTTTATGATGGGAATATTTGAATTTTTTGAGAAAATCTAATCCAATGATTTCACAATCTTTGTCGAGCATCGATGTGTAGAAATGATAGAACCAGTTTTTTTTCTCTGCATCTGCATAAGAGAGAAAGAAACCGTGCATCTGCTGTCTAAAGTTTGGATGCTGTGCGCGCATGAATTGAAGAAACTCCTCTTCTATGGCTCGATTTCTCTTAATTGTGAATAATTGGTCGTCAATTGTGACAGTATGTTCTTCTTTGTATGGCCCTTCGACTTGAACATCGCCATATTTCCACATGGGGCTCAGCATGAGGAACTCGCCACTTTGAATCTCGCTGAGCAGGATACAATTGGTGGGCGGGATATCGATGATGGTCGATTGAATGAGGTTATTGGTATTTACTAGGTAATTTTGTTGTTCAAGTTTCTTGACTATTTGATTATTGAATTTGACAATATCATTTTCAATTGCTTTAAAGTCTATATTGTCGAGCCATTCTAGTGTTTGGTAATCAGCGTATTTCAACAGGAAATAATTATTTCCACTTCTCAAAAGAAAATGAAAGCGCTCGAAGTGTTCAAGCGGAATTTGTTCAAGCGGAAATTTAATATGGGTCTGTAAATAATACGTTCCATCTTCTCTTATTAATAGCGAGAATTGAAGCTGAGATTGGGATTGGATAAAATTGCATGAACAGGTTAATTTCCGCTGAGTCTCTTGATTGAGAATGGTATGTATTATCTTAAATTCTCCTAATGTAGAAAACAACTGGGGGAGCGATTCAGCGATATTTCTCAATGTAAATCGCTTGATGTATTTATCTATATCGGTGCCAAGCCGCTGTGCTTTGTGATTTTTGTTAGCTTCCGTTGCAAGTGATTGAATGCTTTCTGAGGTGAAATTTCTCCAAGCAGACGGAAATTTCAATGCAAATCGTTTGGAAAAATCAGATAAATGGTGGTTGTTTAATTCATATAATTGGTAATCAGAAAACTTATTTTCTTTGACAACTAGAATTTTCAACCAATCTTGAAGCGTATCGATTGAATGGGGATCGATATAGAGCGCAATTTTAGGTGGAATGGTTGATTTGGCCATTGATGAATTCCTGGTTGATGCGAATAAAGCAATAAATTTACTGTTTTTATCTTTGTATTTGGGAGATAGAATTATTTGCAGAGTTCTTCAATCTCATCGAGATCGATATTCCGCCCAATGATAACACCCTCTTTGTTGACAAGGATATTGTTGGGGATTTCCTCTATGTGATATTTAATAGCGCTCGGACTTTCCCAACCTTTTAATTCACAAATGTGGTTTGCCCATATCAAACCATCTTTCTCAATAGCTTGCTTCCATTTGTCAATGTCATTGTCTAAAGAGATAGAGAATATTTCAATGTTAGAATTGTTCTTTTTGTAAAATTCAACAAGGTCTGGATTCATTTTTCTGCAAGGCATGCACCACGAGGCCCAGAAGTCAATCAATATGAATTTGTCTTTTATATTAAAAAGAGCAATCTCTTTTCCTTCGGGATTTACACCTATAATGTTCTCTATTTTATATCCCCGCTCTTCCCCTTTTTCAACTTCAATGGTGGATAAAACGAAGTATGCACATATAATGGCTAGGACAGTAATGAGTGAAATAATTTTCCAACGAGCATTCATAAGGATTATTTGATGCGCAATTTATTCAATTGTTCTGTATTTCCATAGAAACAATTTAAATCGACATAGGATTTAATTCCTTCAATGGACCCTTTTTCACTGTATTGCCAAAATTCCCATTTTGCTCCATCTTTGAGTATAGGTGGTGAGTACTGATATGAGGCAATCCACAAAGTATAGTTTCTGAATTTATCAATTAAGTAATCATTGTAAAAAGATTCATAGGTATAAATGATTGGCCTAACTTTATAGTGATTTTCTAGGGCGATTAAGAATTTTTTTAAATCGCGAACGATGAGTGCCTTATTCACTCCATCGTCGTATTCAATATCGACGATAGGAGGCAAATCTCCTGGACTGAGATTAACTTGCCGCGTGAAATTTTCAAATTGTTCCGTCCATGGAATATGCGCTCTGTAGAAATGATAAGATCCTTTAACAATACTTGTTTTGCTACAATCTTCCCAATTATATACAAAGTTTTTGTCTCTTATTCGAGCGCCTTCTGTTGCCTTAATGATAGCGAAACTTATGCCATCTCTCTCAACGTCATACCAATTAATCGTTCTTTGGTATTTTGACACATCGATGCCGTACACTTGATATTGACGCCATTTTGGGAAAAATAATGGTGGCTGTTTATACCATAGGTAGCCAATGATTATAATAGCGCACAATAGAAATACAGAGATGACAAAGACTATCGAATAAGCTAATTTTAATTTTTGGTTAATTTTATTAGCTAGTTTTTTTATTAAACTGGGGGACTTGTTCGATTTTGTATTTCTTTTTTTAATAGGGGATGTTTTTTTGCAAAAAAATAGACTATAAACTAATCAAGAAACTACCGAGTATTTTGAATCGCTGTACATCTGTTCGACCAGGCTGCGTTACTCTCCAAGAGAAATCAAAGCGCAAAAATTTGAGAATATTGTAGATGTTGAAACCTACCTCAGCATAAGTCTGGCTTGGTGCGTCTAGTCCCGATGGAAGACGCATAAAATTTCTATTGTTTTGTGAAATATCACCCCAAAGCACTTTGCCAGTAAATCCCTCTCTCCATTTTAATTTTTTTATCAAGGGGATTTTATTTAGAAAAAAACCATTGAACAAATGGTCTACCCAAACAGAAGCGTAAATATCAGATGCATATTCAAAATTGTTTAACAATAGAAACCGGAAATCATCTCTCAATACAGTCGTATTGCCTGGATGAATTTCTAATTCGGTGAAAGGAACTGTTCCAAATATTTTACCCGCCATCGCTTGGTAGCGCGTAATACCAATAGCGGAAGGGTAATTGTGTTTTAGATGCGCTTTAAAGTGAATAAAAGAGTAGTCGGACTTTAAAATTCCCTTGATACCAAATGTCGGAGTTAAGCTCAATTCTGGTTTGATTCCCTTTAATTTTCTTCTGTAGAAAGGTTGGTCAAAAACAGGTTGAGCGGGCGCCCAACGCACTTGAAATTGTAATTTAGACTCAGTTACTTCTGTTAACTCTGTTGAATCTCCATTCGCCTCTAATTTTGTAAAATGGAATCTATCTGAGCGGTAGATATTTTGTGAATAGAACCAAAAATTGGTGTGGATACCGTTGTTGTGCTCTTTCATATAGAGCACTTTGAATTCTGTCTTCTTCATCAAGCTAGAAGTGGCCGAAATGGGCAAACCTCCAATAGGCTTAGGCGTTTTGCTGAAAACAGAATTGAGGATATTGTCGTATGCAAGTACATCTTCTGTTTGACCGAAGAGGAAATAATCTTTACTTGTGGAAATACCAAATTGATGCCACTTGCCGGGCTTTCGCTTGAGATTGGTCAAAAATTCAACGCCATATTTGAACTCCTTATCTTTTGTACCATAGGCGAAATATGGGTAGATCATATATTGTTTGCTGAACTCTTCCGTCGATCGCGCGCCAAATTTAAGTCGCACTCCTTCAATATCATTCCAACTGACCATTTGATAGAATCTTCCAATCTCCCAATTGACCCATTTAATTGGAAAGAAACCAGAAGAGGCTACTCGTGCGATATAGGCGAAATTTTTGTATGCACGCGTTTTCATGACTGAATCTACCCCGACATAAATATTTTTCTCTGTTTTGGAGAGGGAATCTAGTCGATGGCTATTCCAGAAGGCATCATCTTTTTTATTGTATCCTATATCTTTTTGCACTTTGTCGCCATTAAATACCTCATCATCAATTGGCGCGTTGATTTTAATATCCTTGCGAATATTGGTTAATTTAAACCTCAAATTAAATATCTTCTTCGACTTTTTACTCAATGCCAAAGACAAATCTCTAGCGTCTTTATTCATTACCCATTGGTTTTGAATATAATCAAAAGTCTGTGTTATATCAAAGCGTTTGACGAAATTGATATTGGCTCTTTTGTCAACACCGAGGTTCATTTCTTTGATTGCCCATGATCCTTCTTCTACAACGAATTTTCCAGTGAATCCAAAATCCTCTTTGCTTCGCGGCGCAAAAATCATTTTATAATTCATTCGATCACCTACTTTAAAACTATCTTCAACATAGTATCTGTAAAGGATTAAGCCCGAACTCGAGACGGGGTTCATAAATGTTCGATTTTGAATAATGATATCATTGGCATAAACATCTATATCATCAAATGAATAGCCTAAGAGATCACTCACACTTTCGAAAGGTAGGAGTTCCGTTATTTTATCGCCATCAATGATTTTTTTTGTTCGAGTGGGATCTTTCGCCAAGTAGTTTCTAGAATAGGTCTCTTTGAAATAAATCGGAAAGTAAACCTCTCCCGCTTCAGTAGTATCTTTGTTTTCGAGCAAATAGGCGAAAGGTTTTAACAATGGATTGTTTCTCACTTGGCTATCGATATTTGCCACATCCATCTCTAATTTTGAATACTCATTGTATTGATAAGTATTGAATTTTTTAGGGCGATTGAATTCTTTGTGTGCGACAACATTTCTGAAGATGCGAATAGCAATGGTATCCTTCGGAAGTTTATTTCTTCGCCCCTTGACTTTCACATCTTTTTTTAGAATTGCAGAGGTCGACAAGTAAACATTATAGGTGCCGCTTTCTCCTGGTTTGATTTTAATTTCCTTGGTTTCAAAACCCATTGAAGAGAAAAACACAGAAGACTCTTTATTTGGCGAACTCAATTTGTATTTACCATATCCGTCAGACTTCCCTCCAATCTTCTTATCCTTGAAATAGACATTGATAAAAGGAAGTGGCTCCTTGGTTTTTTCGTCAAATACTTTTTCCTGTAAACCGATGTTCCTTGTGCAAAAAAGCATTAATAAACAATAGGAAAAGTGAGAAGAAGAAGGATTTAAACATGTTTGGTTTTGGGAATAAAGCAACAAATGTAAAATATTAGTTTTGTAATGAATTTTAAAGTCAAAGAGAAAGGGTTTTTCCCTTATTTTTGCAAAAAAAATAATTTATGACGAATCTGACGGTGTTAAATTGTGATTTGAAAGAAGGCGTTTTAACGGTGGTAATCGATAGAGAGGATAAGCTTAATGCGTTAAATATCAGTTTCTTCAAGGAAATGGATCTCGTGATGGATGAGGTTTATTCAAGTCCAGCGATCAAAGGCGCAATCATAACTGGAAGGGGAACAAAGGCTTTTGCCGCTGGGGCGGATATTTCTGAATTTATGCATTTTGATGCCAATGAAGGGAAAAAGCTTTCGCGAAATGGACATAATGTTTTGAACAGAATAGAGTCATGCCCTAAACCAATCATCGCCGCAGTAAATGGCTTTGCACTTGGAGGAGGATGTGAATTGTCTATGGCTTGTCATATTAGAATTGCCAGTGATAATGCTAAATTCGGTCAACCAGAAGTCAATCTGGGGGTAATCCCTGGATATGGCGGAACGCAGCGCTTGATTCAATTAGTAGGAAAAGGAAAGGCAATGGAGCTTTTAATGACAGCAGATATCATCAATGCAGAAACGGCGCTAAGGATAGGCCTTGTAAACGAGTTATGCACTTTAGATGAATTGATTCCAAAAGCCCAAGCCATGATGGCAAAAATATGCAGCAAAGGGCCAATTGCAGTGGGCAAGGTCGTGGAATGCGTCAATGCTCACTTTAAAGAGGGAGTGCTTGGTTTTACGACAGAGGTTAATCTATTTGGGGAATGTTTTAAAACTGCTGAATTTAAAGAGGGTACAGCTGCTTTTGCAGAAAAGCGCAAAGCAAATTTTTAATATTGTGAACACAAAGGGATTCATTCTTAGTAGGCTGCAAGGTCAAGCGTTTTGAGTTTGGCTATGTGGGGCGGAAACTAGAATTTATGTCAACGTAGCGCTAAAAATAATATATTTGTATTATTATGTCTAGAGAAAAGGTCGCCCTGAAAGTCAATAATATTGGGCATAGTATTACACATAAAAATTCCTATACGGTTGTTCTCGCAGAGATTGGAGGCCCGAGATTTATTCCTTTGGTGGTTGGGGCTTTTGAAGCACAAGCTATTGCGGTGGCGTTGGAGAATATGAAGCCGACAAGACCTTTGACCCACGACTTAGTCAAGAATATTTTTGACGTTTGCGAAATACAGTTGCAGCAAGTAATCATGACCTCTCAAAGTGAGGGGGTGTTTTATTCCTCGTTGATTTGTAAGCACAATGACAAGATAGTAACCTTGGATTCGCGCACATCAGATGCTTTGGCGCTTGCTCTGCGCTTTGGCTGTCCCATTTTTACTTATGAGGATTTGTTGCAAGAAGTGGGAATCAATAGCACGGAAGCTATGAAGAAAGAGGTGGATACAATAGAAGGCAAACCGGAGAAAAGTAAAACTTCTCCTGCGAAAGCCTCTAGAGAAGAGGTAGAGAAAAAACTTCAAAAGGCACTCGATGATGAAGACTATGAATTAGCAGCGAAATTGAGAGATGAATTATCGTCACTAGAATAGTCTACATTAAATTTTTTAAGAATAATATGAATGAATCATTGTTTGAAAGCATAGGAAGAGGGGTCCTAGGGATGGTTTTTTAATCAGCGTATGTTATATGCTGAGTAATAATAAAAAAGCAATTGATTGGAAATTGGTCACTGGCGGGATATTGGTCCAAATCATTTTCGCGCTGTTGATTTTAAAAGTTCCAGCGGTTCATCATTTTTTTGAAGGAGTATCCAATTTATTTGTCCGCATGATTGACGCTCAAAAATCTGGAGCGAAGTTCTTATTCGGGGATAGCCTAATGGATCCAACTGCTGGTGGTTGGGGATTTGTCTTTGCATTTCAAATTTTACCAACTATCGTATTTTTTTCAGCGCTCTCATCCGTGCTTTATTATACTGGCGTTTTGCAAAAAGTAACTTTTGTCTTCGCTTGGATTATGTCCAAGACAATGCGCATTTCGGGTGCGGAGAGTTTATCCAACGCCGCTAATATTTTTTTAGGACAAACTGAGGCGCCGTTGATGGTGAAGCCATATATCGCAGGGATGACCAAATCTGAAATGCTCTGCATCATGGTCGGAGGAATGGCGAATACAGCTGGTTCTGTTTTAGCAGCTTACGTGGGTTTTTTAGGCGGAACAGATCCCGCCAATAAATCTTTTTTCGCTTTGCATTTGATGACACAATCTATCATGTCTGCACCAGCAGCCGTAGTTGCAGCAAAGATGCTATTCCCAGAAACTGAGCGTGTTGCAAAAGATTTGCATATTCACAAGGAGCAAATTGGTTCTAACTTTTTAGATGCAATTTCAAATGGAACAACAGATGGGATAAAACTAGCCGTCAATGTCGCAGGAATGCTTTTGGTCTTTACTGCTTTGCTAACTGTGCTCAATAAGACCATGTTTTGGTTTGGCGGCGCTATTCACCTAAATGAATTGATCAGTCAATGGAGCAATGGAATGTATCAAGGCTTTTCCTTAGAGCCAATTTTTGGATGTCTCTTTGCGCCTGTCGCTTGGATGATAGGAGTGCCATCTCAAGATATTTTTGCCGTAGGCCAACTATTAGGAGAAAAGACGATCATCAATGAGTTTCAAGCATATATCAGCTTAGGAAAAATGCAAGCGGCCAATATTATTATACCGCAATCTAAATCGATGGTCATAGCCACTTATGCCCTTTGTGGCTTCGCAAATTTTGCATCAATTGGAATTCAAATTGGCGGAATTGGAGCTTTAGCGCCGAACCAGAGAAAAAATCTCACCGAGTTGGGAATCAAGGCATTAGTTGGCGGAACAATCGCTTGCCTCATGGTTGCATGCATTGCAGGAATGCTCATTGGTTAGTGAAAATGTATCAATACCCATTGAAAGCTGGGTCTTTTAGAATAGTTTGGCTTGCTATTTGCTAGACGATAGTTAAAATAGGTAAAAATGATTGCAGCATTATTTTCAATTTTGTTTTTGTTTAACACGGAAGTCCCAAATACTTCCCCTTATTTTGATGATGTTAAAATAACAGCGAAGCAAACACCAAGTGAAATAAGTATCAATATTCAATCTCAGAATTTCCATCATTTTCAAGAAGTTGTTCTAGAGCGAAGCACAAATCCCAACAATGGTTTTAGACCGATAAAAATCATAGGTGAAGAGCATTTTAAGAACTTGCCCAATAATGAATTGAAATGCAAGGATGATCATCCATTGGGCCAACAAACCATTTCATTTTATCGTGTCCGGGTAGTGATTGATGCAGAGATTGTCAAGATATTTCCTCCAATGCGCGTTGACTCATACCAAGATAGGGTTTTACAGGCTCGGAAAACATTGGCTGCAAAACCAAAAGGGGACTCAAAAGAAGTAGAAGACGGCTCAGTAGAAACATTGGTCAGAATTGAAAATGATGAAGATGATAAGAATTTTGATGACTCATCTATGATTGCAAAATCTTCTCAGGATTTATTGAACAATACAAATTTTAGAATTGAAAAAGATGCTGATAATGCTAGAATACTCTATGTCAACGTAAAGGATATCGATAAATTGAGTTTTATCTATGTCATGGTTAATGACAAAGAACAAGGGGATTATTTTTCTCTAAAAGAGCTCAATAAAAATGAAATCGCCATGGAATTCAATGATGGTCAATTGGCATATAAATTTACTTTAGGCGATATTTCACATGAGAAGAATGCAAACTTCAGAATGAAATTGAGCATGATCAACACGGAGAATCAAGTGGTCGAAACCGCTATCAAAGAGTTTAATTAATCCTCATAACCCCATACCATCTTTGCTTTAAAGGGGTATTTTTCTAAGTAGAGTTTCTTTATTTTTTGAATGAGGGTCTCTCTGAAATCATCTAGTTTCAATCCCTTTGTCGCTGAAATAAAAATACAATTGTCATTTGTTTTGGCAATCCAAGTATTCTTCATTTCATTGATTAATTCTGTTCGCTCTTTCTTTAATAAATATTCATCAAGATATTGCTCTTCGTACAAATCCATTTTGTTGAATACAACGATAATCGGTTTATCTTGACATTTCATGTCTGATAAGGTCTTGTTGACTACATTCATCTGATCTTCAAATTGTGCATGTGATATATCGACTACGTGCAATAAAACATCTGATTCAATCACTTCATCTAAAGTGCTTTTGAAGCTCTCAACAAGGTGATGTGGAAGTTTGCGAATAAATCCTACTGTATCTGACAATAGAAATGGCGTATTGTTGATGACCACTTTTCTAACGGTGGTGTCTAGTGTCGCGAATAATTTATTCTCAGCAAATACATCTGCTTTGCTCAGCAAATTCATGATGGTACTCTTCCCTACATTGGTATAACCGACAAGCGAAACACGCACCATTTCGCCTCGGCTCTTGCGCTGTGTGAGGTTTTGTTGGTCAATTTCTTTGAACTTATTTTTGAGTTTGGAAATCTTGTCTTTCGCAATTCTTCTGTCTGTTTCAATTTCTTTCTCTCCTGTTCCGCGCATTCCAACACCCCCTTTAATTCGGTCTAAGTGTGTCCACATCCCTTTTAACCTTGGAAGTAAGTATTGCGTCTGCGCCAACGCTACCTGTGTTTTGGCTTGCATGGTCTTAGCTCGTTGAGCAAAAATATCTAGGATGAGCATGGATCGATCGAGCACTTTTATTTTGAGCTCTTTCTCGACATTATTCTGTTGTGAAGGAGAAATCTCATCATCAAATATGACTACATCAATGTCCTTCGCTTCGATAATTTTTTTTACTTCTTGTAATTTTCCACTTCCGATATAGGTGCGGGTATCTGGATGATCTAGTTTTTGATAGACAATAGAAACGGGCTCTGCCCCAGCAGTTGTCGTTAGAAAAGACAATTCGTCCAAGTATTCTTTCATCTGTTTTTCAGATTGATTGAGCGTAACAATGCCTATAAGCAATGCTTTTTCTTTTTTGTTTAAGGCAAAATCAACTTGAAATTCTTCTCTTTTAAAGGTCAAAACGGGGTATTTAATGTTAAGACAAAGTTATTTAAATTGATGGAATGAGCGGAAAGTATTTTCAATGCTCAATTCTAAGAGATTAAATACACCTATTCGGAATACATATAAAATCAGTACTTTTGGATTTTATCTATGAAAATGAAAAGAACATTCGCCACAATATTTTTTTTGATTTGCTTCTTCGCAATTCAAGCTGAAGTAGTCAATTATAAGACGGCAATAAGGGCATTCTATAATTTTGAGAATTTGTATGACACGATTGATCAAAAAGATGTCCAAGACGATGAATTTACGCCAACAGGAACAAAGAATTATACCGGGAAAATTTATAAGGAAAAATTGACTCATTTGGATGAAGTCATCTCACAAATTGGTTTAGAAGTCAATCCAGATGGGCCGGCAATATTGGGTGTGGCTGAGATAGAGAATAGATCTGTCTTAGAAGATTTCACAAAACAAAATGGCGTGAGGGGAAGAAACTATCAAATTGTGCACTATGATTCTTATGATGAGCGAGGTGTTGATGTCGCACTTTTTTACAATCCAAAGTATTTTAGGGTGATTAAGAGCAAAGCGCTCTATGTCAAATTGAATTCGTCGCCAGGAGATAAAGGAGCAACGCGTGATATCTTATGGGTAAATGGTTTATTGAATGGAGAAGAGATCAATGTATTCGTTGCCCACTGGCCATCGAGGAGAGGTGGAGAGGAAGTTTCTCTAGCAAAAAGAGCCATCGCCGCCGAGACAGGAAGGAGAATGATTGATACCCTTTTAGCAAAAAATGCCAATGCCAAAGTCGTCTATATGGGAGATTTAAATGACGACCCAACAAGTCCAAGTGTAACCAAACATTTAAGAGCCACAGGGCAGACGAACAAATTGAAACCAGGAGATTTGTTTAATCCATTTTACAGCTATTACAAAAAGGGAATTGGAACGCTTGCCTACAATGATTCGTGGAATTTGTTTGATCAGATTATGGTCTCACAAGGATGGTTGGATAAAAAACAAAGTGGTTTCTTTTTCCAAAAAGCGGAGATATTTAATAGACCATTTTTAGCGACAACAACAGGGAATTTTAAAGGCTACCCGCATCGTACCTTTGTAGGAGATACCTATGCGGGAGGCTATTCAGACCATTTTCCAACGTATATCATCTTGTATAAAAAAGTAGAGAACTAAATGCGCATCCTCCAAAATTTATTGCTTGCATTTATAGGATGGCTGGTCATCATTTTCTTTTTTGGCTATACTTATGGAATAGAAGATCAGCAATAGATATTGCATTATGTAAACTTTCTGAAAGACCCAAGTCTATATGCGCATGATTTTTTTATTCAAAATCTCTCAAGTGCTGTGCCGAATGAGCGCTTTGTCTTCGCTTATTTATTGATGCCTTTTTCAAATCATTTTGAATTTTACTTACTCTTATTTCATGCTATCTCAACGGTGCTTTTGTTGTATGGTATGCAGCGACTTGCGTCGATGTTTATTGAAAATGAAATATGGGCTTGGCTTTGCGTTTACTCAAGTCAAACGATATTATATCTCTATACAATTGGCGGATGTGATTTGTATTATAATACATTTCAAGGGAGCAATATTGCAAAGGCCATTGGGATATGGGCGATATATTTTTTCCTCCAACAGAAGTATTATCTGTCGATGATATTATTGGCATTGATAACGTATTTGCAAATTATTGTCGGATTGGATTTAGCGCTATTGCTTTGCGCGGTTTTATTGTTTCAAAAGAAGTATAAAGTGTGGATGATATCTTCTCTTATTTATGGATTAGCTGCAGGAATTTATTTGGCGATGGTGCTCTATGCGCGAAGCGGAACCAGCACTTTAAGTGCAAATGAATATTTCGATATCATGTTTTTATTTCGGCATCCACATCATTTTATTTTTTCAACATTTCCTTTGAAGAATATTTTGTTTGTCACGGTCATGTTTTTCGTGGGGATATATTTTTATTTTTCACGCAATACATCATTGGCTTGGTTTTTATTCCTCGCATTGATGAGCACCATTCTCTATGCAATTGCCGTAGATGTTTTTCACTCCGTAACCATTGGAAATTTTAATGGATATAAGAATATTATTTGGGTAAAATTTTTTGGCTGGGTCGCTGTATTTGCCGTATTGGAGAAATATAAAAGCAGTTGGTTACTTCGAGTAAAAATACCGATGACAGCTGGCTATGCTGTTTTGGTTATAATCACCGCTGCGCTTTTTCACGGATTGATCATGAATGATTATTTAAATCTGAGACATCAGACGATTCATATTGGGAAGCGAATTCAAGATGATGCATTGATTGATATTTCTTTGAAAGCAAAAAAGAGTTTACCTAAAGATGCGGTTTTTATTCTTCCCTTCCACGCTACTGCTTTTAAGTACTGGAGTGAGCGAAGTGCCTATGTCGACTTCAAGGCAAATGTGCGATCGCCTCAAGCAGCGGGTGAATGGTACGAGAGAATTAAATCAGTTTATGGTGTATCACTAAAAGACAAGCGAACAGGATTTGATTTAAAACATAAAGCAGATGTATATTATGCAGAACATTATTTCTGTTCACTCGATCGATTTAAAAGAAAAGGCGTGCAGTATTTTTTGTGTGCGAAAGACCACAAAAAAATTGATCAATATGAACCTCCGATACTAGAAAATGACGGGTATAAAATTTATCAAATTAAGTGATTATAGGAAATAAATAGGGCGCGATTCGCATCGCGCCCAAATTCTTTAACCCTTAAAACTTAAAATTATGATAAACAAATTTAGTAATAAATTAATAAAACCAAATTTTTTCTCTTTTTAACCATTTTATGGGATTATTTTGTAGGATGGAATCGGCTTTTTAGGTCAAATGGGATAAAATTAAGCCTTGAATTCTATTGCCCTGAGATTTTACAGCACGTTGACGGTCATTAAAGGGGGCGATTTAGGTCTTTAAACCCGTCAAATCCGCAAGACTTTGAATTCCTTAGCTTTTTTAAGTACATTTGTGCCTCATTCAGCGCTTATGATAAATATAGTTTTGTTTGGTCCTCCGGGATGCGGCAAAGGCACACAGGCCTCTAAAATGGTTGATAAGTACAATTTATGTCATATCTCTACGGGGGATTTGTTTAGATCGGAGATTACAGGTAAAACAGCCTTGGGCATGGAGGCGAAAGCTTTTATGGATAAAGGGGAATTGGTACCAGATTCAGTCACCATCAATATGCTCAAGCTCAAGATGCAATCATTGCCTGATGTCAATGGGTTTATATTCGACGGATTTCCACGCACCATCCCACAAGCAGAGGCTTTGGATAATATGTTACAAGAGATGAATGAACCTGTGAGCAAGATGATTTCACTCAAAGTGCGGGATGAGGAATTGGTCAAGCGATTGTTGATGCGAGGAGAGGCCAGCGGACGAGCCGATGATTTATCAGAGGACGTCATTTGGAATCGAGTGCGCGTATACAACGAGCAGACGCTGCCAGTAGCAAGTCATTATCAGAAACAGTCTAAATTGGTTGAGATCAATGGCGAAGAATCGATTGAAGCGGTTTTCGGTGAAATCAGCAGAATATTAGATTCTTTATAATTATTCAAGATACAGAATAAGTGGATTCAAATTTTATAGATTATGTAAAGATATTCTGCCGCTCTGGCAAAGGAGGGGCTGGTTCTTCACATTGGAGGAGAGAAAAGTTTGTGCCACATGGTGGTCCAGATGGCGGCGATGGCGGCAAAGGCGGACATATCATTGTGCGCGGCAATGCACAACTATGGACATTGCTCCATTTGCGCTACAAAAAACATATTCACGCACCGGACGGAGAGAATGGATCGGGTTCGCAATGCGCTGGCAGCAATGGGAAAGACATCATCATCGAAGTTCCATTGGGGACTATTGTCAAAGATTTTGAAACAAGAGAATTGGAAGTGGAGATTTCTGAGGATGGTCAGGAGTTTATCCTATTGCCCGGAGGAAGAGGTGGAATGGGCAATGCGCGCTTTAAAACGGCGACCAATCAAGCACCTGATTATGCGCAACCTGGCGAACCTAGCCAAGAGGGATGGAAAATATTTGAATTGAAAGTATTGGCAGACGTCGGTTTGGTGGGATTTCCGAATGCTGGAAAATCTACCTTGCTATCAGTTGTCACTGCGGCGAAACCAGAGATAGCGAATTATGCTTTTACGACAATCGTCCCACAATTGGGCATTGTATATTATAGAGATGGGCGCTCATTTTGTATGGCGGATATTCCTGGAATCATCGAAGGAGCATCAGAGGGCAAAGGCCTTGGGCATCGATTCCTCAAGCATATCGAGCGGAACTCCGTCTTGCTTTTTATGATAGCAGCAGATTCTGACGACATCAAAAAAGAGTATAAAATCCTCGAGAAAGAATTGAAAAAATTCAATCCAGAATTGATGGATAAGCAACGCGTCTTAGCGATAACAAAATCTGATTTATTAGACGATGAATTGGAGAAAATGATTCAAAAGACCTTGCCCAAAAAGATTCCCACCATATTTATTTCTTCTATCACAGGCAAGAATATCGACCAATTGAAAGATTTGCTTTGGGGTGTGATGAATGACTAGCGTTAAAATAATTTTCGCGTAATTATATCACATTTATTTCGAACAAAAATCACCATATTTTATTTATACATTTGATCTAATCAGATATATAATTGAAATACATGCACAACGCGTTTAAAGAAAAACTACTTAACGGAGTCAAACTCAAAAACGCTTTCATTAAAACAGCGACCTATGAAGGCATGCATGATCAGGGCATTCCCAATGAAAAATTATTGGAACACCATGTCAATATGGCCAAGGGAAATGTGGCTTTGACTACCATTTCTTACGGTGCGGTATCACCCGATGGGCGAACCTTTAAGGATCAAATGTATATCCATGATGCGTCTGTAAAAAAATTGAGTGAAATTGCCAATGCAGTGCACGATGTGGGCGGGAAAATTTCGATTCAATTGACCCATTGCGGCTATTTTTCAAAGAATGCAGATGTGAAGCGCCCCCTGGCCCCGAGCAGGGTTTTTAATGAATATGGATGCCTTTCCGGAATTCTTTTTTCTAAAGAGATGACGAAAGCCGATATGGAAAAGACCTCCGATGATTTTGCCAATGCCGCGCGCAAACTAATGGATGCTGGTTTTGATGCGGTGGAATTGCACATGGGTCATGGATATTTATTGAGTCAGTTTTTAAGTCCTTGGACGAATAAGCGCAAAGATGCCTATGGAGGGAGTATCGAAAATCGAGCGCGCTATCCGCTAGAGGTGTTGAGGAATATGCGAAAGGCGGTGGGGAGGGATTTCCCTATTTTAGTGAAATTGAATTTGGAAGATGGTTTTGAGGGAGGATTTAATATGGAGGAATGCAAATATGTATGTCGAGCATTGGAGCAAGCAGGGTGTTCCGCAGTGGTCCTCAGTGGGGGATTTACGAGTCGAACCCCATTCTATCTCATGCGAGGTGATATACCATTAAAAGGAATGATTGCCAATGGAACGTCGTTCGCAGAGAAATTGACCATGGCCTTATTTGGCCCTTGGATTATTAAAAAATATGCATTTGAACCCAATTTCTTCTTGGAGCAGGCTATAGAAATCAGAAAGGCGGTGAAAATGCCATTGGTTTATATTGGCGGCGTGGATTCAAGAGCAGGGATTCAAGAGATTATGGATGCGGGGTTTGATTTTATTGCATTGGGCAGACCACTCATACACGATTCCAATTTCTTGATAAAAATAGAGCGAAACGAAATAGAAAAATCGGGCTGCACTCGATGCAATGAGTGTGTGGTAGAAATGGATAGAGGCGGTGTGCGATGTGTATTGAACTAAAAGTATTTACACTGAATGATAGAAAATAAAAAAACAGTTTTGGTTATTGGTGCATCGGGAGGAATTGGCTCGGTGACAGTGGAATTGCTGCTAAAACGAGGCTGGAAAGTCTTTGCCACGGATATACAAATTCAAAAGAATACGGAGAGCGAGGAGAAATCTATCGAATGGATGGAAATGGATATATCAAATGCGCATAGCGTGGAAAGTGTATTTGAAATTATTTCTCAAAAAGTTAATGGTTTAGATGCAGTTGTTCATTTGGCAGGAACTTTATCCATTGGTTCACTTATCGAAGTGCCCATCGAGCGCATGCAGCATGCACTTGAAATCAATCTCTTGGGAATTTATCGAGTGAATCAGCGCTTTCTTCCTTTAATATTAAATAGAAAAGGGCGGATCATCCACTTGAGCTCAGAAGTGGGCATACAAGCCGCAGCCCCATTCAACGGAATCTATGCAATAACCAAGCATGCCTTGGAAGCGTATTCTGATGCACTTCGAAGGGAATTGATGTTTTTGGGCGTTAAAGTGATAAAAATTCAACCAGGGCCAATAAAGACAGAGATGACTAAATCTGGGGAAGCCTTATTTGAGAAGGCTGCAAATGAATCCAAGCACTTTAAGAGACAATTGAACAAGGGACTGGCTTATTTACCTGCAGTCTATCGGGGGGCACATGAACCCGCGGTGGTTGCTGAAGTGATTGGGCGAGCTATAGAACATGAATCCCCAAAATCAGCTTATCGAGTCGTTATCGATAAGACCAGAATGCTGCTCGACCTCCTGCCGACTAGATGGTCGGACAAGTTGATTGCCTATTTTTTATCTTAGAAATCAAGGAATTAGAAGGTAATGAAATCAATCAAGAAATAGATAGTACATTTGTCTTCCGAAGCATATAAAAATAGCGGGATAAAGCTTATGTCAAATTTAGATTTTCTTAAAAAATTGAAACTCGAAGTCGAGAATGGAGGAGTTTCTTATAGTTCAAAATTTCTCGCTGGAAATGGCGAAAAAATGGATTCATTTTCTCCCGTCGATGGGAAATTAATCGGCTCAGTTTATGGAGCCACCCAAGGCCAATACGAAGAAGTTGTCAAGAAGGCTGAATCGGCGTTTCTTGAGTGGAGAAAGTGGCCTGCGCCAAAGCGCGGAGAGGTGGTGAGACAATTGGGAGAAGCATTTAGAAGAGAGAAACATTCTTTGGGACAATTGGTCTCTTACGAAATGGGAAAATCCTTGCAAGAGGGCTTAGGCGAAGTACAAGAGATCATTGATATATGTGATTTTGCAGTTGGATTGTCTAGACAATTGCATGGATTGACTATGCATTCAGAGCGACCGAATCATAGAATGTACGAGCAATATCATCCATTGGGAATCGTGGGGGTCATTTCAGCATTTAATTTTCCTGTGGCTGTGTGGAGTTGGAATGCCATGCTGGCATGGATATGCGGGGATGTTTGCATTTGGAAACCATCAGAGAAAACACCCCTTTGTTCTGTGGCATGTCAACATATCGTCAATGAAGTTTTCGTTGCGAATGGAGTGCCAGAAGGCGTGAGCGGATTGATTAATGGCAATTATAAAGTCGGCGAATGGATGACAAAAGACGAGCGCATACCTTTGGTTTCAGCAACGGGGTCGACGCGCATGGGCAAGATTGTCGCGGCGACTGTCGGACAGCGTTTAGGAAGAACTTTATTGGAATTGGGAGGCAATAATTCAATCATCGTCACTGAGAGTGCCGATATAAAGATGTGTTTACCAGCCATTGTATTTGGAGCCGTAGGAACGGCTGGACAGCGATGCACATCGACGAGAAGATTGATTATTCATGAGAGCATTTATGATGAATTGAAGCAAGTTTTAGTAAGTGCATATATTCAATTGAAGATTGGAGATCCTTTGGATGAAGCAAATCACGTTGGACCATTGATAGATAAAGATGCAGTAGAGTTGTATGAAATGGCATTGAAAAAAGTGATTCAAGAGGGCGGGAAATTATTGACCGAAGCAGGGCTTAAAAGGAAAGGAATACGACAGTGGATGCTATGTTCGTCCAGCAATTGTGGAGGCAAAGAACCACTATGAAATTGTTCAACATGAGACATTTGCTCCTATCCTGTATTTAATTAAGTATACAACTTTAGACGAGGCAATTGCATTGCAAAATGGGGTGAAACAAGGACTATCTTCAGCAATCATGACATTGAATATGCGGGAATCAGAACAATTTTTATCAGCATGGGGAAGTGATTGCGGTATTGCCAATGTCAATATAGGAACCTCAGGAGCCGAGATTGGTGGAGCATTTGGAGGGGAGAAAGAAACCGGTGGTGGAAGAGAGAGTGGATCTGATGCGTGGAAAGTGTATATGCGCAGACAGACGAATACCATCAATTATGGCAATCAATTGCCATTGGCACAGGGAATCAAATTTGAATTATAAATTGGTTAGATGAAATATCGCAGGCTATACGATGGAACTATTTTATTCATGGCAATTGTGTTGCTCATGTATTATATGCAAATGCCATTGACCAATGAAGATGTGGTGGCGATGGAATTGGCTTTCGATGAAGCTAATTTACAGGGAATTCAGAATCGCATAGGTCAAAACACTTAGGGCATGTTTATTACACATGTCGTATATGACTTCTTATTGATGTTGTCGTATGTGTTTTTGATCATTTAATTTTTAATTTTTATCAAACACAAGCACGAACTTCACTCCATTAAAATTATATCCTGCTGATATGTCTTGCTGGAGCCTTGGATGGCATTGAGGACATTTTGATGTATCAGCGAATCTCACTCAATAATATGAGCATTCGACCAGAGATGTGGTCTTATATCTCATGCGCAAAATTTATATTTATAGCGACTTGTATTGTATATATTTTAAAGAATTTATTCACGGGCAAGTCGTCAAAAATCTAATGGTCACGCATGGTTCCTGGATGAAAAGTCTGCCAGCTGTGCCAGTATTCTTGATAAATTTTTACTGGTGTGAGATTAGGTACATTGCTATTGGAAGATTGTCCGAGCAAATTATATGTATTCGCTCTATCGAATAGGGAATCGCGTTGCATCGAGAATGTTTGATTTTCATTTCTTTCAAATGCGACAAAACTCTTTTATCGCTGGATAAGGCGATGACTATAGAATGATGATCAATTGTATCGTGAATGATATTATTTTCAACTAGTTTATTCCAATCATAGGCTTTGCTTTTATCTTTGATTTTCACGCCGATGATCCAAGATTTTTTCTGCCAAGAAGCACTATCTCTTTTCGTTAAATCTCCTTTGCTTTTTCCGGATTCGTACATTTTCATACCATCATAAGTTTCAAAAAAACTGGTATCTTCTTGCATGATGAGGGAATTCGGATAAAGCACAAGCCAATCTTTTAAGGACATCTGTCTGCTGAAAAACTCAGGCAATGACTGACCTTTAAGTGGCCCAGCAATGGCCTCTCCACTGACTTGTCTCCACCAAGACTTGGTCGTTTTATCCTCAAACATGGCATTGAAATGATCCATGCCCACCAATCGAAAAGATTCAATTTTGCCCTTTATAATGGGCTCAAAAACCCTGCCTGTTCTGCAAACGGTGCAATAGGTGATAATGACAGGCTTGTCTGCAATCGTATCAAAAACCTGATGGTGGTATCCCAAGAATTGCATAGGATAAGCGCGCGCCTCGCCGCCGTGTTCAATGCCTATGATAATTTTATCAAGGGCTATTTTGTTGGAATAGGAAGGGGTCATTTGCAAGTGGTTAACTTGTAAAAACATCTTATCTGCGGCCATGATAAAATTTGTAGCATAGACAATGCCCATTGCCAAAAGGGTGAATAGGGGCACGAGAATTTTGGATTCTCTAAAGGCGGGAATAAGAGCAAATAGTATGCAAGCGACGAAGGCGATTCTAAATGCCCATCTCCAAGAGTAAAGGAAATAGGCGAGTTGGATGCTATTCATCTCTTGACTGCCCGGCATGGGCATGATGAAGTATACCAAGGCAATTTCAAATAAAATAATGCCGATAATTCCAAAGTAAAATATTGCGTTCATGATTTTTTTTGTCGATTTTATTGATGCAATTTATTTGGGTCATAGCCTTTAGAAGGTCTGTGATATCCATGCTCAGCAAGTCTTTTGGCCATATCGGTGTAATAGATTGGATCAGTTGGCGCAATGGTGGAGAGCCCATCGACATATCTATTGTAAAAAGAAAAAAGGGCGGCAATCATCACGGTATCGTGAATTTCTAAATCCGTCGCGCCAGCATTTTTTGCTCTTTGCACAGAGCGTTCGTCTACATTTTTTCCACTGACCTGAACTTTTGCAGCGATTTGTAATAATGCTTTCATTTTTTCTGAAACAGGAGCGGTTTCAATATCTTCTTTGACCAATTCTGACGTTGTACTATTGCCGAGATATTCATTGGCGACGGCGGTATGAGACGTTTTACAATAGGTGCACTCATTTCTATGAGAGACGATGGTGGCGATGAGTTCGCGCTCTCCTTCTGTCAAAGTAGAAGGACCCTTAAGCAATACTTGTGTCAATTCGCGCAATAAATCTCCCGTATCTTTTCTGAATTCCAATAATCCCGTAACGCCGGGCAAGTGTTTTTCTAATTGTATGTGAGGCATAGTAAATTGTATGAGTAAATATACATAGATTATATCAATAGGTTGATGATGTATTTGAACGAGTTAAACTTTTCTTTTATATTCGTTGAAAATAAATCAACTCATGCAAAATCGCTCTGCATTAATAACACTTGTGGCTATGTACTTTTTTTGGGGGTCTGTAGCAGCATCGCTAGACATCCTCATCCCCATATTTCAAAGTCATTTTACCTTGAGTCCCATTACGTCGCAGCTAACTTCGTCGGCGTTTTTTATTGCCTATTTTGTAGGCGCTCTGGTGTATTTTTTGATTTCAATGAATGGAATTGATATACTGAATAAGATAGGCTATAAGAAGGGATTGATCATGGGCTTGTCTATTTCAACCATTGGAATATTGGGTTTTTTGGTAGCATCTACATTTAATTCGTATTCTCTGTTTTTGTTGGCCTTGTTTATTGTGGCTTTTGGTTTTTCATTTCAACAAATCGTCGTCAATCCATTGATTATCCAAATTGGTTCACCAGAGACGGGCTCTCAACGCGTTAGTTTGGGTGGTTCGCTCTTTGGCATTGGCGCCACATTGGCTCCACTATTATTGAGTGTCTCTATTTATGGGTCGCTGAATAATACAGACCAGCTTATTGATTTGACGAATATCAATTTCCCGGCCATTATTTTAGCGGGATTATTCGTCTTGTCGATGCTTATCATCAGCAGGGTGGAATTGCCTGTAGCAGCTGCCAGCGAAGCGATAGAAAAGGAATTGGGCGCATTAAAATTCCCTCAATTGAAATGGGGAATGGCGGCAATTTTTGTCTATGTAGGTGTAGAAGTGACCATTGGAAGCAATTTATCTAAGTACCTGCAGGAGACTAGAAATTTTACGATTGTAGAAAGTGCCTCATTGGTTTCTCTTTATTGGGGAAGCATTATGATAGGGCGATGGGCAGCATCCGTGGATGTTTTTAAATTATCGAAGGTAAATGAAATTTTAGCGAAGATAATTGTGCCTTTTTTGGCGTTTGGAATGGTTTGGTTTATCAATGATTTAAAAGGAGGCAATACTGTGGAATTTATGCAGTATGTTCCATTCATTCTAGTTGCAGTTATAGCATTGTTGATTTCTGGAAAAGATTCGGCAAAGACCTTAATCATCGCAGGTCTATTGGCGAGTGTGTTGGTTTTAGTAGGCTTATTTACGAGTGGATCATTGTCGATGTTTTGCTTTATCAGCGGTGGTTTATTTTGCTCTGTCATGTGGCCGTGTATATTTAATTTGGCGATTGCGGGATTGGGAAAATATACCAATCAAGGTTCATCCTTGCTTATTATGATGATTATAGGTGGAGCGATTATCCCGCTGTTTCAAGGATACTTGGCGAGTATGATGGGTTATCACTTTTCCTATGTATTGGCAATCTTCTGTTTTATCTTCTTGGCATTTTATGGTTGGTATGCGAATAAGGTGATACAAGCTCAGGGTATCGTTTTAAATAATGAATCAAGAGGGCATTAGATTTTAGGGCGAAATATTGGGAATTGGGGCGTTTCAAGAAATATGCAAGATAAAATATCCACAAAAGCCCTGTTAATAAACATGTGATATTTAATAAAATAAAGCAGTGCGAAATGATGTTTTGAAGGTTTTAAATTCAAGTATTATAAGGGATTTACAAATATTTATAAAATAAAAAGTTTTTTTGGAGGAATTAAAAATGAGGGGTTAATTAGAAGGGAAAAAGGGAGTTCCAAAAAAAATCTTTTGCTCGATTATTTATAATATTTATATTTGACTTTTATTAACTAAAAAATCAATTATTATGTTCAAAAAATTATTAGCAACATTATTAGTTTTTAGCGTATTTTCTACTAAAACAAACGCAACAGAGTATATCCATGGTATTGGAGCGGGATTCGATGGTTTGAATGCTGCAGGTGCTGGAACAATTTCAGTTCAATACTTAGGAAGAGTTAATTTCGTAAACATGTCAGATGATATGTCTATCGGTCTTCAATTCACTCCATATGTTGGATATAACTTGGGCGTGAGCGGCGTAGCTGCTGGTATTTCTGTTGGACCAGAGTTCTCTTTTGGACCTGCTGCAACTAAAGATACTAAAGCACCAATAGGATTTGGAATTTCTCCAATCTATCACTTCAGCGCTTTAATCGCTGGTGGAGCTGTAACAGGACACTCTGCAGGTTTTAATGCAGCTTTCCGTTTCGCAGCAGGTGAAATGCCAATGTCAGTGAATACAAACGTATTGTTGGTAAATGGTACTTCAGTTGGTATCAGATATGCTTTATACTTCTAATTAAGTTAAGTAATCTAATTATAAAAGTAGCCCTTCAATTTGAAGGGCTATTTTTTTTGTATTATATTATCGAGAAGGGATTGTGAAGGAAGATTTTTTATTTGGGCTTGACATCAATTGTTGTATTTTAATGCAAGGACGAATGGATTAAATCTATGGAATCTATATTCTAGTTATGATAAACTGCAAGTAATGATTGATGGGGTCGCAAAATGATGAAAGAGTCAAAATAGTAGTTAAGCAAAATTGTGTATGACTGATTGAGTCAATATCAGCAGTAGAATTGCTTTGTATTACTTCCACAAATTAAGGTGCAAGCGTCTACAATTCCTCTTCATATTTATCGCCCCTCAATTTTCTAAATCGCTTGCGCGCTTCTACGATATAGACTGAATCTTTATACGTAGTCAATACATCTTTGTAATACTGCTTTGCTTTTTCATTGTCTTTCAGCAATTCTTCATAGATCTGCGCGATTAAAAACATGGCATCATCCCCCAAGATATCGAATTTGTAATTCTTGAGAACCATATCCAAGGATTCAATTGCCTTGGGGAAATTTCTCTTTTTAATCCATATTTTGGCATGCGCAAAATATATATCATCAGTTAATGTATGGCCTTTGTACAAGTCGTAAATTGTATCCAATGTGCGCTGAGCTTCATCTAATCTATTTTGCATAATCAGCAATTCTGAAGCAGCAAATTTGTCCATGGGAATAGAAACAGAATCCGTCCCTAGGTTGTCGATAATAAATACAGAGAGCAAGAGTGCATCGTTGGCAATCAGCTCACTGGTAGCGGATTTCAACACATCGAGCAATTCTCTCGAAAGTTGAAAATCACCTTTAAAATAGAACATACGCGCATGCTTGAATCTCGCTTCTTCTCCGAGTGGACTATCCTTTTCATCTTTATCTACTTGACCATATAAGAGCAATGCTTCCCATACCTCATCAATCATGACATAGAAATCACCCAATTGCAATTTGGCGCGATTCTTTACTTTTTGATCGATATTCCCCATCAAGACGAGCTGCTCTAATTCTGTGATGGCAGAATCCATTTGATAGAGATAATTCGCCAATACTTCGGCATATTCAATAATCAATTTAGCAGTATTCCCATTCTTTCCATAATCGGCGAAGAATCGCTCATAATCCCTCTTTAAAGCGACGGCATCTGAATCGGACCAATTGGCGTATTGCTCAATTTTTTCTTTACGCGTGCTGAGAATTTCATTTTCAACGAGGGGATATAATTCGGTCTTTCCTTTGCCCTTTGATAAAATATATTCATAACCCGATAGGGCATCGCTATAACTTTTTTCTCTGCGCGCAAGTCTAGCTATTTCAAGCACGCGGTGCCCTTTTTCGCCCTTGCGCTTGTCAATCGCTTTTACTTGAATCAAGGCATTTTCAAAATCTCTCTGTTGCACGGCAATCCATACGGCTAAGTCATTCCAATGGTCTGCATCAGGTTGTTTTTGAAGTTTGGTATAGATTTGATCTTCCAAAGCGGCACTCACTTTTTTATTTTCTAAATGCGGTTGAAACGTGTTTTTGACAACTTGCACATTAAAAGGACTCTTCTCGAGATGGTTGATATAAGCGGTAATCGCGAGTTTGTATTCTCCCAATGACATATATGCATTGGCGAGTGGAACGAGAAAAATATTGTCGTCTTTGAGCAATTTTGCGCCCCTTTGATAGGTGTTTGCTATCCATCTCGTTTTGCCGTATTGATCAAAGGCGTCTGCGAGCATTTGTATCTGCGATTGATTGGCGACGAGATTGTCCACTGCTTTTTCAAATATTTTATTCGCCTTGGCAGTATCTCGATTTAATTCATAGGCATAGCCCATATCAATGACAAATTGAGGAAATTGATCGTTTTTCTTAGCGTATTTCGTGGATAGTTTCAGCGCATCCTCATATTGCTTCAAAACGATATAGCACTTCAGCAAGGATTGATAGGATTTTAAATCTTTGCTCTCTTTCGCCAATAGTTTTTCAAATACGACAGCAGCTTTTTCAAATTCATTATTGTTTAAATACTGATTGGCCAATTGGTGCTCAAAAGTTTGAGCATTGCCCAATTCGGCAAATAAGAAGATGAATAAGAGTGAAAGTAGAATTTTTAACGAGCGCATGATATCATTCAGGATGGTAAATTTACAAATTCAATTTTATAAAAATTCTATTTAAGTTTTTTTGAGCATAAATAATTGTACCTCCCAGTGCATTGAAGAAAAAGTCAGAAAGAGAAAATTGTCTATTGATGGGCAATGCGTATTGAAGCATCTCTATCATCAAGCCAAACAGGGCGAGAAAGACGAAGGTTTTGGTGGTATTCAAGACTAAACTAGGGTTTTTAAAATAGCCATACGCAATTGTGCAGGCAAATACGGCATAGGAAATCAAATGAACGACCAAATCTTCCGATTGGAAATGCGCTTTAGGAAGGCTATGCGATGGCAATAGACAGATGATAGCAATAAAAAATGCCCAAGCAATGCTTGGGCAAAAGTATTTCCGTCTTGTTTTTGGAGATTCGCTCATTAATGACCAACCATTGCTTTGTATTCATCGGCAGACATCAATCCCTCTAATTCAGATGGGTCTTTGACTGTGCAGATGACCAACCAACCCGATCCATAAGGGTCTCCATTGACACTCTCTGGTTCAGCTTCTAATGTATCGTTCATTTCTAGGATAGTTCCTGTGATTGGCATATATAAATCAGACACCGTTTTTACCGCTTCGATTGTTCCAAATACGGAACCAGCGTGTACTTCTTTTCCCAAAGTATCAATATCGATAAATACGATATCTCCCAATTCTTTTTGAGCAAAATCAGTAATACCAATAGTAGCTTGAGCGCCGTCTACTTTAATCCATTCGTGTTCTTTTGTGTACTTGAGTCCAGCAGGAAATTTCATGATGAAGGTTTGTTTTTTTTAGTTTCTATGGTCAAAATTAAAAGTGTTTGCGAATATGCGGCAGTTTTTTTTTGTTTTTTTCTCATGTGCAAGAATAACAAGACTTTTGAGGGATATATATGAGATTATTTGTTCAAGACAAAAGCCTTGTGGGAATGGACAATTGGTGTACCTTTGTAGATGATGAGTACGAATTCCCATATTCCTTTGGCAGAGCGCATGCGTCCGCAAACCCTCGATGAAATTATCGGTCAATCTCATTTGGTGGGGGAAAATGGGTTGCTCAGGGGACTGATACGAAATAAAAACTTGCCCTCTATTATTCTATGGAAGTCCAGGCATTGGCAAAACCACCATTGCGAAAGTGATTGCAAATGAAATTGGATTGCCTTTTTATTCGCTTTCCGCGATTAGCAGTGGGGTGAAGGATGTTCGCGAAGCTATTGCACGCGCTGAGTTGGAAGGACAAGCCATTTTATTTATAGATGAAATTCATCGATTCAACAAAGGGCAACAAGATGCTTTGCTCGGTGCAGTGGAGAAAGGGAGTATCAAACTCATTGGTGCAACGACAGAAAATCCCTCTTTTGAAGTGAACAATGCCTTGCTCTCGCGATGTCAAGTCTATGTATTAGAGCCATTGTCTGTCGAGGAATTGCGCATCTTGTTGGAGACAGCAATCAAGAGCGATTCAGTATTGTCACAGAGAAATATTGTGACAGAAGAGACGGATGCCTTATTTGCATTCTCTGGAGGTGATGCGCGAAAAATGCTGAATTTATTGGAGCTCTGCGTGCTCTCGGTTGCGGAGGAGATGTGCATATTACGAATGAATTGGTCAAAACCCAAGCGCAGCGAAAGATGGCGCAATACGATAAGAATGGAGAGAACCACTATGATATCATTTCAGCTTTTATAAAATCCATTCGAGGAAGCGATCCCAATGCGGCCATGTATTGGCTGGCGCGGATGATGAAGGGCGGAGAAGATCCGAAATTTATTTCACGTCGCTTATTGATATTAGCTGCTGAGGATATTGGCTTGGCCAATCCAACAGCATTGGTCTTGGCGACGTCGTGTTTTCAAGCGGTGCAGATGATTGGCTATCCAGAGTGCGGATTGATTTTATCAGAGGCGACACTGTATTTGGCGACCTCTCCAAAGAGCAATTCGACGACGATTGCATTGATGAAGGCGAATCAATTGGCAGAAGCACATCCAGAAGGATCTGTGCCATTGGCTATCAGAAATGCGCCGACTAAATTGATGAAGGATTTGAATTACGGAATTGGATATAAGTATGCACACGAGTATGAAGGCAATTTTGCGGAAATGGAATTTATGCCAGATGAGATAAAGAATACAAAATTATTCGACCCACAAAAGAATCCGCGCGAAAATGAAATTGCAGGGTTTTTGAAAAGGTGGAAGAAGTATGGGTATTAGCCCCTAGCCCCCGAAGGGCATAGGCGTCAGTTTAGCAAGCAATTCCAATGTTCATAATAGTTTTGACGTTTTTTTCTTTTTTCATAGCAGCAGTATCTTTTCAAAAAGAGTATAGCTTTTTTCTCTTCAATTTCTTCAGAAGCTATTTTAATAATCATTGGGAGTGCTTCTTTCGTCGCTTTTAATAGCATTAAAATACTAGTTTGTAATGATGTTGTATACTTCTGATATACCAATTGCATTATTAGCTGATATAGAATTAACTTAGAGTATATAATTATTTGGAATTGTGTATCTGACATCTTATGATTATCCCTCAAATAGATATAAGATTTAAGAGACTTAAATACTATTTCAATTCTCCAACGTAATTTATAGTAAGAAACAATTTTTTCAAAATCCATTTTTTGTTCATCCACCGTTGTAATATATATATCCCATTGAAGAAGCTCTAACACATTAGCACTTGGCGTGTGTTTAGCATTTTTCTTATATTCTCTTGCCCTTTTCTCTGATACAAGAGGAGGTACTGGCATTGCAAGAATTCTAACTTTTAGCCCTTTATAACATCCTAGATACAGCCAGATATCTAATTTGTTTTCTTTTTAAGTAAAGATAGGATAGATACTTTTTTTTCCATTTAAATCAAAGTAATTACTTGTACTATAGTATCTAGAAATGAAGTCTGCATTAGCTTCTACTATTCTGGTAAACTCCGAAATTGTAAAATACCCTCTATCTCTAATAATTAGATCCCCACTCTGAATATTTAACCCACATGCAGCTTTAAAATCATTAATTGAATAGCTATCAATAGAAAATTTATGAATACACATTGTCAATAGATCAATCGCTACTTGTATTCTAGAGTTGCAAGCTTTTTGATGTCCCGTTGGCTACACCACTGTATATACTAAAAAGTGATTTTGGAGCTTTGACAATAGTACTATCTTGAATTAATACTCTTCGAAATGGAGTTCCAGAGTTTAAAGCGCAGAATTTTCCACATACAGAAGAAAATATTTCTTTCATAAACTCTAAACAAGGTTTACAAACAATGGCAGTATGAAAAGATTGCTTAGTGATGGAAATATTTAAGAGATAAATGGCTTTTAGAGAAAGTTTAGAAAAGGAAAAGGATTCTCCAGCGCTAGAAAAAATCAAGAGAAAAAGCAAGTTAATCGGATTTAACTTCCTATTTCTCTTGATAAAATTACAGTTCTTTGAAAGAGTAAAAACATGGTCATTTGTTAAGCCAACCTTAGTAAGCATGGTCGATAAATTGAATACATTCATATGTGGCGCAATTTACATAATAGTATATATACTATTAATAAAAAGAATCAACAAATAATTGTTAATATTACACCATGGGATACAATGTGAAAATTCAAAAAGTAGAAAGGGGAACAACAAAATCTTATTATATTAATTTTCCTGCAGCACTTGCAGAAGCAGCTGGAATAAAAAAAGGGGAAGAAATGGAATGGGAGCTAGAGGATAAAAATACGTTTATTTTAACGAGAGTCAAAAAATCACCTCCACGCAAAAGCCCTAAAACATAAGATAAAACCTGTAAAATGACTTAAACTGACGCCTATGCCCCGAAGGGGGAATTGCTGGCGCATGTTTTTTGCATTGTAAATTAATTTCTGTGTCTTGGTTTGAACAATATAAACCAGTAGATGTTTATTTTAAAACTCCCTAATTCCAATGATGTAACTCCCTCTCCTTTGGAGAGGGCTGAGGAAGCTAGTCCGGAAGGGGAATTGATTCGAGATAAGAAAATTACATCTCCGTCCTTCAAAATATTTTTGGCGCAAGCATTAGCGAAGCTATAAGGCGGTGCTTGTGCCACATTAGAAGGGTCGAGATTATAATCTATTTGATGAGGGAAAAGTCACAAGCACCGCTGCGCTCATGCTTGCGCCAAAACTAAACGGAAAGTTATCCTCAACTTTCCTCAAAACACGATAGCGCTGTAAACTATATCCCCCACAATAGTTTAGTTTTAAAAATTATAAAAATAAATTTGAATATTTCGATTTAATTTCCCATCTTCATTATATCATTCGCTTTTAAAACCTAAGAAGATGAAAAAAATAGTTTGAACGATTGGCATTGCCCGACACATTGTCGAATACTTGTAACCTATATCCAATGGTGGTTAATTCAGGGTTTAAAAGCTAAATCAAGCCGCATTTCTGCGTGCAATAATGCAAGTATTTTCAATTTATTTTTTCTGGACTATAATGCTCGAATATCTTATTCGCTTAGCTCAAATGGCTTTCAAACTTCATCAAAAAACTATTCCTTAATAGACATAAAAAAAGGAGCCAAGTTCTCCCGCTCTGCCTCACCTAAAGTCGAGCATCAGAATAACTTGGTCTCCCTGCCTGTATATTATACAGGCTTCGTTTAGTTTTAACATTAAACGCTTTTGCAAAACTACGCATTAAATGCAAATCCCGCGCACAAAATCAACGCGGTAGATGGAGTGCATTGCTTCGAATGCCTCCTCATGCCTTTTCAATAAGGCTATTATTTAACAATAAATCAAAATAAAATGAAAAAATTAATTATAATATTTATATTTTTAGTATCCAATCATCTTGAAATGGATGCTCAGTTCAATAATAAAGTCAATACTATTACAACAACATCAGCCTCTCCTCCTGTTTTTCGATACGACCAAATGGGCCAAATCACTATTTTCGATCATGGCAATGCAAATAGCTCAGTTATTGTAAGTAATGACATAGATAACGGTGCTCCATCAATTAGGGTAGAGAGTATAACAGACGCAATGACCATTAACTATAATGGAAGACTACTTGGTCCGGGTGGAAATGAAATTTTTGCTACAGATGTAGATTATTCAGATGGAAATGGAACTGCCGATTATATTATTTGTGGTTATACTCATGATCCAAATGGCAACCAAGTTGATAAGATGTTTTTGTTTAAAAAGAATGGAACATTAAGTCCTGGTGGTGGAAATATAACAGAGCTTTCTTTAGGCATTAATGGTTATGGATATACTTACGCCATAGATGTATTGGCAAAAACCAAAGGAAGGAATATACAGTAGGGCTAATGACAGTCATTTTTTATGTTGTAGGTTTTGTATCAAATAGCCCTGCAAGCAGAGCAACTGATAAAC
>JADJOU010000009.1 GCA_016713645.1 Bacteroidota bacterium
GTTTTTCGAGTAATACTTTTGCTACACAATCTCATCTTTCCTGTCTTTGCATCTACCTCTAATAATTTTACTCGAATATGATCGCCTGTTTTTAAAATCCCTCCATACTCGGCAATCGCTTCCAAGAAATTTCAGAAATATGCAATAAACCTTCTTTTCCTGGCAAAATTTCAACAAAATGCGCCGAACTCGACAATATTCTTTACCACTGCATCATAGATATCTCCAAACTACTGGAACCGTTGCGATTCCTTTGATTCTAGCATATGCCTTATCAATATTATCTTTGTTGTTTGCGAAAATTTGCACCTTGCCAAATCCATTCAATTTCTTCAATGGTAATGGTTGAATTTGTAGCTGCTTGTAATTCTTGTGTAAGTCTTCCACCTGGCCCGATTACCGCAATTCGATGAACTCCTTTTGGAATTTCAAATTCAACCAAATCTAGGTGTGGTTTTAAATCACAAAGCAGCCGTCGAAATTGTCTTATTCATTTCGTTTAAGATATGCTTTCTTCCATTTTTCACGGGATTCAACGCCTTCATCAATAATTCATGCGTCAATCCGTCGATTTTAATATCCATTTGACAAGCGGTAATTCCTTTGTGTTCTCAATACCTTTGAAATCCATATCTCCTAAATGATCTTCATTTCCAAGGATGTCTGATAGGATAACTGGCATTGCCTCTAACATCTGTAATCAATCCCATCGCAATTCCAGAAACAATTTCCGAGATTGGAACTCCACCATCCATTAAGGCTAAACTTCCTGCACAAACTGTAGCCATAAAATATGAACCATTCGACTCTAGAATATCGGATACAACTCTCTAATCGTATCATGAAAATCGGCTGAAACTTACTTTTCAAAGCTCTCAAAGCTAAGTTTCCATGTCCAAATTTCTCTCTTCTTCCAACGCCTCTATTTGGATTGGCTTCTCCTGTAGAGAATGAAGGAAAATTTGAAAGTGCAACAAAAAGGGCTGTGTTCCTTCAAATATTGCTCCGTCTATCGTTTGTTGATCCAATTTTGTACCTAAAGTAACTGTAGTGAGCGATTGTATCTCACCTCTTGTAAATACGTGGCTGATCCATGGGACGTGGGTAAATGAGCCGATCTCTGACCAGATATCTCTGACATCTTCCATTTTTCTTCCGTCTAATCTCACTTTCTCATCCAACACCACCCCTGCTCTTCCAATGGCTTTTTTAACTGCTTATAATAGAATTTGAGCAAGAATTTCTTTTCTTTTTCCTCGTCAGACAAGGTTTCTGTGAAATCTGTCAAGATTTTTGCAAATGACTCCGTGCGCCATCTTTACCAGATGCTGCTCTTGCAATCGCTTGAACTTTATCGTAAGAATATTCCTTGATTTTTTTGTATAATTAACTTCATCTGAGTCTTCATGGCAATATGTTCTCTTAACTGCTTTGCCCACTTTCCTTCTAATTCTTTCTGCATTTTACAATAAATTCTGATTGCCCCGTGACCAAATGCAATTGCTTCTGCCATCTCAGCTTCAGAAAATCTCATTCATTCGCCTTCTACCATCTCAATATATCGTGCTCATTGGCTGCGACTATCATGTCGATGTCTAAGTGCTCAATATCATGATTGCTGGATTGATGACCAATTTGCCATTCAATCTTCCTACTCAACTGAAACAGGTCCACCAAAAGGGATATCAGATACCATCAAGGCAGCACTGCTGACAAACATGCCAAAGTATCTGGTATAACGGTCATATCAGAACCCAAAAGAGACAGTTACCATCGTATTGGAGTGGTAATCTGAAGGAATAATGGTCTCAATGCTCTATCGATCAATCTGCAAATCAAGATTTCATAATCCGTTGGTCTAGCCTCACGCCTTGAAATCCGCAGAAACTTTACCTGTTGAAGAAAATTTCTCTTTGTAATCTATCGTCAATGGAAGAAAATCTACTCCTTCTGCAGCGTCTTTTAAACTGGACCTATCTGTAGCTAATATTACTGTATTGCCTTGGCCTTTTAACGACTGAACCATCGGCTTGCTTGGCCAATTTGCCTGTTTCAATGGTTACTTGTTCGCCATTGCCTATATTAAATGTTATATTCTGAATATCCATAGTCTATTATTTGATTTTTATAATGTATACAATAAAAAAATTGCCGATGGTTTCCCAATTCTGAATTCATCGGCAATCTGTAGATGTATATGATTATTTACGTAAATTGAGTTTCAATATCAAAGCGCGATACTTCTCAATATCCTTGCTCATTAGGTAAGAGGGAAATCGCTTTCTCTGACCTACCAATTTCAATAGCGAAAGGTCTATTGTGGTCTTTTTTCGCATTTTTGAGGTGACCCGTCAAATGGTTGATTCTGTGAGTAAGTAATTGCAACTTGTGCCTCAGTAGATCCTGTGTTTTATCACTTCCACCGTACTCTTTGAAAATTTGCTTCTTAGTTTCTGTTGTTAACTTCATCTTTTATTAACTTAATTTTTTTAAAATTCGGGTGCAAATGTAAACAAATATTTCTTTTTCATCTCTTTTTTTTTTGTAGAAAATGTTTCATAAGTAAAACTTACAAGTTTTCTAAGTCATTTTCCCATTTTTAAAAAGCTGAATTTAATCAACTTTATGCATCCTTAGTTTGTTGAAATAGGGTAGACAATTGTTCAAATGACTTCCCATACCATGAGAATATTTTCCATCAACAAAGAAGGATAGTTGTATTAGGCAATAATTTATTAAAGTAGTTTCTGTGTGATTGTGTAAATCTAAAAGGCTCTGATGATAGGAGCAAATAGGCCGGTGAAAGGGCTATAATATCTTCTTCACTTATTGTTGGGTATCTATTGGAATTATTGTACATATTTTCCAAAACCAGCTTGCAACATCATATTCGAAATGAAGGTATCGCCTCCAATGGTCATCATGGGATTATTCCAAATCAAATAGATGGCGGAATGCATTTTTTCGGGTTTATGGTTGATTGCGCTCGAATCGCTTCCAACCATCGCGTTTTTATTTGTCTTGCCTGTTATTTCTCCAATATCACCGATCATCGATAGTGCTTGTTCTAGATTTTGAACATCCGAAACATATACGGACACACTTTGCTGTAGGATTTCGATTTTCTCTTTGGGGATTCTCTTCTTTATTCGTGAAGATGAAATCGGCCTTCAATTGCACTATTTGTTCAAGATCAAAGTCCTTCGTGCCACCGATTTTTGTCGCATTTTTTACTTTTTCTTTGGGCAAAATACAATAGCGCGTGATACCGACAATTTCTTCTTCTAGTCCCAGATCAAAGAGCAATTCTGTGATAGATGGCACCAAGGATACAATGCGCACAGGACTTTGTTTCAATAGAATTTCTCGTCCAATTTGATCGATGATTTTCATCCTATTTGTTAGACCTTAAATGTTTTAGTACCAATTGAAAATCCTTGGGCAAATCGGCCTCCAAGATCATAACTTCGTTAGTGGTAGGATGTGTTATGGTGAGTTTAGATGCGTGTAAGGTCAAACGATTGATCAATGGTCCTCTTCTTCCACTTCCTTATTGGGTTTGTAATGCTTTTTAATTTCAGAGAGAAAATCCCTGTTTTTTCGGGCAAACCATAGATGGGGTCAATGGCCAATGGATGCTGTATGGCTTGCATATGCACGCGAATTTGGTGTGTTCTTCCCGTTTCAATTTGAATGTCCAGAAGGTATAGTGCCTAAATTCTTCGATGGTTTGATAATGGGTGATTGCATCCAATCCCTGATTTATGTATGAGGTATCGCCCTCTGTGGGCTTTGTTTTCGGCTATCTTTATGTAAGCGTCGCTGCCTTGACTTGCATTCTCCCATGCACGAGAGCGATGTAATTCTTGGCTGTTTTCGCTCCTGAAACTGAAGGGAGAGGTGCTTGTGCGCAGCAGCATTTTTGCCAATATCAAGACGCCACTGGTATCTCGGTCGATTCTATGTACAATAAAAATGTTGGGATATTGCTTTTCAAAATGCGCTTTGATATTCCAGTCTTCTGATTTTATTCTATCTGGCAATACGAGACAACCCGATGGTTTATTGACCACAAGTATATCTTCATCTTCGTATATTACATCTATTTTTATTGGTTTCATCTTAAGTTCAGTTTTTGTAAAGGCTTTCTCTATCTATTCTCATGCATATTTCATTTTGCAAATCTGCTAATTTTAAATTTTCAATGGCCACTCGAATCAACCTCAATGTCGGAAATCCAATTGCAGCAGTCATTTTGCGCACTTGTCGATTTTTTCCTTCAATCAAATTCAATTCAAGCCAAGATGTGGGAATGCTTTTGCGCACGCGAATGGGAGGGACGCGCTCTGCTGTAGTTACAGATTCTAAGATCTTTGCCCTGCAAGGTTTGGTCTGATATTTCTTACCATCAATTGAAATGCTCACGCCCAAAGCTAATTTTTGAATATTCTCCTCATTCGGTAGGCCTTCTACTTGTGCATGATAGGTCCGCTCATGTTGATTTCTTGGATGAAGAAGCCGATCTGTAAGGGCTTTGTCATTGGTGATGATGAGCAAGCCTTCGCTGTCTTTATCCAATCTTCCCACGGGATAGACATCTTTTGGAAATGAAAACAAATTCGCAAGCGTTATCTCTCCTGGCTCGCCGCTGAATTGAGAAATGACCCCATAAGGTTTGTTGATGAAAAAATAGATGGGCGATTGTTCTGTCATGCACGGCAAATGTATATAAGTATTTGCAAGAAATGGATGGATTCGTCAGGATACTGAATTCACCTGTTCTAGGGAATGAGAATTTCTTCCAATTCACTTAATATCATCGCTGTTGCGCCCCAGATGATATCGCTGCCCAAGCGGTAGCAAGGCGCTCAAGGCGCTCTTCCTTTGATGTGTATCATTTCAGTAGATTTGTTCTGAAAGATGTCTCGAACATCCACTTCTATAATTCTTTCCACTTCGTTTTTGTCGTGATTAAAAGCGAGTGATCCTGGGGAATAAAAAACATGTGGTTCAATATAATAATTGCTGGCATGAATATACAAGGGGGAAAGCACGCCAAAATATTCCAACGCGCTGGTGTCAAACCCTCCTTCTTCTTGTGCTTCGCGGATAGAGGTATGAAATAAAACCTCATCCATCTCCTCTTTTTTCCCTCCAAAAAAACTGATTTGGCCGCTGTGAATGCCATCATAATCAGGTCTTTTCATGAGTGTCAATTGAATCGAATCGTCGAAAGGAGATAATAAGATCATAACTGCGCCCATTTTTGGGTTCTGATTCAATATCCAGGACTCCGTGGGAATTTGCTTGAAATAAGCCGCCATTTTATATTGCGCCATATTCCCCGGTAAGACAATTGAATTCAATTGGCGCAATCTATCAAGGATGGTTTCTGCTGTCATGGATATAAAAACAAACGATATTAAATGTAAATCTATATTTTTGCTCTATCAAACACGATTAATTTTACTACTTTTACTTACACGACCGATTATTACTGACACGAATTATTATGACACGAGAGCGCTACACTACATGGGCAACGAATGAACGAGACGAGAAAATTTTAATAGCCTTGCAATTAGATACGGCCAATTTTAAAATTATCCTCTATACTTTTGAAGAATCAGCAATTACCAAGGATTTCGTCAATAAAATGCTGAATGAATGGACAAAAGGCGAAGCGGTAGAATTTCCTGAAGGAACAGTAGGGAAAGATTTAGAGTTATCTGACGATGCACTTTTGCCTGAGAATATCAAAGTAGAGGGAAAGACAGGAGCAATACGACAATTGCAAAATGAATGGAGCTATGTTTTGCTCACCACGAAATTGTGGGAATCGTTCAATATAGAATTGGATGAAATCAAGCAAAAAGCGAGAGAATTAAAGGAATATAGCCATGAATTGTTCGACCAATGTAAGACTTATTGGGAGCGAGCACTCGAATATAGAAAAGAAAATGATTTGAGTCAAGAGCGCATCAATCAAATCAAAGAGGAGATCAACAATGTATTTGATCACTTGAAGTTTTTGCGCCAGAATGCAGCGAAGGAAAGAGATGAAGTGACGGAGAAGTTTAAAGCTGAAATCAATGAAGCCCTTGCCGCAGTGGCTAAAACATTGGAGTCTTCCAATATTCATTTCAAAAATGTCATGGAAGAACTCAAGGAATACAGGCTAAATTGAAAGATGCCAATGTGCGAAGGGATGTTAAGAATGCATTGTTTGATGAGGTTCAAAAGTATTTTGAAATACTCAAAAGCAAGCGCAGCGATACACATGGTGCGGTTAAAAACAAGCGATTGGAAGGCCTCAAGGCGGTCATCGAGAAAATTGAAAAATCACTCAACAACGATAAGCGCGATTTAGAGTATAATTTAAAGCGCATGGACAATTCCAATGTGAGCAAATTGGAAATGCAATTGAGAGAGGCAAAGTTGAAAATGATTCGCGATTGGATTTCTTCTAAAGAAGAAAAGTTAAAAGACATTCAAATCACCTACGCAAAAATTGAAAAAGATTATGCGGATAAAAGTGAAAATAAGAAAAAGCAAAATCCTCCGAAATCAAGCCAAACAGCGGATGGCGGTAAAGGAGAATCTAATGTCGATGAAGGGTTAAAAAGATTTGGAAGAGATCGACGAAAGTGTCGCTAGCGCCGAAGAATTAAAAGTAATGGCAGATGCAGAAAAACTGCTTTCAGACGGAAACAACATCAATCAATAAACATTATTAAACTAACTAAACATGAGTGAAAATCAAAAAAGCAACAAATCCATTTATTTAATCCTTATTGGTCTTTTATTATTGACCAATGTCGTTTGTGGTTATCTTTTGTGGAATAAGAAACAACAGCACATCCAATTGGAAACGGATTATACCAGTTTAAATACCCAAAAAACGGAATGGATGTCATGTATAAGGAGACAGCATCTAGTTTGGATGAGCAAAAGGGAATCAACACGCGATTGGATAGTTTGATTTCTGTGCGCGAGTCTGAGATGACAGAGAAAAAATCTGAAATCGAGCGCTTATTGAAAAAATCGAATTTGACTGCTAGCGAGCTTTCAAAGGCAAAAACGTTGATCAATGAATTGAAAGCGCAGAACCAACAAGTTTTGTTGGATGTCGATAATTTGAAAAAAGAAATTGGCATTCTCAAAGAGGAAAACTCTGCCTTGACGACCAATTTGCAGACAGAAAAGGAAACGACTAAGAATCTTTCTGAAGCTAAATCTAAGCTAGAGGAGTCGAATAAATTTTTGACCACGAAGTACGATATAGCAGCTCTTTTGCAGACGAATAATATGCAGGCGACAGGAATCAAAACAAAGAGCAATGGAAAAGAAGTTGAATTGAATAAAATTAGCAAAATGGAAAAATTGCGCATTTGTTATGAAACAGGCTTGAACAAAGTCATTGAAAAAGGCCAAGTGGATCACTATATCCGAATTGTAGGTCCAAATGGAACGACGATTACAGGTACTGAATCTGGCAAAATCAAAATGGCTGATGGCAAAGAAACACAGTATTCAAAGAAAATCAGTTTTGATTATGCTGCAGTGAGTAAAACTATGCGTCTATTGGGATGGAAACAATTTCAGTGCAGGGAAGCATACTGTTGAAGTATATCAAAATGGCAATCAGATTGGTATTTCCAATTTTGAATTGAAATAATATTATTCAAATAGAATTTATTGAAAAGCCGCTCATTGAGCGGCTTTTTTAATAGTTGTTAAATTAGGATTAATTTTTTTAAAGAGTCTTTATTGTGCATTTTTTTTTAACACGGAGTAGCTCAGAGTTATTCACAGAGTTTCACAGAGTTTATTCACAAGTTGTCCCGACAATGTGTCCGGGAGAGTTACATGGAGATTATTCAGAAATTGTGCTGACAATTTGTTATCGGGCCATTTTTATAACAGTTGTTAATCGACAATGATTAACAAGTTATAAATTCCTCCACGTCTCCATCATCTCATTCCTCATCTCCTCCGTCATCAAGCTTTTCTCGTCGTACATGCCGGCATTTTTCCGCTGCCTATAGGCTTCATAGAGACTTACAGCGCAGGCGACAGAGATATTCAAACTCTCGATCATACCGCCTTGTGGAATGATAAATGTCCATCGCAATATTGAAGCGCTTCTTTAGAAATACCATGCTGTTCATTGCCGAATACCAAGGCGACAGATTGGGTGAGGTCGAGGAATATAAATCTTGCGAAGCTTCACCTAATGCCGTTCCGTATATCGTTTTGTATTTAGCGCGCACAGCTTTAAAGCATGATTCGTAATCTGAAAATTCATTCCAAACAATCCACTTTTTGAGCCAGATCCCGAGCGCTTTCCCTGTTTTAATTTCTTGGTAAATTGGGCACCCGTGTTAACCGTATAGATTTCAATTAAACCCACAGCATCTGCTGTGCGAATGGCTGCGAAGATATTGTGCGGGTCGGTGACATTGTCAAAGACAACCGTCAAATTGGGTTGCTTATAGGCAATGGCGTTTTTTATTTTTGCTTCTCTTGTGGGAGATAGAATTTTCATATGTGGGATTCTTGTAAATAATTTTGCAAATCTATCCTTTAAATGATATAATTTTATCACTTTCGCACCAATCTATATTTTATGTTCAAAAAATCATCAAAGGCCTGCTCATTTTTTTTGCTGTTTTGCTCATCGCAATCATCGCATTGCCATTTATCTTTAAGATAAAATTGCTCAATATGCGCAGACAGAGCTTGATAATGCACTCGATGCAAAAATCATCATTGGTGATTTTGATTTATCCATTCTCAAAAACTATCAAAACTTTCCCAATATCACTTTGAGCATTGAAGATTTGAAAGTCATCGGCAAAGGGGAATTCGCCAAAGATACTTTGGCAGATATAGGTAAATTGAATCTCGCATTGGATTTGATGAGTGTGATTAAAAGCGAAAAGCCGATGAAGATTCACTCAATTGAAATCTTCCAACCAAAAATCAGGGCTATTGTAAGCCGCTCTGGTAAAGCAAACTGGGATATTACCAAACCATCTAAAGAATCATCAAAGGAAGAGCCATTCTCGCTATCGCTGAAAAAATTATTGATAGAAGGGGAGATATCGAATACAGCGATTATCAAGGCGGACAATTTGCGATTATTCGCGGCTTGGAACACAAGGGAAATGGCGATTTTACACAAGATGTCTTTGATTATGAAACTGTTACGAATATCGATCAATTGTCGTTTACGCAGAATAAATTGACTTATCTATCTAAGGCGAAAATCCTCTTTGAAGGTGCGATTAGCATCATGCAGAAAGAGAGTAAATACACGTTTAAAGAGAATAATTTTAAGATCAATGACCTCGGAATTAAATTCGATGGATGGTTGATGAATAAGGCCAATAATCCCATGAGTATGGATATCAAATTCAAGGCGGATAAGACAGATTTCAAGTCGGTCTTATCGCTCGTGCCAGCCATATTTGCCAAGGATTTTGACAAAATTAAAACGTCGGGAACATTCAACCTCGCTGGAAATGCGAAAGGCATCTATAAAGAAAATTGGTATCCCGCTTTCAATATTGATTTGATTGTCAACAATGGAAAGTTTCAATATCCATCGCTTCCTACAGCGATTTCGAATATAGAAATAGAAACCCATTTGCAAAATCCAGGAGGGAGTTTAGATAAACTTCAAGTGAAAATTCCGAAGTGGAATATGTTGGTGGGAAGTGATCCGGTAGCGATGAAGCTCAATGTCACGACGCCGATCAGCGATCCCAATATCGATTTGATGGCAAAGGGAAAAATGGATTTATCTAAAGTGAAGAACTTTTATCCGATGGATAATGTGAAAACATTGACAGGATTGATGAATTTGGATTTGGATATTAAGACGAAATTGTCGAGTGTCAAGAATAAGCAATTTGATCAAGTAAAAGCAGCTGGATTCATGCAGATTTTTGGCTTGAACTATGCATCCAAAGATGTTGCAAAGCCTGTGCAGATATCAGCATTGGAGATGAAATTCAATCCGCAATTTGTGGAATTGACCAAATGTGCAGCTAAGATTGGACAATCAGATTTTGCTTTGACGGGCAGATTGGACAATGTCATCGGCTATATGTTTGCAAAAGGAGAGGTGATGAAGGGCAATGTACACTTGGCTTCTAATTTTATCAATGCCAATGAATTTTTATCAGATTCAGCATCTGCTGCAAAATCAGCAGAGACGAAGACCTTGCAGAATAGCGACGAATACGTCAAGGTTCCAGACAATATTGATTTTACAGGATCAGCCACTATCAATCGAATTCTATATGATAAAATCAACCTCACCGCTGTTTCTGGAGATATAAGAGCATATGACGAGTCTGTGACTTTAAATGCGACGAAGGCGAATTTATTGGGCGGCAATGTGCAAGTAAAGGGTGTGTATACGACTAAGAATTTGGACAAACCAACAGGAACGCTTTCTTATAATATTCAGAATTTCGACATGAAGCAAGTATTCGAATATGTGGGAATGGCGAAGAAATTAGCGCCTATTTTACAATACGTCGATGGCAATTTCAGTTCAGATATGAATATTGATTCAAAGTTGAATCCAGATATGTCTGTGGATATGAACTCACTGACAGGAACGGCTACTTTCTCGATTCCGAATGCTTCTGTGAAGAATTTCCCAGCGTTGAAAAACATCGCAGAGCTCACCAAATTATCACAACTCAATAACCTAAACCTCAACAATGTTCAGGTTAAAATGAAAATTCAAAATGGTCGCGTCGTGGTGGATCCATTTGATGTGAAGGCGGGCAATATGAATATCAAAGTGGCGGGATCACAGGGCATCGATCAGACGATAGACTATATCGCTGGAATAGATGTTCCTTGGGCTGAATTGGGTGCGGCATCCACTGTGGCTGATGGATTATTGGCGAAGAGTCCAATTCCAGGAATCACCAATAGTTTGAAGCCAGAGATATTGCGATTTAACCTCAATGTCGGCGGAACATTTGCTGAAACCAATCATCAAAAAATGGGCAAGCCAGAGGCGGTGAAAGGAAGTGGTCAAACTGGTAGGAAGTGCGGTGACAGAAACGGTCAAAGAGCAATTCAACGATTTGAAACAGCAGGCAGAAGATCGCGCGCGCCATACCGCAGATAGTTTCCAAAGAGTCGCAGAGGCAGAAGCACAGCGAAGAGTTGAACAAGCCAAACAAGAAGCAGCAAAGAAAATTGAAGAGGAAAAGAATAAGCTTTTGAATAATTTGAAGAAGAAGTTACCATGGTAGGGTAAAGTGGTGTTTGGTTTCTGTTTTCTGGTTTCTGGAGATTGTGGTTTGCAAGTAAATCCTTGTCCTAAATCGTCCGTGATGCTGTTCAGCATGTCATTTCGACTTTAGGAGAAATCTCCTTTTCAATAATGGTGGTTTCTATACTGTAGTGAAGCCATGCTTGGCGTCACTACTCAACCACCAGCATTGGTTGTTGTGATTAATCAAAATACCTTTTTTATATACTGTAGTGACGCCAAGCATGGCGTCACTACAATTGGCTTCGCGTGCCAACAATTAGCATCTGCACTTCATAAAGAATTGCCTTCCAAGACCTGCAGGTTCTTCACGATGTCATTTCGACGGCAGGAGAAATCTCCTGAGCGTATAGAATAATCTTAATTAAGAAAAGAAGGAAGAGCCTTCACAGATGAATATCGGTGTGCTTCATTCTGGCTTGCTCTCCATGAACTTGATGTTCTTCTTTCTTTTGTCATTTCGACTATAGGAGAAATCTCCTGAGCGTATAGGGTGAAGGTATAGAAGCAATGAAGGAAAAACCTTCTGATTTATTTTCCAATAAGGTATAACAGCCATTTTATGCAAATTTAATCATCCTATATGGTGAGATTTCTCGCCGAGCTCGAAATGACAAAGAGGGGCAATGTGAATCAATAAAACAATAAAAAGAACAGATCATTTTTTATTCCGGTTCGCGCTGCATGACCGCAATCCCTCGGATGTTTATCGGTCGGTGTACCTACCGAATGAAACTAGTGCAGTAGAAACTAATCCCACTGAAGTTACCCCCTTTCCTTGGAGAGGGGTTGGGGAGGCTCCTTTCATTTAAATTTCACCTTTAAATCATTCACGGAATACAATTCTGGTTCATGATTTAAATAATCGAAGTATTTTGATTTTGAGGATAAGTCCTGCATGCCTTCTGTGAGGATTTGATCATCCAATTTATTCAGAAGAAACGAAATAAAATCATTGACTTCTTCAATTTTTGAATCGGGCAATCGATTTAAATTAGATATTGTTTTTTCTAAGAGGATTTGTTTTTTCATGACTATAAAGTTTTTACAAAAATATTTCTTTTTTGATAAAAGGCAAAATAATATCTGTATTTTTTTTAAACGAACAAAGTGGGGTAAATAGTCGCTATTGATCAATTACAAATCTTTTAGTGTGGCAGAAATCCCAATTCACCGATTGCATATTATGCAGTTGTAAATTCTAGTCTCTAAACTTGAGTGCATACTATCTCAGAAAAGCCAATTTACATCTTCACAATCAATCATCCCTTCTTTGCGGTCAATACCTATATCTTTGTCCTAAACGATTGAATCTCTATTCAAATACATTGGCTCTAGAACAAAAGTAAGCAGATTTTTGCGGGAAATTGTCGGCTCTTTGCCAGACGATGAAAAAAATCTTTGTGAGCAAAAATGAGCTCTTAGTGACAATAAAATGGCTCTTTGTTGTAGGCAGATTTATCATAGTGATATGATTGAATATCTTTAGAATAGAATTGTTCCTCTGCATGGCAGAAGGATGAATTTTTACCATACTACGCAGGCAATTTGCCGTGAATGGAAGAATAGTTGCCAGCGAGTGAAGCATATTTAGGAGAAAGAGATTGGGATTCATCTTTTTGAAACCTTTAAATGAGGTAAATTTTTTATAATTTGCGTAAAATTGGTATATTTGGTTAGTGAAAAGCGCATGAAGAAAACAAAAGTGTGTTTTAGCAATTCTAAATTATTATAAATACTTGCAAATACTTAAACCCGAAAGTGTAGATTTTTGAAAATGAGGGGAATGGGGAGGGGAGTTTCGCATATAAACAAGTTAGCGGTCATGCTATTACGACAGGGCAAACATTAAACAGGCATACAAAATGAAACTAGTTTTTACGGTATTGACGCTTTTAACTTTCACGACAGTATTTGCCGTTACTCCTTGCGATAAATGTGACATTGAGAAAGTAAAAGTAGTTAATGAGCATTTGGACAGTTTGACATTTCAAATTGTTAGTGACTTCTTATGCACCTTTGACAGCATCTGCAATAACAATGTTGAATATTCTGAATGGAGTAATGAGACACTTTTTAAAGTTCTTGAAAATCACCAACAGTATTTTTTCAAGTTATTGCGGCAGGACAAGTAGATAGCAAGTTATTTGAGAGAAATTGAAAGTCCTATACACGACTTTGACTTACAGAAAATATATAACAACATCAAAGCGACTTCTACACCGACAAACATCAAAGCTAAATATTTGAATGCACTAATAACCGCAACTGACAAAGACAGACAGAAAATCAAAAAATAAATTTCGGACAATGGACCTTGAACTTTATATGACACGGGTGAAAGAAGCACGAACCGCTAACAGCAGATTTGCGATAGGCGGGGTTTCGTCCTCCGCAGACAGTTTTGTGGTTAATAGAAGTGCAGTTCTCCGCATCAACATTAGTTGTAAAAATTCCGTCCATCGCAAATCTGCAAACCGTTACCTGCAATTTTATAAATGAAGAACATCGTATTATCCATA
>JADJOU010000010.1 GCA_016713645.1 Bacteroidota bacterium
GACATCCTTCTTATAGGCATTTTACTTTTTACGGAGGGCTGGGATATAATTACTACTTCAACTCTATGCAAATTGGCGCTGAGGGGATAAATCCATCCAACTATGCCTTTTTACTCAAAGCCATGTGGGAACCAGAACATCGATTGAGTATTGGTGTGGAGACTGGGTATATAAGAATGTATCAATGGCAATATCCCTTTAGAAAAAACGAATATCTCGCTTTGTTTCAAATCCCACTGAATACATGCTTTTCGATGAGATTGCACAAAGGTCTTTTCACCAGTTTTTCATTTGGAAGTTCAATTCTGCACAGTTATCTCAATCGAAATGGAAATGAAGTATCTACATTTCAATTGACATTGGCAAATATTAATCTTGGTCTGGGCTATAAGGTAAAAATGGGACACCGATGGTCATTTGTGGTGGAAACAAACTACCTATATATGAGCAAGGCAAATGATATGTCTATGCTATTCTTGACGAGATTGGGTTATAGTATTTGGTAAAAAATCAATTACTCCCCACTTTTTAAGTTGACGCCCTCTCCCACTACTCTAAATGTAGTTCTTCTATTTTGTTGATGCTCTTCCTCGGTGCAATCAACACCGTCTGCGCACTTATTGACCAATTTTGTCTCACCATATCCCTTCGCGATGATTTTAGCGGGGTTCACCTTCTTACTGATCAAATAATCTACCACAGATTGCGCCCTTTCTTGAGACAGCTTTTGATTGTATTCATTTGAACCTCGAGCATCCGTGTGAGATCCAATCTCAATGGTCAAGTGTTCATTTTCTTGAAAGAACTCAATCAATGTATCTAAGGTCAATTGAGATTCTGGCCTCAAAGTCGCCTTATCTAAATCATAATAAATATTGTTGATGACGATTTCCTTTTCAGGAAAAATTCGCTCCAATTCTATCTCTACATGCATTCTGACTAATATTGAATCCAAGGTCGCTAAACCAATCGTAGTCGTCTGAACAGATTTGCTAAAGTAATTTCTCTTTGTCGCACTGACTTTGTAATTCGAATTTTTATCCAATAAGAAAACGGCTTCACCCCTATCATTGGTGAGTGAATTTTTCCTAAACTCATTAGTGGTCAAATTCTCCAGTTCAATGCCCGCATCTTGAAGGATTGATTTGCCAATAATTTTAGAATTGGGATCATTGGGCGACTCATACTTTTTCTCCACAACATGGATGATGAGCTCGAAATTATTGTAATGTTCCTTAGCGTATTTGTAGATATCATCACGCCCCATTCCACCCTTTCTATTTGAGGTAAAATACCCTTCTTCTTTAATGAGATCATTGATGTTTTTAGACTTATACTTCGTTATATAAATTCGAAATCATCGTAACTTGAATTAATAGGGTATTGCAAATTGGTGATACTTCCATATAATTTGCCGCCTTCTGTCAATTCTGCTCTAAATATATCTAGTCCGCCCATCCCTTGATGGTAATCAGAAGAAAAGTACAAATAATTATTGTCATCGATAAAAGGGAACATCTCATTCCCCTTTGAATTGACCATTCTTCCAGCATTATAGGGCTCACTCCATTCACCACCTTTTAAAATGGAAAAATAAATATCCTTTCCTCCAAAACCATTGGGGTGATCAGCTACAAAAAACAATTTCTTTCCATCTTTAGAAATAGATGGATGACCGATATTGATAGAGTCTGCAAAAAACCTCAATGGCTCAGGGCTTGACCATTCATCATTTTCAAATTTTGAATAAAATATTCGACAGTGATTGTCGCGATTTGAGGCATCGCCGCATCGAGTAAAGAAAATTTCTTTTGAATCTCTATACGTGCAAGTGCCTTCATATGCCTTTGAATTTATTGTATCAGGGAGCAATTCAATTTTTCCATCGCCTTTCAATATAAATATATCGCTGTTCTTTTCTCCCGTCCATTCATTGATATCCTTTCCCTTTGTATCTGCTCGAGAGGAGGAGAAAACCAAGCCACCGGCTTTGTTCATTACTGGTGCAAAATCTGCGTACTGTGTGTTGATGGTATTTAGATTTTCAACTTTGATATTTTTATTCTTAATCATCCACTCCATCGCATATTTGCAACCTTCGCGCTGTGTATAAGCTTCTCGAATCTTATGTTTTTTATAGAGCATCTCGAAATGCACAATAGCATCGCTATATTTTTCATTCATTTTGAGCATAGCGCCATACTGCATTGCAACATATGGATCAAATTGAAGATCATTGGCTATTTTATACCATTGCTCGGCTTTTGATGTATTGGAGTATGCGCGATAAGAATCTCCAATTTTCTTGGCTATTTCAAATTTATAGATAGGATTGGTCTCTTTCTGAAATTTAGTCTCTAATAGCGAAGCGGCTAATTGATACTTTTTATATTCATAAGCGATATTGCCATCAGTAATTGCGCTTGAGGTAGAACCACAACTAGTTAAAAAAAAATATATGGGGAATAGGTAAATAATATATTTCATCCCCTCAAAATTAAAAGAAATAAAACAGCGGTTCCAAATATTTTGAATCATAGCAGCCAAAGTGAATGAGGATTGAAACATGTTTTAGAATATCCCTTTGTATGCATTCATCCAACGATCTGGCAATTCATTATTGAGCGCAGATTGATAATCCCTATAATCACATGGGATGAAATGCATATTCCCAAATTTATCCTCAAATCTTCAGAGATTTCCATCCACCAGCGGTCTGTTTTTTTGCTCTTCCAGAATGAAATTTCTGTATCAAATTCTTCATTCTGCACAATAAATTTCAAGAATCCATCTTCAGAGTCGATTACATTCTCTACAATTCTATTTGAATAACCCTCGATAAAATACCATATCATTTGGGCGATGAGTGCCCCAGTTTGACCATTGTGATCTAATTCCTCTTCATAACCATACACGCCATAAGTCATTATATGGTCGCTCAATCCAGCAAATCGCGCAATTTGGCATGCTTCCTCACTGGTGAATCCATTTGGCGTCTGATTCAGGCAAGCAGGAGCATCGGCCATTTTAATGGAATTCATATTAAAAAACAAGATATCCCCATCGCGAATATACGGTTCGATATTTCTAATGCTCGGCCGCAATTCCCCCAATCTCACCGCCTCGAAATTCATAGTATGCAAGGCCTTTAATACCTTTGGTTGTACAAAATAAGATTGATATCCAAGATGAATATACTTCTGCAAATAATTAGGTTCTATCTCAAACAATTCTTTTAAATAAAAAGCTTCAGAGTCTTTTATTGAATGAAGATTGTCCATTTCTATGCGCTCATCGATATTGATGACAGTAGCCATTTCTCCTCTCTCCTCATAGCCTTTATATTGCGCTAAGGCGAGGCGCTTTTTCGAACTCACAATAATCAATGGCTTATTGCTCTTGATAAAATAATCTGATATCAACGTAAGATTTTCCATCGAAAACTCAACAGCATTTTCAAATGGAATATTGCCCATGTCAATTAAAGACATTTTCTTTCCATGGAAATAGTATTGATACAATTCTGTTCTTATCAACTCTGTATTGGAAGAATTTTCATCATCGACAAATACGATTCCCAAATCGATATCATCTAAGAATAAGACGTCTCCATCATAGAATCGAACATGCTGCAATAAGTGATCAATCAAACCTCGCCCATTGTTTTCGGGATTAATTGTCTTTAAAAAAGGAAATATCATAGCGCTATATTTAAAAGAAATACATACCTCTCACTGAAAGGCAATTATGAACCTGATTGTTTTTACTTGAAATTGGTATAATCGAATAAGACCCTCTCAAGTTAAAACCAAAATGCTTCTTTATTTTAAAAGTTACATTAATTAAACCGCTCAAATCATACTTCCGATAAATTTCAAAAAAAGAGGATCCTTATTATTTGAACCGGAATTATCTTCATAGGTAAAATCTGTCCTCATAATCCCCCCCAAACTTACTCCTACCCCAAACATGGCTACTTTCTTGTCGTGATAACTGATGAATATAGGCACTTCTGCATAATCCATGACAATTTTAGCATAAGAAACAGGGGTAAAATTCCCATTATCATCTCTCGGCGTACCACTCGCGCCTTTCATATTATACAAGATCTCCGTGCTAATTGACCAATTGGGTTTAATTTTAAAATAAACGCCAACACCGCCATTTCCTCCGAACTTTGTATACCCCTTCATTCCATCTCCTTCAATTTGACTCGTATTCGCTCCCAAGACGATATAAGGTTTGAATGTCTTATCATCTTGGCCATAAAGACTACTTGCAATTAAGACAGATAAAACGAATAAAAAACAGCATGTTTTCATGAAAAATATTAGATATAGCAAACCTACACATTTTTTTCTATTTTTTAAGAAAGGATGCATGCGAGGTGATGTAAAAAGATATCGAAAGTATCTGCTACATAATGAATAAGCTTTTATACTTTTATGCACACAAAGTATATCATATGAGAAAGGTCGTAATCATAGAAGGCACAAGAACCCCTTTTGCAAAATCAGGGACGGATTATGCTGATTTAATGTCCTATCAATTGGCCAGTTATGCGATTAAGGGTTTATTGATAAAAACCGGAATAGATCCAAAATTGATTGATCGGGTGATTATGGGCAACGTCATTTCAAATATACAGACTTCCAATGTCGCGCGAGAAGCATCGCTCATGGCCGGCATTCCTTATACAAGTCCCTGCAATACCGTTACACAAGCATGCATATCAGCCAATAGAGCAATCTGCGATGGTTATGCAGAGATAGCGATTGGCAAAGCAGATATTATCATTGCAGGTGGCGTTGAAAACAGCAGTGATACGCCCATTGGATTTAGGAAACCCATGCGCAAAAAACTATTCAATGCACAAAAATTGCGCGGAATTGGCGATACATTAAAATTCATCTTTAGTTTGCGTCCGAGTGATTTTTATCCTGGAAAACCAGCTATTGCAGAGTTTTTGACGGGTCGAACCATGGGATTAGATTGCGATATCCTCGCATCAAAATGGCATGCTAGCAGAGCGGAGCAAGATATTTTTGCAGTTAGATCGCATCAATTAGCTGCTGCTGGATTTAGAGACAATATACTACAACAAGAAATTACAGAAGTGAGTATAGCCCCTAATTTTGTCCCAGTCAAAGTGGACAATGGCATTCGGGGTGACACGAGTATAGAGAAAATGGCTGGACTCAAACCAGCATTTGATAAAAAACACGGAACTTTGACAGCAGCCAATTCTTCTTTTCTCACAGATGGCGCAGCCTGCGTATTGATGATGAGCGAAGAAAAAGCATTGGAATTGGGCTATACTCCTAAAGCAAGCATTTATGATTATGTTTTTACGGGAAGTGATTTAGAAAATGAATTATTGCTTGGACCCGCTTATGCAACGGCAAAAATTCTCACAAAAAACAAAATGTCACTTTCAGACATCGATGTATTTGAATACCACGAGGCCTTTGCAGGACAGATTATTGCGAATATGAATGCCTTGAATTCAGATGAATTTGCAAGAGAAAAATTAGGATTAGAAAAAAAGATAGGGACCATTCCATTAGACAAAATGAATATTCACGGTGGTTCCTTATCGATTGGCCATCCATTTGGAGCAACAGGAGCGCGATTGGTCACGACAGCGATGAATAGATTGGAAAGAGAAAATGGAAGGTTTGCGCTTATTGCTGCATGCGCCGCAGGAGCGCATGGGAATGCCATAATTTTAGAACGCTATACTAAAAATTAATCAAGATGGAAGTTTGGAAAGTATTGGCTATTTTGTCCATGATTTTTGCAGGATTCACAGCAGTCACTGCGAAATTGGGTATGAGCGGAACAACTCCGCAAATTGCGATGATATTCAGGGCGGGAATTATTTTCATCGTCGTATTCATCGATTTTATGCGATCAAAAAGTCATCTTGCACTGAGCTCGTTGCCGAAAATATCCCTCATCTATCTCATCATATCGGGGGTTGTCGCAGCGGGATCTTGGTTGTGTTATTATCACGCCATCAAAGATGGAAATGTCTCTGTCGTCAATACCATCGATAAAGCGAGTATAGTGATTACATTGATTCTTTCATTCTGGATTCTCAAAGAACCACTCACATGGCAAATTGCGCTTGGAGGAAGCTTAATCACCGCTGGGATGTTTATATTACTTTGGAAATAAAATAAATTGAGTTAATTCGCATCACCTATTTATGAAAATACTTTTTCTCGGAACACCTGATTTTGCTGTAGAATCTTTAAAAATATTGGTAGAGCATCAATACGAAATCGTTGGGGTAGTCACAGCTCCTGATAAGCCATCTGGACGGGGATTGGAAATTCATGAAACCCCTGTTAAAAAATATGCAAAAGAAGTTGGATTGAAAATATTTCAACCAGAAAAACTAAAGTCTCCTGAATTTATTGAATCGCTAAAAGAATTAGAAATAGATTTGGGCATCGTGGTTGCATTTAGAATGTTGCCAGAGATGGTGTGGAACTTGCCCAAGATGGGAACATTCAATCTCCATGCCTCATTATTGCCGAATTACAGAGGCTCAGCACCTATCAATTGGGCAATTATTCACGGCGAAAAAGAGACTGGAGTCACCACTTTTTTCTTAAAACATGAAATTGATACCGGCGATATTCTATTGCAAAAGAAAGTGGAAATTGGAGCCGACGAGACTGCTGGCGAATTATATGATCGCTTGATGCATAAAGGCGCAGAATTGGTTTTAGAAACCATGCATTTGATTGAAAAAGGAAATTATTCAACGATTCCTCAAGTGCAAAACACATCCATTCATCAAGCGCCAAAATTGTACAAAGAAACCGCCTGCATTGATTTTTCAAAATTAGGTAGAGAAATTTACAATTTTATAAGAGGCATGAATCCTTTTCCAGGAGCTTGGTTCATGTGGAATCAAAAAAAGATAATTATCTACAAATGTACATTTAATTCCGAAGTTCACACAAATCAACTAGGAGAAATTGCAACCGATTACAAAACTTATTTTAGGGTGTTTTGCGCTGATGGCTATATAGAAATTTTGGAATTAAAGATGGAGGGAAAGAAGCAAATGAAAATCGTCGATTTTCTAAATGGAATAAAAAGGTAAATACACCAATGCACAATTCGATTCGAACACAAAAATAAAAACCACTCTCTGATAAATAGTTTAATATTGTTCTTTCATACCTTATGGCACTCAACTTACAAAAACCGCTTGCATTCTTTGATTTAGAGACTACAGGAATCAATATCACCAAAGATAGGATTATCGAATTGCACATTTTAAAAGTCTTCCCCAATCAAGAAAAGCAGTCAAAAACATTCCTTTTAAATCCGACGATTCCCATTCCGAAGGAAGTCACCTTGATTCATGGAATTGCGGATGAAGACGTGAAAGATTGTCCTACTTTTGAACAAAAGGCGCAGGAGATTTTGGACTTTTTTGGAGATGCCGATTTAGCTGGATATAATTCTAATCGATTCGATATACCGCTTATCACAGAGGAGTTTCTTCGTGTTAATGTAGATTTTAAATTGGGAGAGAGAAAACAAATCGATGTCCAAAACATATTCCACAAAATGGAAAAGCGCACCTTAGAAGCAGCGCTAAAATTCTATTGCCAAAAAGATTTAGTGAATGCACATAGCGCTGAAGCAGATACAGTGGCCACTTATGAAATTTTAGAAGCACAATTAGAGCGATATCCAGAGTTGATCAATAATGTCGATTATTTAAGCGAATTCACCATTGACCAAAGTATCATCGACAATGGAAGAAGGTTGATTAAAGAACAAGGCAAAAATCTGTTTTAATTTTGGCAAATACAAGGGCGTTCCAGTAGAAGAAGTATTTAAAAAAGATACTGGTTACTACAGCTGGATTATGAATAGTGATTTCGCGCTCGATACAAAGCAAAAATTGAAGGAGATTAAAACGGCGATGAAAATGGGTTAATTTTTCATAATATTCGCCTCAATTCGCGAATTATTCTTTATTATTGTTGCCCCAATGCCCAATGCTGTAGTCATAATCCCTACGTATAATGAGATAGAAAATATCGAGAAGATGGTGAACAAAGTCATGTCACTTCGTCCTGCATTTCACATACTCATTGTCGACGATGGTTCACCAGATGGCACAGCGCAAAAGGTCAAAGAATTGCAATTGAAATTTCCCGAAGCATTATTTCTATTGGAGAGAAAGGGTAAATCGGGTTTGGGCACTGCCTATATCGCAGGTTTCCGCTGGGCAATAGAACACCAATACGATTATATTTTCGAAATGGATTGCGATTTCTCCCACAATCCAGATGATTTGTGTCATTTATTGGCGAAATGTGAAGCTGGAGCTGATGTCGCTGTTGGGTCGAGATATGTAAAAGGCGGGCAAATAAAGAATTGGCCTCAAGATAGACTTTTGCTATCCTATTTCGCTTCCCTCTATGTGCGATTTTTTACGTGGATTGGCGTCAATGATACCACTGCAGGTTTTGTTGGCTACAAGAGAAAAGTGCTAGAAACCATTGATTTAAACAAGATCAAATTTGTCGGCTATGCCTTTCAAATTGAGATGAAATTTGCAGCAGCACAATTGGGCTTTAAGATTGTCGAGCATCCAATCACCTTCATAGATAGAGAATTCGGCCAATCCAAGATGAGCAGCGGCATCATTAAAGAGGCAATCATTGGCGTCCTTCAAATGAAGTGGAACAGTTTCTTTTCTTCATACAAGAAATAGGTTCATAGCGTCGTATTTGCCTATTTATGAGCTCTTTTCCTTAATTGGCATTTAATTTGCATCTACCGCTAGGTGTGCATATTATAAAACCTAATTCCTATGTTTAAATCCCCCAAACAATTTGAAATAGACTCGATTGACAAACAAATTCTCAACCTACTTCTCAATGATTCTGCCCTCTCTTATCAAGAAATCGGCCGAAGGTTGGATATGTCGAGCGGAACCGTGCATGTGCGCGTAAAAAAGATGGAGACCATTGGAATTATAACAGGACATAAAGCTGTTGTAGATTACTCCAAAGTCGGCTATGATATTTCTTGTTTTATCGGCATATTCTTGAAGAATACTCATGACTTTGATTTTGTAGCTAAAGAATTAGAGAAAATAGATGAATTGGTCTCTGTAGATTATACTACGGGGAATTATTCCATGATTGTCAAGGTCATTTGCAAAGATACTAGCCATTTAAGGGCGGTTTTAATCGACAAAATTCAGACAATAGAAGGTGTACAGCGAACAGAATCACACATTTCACTCAAACAATCACTAGAGAAAGCGCTCGTCATTCAAGACTAATTCAAAAAAATAATAGTTTGTAATCTAAACTAATTTATATTTGAAATTGATTACAAATTTTACCGCATGTTTAAGCCACTTGATCCAATATTGCATTCAGAATTGAGGTTATCTATTCTCAATATCTTAATCAATGAAAAATCAGCAGAATTTTCTACAATTAAAGAGGTTACAGAATCTAGTGCGGGCAATATTTCCATTCAACTTAAAAAGCTAGAGGTAGCCGGCTATATTGAGATTAAAAAAAAATTCAAAGGATCTTATCCACTCACAACATGCAAACCGACAAAAAAAGGCATCAAGGCATTTATGGAGTATAGTATCGCAATCAAAGACTATTTAAAAATAAAAAAATAGCGGCAATTAAAACGCACTACTAGAGAATTTTCAAATTTAAGATTCAACTATTAGCTGCTAAGCAAATTCATTCTTCAAAGAATCCCAATTGGGTCTATCTGTTAGATCTTTAAAACAACCCTGACTTATTCCATATATTTTTTTGCTTTCCAATTCTTCTATCCAGACCCTGTCATGCGTATTTATAATAAATGACTTTCCACTGTTGGCATAGAATTGAACTATAGACATAATATTTCTGACATTTTTATAATCCAAAAAGGCTGTGGGTTCATCGAGATAGACAATGGGGGTATTTTGCACAATGCAACGCGCAATGGAGACCATTTGACGTTGTCCATCGCTGATGCTGTGAAGGGATTTATGCAAGAAAGGTGCAAGTTGAAATTGATCAAAAATCTCATTCAGATTATGCTGATCCAATGTAGGATTGATATTTGAAAATGATAAAAACTCTTGCACAGATATGTTCGCGGCAACATTTGAATTCAATGTAAAACTGATCATCGCGGATAAATCTTTTCGCGTCAATACATTAATTGAATTTCCCTTGTAGAATATATCGCCAGATAGTGGAGACATCAATCCAGCGATTGTTTTGAGTAGTGTGGTTTTGCCACTGCCGTTGACACCGAGAACAATAGAAATTTCATTCGGTTCAAAAACCGCTTGGACATTGGAGACAAGTTCTTTGGAATATCCAATGCAAAGATGATCGATTTGCAATAGTTTAGACATAATGCAACCTTTTTAATAAATAGATGACAAAAAGGGGCGCCTAGCAGAGACGTGATTGCATTGATAGGCAATGAAATTTCGAATATAGACACATTGGAAATTATATTGCAAATCAAGCTGAAAGCCATTCCCAATAGGATAGTATAAGGAATCAAATACTTAAAATTATGGCTTTTTACCATAAAAAAAGCGATATGCGGAATCGCCAATCCAATAAAACCAATTGGGCCACAAAAAGCAGTAATGGAGGATGATAATAGAGCGGTCACTATAATAGTTGTTCTTCTCAATGCATGAATATCGACGCCTAATCCACGGGCATATTCATCCCCCAACTGATAGATATTGTATTGATTGTATTTTGTAAAAACAAGGATTGATGAAACAAGGACAATGACAAACAAAATTCCCAATTGCAAATAATCACAATCTTTAAAACTACCCAGATTCCACAATGTTATGCTCTGTAAATTATCTTTGCTGAGCAGAATATCCGCTAATTGAATCAATCCTCCGCAGAAACCTGCAATCATCATTCCGACAATTAAAAGATGAGAAAGCACTTTGTTTTTATTGTTGAAGAAAAACAAGATTGTCAAGCAAAGAAGGGCACCTATTGCAGACCCCAATAAAATGATAAAATCATAAGAAAGGGATAAATAGGATGTCATGCGAATTCCGAGATATTGAGAAACCAATAAAATGATCGCTATGGTCAAACTTGAAAAAGAGGTGATGCCGAGTATTGAGGGCCCAGCCAAGTGATTTCTAAATAAATTTTGCAGGAGTAAGCCCGCCAAGGCGAGTCCAGCACCTGCTATAGAAGCAGTGAGGGCAGACATGAGGCGCAACTGCAAAATAATATTCTCTGCATCCATGCGAAAGACTTCAGCCCAAGTCATCGACTTGTATCCCCACTTTAAACTTAGGAGGAACAAGGTGAGGTTTATGAGAAGCAGAAAACAACTATTTCGGACTAGTGGCTTCACCCGTTGGTTTTAGTTTTTTGATGTATTTAGCGATGACATCTTTGATTGAGTTAAAAGAATTGTCATACACTTTGGCAAGGTTATCTATCGCAATCCACTCCACATGGGTAATTCCCTCTTCAATTTGGGGTTTTAAGTTTGTATCGTCTTTGACGCTCATCACAAACCAATGATTCTCTTTCAAGACAGTGCCATGTTGATTTTTATAGGTATGGTATGTAATGATCAGCGGCTTTTCAATCTTATCAATCATTATGCCCGTCTCTTCCTCCACTTCTCTCACAGCAGCCTTTTCTATCGATTCATTTGGATCCAACTTGCCCTTTGGCAGATCCCATTTCCCCTGTCTGAAAATGAATAGCAGTTCACCTTTACTATTGACTACTAAACCACCAGCAGCAGTAATTTTGATAAATTGACTGAAAAAATTGAGGCGCAATTCATCAAAATTGTGGTGATAAATGACAATGCTCTTGATGGCGTGCTGATTAGCCTTATTGACGACCTTGACCAATTGCTTATTTGATTTATATTTGACAACCAATGCTTTATTCGCCTTCATGGTGAAAACATTGAATTCTGCAGGAGAATCCGAGAGGAAAAATCGTTTGTCGTCAATATTAATCTTATAAAGATTGGGCATTTGCGTATTTTTGAAACAAATTTAAAACAATAAAATGAACCTAGATAAAATAGTCGCAAATGAAGTTGCCCATGAACTGCTAAAAATCGGTGCGGTCAAATTAAGTCCTAGCAAACCATTTACTTGGGCATCTGGGAAATTATCCCCCATCTATTGCGACAATAGAATTGTTCTCTCCTATCCATTATCTAGAACTATTGTAAGAGATGCATTTTGCAAGATCATTCAAAAGGCAAAAATAGAATTTGATCTAATCGCAGGCGTTGCTACAGGAGCGATTGCACATGGTGTATTGGTTGCCGATGTCTTGAATAAACCTTTCGTCTATGTGCGGGATAAACCCAAAGGACATGGACGACAGAATGTAATTGAAGGGGAATTTCATGCTGGCCAAAAGGTATTGGTGATTGAAGATGGCATATCCACTGGAGGCAGCAGTTTAAAAGCCGTTGAAGCACTTCGAGAGGCAGGTTGCGAGGTGATATGTCTTATCTCCATATTTTCCTATGAGTTTCAAGTTGCCAAAGATGCCTTTGAACAAGCAAAATGCACCTACTATTCACTTTCCAATTTCCCATCTCTCATAGAAATGTATAAAGAAAATCAACTTTATACTCCCGAAGACATCCAATTTATGGAGAATTGGTATAAGTCATAGTTGCAAAAAGCTAGACACAGCGCAACTTTACATGAATTTAGCGGTATAGGAGATAAACAAATAAATTTACATACTAGAATATCAAAAAAAATTATCTTTACAAAAATTCCCTCCTGTGTATAGACTACTTCGACATATTGTCTTTTTATTAGACCCAGAAACAGCGCATCATTTTGCGATGAATTTTTTATCCATTTTTGTCAAGATTCCCTTGGTCAAATTTTTGATGAAGAAATTGCATTTAGCAAAAAAGAACGATCCCTTTGAATTGATGGGCTTGAAATTTTGCAATCGCGTGGGATTGGGAGCGGGTTTTGACAAGGATGCCAAATACCTTGACGTGATGGAAGCCATGGGATTTGGTCATATCGAAATTGGCACAGTTACGCCGCGTCCTCAAGCGGGCAATGAAAAGCCAAGATTGTTTAGACTAACCCAAGACAATGCCTTAATCAATCGAATGGGCTTTAATAATGATGGCGTGGATGTCATCGCAGAGCGCCTAAAAAAATATGCCAATCGCAGTTATATCATCGGTGGAAATATAGGCAAGAATAAAGACACTCCCAATGAAGAAGCCGTGAATGACTATCTCACTTGTTTCACAAAATTATATGACCACGTCGATTATTTTACCGTGAATGTGAGTTCACCGAATACTCCAAACCTCAGAGAATTGCAAGATGAAGATGCACTTCGAAAATTATTATCAACGCTTCAAGCAGAAAATACGCGTTTGGGAAAGAACAAAACCTATATTGCTCAAAATAGCCCCAGATTTGAGTTATGAGCAAATTGACATCATCATTAAGATTGTCATGGAAAATAAATTACAAGGAATCGTAGCAACAAATACGACGATAGCCAGAGAAAATGTATCTATATCAGATGAAGAATTGAAAAAAATTGGTCCAGGTGGATTGAGTGGTGTACCATTAATGGCTAAGAGTACAGATATTCTCAGGTATATTGAAGATAAGACAAATGACCAATTGGTATTAATTGGAGTTGGCGGAATCATGAAGAAAAGAGATGCCATTGAGAAATTCAAAGCGGGTGCTGAATTGGTACAATTGTATACTGGCTTTATATACAATGGACCGCATTTAGTGCGCAAAATCAATAAAATTAAAATGAGTAATAAAATTCAAAATAATCAAGCCGAATAATGGAGAGTATTTCCGCCTTTGAAATCATTAAAATTGGAATTGGTCCATCAAGTTCGCATACCATGGGACCATGGGAAGCTACCACCTTATTTATAGAGGAATTATCCACTCATTTTCCTATTGAAAAAACGATCAATGTCAATGTCTATCTATATGGATCATTGGCAAAAACGGGAAAAGGCCATGGCACAGATGTGGCTGTGATGATGTCTCTCAGTGGAGAAGATTATAAAAAAATTGACACCAATACCATCGATGAAAAAGTCGATCGAATAAAAAAAGAAAAATCCATCCTCTTTTCAGGGGTAAAGAAAATTCAATTTGATTACGATACCGATATCATATTTGAATACCACATCAATTTGCCCTTCCATCCAAATGGGATTAAATTTGTAGCAGAAAGTGAAGATGAACAGACATTTTCGCAAACCTATTATTCCATTGGCGGAGGATTTGTCATCAAAGAAGATGAATCACAATTAAATGTCCATAAAGCAAAAACACCCTACCAATGCAACAGCGGTGAGGACATTTTGAAATATTGCAAATCCATGGGAATCAACATGGCTGAATTGGTCAAGGAAAATGAAAAGCATGGAGAACTGAAGAGGCTATAGATGGCCATGCACTGCTGATTTGGGAAGAAATAAAAGATTGTATTTATCGCGGGGCACATAAAGAGGGGATATTGCCAGGTGGCTTATTTGTCAAGCGCCGCGCCTATGATTTAAATTTGAAACTAATTGGAGAATTAAAATATTCCACTAAAAACGAATGGCTGCAATGCATAAGAAATAGCGGGACTAGTTTCAGTGCAATCAACAAATGGGTGAGTTGTTTTGCGCTAGCAGTCAATGAAGAGAACGCCTCATTTGGAAGAATCATTACAGCACCGACCAATGGTGCGGCAGGCGTTATTCCTGCTGTTTTGATGTATGCCTATTGCTTTACAGAAAATTTTTCCAACAAAAAAATCATTGACTTTCTCTTAGTGGCTGGTGAGATTGGAACCTTGTTTAAAAAAGCCGCGACGATTAGCGCTGCTATGGGTGGATGTCAAGCAGAAATTGGCGTATCGAGTGCGATGGCAGCTGCAGCCTTGACGCATACACAAGGAGGAACAGTAGGTCAAGTGCTGATGGCAGCTGAAATTGCCATGGAACACCATTTGGGTATGACTTGTGATCCAGTGGGCGGACTTGTTCAAATCCCTTGTATAGAGCGCAATTCTATGGGAGCTATTAAAGCGATTACCGCTTCCAATATTGCACTAGAAAGCGACCCAGCCAATGCAAAAGTATCACTGGATGATGTCATCAAAACCATGTGGCAAACAGCTTTAGATATGAATAGCAAATACAAAGAGACTAGTGAAGGCGGATTGGCTATGCACATATCCGTTAATTTAGCTGAATGCTAGACTCAAAAACTAGAAGTTAAAATTAACGCTAAGCGCACCAAAAAAAACATCGCCATTTTTAACTGTTTTAGAAGTGAATGACCTAAATGAATGGCTATATTCAATGAGCGGTTCTATTTCAAAAAAACCAATTGAATAATTCAATCTAAGTCCAATTTCCATATTCAGCAAGGAGAATGCATCGTTGACATTAGGATTGTCAAAAATCAAAATATTATTCGCCGTTCCGAAATTGAATCGATTATAGGGTTCAAGATACAATTCGCTCGTGTTCTTCTCCTCATCAGATTCTACGAAGTAAAACTTATGAGCAATCTGAGGTGTTATTACTAGGTCAGATACCTCTCCTGTCAAATAATTCATTTCAATAGATGGACTTAAATAGTCATTTTCAAAACTCACCCCTGCATTGAAATTGTGATTCTGAATATTTCTAAATCGATTCAAGACTTTTACTTTACTGGTGCGCACATTTTGCCAATAGAATGTATAACCAGCATAGACATTCCATGCTTCTTCCTCGCCGAATACTTGATCGTAGCCAATGCTAAATCCGATATCGGACAGTGAAGCCCCACGCTTCGACGAAATGAGCACGTCTGGCGAAACCGCTAAAAACAAACCGAATTTAAAATCAAATCGAATCTCCGAATTATACAAAGCACTTACAGCATTGCTATAAGTACCTAAATAAATATCATTCGATTTGAAATTATTTGAAATTGAAAACGCATTACTCCGTTTACTTTTCGATTGTGTGGAATCAGAATTTCCATAAGAATCGATTGTAAAAAAAAGAATTGCGTAGAATAATAATATGCGCATTTTGTCTATTTAATGATTAAAACTAACTTCGCATGGCGTCTACTGGATTCATTTTAGAAGCAGTATAAGCAGGTCTAAATCCAGCTATCAATCCAGTCGCTATAGAAATAAATAAGCCCCAGAAAATAAATTTAGTAGCGACGAATAGATGCAGCCCGCTATCTGACTCAGCCATGATATAATCCAAGAGTGCGAATAATCCATAAACACATAATAGGCCGATAATTCCTCCCACTAAACAAAGTATAATAGCTTCAATCAAAAATTCCATGAGTATATAAATTTGTCTAGCTCCCAGTGCTTTTTTAATGCCGATTTGACTCTCTCTCTCCTTAACGGAAACGAACATAATATTTCCCACACCGAAAGCGCCCACCAATATCGAAAAGCCTCCAATGATGATAGCAGCAATATTCAAAATAGAAAAAATTTGGTCAATGCTTCCAGACAATAAACTGATTTGATTAAAGGAAAAATTGTCTTTGTCTTTAGGTTTTAATTTTCTAATCATGCGCATGATGCCTTTGATCTCCAATTTAAAGTCCTCCATATCCACTCCCGGGCTTGGCTTTCAAAGCAATAAAAGGATCCTTTTCTTTGATATTGATGATATTTGCAATATTATTAAATGGCAATAAGATGACATTATCTTGGGTGAAGCCCAATAAATCTTTTCCCTCTTTCGCCAATACTCCCACAACCATATATTTCCGATTCATGACCTCAATATATTTACCTAATGGATTTTGACTAGAATTGAATAATTCATTGCGCACCTCATCTCCGATAATGACAAAATTCTTTCCAGATTCGAATTCCATATCGGTGAGGTATCTCCCCTCTTGGAAGTTTAAATTTCGAATGATATTGTATTGCTGGGTAATCCCTGTTACAGAAACATTTTTCACTTCTCGATCTCCCGCTTTGGCAATTTCATCTTCTTTAAAAATGATCAAAGCTATACCCGCAGCAGTTTTAACGCGATTGGTCAATTGATTTAACTCTTCCATATTGCCGACAGGGCGCTTAAAAAACTCCCACCACTTATATGGTTGTCCTTCTTCTGGCATCCATGGCCATTTTTGAATATAGAGCACATCATTGCCCAAACTGCTCAAGCTAGTCTTAATGTTTGCTTTAAGGGAATCGACAGAGGATAAAACAGAAATAATACAGACAATCCCTATTGAAATGCCCAATAGAGATAAAAAAGCCCTTAATTTGTTATTAATCAATTCGTTAAAAGCAGTAGCAAAGCTGGTGATGAATATGTAAAACAAGTGCTGGAATATTTCAAATACAAGTATACATGAAATTATTGGGAGTTTCCAATCTAAAACATGCTATATGATCCGATGAATTGCTTGAAAATTTGAATTAATTTGACAAAAAACCGTACTTTCGCGCTTCAAATATTAGAAATATGAAATTGTTTACTGCTTTAGCAATCCTTTTATCAATTAGCATTGGATGTCAACAAAAGAAGAGTTCACCAGGTCTCAATGAAAATGCCATCAACGATACTAGATTTATTAGCAATCCATCTAAAATCAGTTTTCAAGATACTTTAATTAATTTAGGTACTATTAAAGAGGGCGAAGTAAAAAAATTGTCATTCAAATTTACCAATTCAGGCGATCAAGATCTAGTAATCATGGATGCTAAAGGATCATGCGGCTGCACGGTTGCCAATTATCCAAAAGAAGTATTTAAGCCAAATACAAGTGGTGAAATCACTGCAGAATTTAATTCTAAAAATCGATTGGGCAAGAATAGAAAGGCTATTTCTGTTTATACTAATACATTTCCCCCTGAATCAAGATTGTTTTTTGATGTAGAAGTGGTAAAATAATACTCGCTTCATTTATTGAATTTCTTCAATCGGGTATTTCATTCCATTTAATTCAGCGATATCATTCAATCTCTTGCCAAATAATTTGCCACCTAGTGGAGATTGCTTGGACAAAGCAATGACTTTATTTCCCATGATGTCAGCCTTGCCTAGAGCAGAGGATAAGAAATAATAAGTACCATTTGATTTTATCAAACTGCCCAAACCAATTTTTTCTGTCACTAAATCAGTGGGGATTTGCGTGAAATTTTGGAGCTCTTGGATAGCTATTTGAAGTTGATTGCGCAAGCGCTCTTGCTCAATTTGAAGCATTGCTAGTGCTGTTTCGTGTTTATCGCCAGCAGTGCTTTTGGATTCATTGGCGCCCATACCTTTCAATTCTTCTAGGCTATTTTCAAGAAATTGAATCTTGTCTTCCAATAGATTTCGATAATATGCAAAAACAGCTTCTTTAAATTTCATCAAACACAAGATAAAGAGAAAAAAGAAATCTCATATTATTCCTCTGTAAATTCAATATCCTTGATCTTTTTATTCAAGACAAATTTAGCGAAATTCATAATGATGGTGCCCGTCTTGCGATTATCCAAACTTTTTTTCTTCGCTGAATTGATGTCCATCGCAATTCCCTTTGGAATTTTGAATTTAGAAACATCAAACGTAAATTTAATTTCATCTGGCAAGGCATGGATTTTCTGTTCGCCCATTTTTTGATTAATCATCACGGTGCCGCTGCTTCGCGTCGTCAATTCGTATTGATAAATTAAATTCTCTGCGCGATTGACCCAAAACTTTCCAGTTATCAAATCCCCTTGGTTGAGGGGAATGATATTGATGATTTCCAATGAAACCTGATTGATCTTTTCATTACCAATGGACACTGCTACATAGGTATTCGTATCAGCGAGGCCATTGATGCTTTCGAAAGGATTTTGCTTAGGCAAGAAAGCAATCCCCATTAATTTGATGCGAAATTTATTCGGCTTGCGGTACAAAATTTTGCCATTGGCTTGTTTCATATTTAAACCGGGAACATCGAAGTGAATGGCCGCATCAGCTTTAAAATCATTCAATTTCGAGAATTTATAATAACAATTGTACAATACCTGCTTAGGGGTTTGTGCTAATGCATCCAAGCCAAAAATCAAAACTGCCAAAACAAAAATTATCTTTTTCATACGATTATCCAATGATGTCTTTTTTTAGAAAAGTAATAATGTGAGATCCCATAGAATAAGGCTATTTGAGCAGTAAGCACTCCAATTGACTTTGAGATAAATGAAATATTAATGGGATTGTCAAATAAGTTTCTCCATATAATCATGTGGGTGGTGAATAAAAACTGCTTGAGTGTTTCAAAAATTGGTACATCCAAGGTCCCAATAATGGTAAACAAAATAATAATCGACATCGTCGTAATAATCGGGGTAATCGAATTATTGGTGAAGCAACTGAGCATAAGCGATAGAGAAGAGACGACAGTCAAACTCAAAAACGCGATAAAGAATGCGCCAATAAATCGCCAAACCGTATCTGCACTTTGCAGAATAACCAATTCATCGCTCTTTAATACCATCATATCCCCATTGCCAAAAATCAGCAGGGACAGCGGATAAGATAAAATACCTAAAAACAAAATAAGTGCAATGACATAGATCAAACCAGCAACAAATTTTACAAATAATATTTTTTCTCTACTGACAGGCTTGGTAAGCAAAAGTCGAATCGTTCCGCTCTGCGCTTCTCCAGAAATCAAATCACCTGTGACAAGCGCCACCAATAGAGGCATTTGAATAATCAAGGTCTGCAGGATAATAAAGCAAACCATATTCCCCGTGACAATATGCCCACTCAATTTAATGGATTGCTCGATGGACTGTGTAATCAGACCTATGTAGTTTTCTCCATCTACGTACATAGCGAGTTGAATCAAAAACACAACCGCAGCAATCGCTGCAAACCCAATAAAACTGCGTTTTCTGGAGAATATTTTTATGATTTCTGCACGGAGCAATTGTATAAATGAGGGATACATTACTTAGTTATTTTCAGGAAAAATCTTCTAATGATTTTTTATATCGAATTGCAAACACAGCAATCGAAGCTTGATGTAGAAAGTTTTGAAGAATCGGAATTTGATCCTTGCGCAAGTTGAAGACATACAATCTATCTTCAAAATGAATTCGGTTTTCATAGAAAGGGCATTGCGACCACACATCAGGAGAAACCACATCTTGTGTTTCAATTTCCACGCGCAAATCATTGTCTGACAAAAGATCAGCAACTAACCCTTCTACAAGAGCTTTGCCATTATTGACAATGACCATTTTATTGGCTATTTGTTCAATTTCACTCAAGTCATGCGAAGAGAGAAATATCGTCTTCTTAAATTCAGTTTGCAATTTTTTAATCATGATTCTGATATCGATGATGCCCTGAGGGTCTAACCCTGTAGCAGGTTCATCCAAAACAATCAGATCTGGATTGTGCAAGAGCGATTGCGCCAATCCAATGCGCTGTTTCATTCCTTGCGAGAATGTGCCCACTTTTTTTTGCTCAGCGCCTAAGAGCCCTACCATATCAATCTTTTCGTGAATTTCTTTTTTAGTCAAATTCAAGCCATACATCAATCCAGAGACCTCTAGATTCTTCTCTGCCGACAATTCATTATACAAATCTGGCTTTTCAATGATACAGCCAATATTGCTCAATATTTCAGAGCGATGATTTTCCAATTCTTTACCAAAAATGCGAATTTGACCTCTATCAGGTTTGATGAGCGAGAGCATGCAGCGAATAGTAGTGCTCTTTCCAGCTCCATTTGGACCGAGAAAACCATAAACATCCCCTTTGTGGACAGTCAATTCCATGCCATTCAATACGTTGAATTGACCAAATTTTTTGTACAAATCCTTAACTTCAATAATCGGTTCCATCGGTTCATTGAACAAAAATTATAGGCGGTTTGTTCCAAAATTCATTCATCTTTTGAATTCAAACGCCATCAATAATAGCGCTGCGTATTTTGGGAAGTTTCTTATTTTTAACCTATGAATAAATATGTCCACTTTCTTGTCCTAGTTGTTTTTCTTTTTTCATGTCAAAAGAAAAAAGTAGACCTCATCATTCACCACGCAGTCATTTACAGCGTCGATAGTCTATTTAAGACCTATGAAGCAGCTGCAATCAAAGATGGGGTGTTTTTTGATTTGGGAAATTCTGCAGAGATATTAGAAAAATACGATGCAGATAGCGTAATCGATGCGAAGAACCAATACATCTATCCAGGCTTTATTGATGCACATAGCCACTTTTATTGGTATGGACATGGATTACAGACTGTTGATTTGACAGGAACCAAATCCATGGAGGAAGTCATTGAACGAGTCAAATTGTTCATTGAAGCCCACCCAGAAAAAAAATGGATCATTGGAAGAGGTTGGGATCAAAATGATTGGGCAGTCAAAGAATTTCCAACCAATGAGGCCCTAAACGAGCATTTTCAAAATCATTGCATCGTCTTAAAAAGAGTCGATGGACACGCTCTATTAGCCAATCATCTCGCAATCGCTGAAGCAAATGCCGATAGACCAGAAATCGCTGGAGGCAGAATTATACGCAAAAATGGTCAAAATACAGGTATCTACATCGACAATGCCATGGACTTGTTTCAACAAGCACTTCCCAAAGAAGATGCATCCGCTATGAGTCATTCACTTCTAGAGGCGCAGAATAAATGCTTTGCCGTAGGATTAACATCCGTGTGCGATGCTGGCCTAGATAGAGATGTATTAGAGATTATAGACAGTCTAAATAAACTCAAACTATTGCAAATGCGTATTTATGCGATGATTTCGCTGAGCGAAAAAAATCTAAATCACTATTTAAACAAGGGCTATTATAAGACAAATCACTTGAACATCCGCTCATTCAAAGTCTATGCTGATGGGGCTCTTGGCTCGAGGGGAGCATGTCTGCTTCACGCCTATCACGACAAACCCAAGGAGAAGGGATTTCTCTTGAAAACAGCAGAGGAGCTAGATAGTATAATTGGAATCATTGCTGCGAAGAATTTTCAAATCAATACCCATTGCATAGGTGATTCAGCCAACCGAAGTTTATTGAAAATTTATGCCAAACATTTAAAAGGCAATAATAATATGCGTTGGAGAATTGAGCATGCACAAGTCGTGGATAGCAATGATTTTTTCTATTTTAAAGATTATTCCATCATCCCCTCTGTTCAACCAACTCATGCCACATCAGATATGTATTGGGCTGAGGAAAGATTGGGCAAAGAAAGATTGAGATACGCCTATGCCTACAAGCGATTATTGAAAACAAATGATTTTATTCCTTTGGGAAGTGATTTTCCCGTGGAAGACATCAATCCTCTCTATGGTTTTTATGCGGCGACTGCAAGGCAAGATGTCAAGGGATATCCAACAGGTGGATTTCAATTGGAAGATGCCTTGTCAAGAGAAGAAGCCTTGCGCGGCATGACTATTTGGGCAGCCTATGCACAATTTGAAGAACACGAAAAAGGAAGTATTGAAAAAAACAAGCTCGCTGATTTTGTTATGATGAATATTGATTTGATGAAAGCGCCGCTGATCGATATTCGCCATGCTAAAATATCATCTACTTATTCTGGAGGAAAAAGGGTTTATTAAATTTCATAAAAATAAAGGAGAATTCTATTGTCTATGAATCACACGGGAACCTCACTAGAAAATACCCGTTCTCCACGATAAAACAATTCTCCATAGTTTATTCTGAAATAATTTATTTATATTCGCAATATGCAGTTTACAGCCAATCAAATCGCCCAACTTATCCAAGGGAAAATAGAGGAAATCCAGAAAGACCATCCGCACTTTTCAAAAATTGAAGAGGCTACCGCCGATTCCATTTCCTTTATAGCGAATGAAAAATATGAAAAATACGCAAGTGATTCAAAGGCGGGAATTCTAATTGTAAGCCATCAATTTTCAATTCCTGTATCTCCTGAAACGACCTAATACGGGTAGAAGAGCCTTATTCTTGTTTGCCCACGTTATTGGCATTTTATGACAAAGTAAATACCAATCAAGGCATCGAAGAATACACTTCAATACCTGACGATGTAATCATTGATGCATCTTGTTACATCGGCTCATTTACCTATATTTCCAAAGGCGTGAAAATTGGCAAGGATGTCAAAATTTTTCCCCAATCCTATATTGGAGAGAATGTAGAGATTGGAGACAATACGATTATCTTTCCAGGCGTAAAAGTATATCGAGATGTAAAAATCGGAAACAACTGCACCATACATTCCAATGCTGTCATCGGTTCTGATGGATTTGGCTTTGCCCCTCAAGCAGATGGCTCATTTAAAAAGATCCCACAAACAGGCAATGTTATCCTAGAAGATCATGTGGAAATAGGCGCCAATACGGTGATTGATAGAGCATCTATTGGAAGCACCTTGATCAAAAAAGGCGCTAAATTAGACAACCTCATTCAGATTGCCCATAATGTAGAAATTGGTGAAAACACGGTCATCGCAGCTCAGGCAGGCGTTTCCGGTAGTACTAAACTCCGGAAAAAATGTTATGGTGGGAGGACAAGCTGGACTCGTCGGTCATATTAAAATAGCCAATCGAGTAAAAATAAATGCACAGAGTGGCGTTTCGAAATCCATTGAGGAAGAAGGTAAAGGCGTGACAGGTGCACCTGCCCATGATTTTAGAGAGATGTTGAGGGCTCAGGCGCTCATGCGAAAATTGCCAGAACTATTGGCGAGAATTGAAGCACTTGAAAAAAAATAATTCAACCATGATGAAATACTTATTAATTCCTATGATGTTTGTTTTGTCTAGCAATTCCTGCAAAAACGAAAATTTAGTGCCTGCAAAAATTGTGCGCGATTGCACTGGCACCTATATTCGGATAGATAGCAAAGATTATATGGTCTGCAATATTGACAAATTAGAATCTTTCAAAGATGGCGCAGATGTGCAAGTAGCCTATTCAAAAATCACAAATTGTGCAGAAGCGAACAATCGAATTGTTTGCTTGATGTACCACCAAAATGAAGGCTGGGTGGAAGTGAGTGATGTGGAATGATTCAATCAATAATGAATTTAACCATTCTCTAACACAATAAATTATCTCGATTTTAACAGAGCTCGTTCGATATCTTTGATGATGTCCTTTACATGCTCCAATCCCACAGATATCCTTACAAGTCCTGGTGTAATGCCCACTGCCAAGCGCTCTTGTTCTGTCAGTTTAGCATGTGTTGTCGAAGCGGGATGTGTGGCGATGGTTCTCGTGTCGCCTAAATTTGCCGTCAGAGAGCACATTTGCAAGGCATCTAAAAACCGTCGACCTCTTTCAATGCCCCCTTCTATTTCAAAAGTGACAATGCCCCCACCCAAACTCATTTGTTTTTTTGCTATCTCAAATTGAGGATGTGATGGCAAAAATGGATATCGAACTCGCATGATATCTGATTGCTTTTCTAAAAATGTGGCTAAAGCATACGCATTGCTTGAATGACGCTCCATTCGAATGGACAATGTCTCTAAACTCTTGGATAATGTCCACGCATTGAAAGGGGAAATAGCCGGTCCAGTGCTTCTGCAAAAGGCATAAATCTCTTTGATTAAATCGGCCTTTCCTAAAACTAAACCACCCAAAACCCTTCCCTGTCCATCGATATATTTCGTCGCAGAATGCGTCACTAAATGCGCTCCGAATTCAATGGGCCGCTGAATAAATGGCGTTGCGAAGCAATTGTCAACATTTAAAATTAAGTTGTGTTTACTAGCTAATTTGCCCAACCATGCCAAATCGATGATATCCAATCCTGGATTAGAAGGGGTCTCTACAAAAATCATCTTTGTATTTTCCTGTATCAATGATTCCCATAATTTAGGCTGATTCACATCTGCATAAGTATGATGGATGCCATACTTAGGCAATATCTTAGAGAGCATAGTATGCGTCGATCCAAAAATAGAACTCGAGGAAAGTATGTGATCGCCCGTTTTTAATAGGGCCATAAAACTGGCAAAAATCGCTGACATACCAGACGCTGTGGCATAGCCCGCTTCTGCGCCTTCAAGCAAACACATTTTATCGACCAATTCTTTTTGCATTGGGATTGGTAAATCGGCTATAGATATTTCCCTCAATTTCATCGGCAAACATCGCGCGCATCTGCTCTGCATCATCAAATGTATAACTCGAAGTCAAATAGATAGGCACCGCATGCTCGCGATTATCTGATTGCGTTGCTTGCGTTCTTATGGCGTTTGTTTCGAATTGTTTTTTATTCTTCATTGACACTTACTTTATAAGTAATTTTTGCTCCAGCAATCTCCAATGTTTTAGATACAGAGCAATATTTATCCATAGACAATTGAACAGCTCTTTCAGCTTTAGTCAAATCGATTTGCCCTTTAAATTTAAAATGAATCTGAATTTTACTCCAAAGAGAAGGCTCTTTACCCTCTTCCCTTTCGCCATCGATACTAATCTGAAAATCCTCAATAATTTGTTTTTGCTTTTTCAAAATCAACACGATGTCAATTGCACTGCATCCACCTAATCCCATAATCATCATCTGCATGGGGCGAACACCTTTATTGTGTCCACCGATATTTTCACCCGCATCCATATGCGCTATATTTCCTGTTTCACTGACTGCTTCAAAATGAAAAGCATCGTCCAATCTCTTAAGTTCAATTCTCATAATTCAATTATTATCGATTTCAAAGGTAAGTATTTGCAGTAAAATTGTGTAGTTTTGTCATCAATTCCAAATCACAATAGGCGCATCATCTTTAATCAATGTGCATGTAATATCCATGAATAAAGCCATTTACACTTACCCATTTGAATTCAAATTGGAGCATGGCACATCGCTATCTTCCCTCGAAATCGTCTACCACAGCTATGGTGTATTGAATTCAAATAAAGACAATGTCATCTGGTTTTGCCATGCACTCACAGCGAATAGTGATGTAGCAGATTGGTGGGATAGTTTGGTCGGAGTTGGAAAGACCTACGACCCGACTAACCATTTTATAATTTGCGCCAATATCATAGGCTCTTGTTATGGGTCTAGCGGGCCACTCACCATAGACAAAGAGACCAATCTACCTTATTATAGTACCTTTCCAAAGATCACTATTCGCGATATGGTAAATGCACATATCCTGCTGAGAAAACACTTGGGCATTGAAAAAATTCACACGCTAATCGGTGGATCCATGGGCGGATATCAAGTGCTGGAGTGGGCTGTAGCCGAACCAATGGCAATCAATCAAATGGTTTTAGTGGCGACGAGTCCTCAAGAATCGGCATGGGGAATTGCTATACACACTGCCCAGCGATTGGCGATAGAGACCGATCCCACATGGAGAGACATGAACGCAAATGCAGGCGCACAGGGATTGAAGACTGCGAGAGCCATTGGCATGTTGACCTATAGAATTATGATTCCTTTGTAAAACACAAACGGATGATGAGCATAAATTAGATGATTACAAAGCCAGTTCCTATATTCACTATCAAGGAGAAAAGTTGGTAAAGCGCTTCAATGTCTATTCATATTGGCTATTGACCAAAGCGATGGATTCTCATCATCTCGCAAGAAATAGAGGCCATCTAATCGATGTTTTAAAAGCCATTCAAATCAAGACAATCATTATAGGTATTAGCAGCGATCACCTCTGCCCGATTGCCGAACAAAAATTCATGGCTCAGCATATTCCAAATGCATGCTTTATTGAAATCGATTCGCCCTATGGGCATGATGGATTTTTAATTGAAGGAAAATTGATTGGAGAGGCGATTGAGAAAAATTCGTAAATCCAGTCTTTAAGACCTTCTGATTTCTGCATTTAATTCCTTCTCAAAAGATTCAATCAACTGATTCATGGTCTTATCAATTTCCTTGTCCGTAAGTGTCTTCGTTTCGTCTTGCAATTTTAAATTGATTGCGTAAGATTTATTGCCCGCTCCAATTTTTTCACCTTTAAATACATCAAAAAGGGAAATGCTCTTCAATAGCGATTTCGCTTTTTGATAGGCAATTTTTTCAATTTGCTGATAAGTGATATCCTCTTTGACCAATAGGGCTAGGTCGCGCTGAACACTTGGATACTTGCTCACTTCGCTGTATCTTATTTTTTGTTTTAAAACCAATTTGAGCAAATAATCCATATCGAATTCAATATAGAAAACCGGATTCTTTACATCGACTAGTTTAAGTATTGGATTGGAAATTGAAAGTACTTTTGCTACGCATTTCTGATTGATCAAAAACAATAATTCCCCTTTCTCATTTAATTCTGAAGTATAATTGGCCGCAACAAATTTATTTAAGAGATTTTCCGCCAATGATTTTGCATCATATACATCAACAATTCGCTGCTTTTCCAACCAGTTTTTCTCATGATGTTTTCCAGAGATGAAAATGCTCAATTTGCTCTCTTGTCCATACTTATCACCTTTGGGATAATAGACATTTCCAATTTCAAATAGTTTTAAATCTCGCTGATCTCTATTGCTATTGTACTGTATGACTTCTAGGCCGCCCATCATCATATTTGGCCTTAGGCAATCCAATTCGCTGGTCATGCTATTCAGTAGTTTCACGAATGGTTCGTCTTTATAGTAAATGGACTGACTGATAGAATTGGTCATAATTTCTTGATAGCCATTTCCAATGAGGTAATCCGTGATATGGCGCACAAATTCAGTACGCGAAATTCCATTAGAAAAAGTCAAATTGCTCCTCAAAAACTTGGGGAATGCAATTTTATTGTATCCAAAAATTCTCAATACTTCTTCGATGACATCAATCTCGCGCGTCACATCCGCTTTGAAACTAGGAGAATTCAGCTTCCAGCCATTGGGAGATTCATTCATGATTCCAAACCCGAGGTCTTTCAAGATATCGGTGATTGCATTTTGGGGAATATTAATTCCTGCAATTTGAATAATTCTATCGTAGCGAAGTTCAATGATAACCTCTTCTTGTTTGATAGGATAGACATCTGCAATTGATGAAAATTGGGCACTAGGGCAAATAGATTGAATCAATGAAATTGCCCTTTGCAGCGCTTCAACAGTGATATTGATGTCTGCACATTTTTCAAATTTCATTGCTGCATCAGTTCTCAATTGATGTCTCTGAGAAGTTTTTCGCACAGATACCGCATCAAAATGGGCAGATTCCAATAAAATAGAGGTTGTATTTGCCTGCACGCCGCTTTCTAATCCGCCGTATACACCGGCGATGCAGAGATAATTTTGATTATCGCATATCATCAAATCTTCTGCATTCAATTTGATTTCATTGCCATCGAGTGTTTTAAAAACATCACCATGATTCGCTTTTTTCACAAGAATTTCCCCTCGATTTACTTGATTAAAATCAAAAGCGTGCAGCGGCTGTCCATATTCATGAAGGATATAATTCGTGATATCCACTATATTATTAATCGGCTTTACACCAATTGCCTTAAGTCTATTTGCAAGCCAAGTAGGTGAGTCAGCAATTACAATTCCATCGATTTTTACGGCAGAATATCGCTTGCAATCATTGCTTAGAATATCGATAGTGAATTGCTTATCAGATGCGAGATTTACTTGTGCAAGATTGGGTTTGTTGAATGCTCCCGCTACTCCCTTTGCCTTTAGTCCGGCAACGAGGTCTCTCGCGACTCCGATATGGCTCATGGCATCCGTTCTATTGGGCGTCAATCCAATTTCAATCATATAATCACTGCTGATATCAAAATAATTCGCTGCCAATTGACCAATTTGCGCATCAGAAGGCAATACCAATATACCATCATGACTAGCGCCCAATCCAATTTCATCTTCTGCACAAATCATTCCATTGCCTTCTCTTCTCCGCGTATTTTGGCTGTTTAATTTCAAATGCATCACCTACCAAAGGATGCACTTTGCCCCCACAGGAGCGACAATGAGCGCGCTGCCCAGCGGCTACATTCGAGCGGCAGACAATTTTTTGCACGCCTAAACGATCCCCCGAGATTTACAGTCGTCAACGATAGTGTATCTGCATTAGGGTGTTTTTCGCGAGTCAATACTTCACCAATCACCAAATCTTTTAATCCGCCTTTGATAGATTCAAAGGATTCGATAGACTCCACCTCCAAACCAATAGACGTGAGTGTCTCAGAGAGTATGTCGAGACTAATATCTGCTTTAAAATAATCCTTTAACCAATTGTAAGAAATTGTCATATAAACTTAAAATTTCGAGTTCAAACCTACATAAATAATAGTCAATGAAAATAGTTTTTGAAAGCTGTAATGAATTTATCCTTTACTTCTTCCATTTCCACTGTCCTTTGGCATTCTACAGCGAGACTGGTGACAGATTTTCCTCGAATGCCGCAGGGGATGATATTTTCAAAATATTGCAAATCGGTATTTACATTAAGAGCCAATCCATGCATGGTGATCTTCCGACTCGCTTTAATGCCAATCGCCATGATTTTCCTCGCAGAAGTATGATTGATATCTATCCAGACACCACTTTCCATTACTTCGATCAGCTCGAATACCATATTGGCTGCAAATATCGATACCAATTTGTTCGAGAATTTCCACATATTTTGCCAAGCCCATATTTCTCTTTTCAAGGTTGAGAATTGGATAGACGACCCATTGTCCAAGGCCGTGAAAAGTGATATCTCCTCCCCGATTTGTTTGAAACAATTTGGCATCTGAAGGCGTATTCAGCAAATTTTGCTTATCGCCATTCTTCCCGATGGTATAAACAGCGGGGTGTTGGCAAACAGGACACGATCGATTGTTTCGAGGCCGTTTAAAATATTATAGATATTTTCGTCAAAATACTTCTGTTGAACTTGCAATGCAATTTCATAGTCGATGATGCCGAGATCTTCAAAAATTAAATGATTCATTGGATGCGTAAATTTATTTATTTATTGCTTTTGCCGTATATTTCTTTTGCACAAACACCGCTTTTTAAATTGTCAAGTGGGGTTGAAATTCCTTTGCTCACGATAGGAATCAATACAGCAGTGACCAGTGCGATATTAAAACAAGAAAAGCCCCTTGTCAGTCTGCTGGAATTAGAGCAATTGGATGCTCAATCCATCAATTCATTTGATCGAACCGCCACAAAAAACCATTCAAAAAATGCGCAAAAATGGAGTGATATCATTGCGACAGGTTCACTATTACTGCCACTCATCGTTTTTACGCAAGAAGGCGGCAGAAAAGAATGGGGCGAGAATAGTTTAATCATATTAGAGACTTATCTGTTAAATGCAGGCATTACCAATATCACCAAAGAATTAGTCAAGCGCAAGCGCCCATTTCTCTACAATCCCAATGTGCCCATATCCGATAAATTACATCGAGATGCCACTTCGTCTTTTTTTTCAGGGCATACCTCCATGACGGCCACATCAACCATGCTTGCGGCGAATTTATACAATCGCTATGACCCCAATAATAAGGCAATTGTTTGGAGTATTGGAGCGACTATTCCATTAGGCGTTGGCTATTTAAGGTGGAAAGGGGGGAAACATTTCTGGACCGATATACTCGTTGGATATGCGGTGGGATCAGGAATTAGCTTCAGTCCCCTATTTGCATGAAAGAGCTCGCTTATAAAAGTATATTCATGATAATCCCAGATTAGGCTTATTTTTGCAGCGTACTACAAGCTGAGCTATCGCTTTTTTGAAAAACAGAGAGAGGAAAGTCCGGACAGCATAGAGCACTCTGCCACCTAACGGGTGGGCTTGTTCATTGAGAAGTGGATGAGACGGAAAGTGTAACAGAAAATAACTACCTGTTTTTATTTATAAAGATGGGAAAAGGTGAAAACGTGTGGTAAGAGCGCACGACAAGGTATGGCAACCTATCTTGGGTAAAAACCTCAGAGGCTGAAAGACCAAATATATCTTGTACAGGGCTGCTCGCCCTTTTTGACAATAGAGGCAACTCTATTTCATAAGCAAGAAGGGTAGGTCGTATGAGTTTTGGTATGAGCCAAAATCGAGATAAATGATAGCTGATCATTTCGGTGATACAGAATCCGGCTTATGGCTTGTAGTATAATTTTAAACAATTGAATCAACTTATTTCTCACAATTGTGCATTTTTGCATGAATTTTAATTAATCTTTATGCCAATTCGAAATATCGCCATTTGTATCCTCAAGAACAATAAAAATCAAATTCTTTTTCAAATCGTCGAAGATGTAGAAAAACTGTTTTTGAGATGTCCAGGCGGAGGCATTGAATTTGGTGAAACAGCGCTAGAAGCAATCCAAAGAGAAATAAAAGAGGAACTGCATACAGACTTAATAGATGCACAACAAATTGGGATAATTGAGTCCTTTTTCGAGTTCAATGGCCAATCTTTGCATGAGATTGTATTTATATTTATGGGTAAAATAAAGGACGATAGCCTTTTTGAAAAAGCACATTTTGAACTCATAGAGTCTAACGGTCAAATTTATAAAGCTATATGGAAAAGCCTTAAAGAATGTCAGGAAGAAGGATGGAGCATTGTTCCAAAAGATGTATTCCGTTATTTGTGATGTTGAAATTCACTAAAAACTGCATGAAAGTAATGCTATTAACGCTAAAAACATCATCATTGATAAGAAATAAATTTGAAATTTCATTTTCAAAAATAAAAACTTTAATTACATATAATATAAGCTACAACTCAACAATAAAAGCCAATACACAACTTTATATATTATTTTAATATTGGACAAATTTAAAATTGCATTTTAAATTTGTCCAATTTAGTCGGTCGGAATTTTTGCAATATTTTGCCAAGAGACATAAGAAATCCCTTCTTTCTTCAAATGATTTTCTCCCGTGTAAATAACATAAGCATCAAGTTCTTCTACGCCTTCTTGCAATTTGGTATAATAAGAAATTCCTTTTTTGTCTGATCAAACTTAATAGTCTCTGTGGCTTTAATTTCAACAATTGTTTTATTCAGCCCTCGATCTACCATTAAATCAATTTCATTACCTGTCTTATCGCGCCAGAAGTAAATAGAAGGTTGGGCGTTATTATTGTATTGTTTCTTCAACAATTCAAGGCTCCTTTCAAATAATGCAATTCGATTTGTTTTTCATTTTTCAAATTGAGTAAAGAGCAAGCTAGTCCTGTATCATAGAAATAGAGTTTGGGCATTTTCACCAATCGCTTATTGACATTTTGAAAATGGGGTTGCAATAGATATACGACATAACTCGCTTCAAGTATGGAGAGCCAAGATTTTGCTGTAGGAACAGAAATCCCGCAATCATTGGCCATTGAGCTCAAATTGAGCATCCCTCCAATCCGCGCAGCGCAAGACTTAATAAACATGGTAAATTTAGAAAGATCCCCGATTCGTATCAATTCCCGCACATCTCGTTGCAAATAGGTCTCGACATAACTTGGATAAAAATCAGCGGGCTTGATTCGCTTGTCGTATAGTCTGGGATAAAACCCTTGGAATATGAGTTTGTATGGATTGGCTGTACTTGTCCTCATCTCTTGAATTTCTGCTACAGAAAATGGCAACAATTTGAGAACAGCCACTCTCCCAGCAAGACTTTGAGAGACATTCTTCATCAATAAAAAATTCTGTGAACCAGATAGAATAAACAAACCAGATTTCTTGCGATTGTCCACAATTTCTTGCATGTATGAAAAAAGTTCGGGCACTCTTTGAACTTCATCTAAAATAGCTCCTTTGGAAAATTGATTTAAAAATCCACGAGGATCAGCCTGAGCAAAAGAACGCACATCCATGTTCTCCAAGGAGACATATTCATGCTTTGGAAAGCAAACTTTGAGCAAAGTCGACTTACCAGATTGTCTTGGTCCGCTAATCATCACAACCGGAAATTTTGCAGCTAATCTTTTTATTGATTTTTGTATTTCTCTTTCTACCAGCATTTTATAAAAATAATATTGGACAAATTTAAAGTTTAATTTTAAATTTGGACAAATTTTAACAAAATTATTTGTCACCATATGAACAAAAAACAAGCTAAAAAATTCGTGAATATTCACTAAATAGGTTTTATTATTGTCCAATAAATGTGAATCGAGGAGAATATGCTATACACAACATCCATTATAGAGCAAAGAGCGCGGAAAAAGTGGGCAGATAGAAACATTTACTGTGTTTCTAATCAATCTGACAAACCAAAGTATTATATCTTGGATATGTTTCCATATCCATCTGGGGAGGGATTGCACGTAGGTCATCCATTGGGCTATATTGCCACAGATATTTTAGCGAGGTATAAAAGACATAAGGGATTTAATGTGCTTCACCCTATGGGCTTTGATGCATTTGGATTGCCTGCAGAGCAGTATGCCATTGAGACGGGTCAGCACCCAGCCATTACCACAGAGAAAAACATTTCCTATTATAAAAAGCAATTGGAGAATCTTGGTTTTTCTTATGATTGGAGTAGAGAAGTCAATACAGCTTATCCATCTTATTACAAATGGACCCAATGGTGTTTTATGCAATTATTCAATCACTATTACGATGATCATTTGCAAAAAGCCATGCCTATAGCTCAATTGATTAAAACCTTTGAAAAATCAGGAGACAAAAATTTCAGTGCAGAAGAATGGGCTTCATTTTCAGAGAAAGAACAATCAGCTATTTTAATGCAATATAGATTGGCCTTTATCGACTATACAGAAGTCAATTGGTGCGAAGCATTGGGAACAGTATTAGCAAATGATGAAGTCATCAATGGAAGGAGCGAGCGCGGCGGACACTTAGTCACCAAGAAAAAAATGCGTCAATGGTCATTGCGCATCACCAAATATGCAGAGCGCTTATTGCAAAATCTTAATTCAGTTGATTGGTCTGATTCTTTAAAAGAACAACAGCGCAATTGGATTGGCAAGAGTGAAGGAGCAGAAGTTGAATTTGAATTGGCAGAGAATCCAGGGGAATTGCCTCCAATTAAAATATTCACCACTCGCCCAGACACCATATTTGGTGCCACTTTCATGGTCTTGTCACCAGAACATGAGATGGTTCACTCGATTACTAGTCCTGAGCAAAAAGAGACCATTGATGCCTATATAGATTATTGCAAGAGCAGAAGTGATATCGAGCGCCAATCTGAGAAAAAGTAACAGGCGCATTTACAGGAGCCTATTGTATTCATCCATTTACAAAAAAGAATATTCCCATCTATATTGCAGAATACGTCTTAGTTGGATATGGCACCGGGGCCATCATGGCAGTGCCTTCAGATGATGAGCGAGATCAAAAATTTGCTACAAAATTTGACATTGAAATCATACAAGTTGTCGACAAATCTGCTCATCCCAACGCACAAATGGGCGATAAATTGGGTAAAATCATCCATTCAGATTTTCTCAATGGATTGAGCGTAAAAGAAGCAATCTCTGTCATGTGCGAAAAGATAGAAGCATTGCACATCGGTCATCGAAAAGTAAATTTCAAATTGAGGGACGCCAATTTCTCTAGACAGCGCTATTGGGGAGAACCCTTTCCTGTTATATGGAAAAATGATATTCCCTATTTAGTGGATGAAAAATCACTTCCTATAATAAACCCTCCAGTGGATGATTTCAAGCCTTCTCCTGAGGGAGGTTCGCCATTTTCACGCAATAAATCATGGGTAAATGAAATAGAGGGATATACGAGAGAAACAGATACCATGCCTGGCTTTGCAGGTTCTTCCTGGTATTTCTTGCGGTATATGGATCCTCATAATGAAAATGAATTGGTGAGTAAAGAGGCAGTAGATAAATGGGGTCAAGTCGATTTTTACTTAGGTGGCAGCGAGCATGCTGTTGGACACCTTCTCTACTCGCGGTTTTGGAATAATTTCTTGTTTGATATTGGCAGAGTGCCTTTTCAAGAGCCATTCAAGAAACTCGTCAATCAAGGCATGATACAAGGGAGAAGTAATTTGGTCTATAGAAGTTTAACGGACACCAATCTATTCATCTCTAAAGGCCTTGTAGATATTATAGTGATGGATGCACGCCGATTCACGTCAATGAATATGGTTGAAAATGATGAATTGGACATCGATAAATTCAAAGCATGGCGAGAGGATTATGCACAGGCGAAGTTTTTGTTGGAAGACGGCAAAATGCACTGCGGATGGGAGGTTGAAAATGAGCAAGCGCTATTTCAATGTGGTGAATCCAGATGATATGGTCGCTAAATATGGATGTGATTGCTATCGCATGTATGAGATGTTTTTAGGCCCCATCGAAATGAGCAAACCTTGGAATACAAATGGCATCGATGGCGTGGCTAAATTCTTGAAAAAATATTGGCAATTGCATTACGATGAGCAGGGAAATAGCATCATCCAACACATAGAGCCAACAAGGGATGAATACAAAATCCTTCACAAGACAATTAAGAAAATTACAGATGATATCGAGCGGTTTTCATTGAATACTTGCATCAGCAGTTTTATGATTTGTGTCAATGAATTACAAGCCTTGAAATGCTCAAAAGCAAATATTCTCAGGGAACTTGCCATTCTCCCTCTCTCCTTTTGCACCGCATATTGCAGAGATAGTTTGGGAGGAATTCAATGCAGATCAATCGGTTGTCGAACAAGCTTTTCCAATTGCCAATGATAGTTATTTGATAGAAAATGATTTTGAATATCCCATTTCAATCAATGGAAAAACGAGAACAAAAATATTGATGGCATTGAGTTTAACGGAAGGTGAAGTGCATCAAATTGTAAAAGCCGACGAACATATCATCAAATGGTGTGAGGGAAAAGAAATTAAAAAAATCATCTTCGTCAAGGGGCGAATGATCAATATTGTTGTTTAGACATTATACATTACAGAGCATAAAAAGGGACAATCATGATTGTCCGCTTTTTTTATATCTAGTTATTCCTACTCAATAATAAACTTGTGATTGATCATTCGATTATCACCCATTTTCAATTGAACAAAATAAATTCCTTTATTCAGCTGCGAAACATTCATTTTGAAATGGCCTGATGGCAAATTTTGCTCAGTCGCAATTTCTCTTCCATTCAAGTCAGAGATATGCAATTCTAATATTTCCGCACTAGACTGAACATGAATAAATTCTTTTGCAGGGTTGGGATAAAAAGAACCACATCATTATTTATTTGTTGATCGATTCCAACAAATCCAATGACGGTAACATATACTTTGGCAAAATCACAAATTTGATTTGTGCCCAATTGATTGCAGACATTGTATTCAAACAATTCCAAGCCTACAAAACTCGAATTAGGTGTATAGACAATCGCAGAATCACCTTGAATAGAAACTGCTCCATTTAACGGTTGGTTTTTGATGGTGATTGGATTAGCTGTCCTACACGCCAATAGTTGATCATTTGTTAAGACTTTAATCGTTACTGCAGTCGCTTTTATTGTGCTCGTGCTATCCTTCGATGCACTATGCGCAGCCAATGGTTGTACATTAACAAAAATGGAAGCTGTATCACATCTTCTAATAACTGAATCACATACTCTATAAACAAAACGCTGCATTCCTGTTGTGGTAGAAAGTGGTGTATAATTGATATTCGAACCCGCTACAACTGCCGTTCCACTAGCAGGTTGAGCAAAAAAATTCAAACTATCATATACGCCAAAACAAGTTTTTGAATCGTTATTGAGCACTGGAATAGAAACAGTTGCCAAACAAATAGAGGCAGTTGTATCATTTCTCGCATTGATATTTCCATTTTGGATATTGATATTAATTGTTCCATTATTGCAAATAGTCAATCCTTATTACAAACTCTATAAGTCACTGTGGTTGGCCCATTAGGCGCATTGTTGTTTTTGACAAAATGAACCTGATTATTCACAACCGAAGCTCTACCTGCAGCAGATTGATTAAAGATAAACATAGTATCTGGAAAATTCGGGCAATAGGTATCATTTGCGCGCACATCGATGTCAATGGCTGTATCACATGCAATAAAGGTATTATCACCTGCCAATGTAAATATCGCAGGAAGATTGACGATGAGATTAGCGCTATCACATTTTCCAGATGGCAAATCACAAACTAAATAGCGAATTAGCGTATTTCCGGTAAAACCACTCGTACGTAAAAATTGAATTTTATTTCCTACAACAGTTGCTTGACCTTGAGCTGGCTGTTGCAAAATGCTAATTACAGGAGATAAAAAAGAGCAAACAATATCATTCGCCAAGACATCAATCATTTTGGTCGTATCGCATTTAATGGTGTCGCGATCATTAATTGCATCAATTGGTGAAGTATAATTAATCGTCAGTGATGCAGTATCACATCTCACTGCACTGGTTTTATCGCAAAGCGTATATCGAATGGTAGCAGAGCCATAGGCTGCAGTGGGACTCAAGACGAAATGAACTTGATTGTTGACAATGGTGGTAGTACCTAAAGCAGTCAAATCTATCACAGCTATTGTATCTTGTATTGGCGAACAAATCAAGTCATTGCTTCGCACATTAAAATCGGCCATCGTATCGCAATTGATCACTAAATTATCATCTTTCGCATCTAATTTTGGATTTACATATAAGTCGATATTTGCAGAATCACAGACGCCTGCGCCGTTGCATATTTTATACATGATTTGCGTATTGCCGGGTGTAGCACTAGGATAAGGGGTATATTCAACTTCGTTATTATTGATAACCGACCAACCTTTGGTGGATTGATTGACAATAGACATGGTCAAAGGACCATTGCCACAAGTATCATCGTTGTTAATCACTTTAAAAAACTTCACCGTTTCACAAAAGACCGTATCAAAATCAATTCTGGCTTTCAAAGGTGTGATTGGCGTGAATCCAGCAGGAGCATTCAATCCAACGCTATCAACCCATAGCGTTGTGCCGATTGTCATGGCATTTTGCGCATACAATCGATTCAATGGGGTCGTTGAAAAAAGCACTACTAAAGTATCTGGGGTAGCACAACTCGTATAGACAAAATCAGCTTCAAATCTAGCAAATGCATTACCTGAAGTGGGGATATTGGTTGTAAACAAAGCTGTGGCAATAACTTGTCTGTTTTTTCTCAATTGAGCATAACAAGTGATAGAATCTGTGCCCGTTGCCGTATAGCGATAGTAACCAAAGAATGATTTTGGGGTAGCAGTATATGGAAATCCAGCACCATTGATATTATTGATATTCAAATTTCCTCCAAGTGGATTTGCTGCAGGTATTGTAACATCAGCACCGCTGATTAGAATCCCTGGTAATTTCAATGCGCCCCCTCCTGGACCACCTCCACCAAATCGAATGGAATCAGTTCTCAATCTCACAGAGGCATTCAAATGAAATTTCGAGACCGTATCTTTAGTAACCAGTTTCTTATTATTAAATCTAGTATTCGCAACATAGAGATTTGAGCTAGACCAAGAAACGGGGTCGTCAAAAGTTGATGTTTGATTTCCACCACCTGGGCCTGGAATATTAATCACTTTCGTTTTCGTATTCCAATTCTCAAAGCTGTTATTCTGAGCAATAGCACTGAAAAATGCCATTGTCATGAAAAATAAGTAAAGAGATTTGTGCATAAAGTATTTGTTTTAAGACTAATTACGCAAAAATATCAATTAAAGTTGCGCAATCAACAATAAAATAAGCCAGGCCTAACTTATTAAGTACAAAAATCAGAAATTACCGCGTATATTTGCGCCTCAAAATATTATCTGACCTATGTTTCGCAAATTTTTATCGTTTTATGTTCCCCATAAATTAACCATTGGAATTTTACTCACCATCTTGGGAATTACTTGGGGCGTCATGGATGATTGGACTTTTGCATGGATCTTAGTATTATTGGGTATATTCTCTATTGTATCCTATTTCTTATTGGGCAATATTCGATTGATTCAATTTGCCATGGAAGAGGGCGATTTAGCCAAAGCACAGGCATTGATTGGAAAAATTAAATACCCTAATTTGCTGTTAAAGCCCATAAAATCAATGTATCATATGCTTCAAAGTCAAATGGCCATGGCCAATAAAGATTTTGCAAAAGCAGAGGCGCATATCAAGCAATCGGGAGATATGGGATTTGGCATGAAGGATTTCGATGGCTTTGCCACTTTTCAACATGGGATGATTGCCTTTCAAAAACAAGATTATAGAACAGCGAATGTCAAGCTCAAAGAAGCACTCCAGCAGGGACTTTCTGAGCCAGACGCCAAAGCATCTGCCAATTTGATGCTCTGCCATATTTGCATTCAAAGAGAGATAATAAAACAGCAAAAGTCTATTTCAAAAGAGCCAAAGAAGCAAAACCTAAAGCTCCAGAAATCATCAGTCAAATCAAAGAAATCGAGAAGAATATCGCTCGACTACCCGGTTAATCACTAAAAATACGCTTTGTTGAATTTTAAAGATTTCACCCCTTCTTTGACACCGCGAAATAGGTTTAATGTCCTATTTCTCGCATCAATTTTACTTTTCGTAAGTAATTTACATTCTGCAGAAAATTACTACCCAGGAGCCTATGTTACCGATGCTTACTTTAATACTATTAAAAACAAGCGAATAGGATTGGTCGTCAATCAAACTTCGACCATTGGATCCGTGCATTTAGTAGATAGCTTGGTTCGCAAAGGATTTAAGATTGTCAAAATATTTGCTCCAGAGCATGGTTATCGAGGCAATGCAGATGCCGGTGAGCATATAGAGAATGGAAAAGACAATCAAACGGGTATTGATATATTCTCTTTATACGGCAATAAGAAAAGCCTGGTGCAGAAGATTTAGCGGGAATTGACATCATGCTTTTCGATATTCAAGATGTGGGTGTTCGTTTCTATACCTACATTTCTACGCTGCACTATATTATGGAAGCTTGCGCTGAAAACAAGATTCCTCTTATCGTATTAGATCGACCTAATCCGAATGGATTTTATATCGATGGACCCATTATCGAAAAAAATATCGCAGTTTTATAGGCATGCATCCAGTCCCTATAGTGTATGGGATGACTATTGGAGAATATGGCAAAATGATCAATGGGGAGAAATGGCTAGAGAAAGGGATTCAATGCAAATTAACGGTGATTCTCTGCAAGAATTATATCCATGCAGACCGTCAAATCACCCTTCCAATCAAGCCTTCACCGAATTTACCCAATGCGCGATCCATCTATTTATATCCTTCGCTCTGTCTTTTTGAAGGCACTAAAATTTCTCTCGGACGAGGCACAGACTATCCTTTTCAATTGTTTGGCCATCCCCAATTAAAGGCGGTAGATTCCTTCTCATTCACGCCTATTTCCAAGCCAGGAGCTAAAAATCCTCCGCTGATCAATGAATTGTGCTACGGCGCATTTTTAGCAAAAGACGCCTCTATCTTCAGTTCGAAGGAGTCATTTAACTTGAAGTATATACAATACGCATACGAAAACATCAGCGATACCAGCGATTTCTTTTTGAGCAATGGATTCTTTGAAAAACTTTCTGGTACAGCAAATTTGCGCAAACAAATTATCGAAAAAAAATCCATAGAATCCATCAAATTGACGTGGAAAAAGGGCTTAGATGCCTTTAGAAAAGTGAGGGAGAAGTATTTGTTGTATAAGTAGTCAAATTATCTCAAGATAGATGAACTATTTTTTTACCTTCATTGTTTAAATCTCAAATAATTAACCAAAACAAATCAATTATATGTCAGTATTAGTCGGCAAAAAAGCCCCTTCATTCAAAGCAGCAGCAGTTATCAATGGAACTGAAATCGTCAAAGATTTCTCTTTAGATCAATATGTCGGAAAGAGCAATGTTCTTTTCTTCTTTTATCCAAAGGATTTTACCTTTGTTTGTCCTACGGAATTGCATGCATTTCAATCTAAATTGGCTGAATTCAAAGCCAAAGGATGCGAAGTTGTCGCTTGCAGCACAGATACAGAAGAGAGCCACTGGTCATGGTTGCAAATGTCTAAGAATCAAGGTGGAATTCAAGGAGTAACTTATCCTATCGTTGCGGATACCTCTAAAACAATATCTATGAATTATGGCGTTTTGGCTGGAGAATACGATTATGATGAGAATGGAAATACCGTTGCAAACGGTCCAATGATCGCGTACAGAGGATTATTCTTAATAAATAAAGCAGGTGTTGTTATGCACGAAGTGGTCAACTTTTTCCCATTGGGAAGAAATGTAGATGAGGAGATGCGCGTACTCGATGCCATGATGCACAACGAAGAATTTGGTGAAGTTTGTCCAGCAAACTGGATCAAAGGCGGCGACGCAATGAAAGCGACACATGAAGGCGTTTCAAACTATTTAGCAAAAGACTAAGAATCAGAATAACATGAAAGAATGTGACTAGAAAATAAATATGATTTATTTCTTATTCACATTTTTTTTGCCCTACTCATGAGCTTCACTGAATCAATTCAGTTAATTAATTTGAACTCAATAAAACAAATTAATTTTTTATATTATTTGAATTAGCCTTTATTTTAACTATATTTGCCAAGATTTTAAATTATCAATATGTCATCTCTTACGAAAAAATACATCATGGGCCTTACTGGCTTATTCTTAATTATCTTCCTCGTCGTTCACGCTGGCGTGAATGCCCTTATATATTTGAATGACGGAGGCGAGACCTTTCTAGTTGCTGCTCATTTTATGGGTTCAAATATTTTGGTAAGAACTTTGGAGATTGGTTTGGTCGCTGGATTTTTAATTCACATTTACGATGGTTTGATGCTTTGGTATCAAAACAAACAAGCCCGTCCGCAAGATTACGCCTATTCAAAAGCATCTGCCAATAGCACTTGGTATAGCCGCTCTATGGGATTATTGGGAACACTCCTTTTATTCTTCCTCATCATACATACAGCAGATTTTTGGATTCCCAATAGAACCAATCAATTTGTAACTGGCGAAGAACTCAATCTCTTTGTAAAAATGAAAGCTGAATTTCAAGAGACCTTCGTTGTTATCGTCTATTTATTGGGATGTTTCTCCTTGTTTTGGCATTTATTGCACGGCTTTAAATCAGCCTTTCAAACGCTCGGAATTAACCACAAGAAATACAATGGATTTATCCAAAGCTTCGGTACTGCATTTTCAGTAATTATTCCTTGCTTATTTGCTTCCATGCCGCTTTCATTTTATTTCGGCATCATCAAATAAACAAGCTATTCATTTTTTCAAATTCATTCAACCAACAAAATATACATATGCTCGATTCAAAAATACCAAAAGGATATATCGCAGAAAAATGGACGAAACATAAAGCCAGCGTTAAATTGGTCAATCCGGCCAACAAGCGATCTATTGATATTATCGTTGTAGGAACAGGACTTGCTGGATCAGCGGCAGCTGCATCTCTTGCAGAAATGGGCTATAGCGTTAAAGCATTTTGTTTTCAAGACTCAGCGAGAAGAGCGCATTCAATTGCCGCACAAGGTGGAATCAATGCTGCAAAGAATTATCAAAATGATGGCGATAGCACCTATAGATTATTTTATGACACGATCAAAGGTGGTGATTATAGAGCCCGCGAAGCCAATGTGCATAGACTAGCAGAAGTTTCTGTCAATATCATCGACCAATGTGTCGCTCAAGGCGTGCCATTTGCGAGAGATTACGGCGGGATGTTGGACAACCGCTCATTTGGTGGTACACAAGTTCAGCGTACCTTCTACGCCGCAGGTCAAACTGGTCAGCAATTGCTCTTAGGTGCCTATTCCGCATTATCAAGACAAGTTGGCAAGGGAACTGTCGATTTATATGCTCGCCATGAAATGATGGACTTAGTGATTGTCAATGGCAAAGCTAGAGGTATCATCGCTAGAGATTTAGTCACTGGCAAATTAGAAAGACATTCTGCGCATGCCGTATTATTGTGCACAGGAGGATATGGAAATGTATTTTTCTTATCGACCAATGCCATGGGGATCCAATGTCACTGCTGCTTGGAAGACCTATAAAAAAGGCGCATTTTTCGGAAATCCATGTTATACACAAATACATCCAACTTGTATTCCAGTATCAGGAGATCACCAATCAAAATTGACTTTGATGTCTGAATCATTGAGAAATGATGGAAGAATTTGGGTTCCTAAAAAATTGGAAGATGCTAAAGCTATTCGCGAAGGAAAATTAAAACCAACCGCGATTAAGGAAGAAGATAGAGATTATTATTTGGAGAGAAGATATCCTGCTTTTGGAAACTTAGTTCCTCGTGACGTAGCTTCCAGAGCAGCTAAAGAGCGTTGTGATGCCGGTTTTGGCGTAAATAAAACAGGGCAAGCTGTTTATCTAGACTATGCTTCGGCGATTGAGCGATATGGAAAGGGCAAAGCCAAAATGATGAATTTGACCAATCCATCGCATGAAGAAATTTTGAAATTAGGTAAAGAAGCAGTTAAAGAAAAATATGGCAACCTATTCCAAATGTATGAGAAAATCGTTGATGAGAATCCATACGAGACACCGATGATGATCTATCCTGCGGTGCATTATACCATGGGTGGATTGTGGGTGGATTATAATTTGATGACGACGATTCCAGGTTGTTATGCATTAGGCGAAGCTAATTTCAGCGACCACGGTGCAAATAGATTGGGAGCTTCAGCCTTGATGCAGGGATTGGCGGATGGCTATTTCGTTATTCCATACACCATTGGTGAATACCTCGCTGATGAGATTAGAACAGGAAAAATTCCAACCAACACCAGCGAATTTGATCAAGCAGAGAAAGAAGTAGAGAATAGAATAAGTCAATTATTGAATAATAAAGGCAAACATTCAGTTGATTATTTCCATAAAAAATTGGGGAAAATCATGTGGGATGAATGCGGTATGGCAAGAAATAAAGCTGGATTAGAAAAAGCAATTCAAGAGATAACCGCATTGCGAAAAGCCTTTTGGCAAGATGTCAATGTACCTGGAACATCTGATAGCATCAATCCTGAACTTGAGAAAGCGATGCGCGTTGCAGATTTCATTGAATTGGGTGAATTGATGTGCCGAGATGCACTCCATAGAAATGAGAGTTGTGGAGGTCACTTCAGAGAAGAATACCAAGAAGATGGAGAGACCCTACGCGATGATGAGCATTTCAAATACGTGGTGGCATGGGAATTCAAAGGCGTTGATGCAGAGCCAGTTTTAAACAAAGAAGATTTGGTCTACGAAAACATCAAAATCGCCGCAAGGAATTATAAATAAATACAGAATATTCAACACCTGTTTTGCAAAGAAAAACTCATAATTAAAAATTTTGGTCCCATCAAAGACATGGAACTTGACTTGCGCAAGATCAATATTTTTATTGGAGATCAAGGAACGGGCAAGAGCACAGTTACTAAATTATTAAGTATCTGTAGGTACTTTTCTTTTATTGCCAACAATATGTACGCAAATCATAAATCTTTTGAAGATGGTCTTGCTGTTTGGGGGATTGATGAATTTCTAAAAGAAGATACATCAATAATTTACTAACAAACACTATACTTTCTCGATAGATTTTTCAAAAGACTTAAGCAGCTATAGAAAATTGGAATCAAACTCTGATGAATTTTCATCACTTTTAAAAATCTATAATGATTGGTATCCCAATCCAATTGAACTTGGATATGCGAATGTTACCACTGATAAAATTCCTGATAGTTTTTTTCTTAAAGATGTTTCTAGATTACTAGATAACCCATTTTTCATACCCGTTGAAAGGGGATTACAATCCATTTTTTCTCTTGGAAAAAACAGTTTAAGCAACTTATCTGATTCATTATTCAACCAATTTTCAAAAATAGATGGAATTGCCAGAAACTTTAAAGGGGAAACGACTATTGAACCCTTAAATATCTTTTACAAAAATGAAAATGGAGTTGGAAAGTTTAAATCAAACAATCAAGATTCATTTTTTTTAATGTCAACTGCTGCTAGTGGATATCAATCGCTAATTCCAATTTCTTTGGTGTGCATGCATTATGAAAAGAGATCAAAATCAAAAACTATTATAGTTGAAGAACCTGAATTAAATTTGTTTCCTAAAACTCAATATGATTTAGTAAAATACATAGCAAATATAACAACAAGAATAATAACCAGTTTTTGATAACAACACACTCCCCATACATTCTTTCATCTGTCAACAATCTGATGTATGCATACAATATGGGGAAGATAGAAGGCGATAAAACAGAAAAGATAATTGCGAAAGAATATTGGTTGAATCCAGAAGACGTATCTTGCTATAGTTTTGAAGGAGGAACAGCCGTTGAAATATTAAATCGAGGAGAGGGATTAATAAATACAGAAAAGATTGATTCAGTTTCAAGACTAATGGGAGAAGAATTCGATCAATTATTAGCATTAGACGTAGAATTTAATAATCATGGGGCTAATTAATAAAATTGATAACGATTGTAAAAGAGAGAATGGAAATAAAATCATTGTCTTAAAGGATAAAAAGGGAGGGAAGAGCACATTTGTATTAGAAAATCTAACTAAACAATTGATTACAGAAATAGATATTGAAAATTGTGTTTATAAAAGCAAATTATTAAATCTAAGATGTGATTTTGGAATTGAAACAAACGAAACGATATATTTTGTAGAATTAAAAGGAAGTGATTTTCATCAAGGATTTAAACAACTATATGAGACGATAATTGATATGCAACATTGCTTTAAAGGAAAACAAATTAAAGCGAGACTGGTTCTAAGTACAATATCCAAACCTGAAATATTAAAAAGAGATGAATATTACAGAAGATTAGCTAAAAAGATATCATTCATCCCAAAACAAAATGACCACTTAATTTTTAATAGCAATACAATAAAAGAACAATATATATGAAACTCAATCTTAAAATCTGGAGACAAGCCAATAAAGACGCCAAAGGTAAAATGGTCGATTATCCCATCGATGGAATTGAACCGGATATGTCTTTCCTTGAAATGATGGATGTACTCAATGAAGGTTTAATTACAAAAGGGGAAGAACCAGTTGCATTTGACCACGATTGCCGCGAGGGAATATGTGGTATGTGCTCGATGCATATCAACGGACGTCCGCATGGACCAGATGATGCCGTGACGACTTGTCAATTGCACATGCGCAAATTTAAAGATGGCGAGACCATTCATATCGAGCCATGGAGAGCTAAGGCTTTTCCAGTATTGAAAGACTTGATTGTAGACCGATCAGCCTTTGATAGAATCATCCAAGCGGGAGGTTATGTCAATGTCAATACAAGCGGAAGAACCATCGACGCCAATGCGATTCCTATTCCTAAAGTAAATGCAGACTTGGCTTTTGAAGCAGCTACATGTATAGGTTGCGGCGCTTGCGTTGCTGCTTGTAAAAATGCTTCTGCCATGTTGTTTGTGTCTGCAAAAGTTTCTCAATTGGACTTATTGCCACAGGGCAAAGTAGAGAGTGATACAAGGGTTTTAAACATGGTCGCTCAAATGGACAAAGAGGGTTTTGGAAATTGCACCAATACAGGCGCATGTGAAGCAGAATGTCCTAAGGGAATTTCTCTGACAAATATCGCACGTATGAATCGCTTGTATTTAGGCGCTAGCCTTATAAGCGAGCAATAATCAACTCACGCGAGACCAACCACTTTTATACTTTTTGTGATTCACTAAATACAGTTTTAGTTTTTCATTTTCGGGCTTCGTCAAATCTTCGTCTTCATCTAAAAGTTGGATGGCAGATTGTCGCGCATCTTTTAAGACTTCACCATCTGTCGTGAGATTGGCTATTTTCAAATCGATATCCCCACTCTGCTTCGTGCCTTGAATATCGCCAGGTCCCCGCAATTTCAAATCTTGTTCTGCGATTTCAAATCCATTGGCAGTTTCGCACATAATTTTCATGCGCGCTCTACTATCTTTTGATAATTCATACTTCGTCATCAAAACACAATAAGATTGTTCGGCTCCGCGTCCTACCCTACCGCGCAATTGATGCAATTGGGACAAACCAAACCGCTCTGCACTCTCGATGATCATCACTGAAGCATTAGTACATTCACTCCTACTTCAATCACCGTCGTAGCCACTAAAATATTTGCCTCGCCTTTAATAAATCGCTGCATTTCGTATTCTTTGTCTTTGCTCTTCAATTTGCCATGAACCATAGCTACGTGATAATTGGGCTCTGGGAAATCTCGAATAATACTGTCGTAACCCTCTGTAACCGCTTTATGGTCGAGCATCTCACTTTCATCTATCAATGGATAGACGATATAAATTTGTCTCCCTTTGGCTATTTCTTCCCGCATAAATCCAAATACAGCCAATCGCTGAGAATCAAATTTATGAATCGTTTTAATCGTCTGTCTTCCCGGCGGCAATTCATCGATAATGGAGTAATCCAAATCTCCATATAGCGTCATCGCCAAGGTTCGCGGAATTGGCGTCGCAGTCATGACGCGGATATGCGGCGGGGTATTGTTTTTCCGCCAGAGTTTGGCTCGTTGAGCAACACCAAATTTATGTTGTTCGTCGATGATTGCCATGCCCAAATTCTTAAAAACAACCGTATCTTCAATAATGGCGTGTGTGCCAATCAAAATATCTATTTCACCTGATTCCAATAAAGGCAGCAATTCCCTTCGCTCCTTCGCCTTGACAGATCCCGTCAATAAGCGCACTTTCACTGGCAATGCACCTATCAATTCAGTGATTCCCGCATAATGCTGTTGAGCGAGAATTTCGGTCGGTGCCAATATCGTCGCTTGAAATCCATTATTGATGGCCATCAACATCGTCATCAATCCGACGATGGTCTTCCCACTTCCTACATCTCCTTGCAATAGGCGGTTCATCTGTTTGCCAGAAAGGGTATCCCTTCGTATCTCTTTTAGCACCCGCTTCTGCGCATTGGTCAATTCATAAGGCAGATTGTTCTTATAAAATTCATCAAAAATTCCATCCACTTTTTCCAATACAAAGCCTTTAAACGCTTGATTTCGGTGGATTTTCAGCTTGATTAAATTGAGTTGAATAAAGAATAATTCATCAAATTTCAGCCTTTTAGTCGCGCGATTCATATCCTCTATACTCGGTGGCTGATGTATATGATGAATTGCTTGATTTCGAGAGACAAAGCCATGCGATTGAATCATCGATTTGGGCAAATACTCCTCAAATTCAGCAGGAGGCAATGATTTCAGCGCTTGTACAATTAATTTCTGAATGCCTTTGGTGTCGAGATACTTCTTCTTTAAATTCTCGGAAGTCGAATAAATTGGTTCAAATCCAGACTGTTGAGCCATCAATTCTTCTGTGAATAATTTCAATTCAGGATGGGCAATATTGAATTTGTGATTGAATTTTTGGGGTTTGCCAAATACAATATACACTTCATTTTCTTTGAGGGACTTTTGCACCCACTGTGCTCCTTGAAACCAGACCAATTCAACCTCTCCGGCACTATCTTCTAATATAGCGGACAGCCTCGATTTATGGCCGATACCCACGGTTTTAATGCTGTGAATTTTACCCTTCAGCTGCACATAGGGCATATCATCCGCCAAATCTGTCGTTTTGTAAATCTTGGTGCGATCCACATATCGGAAGGGATAATGGCCGATCAAATCGTGAATCGTAAAGATGTTCAAGTCTTTTTTCAATGACTCCGCCTTGGCTGATGTTAAGCCAGGGTGATGTTCAATCGGACTATTTAATGTGATGGGCATTAAAAGCGAATATAGTAAATTGGATTTTTTACCCCGCGGATTTTATAGAAATGCCGCAAATACGGGCAGCGAGTTGAGCTATTTCCGAATAGTTTTATATATTTGTTTCCCTAAAAGCAGTGAATCACTGTTTAGAAAACAAAGATATGGCATTCGAATTTCATGGAGACAAGGATAGATATTTTGCGATGCAATTGGAAAATGCAGAGCAATATGTATTGCCATTTATCGAAGCATATAAACCCATCAATGCATCTCTAAACATTTTAGAAATTGGATGTGCTGAAGGCGGTGTATTGAAAGCCTTCTAAAAAGGGTTGCCGCGGGTCGGGATATTGAATTGATGGAGAATCGACTCGGAATTGGCCAAGCATTATTTAAAAGATTTTCTCGAGAATGGCCAAGCGCATTTGCTGAATAAAAACATTTACGATGTCGATGTATCCCTTGAATTTCCTGAGAAATTCGATATCATCATCTTAAAAGACGTCATTGAACACATTCCCAATCAAGAAAAATTCTTGGCTGTATTGCGCGATTTCTTAAAGGAAAAAGGATTGATATTCTTGGGCTTCCCACCATGGTATATGCCATTTGGCGGGCATCAACAGATATGCAGAAACAAGTGGCTGAGCAAATTGCCCTATATTCACCTATTGCCCAATTTCATGTATATGGGCATATTGAAAATGTTTGGTGAACCTCCTTTTATTCTAAATGAAATGATGGATATCAAGTCCACAGCTATTTCTATTGAGCGATTTGAAAAGATTGCGATTCAAAACAACTATGATATCGTTCACAAGAAGCACTATTTGATCAATCCAATTTACAAATACAAATTCAAACTAGAACCAAGGGAGCAATGGGGTTTCATTCAAGCGATTCCATTTATTAGAAACTTTTTCACCACTTGTGTTTATTATTTAATTGAAAAAAAGTAAACCGCGATAACAATAAGTCAACATATTCTCGGACTTAAAAGTCCATCTTGCAGCGTGTTTAACTGCCACTACTGCACGAATAGAAACGAATAAAAGAAAAGCAAGAAATGGCGAATAAAAAAATCATCACAGTTGTAGGCACTCGACCTAATTTTATAAAAATTACGCAACTAGATAATGAATTGAATAAATTCAATGGTTATTTCGAGCATGTATTGGTGCATACTGGTCAGCACTTCGACAAGAATATGAGCGAGGTATTCTTCGAACAATTCAAATTGCGCCAGCCCAACTATATCATGGATATCAAAGGGCAGAGCCTTGCATCCCAGATAGGTGCGATTATCATCGAATTGGAAAAAATTATTCAAATAGAAAAACCCGACTTAGTCATCGTTGTCGGTGATGTCAATAGCACCATGGCCGCTTCCATTTCAGCCAATAAATGCGGCGTAAAAGTTGCGCATTTGGAAAGCGGATTGAGGAGTTTTGACATGGAAATGCCAGAGGAAATCAATCGATTGGTGACAGATAAAATCGCCGATATTTTCTTTGTGACAGAGCAGAGTGGTTATGATCACTTGGTCAACGAGGGAACGGATAAATCCAAGATTCACTTCGTGGGCAATACTATGATCGATACATTGGTGGCATTTGAACCAGAAATTCAGCGAAGCGATATTCTTCAGCGTTTGGATATGGAGTCGAAACCCTTTGTTTTGATGACCATGCACCGCCCTTCCAATGTTGATTCAAAGGAGCGATTGGAAATTCTATTGGATATCATCGACCATATTTGTGTCAATCAATTCCTCATCTGGCCCATCCATCCGCGGACTTTGAGCAATTTGAAAAAGTTCGATTTGTATCAGCGATTTGAGGCGAATAAAAAAATTATCACGACCGAACCATTGGATTATTTCGCTTTTCAAAAACTCATCAGCGCTGTTGCTTTTATAGTGACAGATAGCGGCGGGATCCAAGAGGAGACGACATTTAGACGCATTCCTTGCTTGACGCTTCGCGAAAATACCGAGCGACCTAGCACAGTGACCATCGGCAGCAATGAGCTGATATCATATAACGCTGAAGCCGTCATTGCAAAAATTGAAGAAATAGTACAGGGCAAATACAAACAAGGACAAATTCCACCACTATGGGATGGCAAAGCAACTGAGCGAATTGCTGCAGTACTAAAAAATATTTTGTAATCATGTTTACAGGAATCATAGAATCGCTGGGTACTTTAGAGGATATTCAATTTGAAAATAGCAATGTGAGATTGACGATTCAATCTGCGATTAGTCGTGAATTGAAAATCGATCAAAGCCTTGCCCATAATGGCGTTTGCCTTACTGTTGTTCAATGTGATTCAAATACGCATCAAGTAATTGCTGTAGATGAGACCATGCGCAAAACATCTATTGGCAATTGGAAAAAAGGCGATCTCCTCAATCTAGAGCGTTGCATGCAAGCGAATGGAAGATTCGACGGACATATCGTACAAGGCCATGTAGATGCCATCGCAAAGGTAAAAGAGATCAAAGATGAAAAAGGTTCTTGGCTATTTACCTTTGAATTTGATGCTCAATTTGCGCCCCTCATCGTCGAAAAAGGTTCCGTATGCATCAATGGCACAAGTCTGACTTGTTTCCATATTGGCATCAATACCTTCAATGTGGCCATCATCCCCTATACCTTTGAACACACCAATTTCCATCAATTAAAACAAGGAAGTATTGTGAATATTGAATTTGATATTATTGGGAAGTATATATCCAGAATGCACAATTTGACATCACATTAATTACAACTAGGCACAACCGAAATAGAAAATGAAAAAATATTTAGAACTATTCATTCAAAAATATCCAGCCACCAAAAGCTGGATTCGGTTTATCAAGAACGCTACCTTGCCTGGTTTTGATGGGATTCCTGTTTATGATGTCATCTTATTTTTCATCAAAGAATTAAGTCAGCATTCCATTGTAGTCAATGCAAAGGCCATCGCCTACAGCTTTTTCTTGGCGGTTTTTCCAGCGATTATATTTTTGTTTACACTCATTCCCTATATCCCGATTCCCAATTTAGCAGATGATATCATCAAATTAATCATCAATATTGTGCCCAATGATGCCGTATACCAACTCATAGAACCCACCATTCAAGACATCGTCAAGAAGCCACAAGGTGGACTTTTATCTCTGGGTATCTTATCCGTACTATACTTCACCAGCAATGGTGTGATGAGTATGATACAATCATTTGATGCATCCTTGGGAAATAAAAATTCCCGTTCTGGTTTTAAAAATCAAATCATCTCCTTGGTCATCACCATCGAACTTCTTCTCTTGTTTATTTTCTCAGTCGTCTTGCTCGTCGTCGGCAGCAAGGTCTTGGACGATGCCTTAGAATTTGCCTCTTTGAAAAACACCTTTACTGGATTCATTTTACATGCCATTCGATACTTAATTACCATACTCATCTTCTTTTTCTCGATAGCTGTCATCTATTACTACGGCCCTTCGAGCAAAGCCGTTAAATTCAAATTTATCTCCACAGGCGCGACACTGGCTACCATCTTATGCATACTCGTCGCGGTATTATTTTCGACATTCGTATCCAATTTCAATAATTACAACAAGGTCTATGGATCGCTCGGAACCATTGTGTTTATGATGATTTGGTTCTATTGGAATGCCTTTGCTCTATTGATAGGATTTGAAATCAACAAGAGTATTTATTACAACAAACAAATTCTAGAGAGTAAAAAATAAAAGATGCTGAAACCAAATATTGAATTCGCAGAGGAGATTGTGCGCATTGCGGCGCAGGCAAGTGAAGAGATTCTAGCTGTTTACAATGAACCGATTGAAGTAGAAAACAAAAGAAGATGCTTCGCCCTGACTTTGGCAGATCAGCGCACATACATCTATCACCGCAGCATTAAAGAAGCTCACACCAGATATTCCCATCATCTCTGAAGAACAAAAAAAATCTTCCCTATGAGATTCGCCAGACTTGGACAGATTGTTGGATGGTCGACCCACTTGATGGCACCAAAGAATTCATCAAGCGCAACGGAGAATTTACGGTCAATATAGCGCTTATTCATCAGGGCGAAGTGGTATTGGGTGTTGTCTATTTGCCCGTCAGTCAAACGGCATATTTTGCTGTTAAGAATTGCGGTGCATTTAAACAAGTAGAACAGGAGACCAGTTTGTTGAATGGCGGAGTGCCGCTCGCACAGGACTTGGATGAATTATTGCATGCCGATTGGCATGGGAAGTCCCTCAAAATAGTGGCTTCGCGTTCCCATTTGAATACGGAGACACAGGAATTCATCGATCAATTGATAAACAATCATGCCGAAGTGGAGATAGTCTCCAAGGGCTCTTCCTTGAAATTCTGTATGATAGCAGAACATGAGGCAGACATCTATCCGCGCTATGCTCCGACGATGGAATGGGATACTGCAGCAGCGCATATCATTGCCACTGAATCAGGCAAAAAAGTCATCGATACCACGACCAATCAAGCGCCTCGCTATAATAAAGAGAGCTTGAGGAATAATGAATTTGTGGTGTTTTGATGCAAAATAACTTTCTCGTTTAATTTAATAAGTGATAGATAATTTTTGGCGTGCCCCTGCGGGTCAGGCTCTTCGGCTTATTGCATGCCGCCTTCGATCCTTCACGCGGGCATTGGGTTTCAATAACGAAGTTCTTGAATAATTGAATTTGTCCGTAGTCAGGAGACATACGGATAGCGCATTTGAGGTGAAGATAAACTTAAGATAGCTGTGGGAGATTTTTAAAACCCATAATGCAAACTTTATGGAAAAAAGGTAGGATAATCAAATATTAAATTTTCACAATAACAATTTTCCCTTTGTTTTTTATATTTTAAATTATCAGTTAATAAAAAATCATTTAACAATTCTTTATTTATCGATTTAGAATTAAAAACAAATCTACTGTCAACTAAATAGGAATTCCAATTTAGGCAATTTTCATTAAATGAATACAATCTCATTATTTTACCTGTATCACGGATTTCTTTAACATAAAAATCTTCACCTTTTATTATATTTCCGATATCAAAAGTTGCGACTGGCTTATATCCGCTTAAAAGCGAGTCATGATACCTCAAGTAAATTTCTATTTGTTCAACATTTTCAATTGTATAAACAAAATGATCACTGGAGTCAAATGTATTTAGCACACAAAAAGTTTGACTCTTATTCATTTCAGAATACAATTTTTTAAATTCCTTAAACTTATAATTACATAAAAAAAAAATTATACAAACTAAAACATATTGCTCGATAACTCCGAAGACAAAACTTAACATAATTGTTTTTGACAGATCATTTTTCATTAACTAATATTCTTAGTATACTAATTCTAAACATTTGTTGCCTCTCGTCCCCCATTTGCAATGCGGATGCACCATGTTTTACGTTCATTCCACAGCAATTTTGACATATAATACAGCATTCCATCAAAAATAATTAAAATAATGAATCTATGTCTACTTTTTTTCAGCACAATATGAAGGTTTAAATCCTGCATATTCATGTATCCGCATTAAAAATGCTTCATCATTTGCACATTAACAATCTATATAGCGAATAATTGTCTTCAAAACCATTAGGCATGTGCCTTTCAGCGATAGACGATCGGAAATCATGTCTTTACTCAATAGTTTACGAGCGATTGGTTCTCGGTGGCGCAGAGATATTAGAAAAATAGCTTTATATTGATAAATAATTCATAATTTTGAAAAGGATAAATTAACTATGGATCAGTCGCTTTTCAAGCGTGGGCTATCATACATAAGGACGAACTACTAGAAAATTTCAATAATCTAAATAAAGAAACACCTCATTTCATAAAAATTGAACCCTTGCACTAATGAGATTCATTCATAAAATCATCAAAATTGACTCATATAAAATTACAGTTGCTTTTGATAATCAAGAGATCAAAACAATTGATATTTTCTCGTTTCTAAACCTAGATTCAATTTCACTCGATTCTATTTATGCCAAATTAAAAGACATGACGTATTTCAATAATGTGCGCATCGATTCCTATGGCGCATTATCTTGGAATGATGAAATTGATTTTTGCCCAGATGTGCTCTATCGAGCCGGGGAATTAGCAAAAGTATAATTTACACTATCTAATAGCTTCTTTTCCCTCTGCTGCAGGGCTTAACTGAATTTAATGACATTCATTGGAATGGTTTTAATATATTGTAATGATATTTTAATTTAGTTTTCCACGAGCTACAAGCTCGCGGCAGCGCTAAGGGTGGCTCTCTGAGCATGCATTAATTCCCAATTTCCAGTTTTTCATTTTCAATTTTTAATTTTTAATTTCAAAGCTCAAGAACTCTCCCATTTTTCTCAATAATTCCCTATATTTGGGGCGCAATAAGCCTATATGAACATGAACGAAGAATTTGACAGTGATTTGATTATTGAACAAACCACGAATGCCGAGTACAAATACGGTTTTTCCACCATACTCGAGCAAGAGATGTCCCCCTTGGGATTGTCTGAGGATATCGTGCGCTTTATCTCCGCCAAGAAAAACGAACCGGAATGGATGCTAGAATGGCGTTTAAAAGCCTACCACCATTGGTTGAGGATGGAAGAACCGCAATGGCCCAATCTCCACTATCCAAAGATCAATTTTCAAGATATCATCTATTACGCCGCTTCAAAGAAAAAGCCCGTATTGGATTCCCTTGACGATGTGGATCCCGAAATCAAAAAGACTTGGGATAAGTTGGGCATATCCATCAAAGAACAAAACATGTTAGCTGGCGTCGCTGTTGATTTTGTCATGGACAGCGAATCCGTCTTCACCTCATTCAAAAAAGAATTATTCGAGAAGGGCATTCTATTCTGCGCCATATCAGAGGCCATCAGAGATTATCCCGAACTCGTGCAGAAATACCTAGGCACAGTTGTCTCCACGCGAGACAATTACTATGCCTGCCCTGAATTCAGCAGTATTCAGCGATGGTTCATTTGTCTATATCCCTAAAGGCGTCAGATGTCCGATAGAACTATCCACTTATTTTAGAATCAATGCGGAGAATACAGGCCAATTTGAGCGCACCCTCATCATCGCGGATGATGATTCCTATGTCTCCTATCTCGAAGGTTGCACGGCACCTAAGCGCGATGAGAATCAATTGCACGCGGCCGTTGTCGAACTCGTCACTTGTGAAAATGCAGAAATCAAATACAGCACCGTTCAAAACTGGTATCCCGGCGATAGCGAAGGCAAAGGAGGGATTTATAATTTCGTTACCAAACGCGGATTGTGTGAGGGCAAAAATTCTAAAATTTCTTGGACACAAGTAGAGACTGGATCTGCCATCACTTGGAAATATCCATCTTGTATATTGAAGGGAGAAAATTCCATCGGGGAATTCTATTCTGTTGCAGTGACCAATAACCACCAGCAAGCGGATACAGGGACCAAAATGATTCATATCGGCAAGAATACGCGAAGCAGAATTGTCTCCAAAGGTATCTCTGCGGGCAAGAGTCAAAACTCCTACAGAGGCTTGGTTCAAATCAATAAAACAGCTGATAATGCATACAATTACAGCCAATGCGATTCGATGTTGATCGGCGCTGAATGCGGTGCGCATACTTTTCCATACTTAGAAATTAAGAACCAAACAGGAAGAGTGGAACACGAGGCGACGACATCCAAAATCGGCGAGGATATGCTGTTCTATTGCAATCAAAGAGGCATTTCTGATGAAGAAGCCGTAAACCTCATCATCAATGGATTTTGCAAAGAAGTGTTTAAAGAACTGCCTATGGAATTTGCTGTGGAAGCGCAGAAATTGTTGCAAATAAGTTTAGAGAATAGCGTAGGATAATTAAAATTATGAATTTTGAATTATAAATCCTAAATCAAAAATCATAATTCGTAAATAAAAATCGTAACTCGTATATCGTAAATCAAAAATAAATTAATTGTGCCAAAAGTATCCAACAAAGGGCTTGCAATGCCCGCATCACCAATAAGAAAACTAGTTCCCTATGCGACAGCAGCGAAGAAAGCGGGAAAGAAAGTCATTCACCTCAATATCGGTCAACCTGATATCGAGACACCAAAAGTCGTGCGCGATGCGGTGAAGAATTTTGAATACAAAGTCCTCTCCTATTTGAATTCTGAGGGTTCAGAATCATATAGAACCAAATTGACTGAATACTACAAATCTGTAGGCGTGGATGTCAATGCATCAGAAATCATGGTGACCACAGGAGGCAGTGAAGCCTTGTTCTTTGGGATGTTCAGCTGTTTGGATGCAGGAGATGAAGTCATCATTCCTGAGCCTTTCTACGCAAACTATAATGGTTTTGCCACTTCTGGAAATATAAAAATTGTTCCCATCACTTCTTCCATTGAGAATGGATTCGCTCTTCCACCGATGGAGGATTTCGAGAAAAAAATTGGTCCAAAGACGAAGGCTATTTTGATATGCAATCCAAACAATCCTACGGGATATTTATATTCAAAAGAAGAATTGGAAACCCTCAAGGCGATTGTGCTCAAGCATGATTTGTTCATTTTTGTCGATGAGGTATATAGAGAATTTGTATATGATGGAAAGAAGCACACCTCTATTTTATCCTTGGAGGGAATAGAAAATCACGCCATCGTCATCGATTCTATCAGCAAGCGCTATTCAGCATGTGGCGCGAGATTGGGGGCATTGGTCACCAAAAACAAAGAAGTTGTTCAGACGGCAATGAAATTTGCGCAAGCGAGATTATCACCACCAACCTATAGCGAAGTCGCAGCAGAAGCGGCATTAGATACACCTCAATCTTACTTTGACGAAGTGATTCACGAATACATCGAGCGAAGAAATATGATGGTAGAGGGATTAAATAAAATTGAAGGAGTCACTTGTCCCAATCCTGGCGGCGCTTTCTACGCTATGGTTAAATTGCCGATTGATGATTCAGATCTATTCTGCCAATGGATGTTGTATGAATTTGAGCATAAAGTTTCGACGGTTATGATGGCTCCAGCGACGGGTTTCTATGCAACTCCTGGCTTGGGAAAACAAGAAGTGCGCATCGCCTATGTACTCAAAAAAGAGGAGTTACAAGAAGCGATTGAATGCCTTGCGGTTGCATTAAAACAATACAAATAGCCACCAAAACACTTAATCATTGTTTTGTTGCGGACTAAAAGTCCTTCAAACATGGGGTTGATTTGCCACGAATGCACGAATACATTATTCGTTTTAATTCGCGCATTTCACCTACACTGTGTGGTGACACAGCGTTGCATTCTTATTTAATTTTAGTTGGCCCAAAAAAATTTTGTCTTTTTTTTATTGGGTTTAATTCCCTTTTAATTGTTCCGGGGTTTTCGTTTTAATTCGGCTTCGGGCCTCAATTTTAGTTTGAATGCCCTAAATTGATTTTTCATATTGAAACCAATAAACAAAATCAACTACATTTAATCTTTAATATACCAATTCAATATGTCCGAAGCAGATAAAATAGAATTGAGAAGTGAAGAGGTAAAAGACATCCTCAGTCAAGTTCCCAATAGCCTCATCAGATGGGGAAGTACGGGTATTTTATTTGTAATTGTATCCGTAATTCTAGTTTGCTGGTTTGTCAAATATCCCGATTTAATCAAGGGAAATATTGAATTGATCAGTCAGAATCCACCTATTACCTTGATAGGAAAAATGAGTGGTAAATTGGTCAAGCTAAATTATCCCAATGCAGCAGATGTTCCTAAAAACGCCATCATCGCTTCATTTGAAAGCAATGCCAATGCAGAGGACATCAATAGTTTCAATCAATTATTCTCCACGGTCAATTTGCAAATGATTGAAAACAGTCGAATTCCTTTTGATCGAAATTGGAATTTAGGGGAGATACAAATTGAATATTTCAATCTACTAAATGCGATTGAAGAGTATAATTTATTCAAGTCAAACTCCTTTGAATACAAGACGATTCAGCATATTGAAAAGCAAATTGAGAATGTGAAGAGCATAGGCAAAGTGGTTTCGAGTCAAGAATTAAATCGATTGCAAGAGATAAGTATCCTCAAAGACAAATTGAAAAAAGACCGCGAATTATTCAACAAGGGAATCATCAGTCAGCGCGAATTGAATGTCACGGAAGCCCAATACTTGGAGGCGAAATCGAATTATGAAAACTTTACCTTGACCAATCAAAACAACGATGGAAAAATTCAAGATTTCAAGAAGCAAATCAACGACAATAAAATCACTTTCTTAGATAAGCGCACACAGAAAATAACGGCACTTTCGAATGCATACAATGCCCTATTTCAGAAATATGAATCTTGGAAAAACAATTACCTCATCATTGCACCGTATGATGGTAAAATCAATTATTTGGACAATTGGAAGACCAATCAGTTTGTGAATACGGGAACAGAATTATTTTCTATTGTACCTGGTGGAACAACAGATACAGTGCTTCGCGGCGCTATGCTCGTTCCGATTCAAGGGATTGGAAAAATCAAAAGAGGTCAGCGCGTAAACATTCAATTGTTCAATTATCCAAATAAGGAATTCGGAATTTTGATTGGAGAAGTCAATCAAATTTCACAAGTACCGAATAAAGACAAGAAATATTTATTGTCTGTCGTACTCAAAAATGGTCTTACAACGACGTATCAAAAGAAGCTAGACTTTGCAGAGCAAATGCAGGGAAATGCTGAAGTGGTAACGGATGAAAAGCGCATCCTCGAAAGGATATTTGAGAATGTATTTGATTTGATAAGGAATCGTTAGGCTTGTTTCAAAGCAGGGATTCTATATTAAATTAAAGAATTCAATCTAGAATGAACATTGATTTATTTAATTATTTTTTTTATTTTACAGTTATTAAATTTTATTATTTTTGACATACTTAAAGTAAAATTACATGTCGAAAAAAATATTGATCCCAGAAATGGTTGTTATTACCAAAATTATTCACTTAAGAGGTAAAAGAGTTATAATAGACAAAGACATCGCTGAACTATATGATGTTCCAACCAAGAGATTAAATGAGCAAGTTAAGCGGAATCTGATGAGATTTCCGAAGACTTTATGTTTCAATTGACACAAGAAGAGAATCTGAGGTGGTCGCAAAATGCGACCACCTCAATGGACTAAAATTCTCCAATCAATTGCCTTATGCATTCACAGAATATGGTGCAGTCATGTTAGCCAGCATCCTTAATAGTGAAAGAGCTATTTCTGTAAACATTCAAATTATAAGAGTATTCACTAAAAATGAGGGAAATACTTTAACGCAAAAAGACATTCTTTAAAAAATGGAACAATTAGAAGCGTCAACTTCGTCAAATAGCAAGGACATTCAGACCATTTTCAAAGCCTTGAGAAGTTTAATAGAACCACCTAAAGAAGAGAGAAAGAAAATTGGTTATAAAATTTAAACCAATAGGAATATCAAGATTTTTTAATTCAAAAATAAGAATTTTCCAAATCAACTTTATTATAACAAATTAGAAAAACAAATTTAAAACAATCCGTTGATTTCTTTATTCACCTTATCGACGATTTTACCCAAATCTTCCGGTTTTTCAACGAAATCCATATCGTCAACATCAATAATTAAAAGCTTTCCGAGGGTATAATCATTGATCCATTTCTCATAGAATTGGTTCAATTTCTTTAAATAATCCAATCGAATATTATCTTCATAATCTCTACCTCTTCGTTGAATATTGCTGACCAATTGCGGAATGGATGCGCGCAAGTAAATCAATAAATCAGGCGGCGTAATCATGGAAGTCATGGTCTTGAACAATTCCTGGTAATTTTCAAAATCACGCGTGCTCATCAAACCCATGGAATGCAAGTTCGGAGCGAAAATACAGGCATCTTCATAAATGGTTCTATCCTGAATGACCACATCTTTCCCATTTTTGATATCAATGACTTGTTTGAAGCGATTGTTCAAGAAGTAAATCTGCAAATTAAAAGACCATCTAGGCATATCCTCATAAAAATCATTGAGGTAAGGATTGTTTTCTACTGTCTCAAACTGGGACTGCCAACCAAAGTGCTTGGACAATAATTCTGTGAGGGTTGTCTTTCCCGCGCCAATATTGCCAGCAATGGCGATGTGTTTTGCTTTCAGTTTTGCCACTTGTTTTGTATTTAGAACTATCAAAAGTAAAAATAATTTTGAAAGCTACACTATTCCTGCTGCGAATAATGAAAATAAGTTTTTTTACCCACTAAAAAGAAGATTGCTTATATTTGCCGCGGAATTGTTCCCGTAGCTTAACTGGATAGAGCATCTGACTACGAATTAGAAGGTTGGGAGTTCGAATCTCTCCGAGAACGCCGCCAAGCGATTAGATTTATCTAGTCGCTTTTTTTATTCCCTATTCCGCCACTTTATATTTGACCAATTCTTCAAAATATTGCCTCAAAAATTGCGAAGAGGATGCCGCTGTCTTAATTTCCAGATGGAAGCCCGACTATATTTTTTGATAAAAAAACGGGCAATTGGGCCTTCAGTTCCAACTCATTCTCCACTTTGATATAATCGATGTCAAATTGCGCTGCAATATGTCTTGCATCCATATTATTGGGAGTTTCAAAGAAATCCAGCACATCTGCATTTTTATCTGGACCAGGAATAATTTTAAAAATATTCCCTCCAGCATTATTGATCAATATGCATTTGAAATTTCCCCCGAGATATCGATTCCACCAAGCATTGCTGTCGTAGAAAAAAGAAATATCGCCTGTAATACAAATAGTCAACCCTTGCTGATAAACATAGGACGCGCCAGCAGCAGTACTCACTACGCCATCGATTCCACTTATTCCGCGATTGGCAAAATGGGCGATGCTTTTATCTTTATTCTCCAATAAGTTCGCATAGCGAATCGGGGTTGAATTTCCCCATTGAATATGGGCTTGAGGAGGAAATGAATCATTCAGAATTTTGTATACGACAAAATCACTAAATGGCAATGATGCCATAAATTTTTCATTAAACTGATTGATCTGACCGTTTATTTTTTGAAACAAAACAGTGTAATTTGAATCCAGTTTTTCCTTCAAAAACAATTCAAAAATACTTGTATAATCAGCTTGAATGACCTCTGTGAGCGCATTGAAATTATCCCAGTGCTCATGACTCGCGCTGATATGCCAATGGGCTTTCAAACTCTTTTTGCGCAAGAGCATTTTAACTTTCTTTGAAATAAGCCCCGCTCCTATGGTGATGAGCAAATCAGGAATACATTCTTCGAGATCCATTTTATCGATGCATTCAATCATCGGATCGAGTGCTGGGATAAAATGGGTTGAGCGCATATTCGAAATATTCTCCGTGAGCACAACTGTATCTGTCTCCGATACAATCTTCTCTAACAAGCGCTCTAATGCATCATTTTGAGGCATAGAACCGACCAGAATCATCTTCTTTTTGGATTGATTCCATTGATTTAAAAGTCGAATTTCATCCACTTGACTTATTGAATATTTCAATTGGCTTTGTTGAATAATTTTTGGCTCAATTGGCTTTGTATAGTCAACAATATCGTAAAGCGGTTCGCGCAATGGAATATTGATATGAACAGGGCCTTTATCCATTGCTGTGGCAATATTAAAAGCTTCATTGACCAATCGGTCGCTATACATCAAATCCTTTTCGTGATGGCAATCTACGGGCAATTCAAAACTCTTCTTGATATAATTCTTATAGATATCAAATTGAACGATGCTCTGATTTTCCCCTTGATCGATGGCTTCCCAAGGTCGGTCTGCGGTAAAAACGATTAGAGGAATCTTTTGATAATAGGCTTCTGCAATGGCAGGGGCATAATTGAGAACTGCACTGCCAGAGGGCACAACAAGCCAACAGGCGCTTGCAACTGCTGAGCCATCCCCAGGGCAAAAAAAGCGGCGCTTCGCTCATCGACGATGGAGAGACATTCTATTTCCTCTTGTCGATTAAAAGCGATGACAAGCGGTGCAGAGCGCGAACCAGGAGAGATGACCACATATTTCATCCCCTTTTTCATGGCAATATTGGCAAGATGGACGAGATGTATTTTATCAGTTGAATTCAAGCAAATGAGATAAAGCGTTAAATAGCAGATTTCAATTGCGAATATAAGGGAATCCACCCAAGTAAAATCAAAGTTTTTATACTTAATTATTCTATAGAATTTCGTATATTCACAAAAAAATATAGTATGTACAAAGGCGGTTCATTTTTACTCGAAATAACAAATATCGATACCCTTTTTATACCTGAGGAATTTAGTGAGGAGCAAAACGGGATACGCACCATGGTGCGTGATTTCTGTATCCACGAAGTTCAACCCGTCATGAAGCATGCAGATGTTTCCAAAGACATACAACCTGCAATTGATTTGCTCGAAAAAGCGGCTGAAATGGGTTTGTGCGGACTATCTGTAGAGGAAAAATATGGTGGCATCGATTTGGATTTTACCACTGGATTGATTGTTTCGAAAATATGGCCTTGGGTCTATCCTTTGCAACCTCTCTTGGAGCGCATACTTCCATCGGTTCATTGCCCATTGTCTATTATGGCACAGATGCTCAGAAAGAAAAATACTTACCCAATATTGTCACCGCAAAAACAAAGGCTGCTTATTGTCTCACGGAGCCTGGTGCGGGATCTGATGCGAATTCTGGCAAAACAAAAGCTATTTTGAATGAAGCTGGCACCCACTATCTCATCAATGGTCAGAAGATGTGGATCACCAATGGAGGCTATGCAGATATTTTAATTGTATTTGCGAAAATAGATACAGATGAATTTAACAGCGTTTATCGTTGAATTTGCATTTGGGGGGATTACAAGAGGCGCAGAAGAAAAAAAATTGGGATTAAAGGGTTCTTCGACCGTACAACTATTCTTCAATAATTGTCCCGTTCCAGTTGAGAACATGCTGGGCAATCGCGGAGAGGGATTTAAAATGGCTTTAAATATTCTCAATACAGGAAGAATAAAATTAGCTGCAGGATCCATTGGAGGCAGTAAATTCGCCTTATCTGAAGCGATGCAATACGCACAAGATCGCGTGCAATTTGAGAAATCAATCATAGAATTCGGTGCGATTCAACATAAATTGGGACAGATGGCAGCGCGCATATTCTGCAATGAATCAGGCGTGTACAGATGTGGCGACAATATTGATGACAAGACCAGAGAGTTCCTAGAAGCCGGTGAAAGTCCATCGCAAGCCAAGATCAAAGCGATACGAGAATATGCTGTTGAATGTGCTATTCTCAAGATGCAATGCAGTGAGACCGTGGATTATTGCATCGACGAGGCCATTCAAATTTTTGGCGGAATGGGGTTGTAGTGCTGAAAACAGCATAGAATCAGGCTATAAAGACTCGCGCATCTTGCGCATCTATGAAGGGACGAATGAAATCAATCGCATGCTCGCCTACGGAGAATTGATGAAACGCGCATTTAAGAACAAAGAAATTGATATTCCGGGCGAATTCAAGAAAATTCCTTGGAATTTATTGAAAACATTTAGGCCATTCCAACCCAAGACGGGATTGACTTATGAGCGAAGCACACTCCGCAATATCAAGAATACATTCTTATTGCTCGGTGCCATTTACTGGATCAGACGAAAAGAGAAACTCATCGACGAACAAGAAATCGTTATGAATCTCTCAGATATTCTCGCAGAATGCTATGTCGCGAAAGTGCTCTATTGAGAGTTGAGAAAAATTGCGACAAAAATTCCATGACCCTGGATTGGATACAAAATATGTTGTTTCAAATTTATCTATATGAAGCGGTCCATAAAGTGAGAAAATCGTCATAGCATGATTATCATTAGTTTTTCAACGGGCATTGAGCGCAGAATATATATTTCCTTGACCAAAGAATGTTGGGATCTTATCTAGTCAATGCCAAAACCTTGAGAAGAGGTGGTTGCAGAAATGATCCAAACTAAGATTTGGTAATATTTTAAAAAAATCTATTTCTAAGTCAAAAATAATTCGATTGTTTTGGTTTTAATCATATATTTGATTTGAACCAAACCAATCATTTATGAGATATGCGCTAATTTTATTCCTTGGGTACTTTCCTTTTCAATCCTTTGCTCAAACAATTATTACACAAGACCCTAAAGAGCAAGCTGTTTATAAATACTTAGAATCCCTATCCAAAGAAGACTATCGCGCATTATTCAAAAAAGAGCATCAAAGAATCCCATGATTATCAAAAGGTGGATCGCTCTAATACCATTGGATAGAAGATAAATCTCCTTCAATAAAAAATCTATTCAGACATTTAATTCCGATGCAAGATTTCCAGGAGAGTTTGAAGAATTGCAAGGAGTATTCATCTCCTGGCCATATACAAGTGGGGTGATAGATGTCCTATTGTCAAGTGAATACGCCAATATACATGGCAAGTTGGCAGAAGCTATTCAAAAGGCAAATGCCACGGTATATATCAATGTTTATCCAGCAGCAGATTCCAATAAAGTAAAGACTTTCATGAGCAATAAGGGTTATCAATTGACCAATTATGTCTTCTTGGTAGAACAATTAGATGATGTGTGGGCTAGAGATTTTGGACCAGTAGATTATTATTATGGAGCCAATGACAGCATTGGTTGGATTGACATGAAGTATTATCTAGGAAGAGATAAAGACAATCTATTGCCACAAAAATGGGGAAAAAAATTGGGCTATCCTGTTCAAACAATCAAAACAAATTTTGAAGGAGGAAATATACTCATGGATGGAAGGGGAAGAATGGCCACTACGTCTATGGTGTTGACCAGCAATCAGATTGAGAACTTGTGGAGCAATACACAAACAAAGGATAGTATCAACCACTTTTTCAATCTCAATCAACTAGACGTCTTGCCCTTATTGCCGCATGATGGAGGAACTGGCCATATTGATTTATACATCGACATGATGGATGAGAATACTTATGTATTTGCCAAGTTCCAAGAGCAAATGAAGAGCATACCGCAATTTCAAGATTATACCATTGCAGCTAAAAATTTAGACACGCTCATTTCGAGAAGAAATAAGGATGACAAACCCTTTAAATTCAGATTCATGACCTTGCCCCCTAAAGACAATGGATCTTGGTATACCAGCGGGACTGATTACAATATCTATACGAGAACCTACATGAATCACTTAATTGTCAATAAAACAATCATACAACCCATATTCCATGACAATATTGATGGGTTTGTGAAAGCCGATACAGAAGCAATAGCGGATATTCAAAGAATTTATCCTGGTTATACTATTTACCCAATTGATATGCGCTCATATGATGGTTCAGGAGGTTCTATTCACTGCATCACAAAAGAATTACATGCACAAAACCCGCTTACTATAAGCCATTATGCCTATACGGATACATTAGATTGGATGGGCTTTTTCCCCTTTGATGTGCAAATTCGAAATAATAGTGGTATTGCAAATGCATCCATCAAGTATAGGAGAAAAGGTGAGGCAAATTTTAAGACGGCCAATTTAACCAATACAAGTGCCGAAAATTTCATCACCAATTTGAATTTTGGTTCAGGAGAAACCATTGAATATTATATCACAGCCACTTCCAATAATGGAAAAACCATAACCAAACCAATGACAGCTGATCAAGGCGGATATTATAGTTTTAAAATTAATGGAAGCGTAGGTATAGAGACTGTCAAACCATCACACTTCGGCAAAATCTATCCAAATCCAACATCTGAAAAAGCATCTATAGATTTTACTTCTATAGAATCGGCCTCTTTTGATTTAGCGATAATCAATTCACAGGGGCAGACAGTGAAGACATTGCATTATGATGATATTCAAGGAGCTAAAACTCTGCAACTAGATATCTCTGCATTAAATGCAGGAGTTTATACATGTAGCATTCGAGTGGACGGACAATTGGCCTATACGCAAAAATTGATTAAAGGGAATTAATCACCTTTGCTATCTCCTTTGAAATGCGCCCATTTGTCTTTAAATAAGATATTGAATGAAGTCAAGCTGCCATAACATCTAGTGATGTATTGCTGCAAATGAACTTTGTCCTCATCATCTAATTTTGCATGTGAATTAACGTTCTGTTCCAATACGCGCAAGCGATCGCGCAACATGACGATCTTGTGAAAAAAAGTTTCGATGGGAAATTCTTTGGACTGCAAATCTCCACTGCCGGGATGCAATATCATCTTTCCACGAATCCATTTATCGCCTAATTTCACTGGCTCGTCAATTACATTCATTTTATACAAGACATTTTCCAACGCCAATTCTACATCTTCAATACTGATCGATGCTTGAGCAATTTCACTTCCCTCCACAACTTCAAATCCACTGTAGTCACGACCCAATTCCTTTACTTCAGCAGTATCATTGAAGTAAATGGTATAAAAATCCTTATCCATGGCCACAATGCAGCCTAACCCAAATTGAGGATGCTTAATTCTCGAACCAATATTCAGTTGAGCAGAATTCATATCGTTTGTTTATTTTACAAACTTAATATCATCCACCAAAAATGAAAATATATTTTTTACTTACTAGCACTTTTGACATTGACCTATAGCTGTGATCGAGGATCATGCGGCAGTGTTCAATGCCCTCAAAATATGGCATGTTATAATGGTCTGTGCTCTTGCATCCCAGGCTTTGAAGGGGCAAATTGCGATGTTGTAACCGCTAAAAAATATACGGGCATCTATAAAGTATTTGGAAATTGCATTGCTTTTGACTATATCAGTCAGATCAACTATATCGAACAAGGCCCTAATGCCGCCAACGAAATCACCATTACCAATTTCTTGAATTTAGGCATAGACATCAAAGGATTTATCGATGGGACGAGTATTACTATTCCCTCGCAATTCACCACGAGCTATGATATATCAGGTTCTGGATTTTACAATCCCAACAATACTCAAATCGATTTTAAAATTACGTATTACGACTTTACCACAGTTAAAACCTGTGATTTGAAGTATGTTAAATAGAATTCAAATCACAGGTCATTTTTAGTATTTAATCTTTGGAAGATTTATTATAGAAAACCACATGCTCATCAATCGCATCCACGCAAATCATCTCTTGATTGTTTAATTCCTTCGCTAGAATTTTCTTTGCCAGTGGATTCACAATTTCTTTTTGAATGAGTCGCTGCATCGGCCGTGCGCCAAACTCTGGATCATAGCCCTGTTCAATGATATAATCGATTGCGTTATCAGACAATTCAATCTGGAAGTTATTGTGCTCCATCATCTTTTCTATGCTGCTGATTTGTATTTTCACAATAGCGCGAATATCTTTTTTGCGCAATGGATAGAATAAGACGATATCATCGATTCGATTGATAAACTCCGGTCGCACCGTGGTCTTGAGCAATTCAATTAATTTCGTTTTAATTTCAATCCCTTTCTCATAATAAGCGATATCCTTATCCGATTTGAGCGAACCAAATCCATCGAGAATGATAGAAGATCCAATATTTGAAGTCATGATGATGATGGTATTTTGAAATTTACCATCCTACCCTTATTATCTGTCAATCGGCCATCATCTAGCACTTGCAATAAAATATTGAAGGTGTCTGGATGTGCTTTTTCAATTTCATCCAACAATACCACGGAATAGGGTTTTCTTCTCACAGCTTCAGTCAATTGACCGCCTTCTTCATAGCCCACATATCCCGGAGGCGCACCCACCAATCTCGATACGCTGTGCTTTTCTTGATATTCACTCATATCAATTCTGATATAGGCGTTTTCATCGTTGAACATATACTCGGCCAAAGCCTTGGCCAATTCAGTCTTTCCAACCCCTGTGCTTCCCAAAAAGAGAAACGAACCGATTGGTTTTTTAGGATCTTGCAGACCAGCCCTGCTTCTTCTCAAAGCATCTGAAACGGCTTGCACAGCCTCTTCCTGACCGATGATGCGCTTGTGCAATTCATCCTCGATGTTTAATAATTTTTCGATATCGCTCTGTAGCATTCGCGTTACTGGGACTCCCGTCCACTTCGCAACAATCTCTGCAATATCCTCCGCTCCTACTATTTCCTTGAGCATTTTACCATTGCTCTGCAATTCTTGCAATTTGCCTTCATGTTCGATGATAGCCTTCTCTTGTTCTTTAATTAAACCATAGCGTATTTCGGCCACTCTAGCTAAGTTGCCTGCTCTTTCCGCTTGTTCCGCTTCTAATTTGAATGATTCAATCTTATTCTTCGTCGCTTGAATCTTATCGACGATGGCTTTTCATTATTCCATTTCGTCTTCAAACTTTCTTTTCGCATTCAAATTGGCCAAATTCTCATTGATCTTATCCAATTTCACTTTGTCATTTTCTCTCTTAATCGCTTCGCGCTCGATTTCCAATTGCATTACCTTGCGCTCCAATTCGTCAATTTCCTCAGGCACTGAATCGATCTCCAAGCGCAATTTAGCAGCTGCTTCATCGATTAAGTCTATGGCTTTATCTGGTAAAAAACGATCGGTGATATATCGCTGTGACAATTCAACTGCAGCTATAATTGCCTCATCCTTGATTTGTATTTTATGGAAACTCTCATATCGATCTTTCAATCCACGTAAAATTGAAATAGCATCTTCGACATTCGGTTCATCAATCATCACTTTTTGAAATCTTCGCTCTAGGGCTTTGTCTTTTTCAAAGTATTTTTGATATTCATCCAAAGTGGTTGCTCCGATTGCTCTCAACTCTCCCCTAGCCAACGCTGGCTTTAGAATATTAGCCGCATCCATTGCACCATCAGATTTTCCCGCGCCAACCAAGGTGTGAATTTCATCGATGAAAAGGATAATTCTTCCTTCACTTTGAATCACTTCATTGACGACCGATTTCAATCGCTCTTCAAATTCCCCTTTGTACTTGGCACCAGCGATGAGTGCACCCATATCTAATGTTAGATTATTTTATCTTCAATCTAGAAGGGACATCTCATTCCTGACAATCTTCGGCGATTCCTCTGCGATGGCTGTTTTACCAACGCCTGGTTCTCCCACTATTGGATTATTCTTGATTTTCTAGAGAGGATATGCAAGACTCTTCTTATCTCCTCATCGCGACCAATGACTGGATCTAATTTGCCGATTCTGCAGATGCATTTAAATTGATGGCGTATTTTTCAAGTGCATTGAATGTTTGGTCAGAGGTGGCATCCGTTACTCGATTGCCTTTGCGCATTTCCAAAAGCGCTGTTTTGGTATCCTTTTCAGAGATGCCCGCATCTTTAAAGACTTTCGCTGTCGCATCATTTTGAGCTAGAAATGCCATAAAGACGTGCTCACAGAAACAAATTCATCTTTTGAATTTTTCATAAAAGATTGCGCTTTAATCAAGGTCTGATTGGCTGGATTGGTCAAATACACTTGTTCGTTAGAGCCTTGAACGCGCGGCTGTTTAGCGACGAGCTCAGTCAGTTTCCTGAATATTGGCGATATTGGCGCCATTCTTTTATAATTTGATGAACTAAATTCTCATCTATATTCAATAATCCCAACGCCAAATGACAGTTGTCAATGGTCTGATTTTGATTCTCCAAGGCAATTTCTTGCGCTTTTTGAAGTGCTTCTTGTGTCTTAATGGTGAATTTTCTAGTATCCATGCTTTAGTTGTTTAACTAGCAATCTACTATCGAATACTATTCCAATTCAATATATTTCAGAGATAAAGGAAAACATGGCAGACATTGGTAATATTGGCAGAGGAACCAAATTGAAATGCGCAATTTCGTCAGCTAATCGCATCAAAAATCTGTCAAAATATCATCGACAAATCAGCTTTTTTTCAATCCATAGCATATCCATAATATTCTAATAAGGACTGCCCAAATGATAGGATATGTTGCCAAATGATATTGCTGAGGCATGGTAAAAAAGAACAATTGTGTTGAAAGCAATAAACCTCCAATAATGAGCAAGATCATCTCCATAGAGCGCTTCATGCTTTTTATAAATAAAAAAATTGCCGTGAATAAGAAGATTGGATTGGCCCAAAGGATGTTGAAATTGTATTTAGTGACAGTATGTTCGGTGAATAACCATTCATAAGTCATTAAGATGCCCAAGATACTGAGTACAATCATCCAGATTGCGTCCCAGACTTTAAAATGTCGCTTCTTCTTGTATTCAAGTCCCATAATCAAAAGCGAGAAAACAAGTATGATTGAATTGCAGATGAAAGGGGTAAATAGTTTAACTGGTTTATCAATCGCTGGAGCGATATAGAGTTCATTGACTCTTGAGACCAGTGGCGCATTTAATTTTTTATTATAGGAAAGGGCATAGGATTTATAGATATAATCTGGTAAAAAAGTCAATTCTTTTGCCGTAATCACTCTATCGCATCGCGTTCCCAGCAATAAATCCATCCCCCAATCCAATAGCGGAAGGGCTTTATAGGAATAGTTGTGAATGAGATTTCGAAATGTAAACTTGTCGGTATTCTCTTCATAATTCACTTGAAAATTGGCTGAATCTGCGATAAATATATCCCGCACCCTTGTGGCGCAATTGTCGAATAAAAAGTCATAGCGATAACCTCTATGCTCAGGCAATGCATTCCATTCCAAAAAAGCGATGATGCTTGCTTTTTGTTGACTATCTAGATATAGAAATTGTTCGTGTACTGAGCGATTTTGGTATTGATAATTGACAATGAAATATTCAGTTGGCTCAGCATTGACATAATAATCCAACCTACCGTGAATAAAATTTTGTATAAATCCCATGCCAAAATCGAAAGTTCCATAATTATAGACGACATCATAAGAAAGGCTAGAGTCTGAAACGCGAATAGCGGTATGTCCAAAGGTATTGTATATTTCATTGCCGCCATCTGCTGTGAGAATAGAGATTCTCGTGCTTTCGCTGATTGCTTGAGCGACTAAACCATTCGATAAAAGTGAGAAAAGAATGACTAAAGCAAAAGGCGTTTCATGAAGGATTGATTTGATTCTTTTTAATGATTTCATAACAACAGAATTCACTTGGCAATGGTCCATTGTATAATTGGTATTTTTATTGGGTTTGAGTCCAATATTTTAAGTGCTTCTTTATTTGAGCTGATCATCCATGCTTTGAATCCTGCAAAAATATTTTTCAAGTGATGGCCGATATTTCTATAAAAAGCGACGATATCGTCTTCTTTCAAACGCTCGTCATATGGGGGATTGAAGATGATGGTGCCTGAATTCAAATTGGTGCCTAAATCAAAGAAATCTGATTTCAAGAAATTCATGCCGCGCAATTTCGTTTCAAAGAAATTCATCTTGGCTGTATCAATCGCAGTGCCAGCAATATCGCAGGCGTAGATAAAATGTGATTTATCTGCAATTTTCGCAAGCAATTCAGCGCGAATACTTTCAAATAAAGGCTTATCAAACTTGCTAAATTTTTCAAAACCAAACCCCTTGCGATAGATATTGGGTGCCATATTCGAGGCAATCATCGCTGCTTCAATGGGGATTGTTCCGCTGCCGCACATCACATCATAAAGAGGCGAATTTCCATCCCATTCGCTGAGCAAAACCAATCCAGCTGCGAGGCATTCATTGATAGGCGCTTCGAGTCCCTCTTTTCTAAATCCGCGCATAAAGAGCGGTTTGCCAGAAGTATCAAGTGAAATACTGCAATTATCTTGATAGATATGCACTTGAATTCTAAAATCTGCATCTGTCTTGCTGACAGAAGGTCGCTCACCAAAGATATCTCTAAAGCGGTCTACAATAGCATCTTTGGTTTTTTGAGAGATATATTGAGAGTTATTGTATAATTGGCTATTAATAATCGATTCGATTACGAATGTCTGCTTGGTATTGAATAATTTTTCCCATTCAATTCCATTCACTTCTTCATAGAGGGTTTGCTCATCAGGCACTTTAAACTCAAATAGCGGAATATACACCCGCAGTGCGGTTCTCAAGCACAAATTAGCTCGATACATCACTTCATTATCTCCCTCAAAGGCAATCCCACGAGTTATTTTAACAATATTTGACCCTCCAATTGCCGCTACTTCGCGTCCCAATGTATCTTCTAACCCTGCAAATGTCTTGGCAATAAACTTCATATTTGTATTCAATTCGACGCTGAAAATACGGACTATTCCATGAATTTAAAAATAAATAAAAAGGCTATTGAAAAACAGAGATATTTGTTCCCAAAATTTTATAAAATGATCATAGAAATAGACAAAGTTGTGTCCATGACATACGAACTCAAAATTCAAAACGAGCAGCGTGAATGGGATTTAGTTGATTCTTCGAAAGAAGGCCATCCATTGGTATTCTTATACGGGCATGGAAATCTATCGTCGGTTTTGAGCGCAATGTTCAGGCTTGAAAGCGGGTGATCATTATGACTTCAAATATCTCCAGAAGAGGGATATGGCGTATCTGACGCAAGACAAGTTGTCAATTTACCTATTGACACCTTTAGAGATCAAGAGGGAAAATTGATGGAGGATATCTTGGTGATAGGAACAGCTGTGCTTATGAATAATGACGAAGGGCATCGATTGACAGGAATTATTAAAGGAATTACATCGACAGAAGTGATTATGGATTTCAATCATCCAATGGCAGATAAAGAATTGCACTTCACGGGAACGATTGTGAGTGTTCGCCCTGCGACACCAGATGAAATTGCCCATGGTCATGTGCATGGCGATGGCGGCGTCCACCATTAATTCCAACGAATCTAAATACATTCGCATGGGATGTATTGCTGCTTCTACTTGTTTGCAATAAAATGAGAGATGCTCATGGATTGACGTATATTTATACTATTGAAAAATATCGTTTGTAAACACCGACTCGATGAATCTAGAAAAAGTTAGAATTGATAAATTCCTCTGGGGAATTCGATTGTACAAGACGAGAACACTCGCTACAGAAGCCTGTGATAGTGGCAAAGTAAAGATTGATGGCGATAATGCCAAACCCTCTAAATTAATCAAAGTCGGTGATATCATCAAAGTGCGCATTGAACATCACGTCAAGACGATCAAAGTGGTCAAATTGCTTGAAAAGAGAGTTGGTGCACCCATCGCTATTGAATGCTATGAAGACTTGACACCAGAATCAGAAAAACCGAGCTTTATCAAATCTGCTTTTCATATGCAAAGCGGGACGCGAGATAGAGGTGCAGGTCGTCCAACAAAGCACGATAGAAGAGAAATTGATCAATTTACAGGCCTAGATGATTAAAGCCTCATGAAGATTTATATCGCAGATCAAATTATTGAAATACCCATTGCAGAAGGCGCTGGAATCGATATTGTAAACAATCGACTCTTCAATATTGTTCGCATGCAAATAGATCTGGCGAATGAAGACTATGAAAAAGTTTTTGGTCATTCCATAGAAGAATGGGTCAATGAGAAAGATTATGTCATTGCGCATACATCTGGTTCGACAGGACTTCCCAAAGAAATTCAAATAAAAAAAACTTCGATGATTTTGTCTGCACGTCGGACCAATGCGTTTTTTCAATTGAATGCGGATATGAATGCCCTTTTGTGTATGGATTGCAAATATATTGGTGCTAAACTCATGGTGATAAGGGCACTGATAGGAAATATGCATCTATATATCACCTCGCCAAAGAAAGAACCACTGCTCAAATTCCTTCATCATTTTGAGGGTAAAATAAATTTTGCAGCTATGGTGCCGTATCAATTGCATCATATCGCTATTGACAATATTGAATCCCTGAGTCGCATTGACAAACTCATCATCGGCGGAGGTTCCTTGCCTAAAGCACTTTCTGATTTCATCACTGCATCAGGTTTAAAAACCGTGATTTATGAGACCTACGGAATGACGGAGACCATCAGCCATATTGCGATCAGAGAGATGACGGATGTCTATTTTAATGCATTGCCGGAGGTAAAAATCAGCATTGATGAACGAGGATGTGCGCAAATTGAAGACCAATTAATTCAAAAGGGCCAAATCATTCAAACCAATGATATCATTGAACTGAATGAGCCAAATCAATTCAAGATTCTTGGAAGATTGGACAATATCATCAATACAGGCGGAGTAAAAATAAGTCCTGAAATTATTGAGGATAAGATAAAACATTTGATGCCATACCAATTTCTAATTAGCAGCATGCCAGACGCGGTATTGGGAAATAAAATGATCTTGATTTATGAATTGAACAAAAAGGATGATGAGATTGCTGAAAAGATCAAACCATTGCTATCAAGCTATGAAATGCCGAAAGAATTCATTCGCGTCGACCATTTGATTTATTTAGAAAATCTAAAAATAGATCGCATCCAATCAAGGCAGTATGTGCTTGAAAATCTAGGATCGAGTCACTAGAGCCTTGCTAAATTCATGCAATAAAATACCACAAGCAATGCCCGCATTTAAGGATTCAGCAGCGCCGTATTTGGGAATTTTTATCAGATGATTGGCGTGGGCCAAAGTTTGTGTTTGAATGCCATGAGACTCACTTCCGATAATTATGAGCGATTTAGGCAGAATAGACGCATTCGGCAATGGCTCTCCAGCGAGCGATGCCGCATAAATCGCACTAGGGGCTAGTAATTCCACACATTTTTCAAATGGCATGCGATGGATATTCATTCGAAAGATAGAGCCCATAGAGGCTTGAACGGTTTTAGGATTAAATAGCTCTGCCGATTCCATAGAACAAAACAAATTCTTTAAGCCAAACCACTCTGCTGTTCGAATCATCGTGCCTAGATTTCCGGGATCCTTGATCTCATCTAGAAATAAATGATAGGGAAAGAGGTCGGGTTCAAAAATAGTTTGTGGGGTCTTAGCAACTGCCAATACCTTGTTTGGACTTTGCAAAAGGCTAATTTGCTTTAATTCATCGCTGCTGATAATTTCTGCTGAAACACCTACTGGTATTGACCAATCTTGGGTTGCATAAACTTGAAATACAGAAATATTTGATTGCAAAAGTTCTTCAACGACCTTCTCTCCTTCTGCAATAAATCTCCCCTCTTCTTCCCTATATTTTTTTTGATGTAAGGACCTAATGTATTTTATTTGTACTTTTGAAATCATTTAGTAAAAAAATCAATAAAGTCTTTGCTCAATAAAAGTAAACGCATCTATTCTTATCATCTAATCACCTTGGTTGGTTTTGTTTACTTTGCTCATGCAATGTGACAAAACTCTTGCAAGATAATGAGACTATCTTAAAGCAAAATAAGATAATTGTGCAATCTGATGACGATGCGGTCAACAAATGGTTTATCAAAGATGAATTGAAGACCATTCCTCAGCAAAAAGCCAATAAGCGAACGTTGTTCATATTCCCCTTTAAACTCTGGCTGTATGCAGCATCAGCGAATAAGCGAGAAAACAAATTTAGATGGTGGATGAAAAATAAAGTTGGCGAAGCCCCAGTCATATTTGACAGCACCCTTGTATATCCCTCAAAACTATTGCTAGAAAATTATTATCAGAACAAGGGATACTTTTTCACAGAAGTCAATACAAGCATCAAAACCAAGAGAAGGCGCACAACAGTCACCTATAATATCAAACCGAATAAAGCCTTTAAATTTAGAACAGTAATATTCCCATATAATACCGAAGTAGAGCAAATTGCGCATGATAAAATGGGCGGAACACTACTCAAGAGAGGAACGAATTACGATATTGCTACCATAAAAAATGAGCGCCAACGCATTGCAGATAATGTCAATGATGCTGGATATTATCACTTTACCAAAGATTATGTCTTCTTTTGAAATTGATACTTTTCACAATACACATGATGTAGATGTGCGTGTAAAATTGGCCACCTATTATGACAGTGTAGAATTTAAGAAATATACGATTGACAATATCACCATAGTACAAGATTACAACCCCGACCAAAACGCTCTAATGCAGAGCAAAAAGGATACGATGCAATTGGGGGGATTATACGTTTTATATCAAAAGTATAAATTCAGAAGTCAGGCATTGCTCAATTATATCTACTTCCATAAAGACTCCCTTTACAGTAAACACGACTATTTAGCAACGATTCAAAAACTTTCAGAATTGGGTGAATTTAGGTTTATCAATGTATCTTTTCAAGATAAATATGTCACAGATTCCGTTTACAAATTAAATTGCCAAATCACCCTATCGCCATATAAGAAGCAATTCAACTCGATCAATTTAGAAGCGTACAACAATTTTGAAGGCCTCTTTGGTAGCGGTATTACCGTGGCATACAACAATAGAAACTTGACGAAAAACGCCGATAAATTGAGCATATCTGTAACCATCGGAACAGAATTTAATTTTTTCTAAGAAAGCATCTAATTCCAACAATAATCGAACAGACTTTATTATATCGACGGAATACTATATCAACAAATTCTTACTTCCTTTTAGAATAAAGCAATTGGACCATACAACAAGCGCACGGTCCAAAATATATGCTTCATACAATTACGAAAATAGAATTGGGTTTTATAAACTCCACAATACCACCTTTAGTTTTGGATATGAATGGAATAAAAATCAGAGCATTAGACACTCTTATTTGCCTTTCACCGTAAGTATTATCTACTTGCCTGACAGTTCGCTATCATCGGGATTCAAAGCGCGTTTGGATTCAAATAGTTTATTGAAAAACAGTTTCGGAGAGACCTTCATCATGGGTTCGCAATACAATTTTTATTACAACTTTATATCTAAAAACAAATATCATTTATTCAATTATCGATTGTTTTTAGAAACCGCTGGAAACATTCTCGAATTAGGCTCTGCCATCATAAGTCAAAAGGATAAAAACAAATCGGTCTTGGGCAGAAATTATGCCCAATTCTTTAAAATGACACATGAATTCAGGCATCAAAGTCGGGTGAATGACAATGCCACCATCAATAACAAATTAAAATTTGGGATAGGTGCGCCTTATGGAAATTCAAACAGTTTGCCTTATGTCAAGCAATTCTTTATCGGTGGACCGAATAGTATTCGGGCATTCCCAGTCAGAACGCTTGGACCTGGAGGATTTAGAGCTGTCAAAACCAACCCCAACAGTGTGATCGACGAATTGGGAGATATCCTCATAGAAGCATCCGTTGAATACCGATTTGATATATTCAAGTGGTTTAAAGGGGTCGTGTTTGTCGATGCTGGAAATATATGGCTTAGACAGCCCGATCCAAAGAAACCCGAAGCTGAATTTAACTTTGCCAAATTGCTCAAGCAGACGGCAATCGGAACGGGCTTGGGCTTGCGATTGGACTTTGATTACTTCGTCATTCGATATGATTTGGGATTCCCTGTCAAAGTGAATTATGAATCCGAAAACACCCAATGGGTCATTAAAGACGCGGCTTTCGGCAGCAGAACATGGCGACAAGAAAACCTCGTCCACAATATCGCCGTAGGATATCCTTTTTAATTTTTATCTTTTTTTAACTTTTTGAATGCGAAATTGGCATACTTTATATTGTTAATTTAACAATATGTTATTTCACATTTAAACATTAAAATCATGGACAAGAAAATTAATATTATCTTAGTAAGAGGATGACAATAACCTCCGGGCAATTGATACAAGACAGTTTGGAGATCAACAATTACACAGTCGATTTATTTCGCAATGGACAAGAGGGTTGGGAGAATTACAAGAAGAATACCTACGATATGCTCTTATTGGATGTAATGATGCCAAAGAAAGACGGATTTACTTTAGCAAAGGAAATTCGCAAAGTAGATGCAGGTGTGCCTATTATCTTTTTAACTGCAAAGAGTATGAAAGAAGATAAGATGGAGGGATTTAATGCGGGAGCCGATGATTATTTATTGAAGCCTTTTGAAATTGATGAATTGATTGCGCGTATGGAGGCCATTTTGCGCAGAACAAAGAAAGGCGTTAATCATGCCGGCACCAAAGCATTTGAAATCGGTAAATATCACTTCAATGTTGAATCTAGAACATTGACATTGGGGAAGAAGAAATTAAACTCACCACAAAAGAAGCGGGATTATTGGAGCAATTATGCCTCAATAAGGATGGCGTATTAGAGCGCGATGTAGCACTTAAAGCGGTATGGGGCAATGATAACTACTTTACTGGAAGAAGCATGGATGTTTATATCACCAAGATTAGAAAGTATTTGAAAGGAGATCCATCTATCGAGATTCAAAACATACATGGAGAAGGCTATAAATTACTATTCTAAAATCAAACCATTTTATAACACAGATAAAATCCCTATGAGCAATCATGGGGATTTTTTATTGCCTATACGCTTCAACAATATTCATGGAAACACCATCCAAATTCCACAAATGCTTATCGGTCGGTGTCCCCACCGACCGAAACTAGAGAATTGATTTTTCAGAAAAGGTATATAGCACCTTTACAATGAATTAATCCAATCTATAATCATGTACGATTAGATAGTCTTCACAATGCATATTCCACAAATGCTTATCGGTCGGTGTCCCCACCGACCGAAACTAGAGAATTGACTTTTCAGAAAAGTTATTTAGCACCTTAACAATGAATTAATCCAATCTATAATCATGAACTATACCGAATGGATCGAGTCCATGAGCATAATAATTCGCACTACTCCACAGATAATCTTCAGGTGATTCTGCTAAATTCCATTTTCCTGCTAATGGATTATGATGGATGTATTCCATCTTTTGAAAAAAAGCTTTATCACTGCTAAGCATTATTGCAAGAGGATCACGTTTCCAAAATCGATATTCCCTATCACAAGCATCCATTGAATAGTTACTAAAAATTTAGAGGATTTTTCTCTGAGATATACTTTAAATCGATGGCTGGTAAATCTAGCAAAACTGGCAGAAGGACATTCATTTCCATTCTTCTTCAACATCGTCCAAATAAAATGAATGTGATTAGGCATTATTACGAAGGCATTCAAATTGATAAATTGCTTTGAAATCAAATATTTCAATGAATCAATTAAAATTGCCTTGCAATTATCATCTGTAATAAGATATTGAAAGTTATAGATTGTTCTTGTATAAAAATATGGAACATGCAATTCCATCTGGCCTTGCCGAGTATACTCTATCATACGATATATATTTTCAACTTAAGTTCAACGAAATAACAACTATTTCTAATTGAAAAAAAATATTACTATTTCTAAACTGTTAGATAAGATTTCGGTCGGTGGGGACCCAACCGTAACATCTGGGACGCCCATCAGTGGGGATTGGGTGCTGGTATTTCTGGGGGACCCAAACCGTAAACATCGGGATGCGCACATCATCCCAGGGACATCGAAAAAAGAGTCTATTTCCGGACGGTGGAAACACCGACCGATAAACATCGGGATGCGCATCATCCGCAGGGACATCGAAAAAAGTAGTCTATTTCGGACGGTGGGACACCGACCGATAAACATCGGGATGCGACATCATCGGTAGTGACACCGAAAAAATTGTTGCCATTTCGGTCCGGTGGGGACACCGACCGATAAACATCGGGGATGCGCACATCATCGGTAGTGACACCGAAAAAAAAATTGTTGCCATTTCGGTCGGTGGGGACACCGACCGATAAACATCGGGGATGCGCACATCAGCGGTAGTGACACCGAAAAAAATTGTTGCCGTTTCGGTCGGTGGGGACACCGACCATCGGGGCATCATCAGTGGGAGATTTATACTGTGTTATTTCTGTGGGCGACCAAAACGGCATAACATCATCGTTGGGTTAACTATTTCTCTGGTGGCCTAATTGATTAATAACCCAATAATGCAATATCTTTTTATATTCGTATTTAAATCCCTTTCATGAACGGCAATTTACTTCTACTTCTCGCAGGAATTCTATTCAGTGCCATCGTCATCGCCATCACCATTATCGCCAATAAGACAAGGCATCCAAAAGCATTGGTGGTCTTGTTTTTCACAGAGATGTGGGAGCGATTTAGCTTTTATGGCATGAAGGCCTTGCTCATTGCCTATATGTCGAAAGAGCTCTTGATGAAGGATGAACCATGCAGCCACATGTACGGCGTCTATATGGCTTTGGTCTATACCTTTCCCATCGTCGGTGGATATGTCGCGGATAAATATTTGGGATTTAGAAAGACCATTTTACTCGGTGGTATCCTCATGGCCATCGGACACTTGGTTCTTGCCTTGCCATCAAAGGAGACCTTCTTTATCGGACTTGGATTTTTGATCGGCGGCAATGGATTTTTCAAACCGAATATCTCTTCTTTCTTGGGCAAATTTTACGAGACAAAAAAAGAATTGCGGGATGAAGCCTATTCGATTTTCTATATGGGCATCAATGTGGGTGCGCTCTTAGGTGGATTGATGTGTTCCTACTTGGGTACTACATTTGGTTGGCATTGGGGCTTTGGCGTAGCAGGTATTTTGATGATTGCAGGATTAATCGTCTTTCTCATCAATTTCCCCTATCTCGAAGACAAAGGCCTGTCGCCGATTCCAGAGGTATTATCCAAACCCGTTTTCTCTTTTATCACTCAAGAACACCTCATCTATATCGGTGGATTTTTAGCTATTCCATTTTTTATTTGGTCGGTGACGAATTATGAAATCACGGAGGCGATTTTCTCTTATTCATTTACCATCTCCATTTTAATTCTCCTCTATCAATGTTATCTCTATAGAGGAAATGGAGGACGAAATTTATTTGTCGCTACGATTTTGATCGCTGCCTCTTCCCTATTCTGGGCCTTCTTCGAACAAGGTGGCGGATCGCTGAATTTCTTTGCTGAGCGCAATGTCGATACGATGGGGCTCGACTATAAAATGGTGAATAATAATTTGAATCCATTCTTTGTCATTTTATTGAGTCCAGTCTTTGGATTTCTATGGACATATTTGGAGCGCAAGCATGGAGAAGTTTCATTCTCCACGCGATTTGCCTTGGGCTTTATCATACTCGGTTCGGGATTCTATGCATTCATTCTCGGTTCGAAACTAGCCAATGCTGAGGGCATGGTGGACATGGGCTGGTTTGCACTCGGCTATCTCTTGATCTCCGTTGGAGAGATGTTGGTGTCACCGGTGGGATTATCGATGGTCTCTAAATTATCTCCACCAAAGATCACGGGCATGGTCATGGGTGTATGGTTTTTGGCATCGGGATTTGGACATTCCCTCGCAGGAAAAATCGGTGCGATGATGGCAATCCCAGAAGGCGATCACGGCGAGATGCTCGGCGGATTTGAAAGACTTGCGATATACTCCGATGTATTCTCCAAAATCACCTGGGGCTGCGTGATAACAGGCGTGGTTATCTGGGTGTTCTTTTATGTGAAGCATATTTTTTTAAAGGCAGAGAAGGGTGAGGAAGTTTTGAATTAGGGAATGATAAAAAAAAATATAAAAAGTTTTAAAAATGTTATCTAATTAGTTAACTTTGTGCCGTTAACTTTTAGGATGATTTCTGATAGAAAAGTAATAATTTATAAAAATTACTTTCTTGATTTTTACAATGAACTACCTGATATTGTTCAAGCAAAAATCGAGTGGACATTGAACTTAATTCAGATTAGTCGTCACGTACCGGAAAAATATTTTAAGCATATTGAAGGGACAAAAGGGCTTTATGAAGTTCGAGTGGAATTAGGAGGAAATATCTATCGCATATTTTCCTTTTTTGATAAAGGGAATTTGGTTGTGCTCGGAAATGGTTTTCAAAAGAAAAGTCAAAAGACACCAAAACAGGAATTGAAAAAAGCACTTAAAATAATGGAAGAATATAAAAATGAAATGGGCGCTTAACAAACGATAAAATATTCTATCATGACTAAAACAAATAAAAACATTACAACACTAGATCAAATTCTAGATAGTAAGTATGGCAAAAAAGGCCAACCAAAGCGAGAACAATGGGAACAAGAATTTGAGGCTTTTAGACTTGGTGTGCTTCTTGAAGAAGCGCGAACAAAACTCGGAATGACACAAGAAGAACTCGCAGATAAATGTGGGACCAATAAATCATATATTTCTCGAATTGAAAACAATTCTTCTGATATAAGACTATCTACATTGATGAAAATAATTCAAAAAGGACTTGGTGGTCACTTAAAATTGACATTACAACTATAAGAAAAGCAATACAAATTTGTGGATACGATTATATTTTTTTTCGAATAATTCCCAAATGATGTTTTATCAGCAGCACTATTCCCCTTCGGGGCTCAGGGAACAAAACTCTCCCCCTATCTTCAACATCAACTCCATACGCCTCATCATAATTATTCTGAATAATGCCATCAAGATAGCTTCTTTGATTTCACTTTTGATGATGCCGATTTCGCGGCAGGGATTTAAATTAAATCGCTCCATGATGATTTCCCCTGTAATAGGCGGTTGGAAATTTCGAACATGGTCTTTGGCTTCAATCTCAATCATTTTCTCGCGCACGGTTTGAAAATTTTGCAAATAGCGCTTCACCTTTACCTCATTTTTAGAAGTGATATCCGCTTCGCAGAGCATCATCAAATCTTCGATATCCTCGCCTGCTTCATAGAGCAATCTTCGAATGGCGGCATCTGATATATTGTCCTTGACCAATGCAATCGGCCTGAGATGAAGGTATACGAGCTTGCGCACATAATCCATTTGATAATCGAGCGGCAATTTCATTCGCTTAAAAAATGCGCGGCACCATTTTGCTTCCAATCACTTCATGGTTGTGAAAAGTCCATCCAATTTGCTCATCCCATTTCTTGGTCTGCGGTTTGGCGATATCGTGTAAAATGGCAGCCCATCTCAACCAGAGCTTGTCTGATACTCGAGCGACATTGTCCAATACTTGTAGGGTATTGTAAAAATTATCCTTGTGGGATTTGCCCCCAATATCTTCAACGCCATGCAGGGCAATCATTTCAGGAAATATCAATTTTAAAATTCCCGAATTGAACAACAACTTAAATCCAATGGATGGAATATCGGAGAGGATGATTTTATTGATTTCAGTATGAATGCGCTCTTGGGTGATGATGTCAATTCGATGCGCATTTTTATGAATAGATTGTAAGGTAATTAAATCAATTTCAAAATTCAATTGAGCGGAAAACCGAATGGCGCGGAGCATTCTCAGCGGATCATCAGAAAAGGTGATATCTGGATCGAGTGGGGTTCGAATGATTTTTTTCTCCAAATCAACCAATCCATTGAATGGATCGATGACTTCTCCTAGATCTGATTCATTCAAACTAATGGCCAAGGCGTTGATGGTGAAATCCCTTCTATTCTGATCGTCTTCGATACTTCCCGCTTCGACGATTGGATTGCGCGAATCCCTGCTATAGGACTCTTTTCGCGCGCCGACGAATTCATAATCCATTCCAGAATATATAAATTGCGCAGTGCCAAAATTTTCAAAATAATTGACTTTGATTTTATCGCTCAATGTTTTAGCCACCTGTTTGGCAAAGTCTATTCCCGGACCTTCGCAGACGATATCCATGTCTTTGGAATTTCTCTTCAAGATCAAATCGCGCACATATCCGCCGATGAGGTAGGCTTTAATGCCTTTCTCTTGCGCGACTTTTGCTGCTGCTGATAGGACTTTATCCTCTTGTATGATGGAAATGAAATTCACGGTTTAAAAATAAGGAAATGATTATAGAGAATAGAATTTATAATCAAATTGATAACAGCGAGGCAACTAGTTTTGGAATGCCAATTGCAGCAGATTCTTTGATTCCTTTAAGGTTTGCATAACTTTTGATTTCGGGCAATTCAATATCAATGATGTATTTCGCTGCATTTCTTGGCACGACATCGATCAATCCCGCAGCTGGATATACTTGCAGCGATGTCCCAATGATGATGAAAATATCCGCTTCGTGACAAATTTGCACCGCTTTATCAATCATGGGAACATCCTCCCCAAACCAGACTATAAAAGGGCGCATCTGTCCGCCGTTTTCGCACAACTGTCCTATTTCAATATCGCGGTTGCAATCTACCACAGCATAAGGATATACCGTGCTGCGCATTTTTCGCAATTCTCCATGGAGATGAAGGATATTGGAAGATCCCGCTCGCTCATGTAAATCATCGACATTTTGTGTGATTATAGTTACTTCATATTTTGATTCGAGTTCGACCAAGGCAAGATGTGCAGGGTTGGGAACCACCGTGTCCAATGCCCTTCTTCGCTGATTGTAAAAATCTAAAACCAATGCTGGATTCTTGTGCCAACCTTGAATGGAAGCCACCTCCATCACATCGTATTGTTCCCAAGTACCACCCGTATCGCGGAAAGTATTGATTCCACTCTCCTTGCTAATACCAGCACCTGTGAGAACGACAATCTTTTTCATGATGAACTTACCAACCGAGGATGTATGCAAATACCAATGGAGCAACTATAGTCGCATCCGATTCGATGATGAATTTTGGTGTGTGAATATCTAGCTTACCCCAAGTGATTTTCTCATTGGGAACAGCACCAGAGTATGAACCGTAGGAAGTTGTAGAATCAGAAATCTGACAGAAATATGACCAGAATGGAACATCGTGCCACTCTAGATCTTGATACATCATCGGCACTACGCAGATAGGGAAATCACCCGCGATACCACCGCCGATTTGAAAGAAACCAACGCCTTTGCCGCTCGAATTATTTCTATACCACTCCGTCAACCAAACCATGTATTCGATGCCCGACTTCATTGTCGTCGCTTTGATCTCGCCTTTGATCACATAGGAAGCGAAGATATTGCCCATGGTGCTATCTTCCCATCCTGGGCATATAATAGGCAAATTGCGCTCGGCAGCGGCTACCATCCAAGAGTCTTTCGGGTCAATTTCATAGTATTGTTTCAATACACCACTATTGATCATCTGATACATGAATTCATGGGGCAAATAGCGCTCGCCCTTTTTATCAGCAGCAGCCCATAATTCGTGTATATGTTTTTGCAATCTTCTAAAAGCTTCTTCTTCAGGAATACAAGTGTCTGTCACTCGATTCATTCCTTTCTCCAATAGATCCCACTCCTCTTGAGGCGTCAAATCTCTATAGTTGGGGATTCTCTTGTAATGAGAATGGGCTACGAGGTTCATCAAATCTTCTTCAAGATTGGCTCCTGTGCAAGAAATGATATCAATTTTTCCAGCGCGAATCATCTCCGCTAGGGATACGCCCAATTCAGCTGTTGACATGGCACCCGCGAGTGTAACCATCATTTTTCCACCTTCCGTTAAATGTGTTTCATACCCCTTCGCAGCATCGACAAGCGCAGCAGCATTGAAATGGCGGTAATGGTGGGTTATAAATTGAGAAATTGGACCTTTTGATGACATTATGTATTTTTTAGAACAGCAAAGCTAAATGAAAATTATAAATTTTGAATTTTGAATTATGAATTTGTGATAATTTGTATACTATTTTTAAACACAGAGTTTCTCAGAGTAAAATCAACTCAGAGTTTCACAGAGCTAATGCTTTCTAATCTAATACAAACTCTGTGAAACGCAATGCCTCACTTAGTGAAACGCTGTGGTTAAATTCTAAAAATTACCAATTTTGAATTGCGAATTCAACATCGTCATTCGTACATCGTAAATCGTCAATACATTTAGATTGCTTTCAAACTCATGTCTAAGCTTGTATAAGAATGCGTCAAAGCGCCGATAGAAATAAAGTCAACTCCTGTTTCGGCATAGTCGACGATGGTCTTTAGATTGATTCCTCCAGAGGCTTCTACTTCTACCCTTCCACCAATCATCTCTACTGCTGCTTTACAATTCTCCACAGAGAAATTATCGACCATAATTCGATCGACCATTTTGGTGTTGAGGGCTTTTTTCACATCATCCAAAGAGCGGGTTTCCACTTCAATTTTCAAGTTTAGACCATTGTCAATCAAATACTTTTTAGTCTTCTCTATAGCTTGGGTAATTCCGCCACAATAATCGATATGATTGTCTTTGAGCATAATCATATCGTATAATCCAAATCGGTGATTTTCGCCGCCACCTAATTTAACAGCGAGTTTTTCGAAGTATCTAAAATTCGGGCAAGTCTTTCTCGTATCCAACACTTTTGCCTTGGTGTGTTTGATCAAATTTGCATATTCATAGGTCAAAGTGGCAATGCCACTCATTCGTTGCATGGTATTTAAAATCAGTCGCTCGCCCAATAATAGACTTCGCGCGCTCCCTTCGATATAGAATGCGATATCGCCATATTTAACAGCACTTCCGTCGGCAATCAATGGCGTGAAAATCAAATTTGCATCTATATTTTCAAAAATCAATTTCGCCATATCTATCCCAGCAATGATGCCTTGTTGTTTGACCTTTAGGTGGGCCTTTTTCATCGCGTCAGCGGGAATACAAGCCAAAGCGGAATGATCGCCACTAGGCAAAATTCCTTTAGGATCTTGAATATCCTCTAATATCGCCTGTTGAATAAATTCTTCTATTGACATAATATGATTGATTACTTATAAAAGATAAAGTAAAAAAATTAGAATGCTTCTAATCCCAGTTTTTGTTTGAATACATCTTCTAAATACGTTCGGATTCCATCATTCTTGATATTCTCAAAAACTTCAGCAGTAAAGGCATACATCAACAGTGATTTGGCCATTTCCTCATCAAGTCCGCGCGTTTTCAAGTAGAACAATGCATTCTGATCAATTTGCCCACAAGTAGCTCCGTGGCTGCACTTCACATCATCTGCAAAAATTTCCAACTGCGGTTTTGTATTGATGGTTGCTCTATCTGAGAGCAATAAATTCTTATTGGATTGATAAGCATTTGTCTTGATTGCATGCTTCTTTACAAAGATTTTTCCATTAAAAACCCCATTTGAATCATCATTTAAAATCCCCTTGTAGAGTTGATTGCTATTGCAATTCGGCGAGGCATGGTCAATTAATAGATGGTTGTCGATTAAGTCATTTCCCTTGCCATAGTATACGCCTTGAATATCTGCATAAGCCCCTTCTTCCAGACAATTGTGTATGAATATTATTTCTCAACAATTTACCTGATAGACTAATGGTTGTGCATTTCAAATGAGAATTTTTCTTTTGAACTATTTCAGTTGAATTGATATGATGAAGTCCATGCGCTGTTTCATTCTGAATCATCGTGATATCGAGGTGAGCATTTTCCTCTAAAAACACTTCCGTCATCCCATTGATGAAATAATCTGTCTCGCTGATTCCTTGATGATCTTTGATAATCTCCACTTTTGCATTGGGCTCAATCACGATGAGGTTTCTCGGATTGATGATGCAATTTGAATTATCATTAGAGAGAAAAATCCAAAGAATTGGGAATTCTAAAACTGTATTTTTCTTGATATAGACAAAGAATCCATCACCTGAAAAGCTTGTATTCAGGGCAGTAAATACATCTGTCTCATTTCGAGCAATCGTATTGAAATACTTTTCGACAATCTCTCTATTCTCTTCGATTGCTTTATTGAAAGACTTGATGATGATATTATCTGATTGTTCGTGTATCTCTGAAAGATGCTCTTGGTATGAGCCATTGACAAATACGATTTTATTAGCTTTGATATTGTCGTAATATCGAAAATCTTTTTTTCGAATATTCGTATGCTAGGTGGGAAAAAACAATGGATTGAGTGATGCTCTTGTAAAAGAAGCGACATTGGTATATTTCCACTCTTCATCTTTTCTAGTCGGGAATCCCAATTTATCAAAGGCGTCGAAGGCATCTAATTTATGGGTATGAACAAAAGAATTTTGCAGATGCTCGAGGTTGCGCTCTTGCTCTTTGAAAATTTCCTTGTAAGTATATGTCGTGGTATTCATGCTATTTTAATTAAAAAACCATTGGCTAAAAGCCCAATTGGTGCCTATTTTGCGATACAAATTAACTCAAATGACCAACCCAAGAATAGCCTTTTTCTTCTAATTCAAGCGCCAATGATTTATCACCGCTCTTGACAATTTTTCCATCGTACATGACATGTACAAAATCTGGGACGATATAATCCAAAAGTCTTTGATAATGGGTGATTACAATAAAAGCATTATTGCTATTTCTCAATTTGTTTACCCCATTGGCAACAATGCGGAGCGCATCGATATCCAATCCACTATCCGTTTCATCGAGAATGGCTAATTGGGGATCTAACATCGCCATTTGAAATATCTCATTGCGCTTTTTTCTCCCCCGCTAAAGCCTTCGTTCAATGATCTAGAGAGAAACTCTTTGTTGAGTTCAACGAGTGCTGATTTTCTCTTTCATCATCGCCAAAAACTCTTTGGCCTCAATGGGATTTAATCCCTTTGATTTTCTATGTTCATTCACGGCGGCTTTCATAAAATTGGTTGTTGAAACCCCTGGAATTTCTACAGGATATTGAAAGGCCAAAAACAAGCCCTCACGAGCTCTTTGATCTGGCGACATGTCCAATAAATCTTTCCCATTGAAATTCACTTCACCGCTGGTGATTTCATAAATATCCTTCCAGCCAATACAGATGCCAATGTGCTTTTGCCTGTTCCATTCGGTCCCATAATAGCATGTACTTCACCGGGATTGATATTCAATGAAAAATTCTTAAGGATAGATTTCTCTTCGATGGAAACCGAGAGATTTTTAATTTTCAACATATATAAACTAATCTAATATTTCTAATAATAATCTACAAAGATAAGGATAATTCCGATGAAAGTGCTATGAAATAAAGTGTTTTCAGCGAATATCGCATCGACTTATAATAAGTAGGATCTCCATTTTTCATAAAATGCCTGTTCTTTATTTTTTTCAATTTCAATTCTCAGAAAGAGTTTGTATATCATTATTTGTTCTAAAAAACGGCATGATTCTTTTTAAATAATGCATCAATTCGGGCATCATATCAAAACCACAAGCGATTTGAAATTCAATCATTACATTTTTTTCTATGATGTGCGCAATAGATAGCGCTTCTTTGGCAACTGTTTTATAAGCGTGAATGAGCCCCGGTATTCCCAAGTTAATACCGCCATAATAGCGAACGACAATAATGAGTACATTGGTCAAACCAAAGGAATCAATCTGTCCCAATATAGGCCTACCGGCGCTTCCACTTGGCTCACCATCGTCATTTGCGCGATAATTAAACTGCTTGTCCATGCCCAATCGATAAGCATAACAATGGTGGGTTGCTTTGGGGTGCAATACTTTGATTTCTTCTACCAATTTTTGACATCGTCTATGCGTTGAATGGGATAGGCAAAGGCTTCAAACTTCGACCCTTTATCTTTAAAGCTAGCCACGACGGGCAATTCAATCGTATGGTAGGTATGGTCAAACAAAGCGCGATTTTAAATGAAACAAGGCGCCAGGCATTATTTTTTTACAACAAATGCTGCATGATAAAAATTAGATGCTGCAGCCAATGGAATCAATTCTATATAATATGACTTGATAAAATCTAGATAAGCTCTATACTCATGATTGGGCACATTAAATTCATCAAACATGATGATATCGCCATCTTTCAAAAATGGATAAAGCGCTGTCAAAACAAAAAGCGTCGAAGAATATAAATCTGCATCTAAATTGATGACGATTTTTCTATTGAGATCTTCTGTTTTGGTGAACTGAATCAAGGTATCTTGAAACAATCCCTTTAAATATTTAATGCGCGCATCATCTATTTTTGGGAAATTTCCATGCACGGTCATATCCCCTTTTTTATAATGTCCCCACTCTTCAGGCAATCCTTCAAAAGTATCAAACCCATAAAAACAGGTTTCTGGATGATTATTATTTTCAGACCACCATCTCATAGAATGGCCTTCATAGACGCCAAATTCTAAATAGGAGAATGCCTCTAATTTTTGATCCGTTTTTATAAATTCGAAATAGGGTTTTCGTTTATTCTCTCGCACGAATTCAGTGTGATAGTAATCTGAATATTTGAACTTTGATTTATGCTGACTAACCCATCTGCTATATGAGGATAAGTTAGATAAAGTCATCAAATGCTTTTCAATAAAAGAAAAGATGATGTGTAAATGAAAGAGGGAGAAAAAAGCCTTAAAATTTCGTAATAACCACATAGTGCGAATTTGCACAAATATATTCACAATTTAAAAGTGGCCCGAAATAAAAAAGGCTGTTTCAAAGGAATGAAACAGCCTTTATAATTAATTCTTAAAGTATTATTGTTTTACAACAGGAATTGATACGATTTCTCCATCTTTTGTAATTTGGATAAAGTATTTACCTGCAGCGTAATTAGACAAGTCGAAATCGAGAACATTAGAATTGTTGTTCAATGCTGTGTTTCTTGTTTCAAGAATTGCACCAGTAAAGCTTACTACTCTAATTTCCACTGTTTCTGCTCTTACAGCTTCGATATCAACAGTAACCTTATCTACAGTTGGGTTAGGGAATACTCTAACCTGATCAACTCCGATGATATCTCTGATAGAAGAAGCGCACTTGATAACATTAACTGTTGTTGTCGCTGTATCTTTACAACCACCCAATGGGTTTGTTGCGATGAATCTAATTGTGCGTAGACCAAGACCACCCACTTTAGGATCAAGACTTGCAGTGCCTGTTCCATTATCTGTAACACCTAGACCACTGAATACACCAAACACTGGAGAAGCGTAGATTGTCAATGCTGGATCAGTTGAACACAAAGTATTCTTCGTCAAAGTAATGTTCACAGCACCTTTAGGAACAACAACTACTTTAGCTGCAATTGTCACTGCACAACCATTAGAATCAGTAACTGTTACGTTGTATGTTCTATCGACATTTGTCTTCACTTTAATAATTTGAGTATTTCCAAAAGGTCCCCAGTTATATGACTTACCACCGATAGCACCTAAAGTAGCTGAATCACCGAAACATGCAAAGACACCACCTGCGAAAGCATTTGGCAATGCATTTACTTTTACAATCGCTGTTCCAGTTGCAGAACAAGTATTTGCGTCAGTAACAGTAACTGTATAAGAAGTTGTTGCAGTCGGATTCACTTTAATTGAAGCAGTATTGCCAAAAGTCCCCCAATTATAGCTTGTACCGCCGTTAGCAGAAATATCTGCAGTATCGCCAGCACAGATTGTATCTGTTATTGTCGTTACTGTTGGAAGTTGGTTCACTGTAACTTTGATAGAATCCATATTCATACAACCTGTAGCTGTAATCGTCTCTGTCAAATAATATGTGATAGTTGTCGATGGAGATACTAAAGGATCAGATACATTTGAAGTAAATCCATTTGGATTAGAGATCCAAGAATATGCGCTACCTGCAGCAGCTCCAACACCAATTCTAACTGACTCGCCATTACAAATTGTCTTAGGCAATCTCACTGTAGCAGCAGGAATTGGATTTACAGTGATTTTCACTGAATCTTTTTTCAAGCAACCAGTAGTTGTATTTGTCTCAGTTAAATAATACATCGCTGTTAAATTCGGCGCAAATGTTGGATTAGCCAAGTTAGACGTAAATCCAACAGGATTAGATGTCCAAGCATAAGTGCTTCCAGCTACTGGAGCAGCTCCAAGATTCACATTGACTCCAAAACAAACTGTTTGAGGAGAACCAGCATTTGCAGCAGTAAGTGGATTGATAGAAATCACCACAGAGTCTACATTCATACAACCTGTTGATGAATCAGTCACCATCAAATAATAAGTTGTAGCAACTGTTGGAGATACTGTAGGATTCGCTACTGAAGAAGTAAATCCAGCAGGATTAGACATCCAAGCATAAGCTTTACCACTTGTAGCAGCAGCACCTATCGTAGTATTTCCACCAAGGCATATCGATTTAGCTGGTCCAACATTTACAGTTGGAAGTGGATTAACTGTTACGATAACAGAATCCATTTAGAGCAACCAGTTGCTGTAATCGTTTCAGTCAAGTAATATTTAGTTGTTGTTGTAGGTGAAACATTTTCTGTTTAATTCGTTGAAGTAAATCCAGCAGGAGAAGAAATCCAAGCATATGTATTTCCAGTTATGGCAGCTGCACCTATATTGGTATTTCCACCAAAGCAGATAGATGAAGCTGTGCCAGAATTTGCAGCAGGCAATGGATTAACAGTTACGATAACAGAATCCCAATCAGAGCAACCTGTTGCAGTAACTGTTTCTGTCAAGTAATAGATTGTCGTTACTGCTGGAGAAACACTAGGGTTTGCAGAAGTTGAAGTAAATCCTGCTGGAACAGAAGTCCAAGCATATGTATTTCCTGTAACTGCAGCTGCACCAATGTTTGCATTAGCACCTTTACATATTGTAGAAGGAGTACCTGGATCAGCAAGTGGAAGCGGATTAACCGTTACTACAACTGAATCCATTTTAGTACAACCAGTCACTGTAACTGTTTCAGTCAAGTAATACTTAGTCGTTACAGAAGGAGAAACAGAAGGATTAGCACTTGTTGAAGTAAATCCAGCAGGTGAAGAAATCCAAGCATAGGTATTTCCTGAAACAGATGCAGCTCCAATCGTTGTATTTCCGCCAGGGCAGATAGATTTTGCAGCGCCAACATTAGCTGCTGGAAGTGGATTTACAAGAATTGTTGTAAAGTGCGTTGTAGAACATCCAGTTGCCGTGATTGTTTCCATCAAATAGTAAACGGTGTTAACTGTTGGCTTAACACTTGGATCGTTCGAAGTTGAAGTAAATCCAACTGGTGAAGAAGTCCAAGCATATGTACTACCTGCAACAGCAGTAGCACCAACAAATGCGCTATCACCTAAACAGATTGACTTAGGAATTGCAACCGCAGCTAAAGGAAGTGGATTAACCGTGATCAAAACAGAATCATTGTTCACACAGCCTGTTGCTGTAATTGTTTCAGTCAAGAAGTATTTAGTTGTAACAGAAGGAGAAATCTTAGGATTCGCCAAAGTAGAAGTAAATCCTGTAGGAACTGAAGTCCAAGAATAAGTATTACCAGTTACAAAAGCAGCGCCGATATTCGTGCTATCACCGATACAAAGACCTCTAGAAGGACTAGCATTGGCAGCTGGAAGTGGATTAACCGTAACTACTACAGAATCCCTATCAAAGCAACCTGTAGCTGTAATTGTCTCAGTCAAATAATAGGTTGTTGTTGCAGTTGGAGCTACATTAGGATTTGCATTTGTAGATGTAAATCCAGCTGGGTTAGAAGTCCAAGCATATGTATTTCCAGAAACAGCAGCAGCACCGATATTTGTATTGCCACCGAAACAGATCGTTGAAGCAGATCCAGGATTAGCAGCAGGAAGTGGATTAACAGTAACAAGTACCGAGTCCATATTCATACAACCTGTCGCTGTAATCGTCTCGATCAAATAGTATTTAGTAGTAACAGCAGGAGAAACTTTTGGATTTGCATCCGTTGAAGTAAATCCAGCTGGAACAGACGTCCAAGCATAAGTATTACCACTTACAGAAGTCGCTCCGATATTTGTACTATCCAATAAACAGATTGTTTTAGCAGTTCCGACATTGGCCGTTGGCAATGAATCAACAGTTACAATAACTGAATCAACATCAAAACAACCCGTCGCTGTAATCGTCTCTGTTAAGTAATACATGGTTGTAGTTGTAGGACTTACATTTGGATTTGCATTTGTAGATGTAAATCCAGCAGGATTAGAAGTCCATGCATATGTATTTCCTGTAACAGCAGCAGCGCCGATATTGGTATTTCCACCGAAGCAGATCGTATCAGCCATTCCTGGATTAGCAGCAGGCAATGGATTAACAGTCACTTTTACTGAATCCATTTTCATACAGCCAGTCGCAGTAATTGTCTCTGTTAAATAGTAAGTTGTCGTAGTTGCTGGAGACACTTTCATTGTAGAATTCGTTGAAGTGAATCCTGCTGGATTAGAAGTCCAAGCATACGTATTTCCTGTTACAGCGGCAGCACCAATTGTTGTGCTATCCAAGAAACAGATTGTCTGAGCTGAACCAGCATTTGCAGCAGGTAAAGGATTAACATTCACGATAACTGAATCCCAATCAGAACATCCCGTTGCTGTAATCGTCTCAGTCAAATAATAAGTTGTAGTAACAGCTGGCGAAACGCGATTTGAAGCATTCGCAGATGTATATCCGATAGGATTCGAAGTCCATGAATATGTATTGCCAACAACAGATGCTACTCCGATTGTAGCGCTATCTAGCAAGCATATAGTAGATGCTGAACCAGGATTTGCTGCAGGTAATGGATTAACTGTAACAATAACAGAATCCTTATTAAAGCAGCTAGTTGTTGTATTTGTTTCAGTTAAATAATAAGTTGTTGTTACTGTAGGAGCTACATTAGGATTTGCATTTGTAGAAGCAAAGCCAGCTGGATTCGAAGTCCAAGCATAAGTATTTCCGCTTACTGCAGCAGCACCGATATTGGTATTTGCACCGATACAGATTGCTTTTGCTCCACCAGTATTAGCAGCTGGTAAAGGATTTACAGTAATAGTTACTGAATCTGATTTTGTACATCCCGTAGCGGTAATTGTCGCAGTTAAATAATAAGTAGTTGTCACATTTGGTGTAACATTAGCATTAGCCGATGTTGACGTGAATCCAACAGGATTAGATGTCCAAGCATAAGTTCTTCCAGCTACAGCTGCACCACCAATATTCACACTCAATCCTTGACAGATAACAGAAGGTGAACCAGCGTTTGCGATTGGAGCAGGATTGACAGTAATAGTCACAGAGTCCATTTTCGCACAACCTGTTGCAGTGATTGTCTCAGTCATGAAATATTTAGTCGTAACAGAAGGAGAAACACTTGCAGAAGATGAAGTAGAAATAAATCCTGCAGGAACTGAATACCAAGCATAAGTACTTCCTGCTACAGGAGCAGCACCGATATTCGTGCTAGATCCCTGACAAATTGTAGAAGCTGTTCCTGCATTTGCCACTGGGTATGGATTAACAGTTATCACCACTGAATCTGAATTAACACAACCAGAAGCTGTGATAACCTCAGTTAAATAGTATTTAGTATTAACAGTTGGAGCAACTGTTGGATTTCCAATAGATGAAGTAAATCCAGCAGGTGAAGAAGTCCAAGAATAAGTATGACCTGGAATTGTTGCTGCACCAATTGTTGTGCTTCCACCTGTACAAACTCCTTTCGCTGGACCTGTGAAGGCAAATGGCAATGGATTTGAAAGGATAGATACGTTATTCGTTTTGAAACATCCAGTCGCTGTGATTGTTTCAGTCAAGTAATAAACGGTATTTACAGTTTGAGTAATCGCTGGTCTAGAAAGTGTAGAAGTAAATCCTACAGGTGAAGAAGTCCATGAATATGTATTTCCAGGTACTGCTGGTGCACCGATTGTATCTGTATTACCCGCGCAAACCGACTTAGGAATTCCTGTCGCCGCAGCTGGAAGTGGATTTACTGTAATCGTTACAGAATCCATATTAGAACAACCCGTTGCTGTAATCACTTCTGTGATATAGTATTTAGTTGTTACTGTTGGCCAAACTCTAGGATTTGAAACAGTTGAAGTAAATCCTGCTGGCATTGATGTCCAAGAATAAGTATTTCCTATTACAGTTGCTGCTCCAAGATTTGTACTATCACCGATACACAAGCCTCTTGATGCACTAGGAACTGCTGCAGGGATTGGATTAACAGTTACAATTACCGAATCCATATTTGAACAACCAGTCGCTGTGATTGTCTCTGTCAAATAATACTTCGTAGTTGCCATTGGACTAACCGATGGGTTTGCACTTGTAGAAGTAAATCCTGCTGGATTAGATGTCCAAGCATAGGTATTTCCAATTACTGCTGCAGCACCGATATTAGTTGTTGCCAACTGACAGATGGTAGATGCAGAACCAGGATTAGCTGCTGGAAGTGGATTTACAGTAACTACGACTGAATCCATTTTAGAACAACCTGTCGCTGTGATTGTCTCAGTTAAATAATAAGTTGTTGTAACAGTTGGAGCTACATTCGGATTAGCACTTGTTGAAGTAAATCCTACTGGATTAGAAGTCCAAGCATAAGTATTTCCAGACACTGCTGTTACGCCGATATTTCTATTCGCATTTAAACAAATTGCTCCAGAAGTACCTGCATTAGCTGCTGGGATTGGATTGATTTTAATCAATACTGAATCCGTTTTATTACAACCTGTTGCTGTAATCGTCTCGGTCAATATATACCAAGTATTTACTGATGGACTTACGTTTGGATTAGCTGTTGTTGAAGTAAAGCCCGCAGGATTAGAAGTCCAAGAATAAGTATTTCCTGATACTGCTGCAGCTCCGATGGTAATATTTCCACCTGGGCAAATTGAATCCATTGAACCAACAAATGCTGTTGGAAGAGGATTGATTTTAATTAAAACTGAATCCATTTTATTACAACCTGTTGCTGTAATTGTCTCTGTCAATATATACCAAGTATTTACCGATGGAGTCACATTAGGATTAGCGGTTGTTGAAGTAAAGCCTGCTGGATTAGAAGTCCAGGCATATGTATTTCCAGAAACTGCAGTTGCACCGATGGTGATATTTCCACTTGGGCAAATTGAATCCATTGAGCCAACAAAAGCTGCTGGAAGTGGATTGATTTTGATCAATACAGAATCCGTATTATTACAACCTGTCGCTGTAATTGTCTCAGTCAATATATACCAAGTATTTACTGAAGGACTTACATTAGGATTAGATGAAGTTGAAGTGAATCCTGCAGGATTAGAAGTCCAAGCATAGGTATTTCCTGACAGCTGCTGCTCCAATCGTTTTATTTCCACCTGGGCAAATTGAATCCATTGTACCTACAAGAGCTGCAGGGATTGGATTAACTGTAATCAAAACAGAATCCATTTTCATACAACCTGTAGCTGTAATCGTTTCTGTTAAAATATATCTAGTTGTTGCTGTAGGTGATACAGATGGGTTTGCTGCAGTTGAAGTAAAGCCAGCTGGATTTGATGTCCAAGAATAGGTGTTTCCAACTACTGCTGCTGCGCCGATATTGGTAGAAGCATTCAAACATATTGTCGCTGCAGATCCTGCATTAGCTGCTGGAAGTGGATTGACAGTAACAACCACTGAATCAATATTTCTACAGCCTGTTGCTGTAATTGAATCAATCAAATAATACGTAGTCGTTGTTGTTGGAGCTACATTTGGATTAGCACTTGTTGATGTGAATCCAGTTGGATTAGAAGACCAGTTATACGTGTTTCCAACTACGGCTGCTGCACCAATATTTGTATTTCCGTTCAAACAAATAGCTTGTGCCGCACCAACATTTGCTGCAGGAATTGGATTAACCGTTACAATAACTGAATCAACTTGAATACAACCAGAGGCTGTAATTGTCTCAGTCAAATAATATTTAGTTGTCACCAATGGAGAAACAGATGGCTTAGCAGCTGATGAAGTAAATCCTGCTGGTGAAGAAGTCCAAGAATAAGTATTTCCAACTACTGCATTTGCACCAATTGATGTAGTTGCATTTTGACAAATTGTTTTTGCCAATCCAACATTTGCTGCTGGAAGTGGGTTTGAAAGAATAGAAACATTATTAGATTTGAAACAGCCGGTTGCTGTTATCGTTTCTGTCAAGTAATAAACAGTATTAACAGTTTGTGAAATAGTTGGATTTGCTAAAGTAGAAGTAAATCCTGTTGGAGATGAAGTCCAAGAATATGTATTTCCAGGAACTGCAGCTGCACCGATAGTCACGTTATTTCCAACACATACAGATTGCGGAATTCCAGTTATTGCTGCAGGAAGTGGATTTACTGTAATTGTTACAGAATCCATATTAGAACAACCCGTTGCTGTAATCACTTCTGTGATATAGTATTTAGTTGTTACTGTTGGCCAAACTCTAGGATTTGAAACAGTTGAAGTAAATCCTGCTGGCATTGATGTCCAAGAATAAGTATTTCCTATAACAGTTGCTGCTCCAAGATTTGTGCTATCACCGATACACAAGCCTCTTGATGCACTTGGATTAGCTGCTGGAATTGGATTAACTGTAACGATAACAGAATCCATATTCATACAACCTGTCGCTGTGATAGTCTCTGTAATATAATATTTAGTAGTTGTCATTGGACTAACCGATGGATTAGCACTTGTAGAAGTAAATCCTGCTGGATTAGATGTCCAAGCATAGGTATTTCCAATTACTGCTGCAGCACCGATATTGGCTGATGCCAACTGACAGATGGTAGATGCAGAACCAGGATTAGCTGCTGGAAGTGGATTTACAGTAACTACGACTGAATCCATTTTAGAACAACCTGTCGCTGTAATGGTCTCTGTTAAATAATAAGTTGTTGTAACAGTTGGAGCTACATTTGGATTAGCACTTGTAGAAGTAAATCCAGCTGGATTAGAAGTCCAAGCGTATGTATTTCCAACTACTGCAGTTGCACCGATATTTCTATTCGCATTTAAACAAATTGCTCCAGAAGTACCTGCATTAGCTGCTGGGATTGGATTTATTTTAATCAATACTGAATCCGTTTTATTACAACCTGTTGCTGTAATCGTCTCTGTCAATATAAACCAAGTATTTACTGATGGACTTACATTTGGATTAGCTGTTGTTGAAGTAAAGCCCGCAGGATTAGAAATCCAAGAATATGTATTTCCCGATACTGCTGCAGCTCCAATTGTAATATTTCCACCTGGGCAAATTGAATCCATTGAACCAACAAATGCTGTTGGTAGTGGATTGATTTTAATTAAAAATGAATCCGTTTTATTACAACCTGTTGCTGTAATTGTCTCTGTCAATATATACCAAGTATTTACCGATGGACTTACATTTGGATTAGCGGTTGTTGAAGTAAAGCCTGCTGGATTAGAAGTCCAAGCATATGTGTTTCCTGATACTGCAGTTGAACCGATGGTGATATTTCCACCTGGGCAAATTGAATCCATTGAACCAACAAAAGCTGCTGGAAGTGGATTGATTTTGATCAATACAGAATCCGTATTATTACAACCTGTCGCTGTAATTGTCTCAGTCAATATATACCAAGTATTTACTGAAGGACTTACATTAGGATTAGATGAAGTTGAAGTAAAGCCTGCTGGATTAGAAGTCCAAGCATATGTATTTCCAGATACTGCTGCCGCTCCAATCGTTTTGTTTCCACCTGGGCAAATTGAATCCATTGTACCTACAAGAGCTGCAGGGATTGGATTAACTGTAATCAAAACAGAATCCATTTTCATACAACCTGTAGCTGTAATCGTTTCTGTTAAAATATATCTAGTTGTTGCTGTTGGTGATACAGATGGGTTTGCTGCAGTTGAAGTGAAACCAGCAGGGTTAGAAGTCCAAGCATAAGTATTTCCTACTACTGCCGCTGCACCGATATTGGTAGAAGCATTCAAACATATTGTCGCTGCAGATCCTGCATTAGCTGCTGGAAGTGGATTCACTGTTACAACAACTGAATCAATATTTCTACAGCCAGTTAAAGTAGTAGTATCTATTAAATAATAAGTAGTTGTCACTAATGGAGCAACATTTGGATTTGCACTTGTAGATATGAAACCAGCTGGGTTAGAAGACCAGTTATACGTGCTTCCAGCTACTGCTGCTGCACCGATATTGGTATTTCCATTCAAGCAAATAGCTTGTGCTGCTCCAACATTTGCTGCTGGCAATGGATTAACCGTTACAATAACTGAATCAACTTGAATACAACCAGAGGCTGTAATTGTCTCAGTCAAATAATATTTAGTTGTAGTGGATGGACTAACAGATGGATTTGAACTTGTTGAAGTAAATCCGGCTGGATTAGATGTCCAAGAGTATGTATTTCCAACTACTGTTGCTGCATCGATTGTCGTTGAATTATTCATACATATCGTCTTTGCTACGCCAACATTAGCATCTGGAAGTGGGTTTACAAGAATCGATACATTGTTTGATTTTGAACAGCCAGTTGCTGTGATAGTTTCTGTTAAGAAATAAATTGTATTTACAGTTTGTGTAATTAAAGGATTTGCTGAAGTAGATGTAAATCCAGCTGGAATAGCTGTCCAAGAATAAGTATTTCCAAGAACTGCTGCTGCACCAATATTTGTACTTGAACCGCTACAGATAACTGTTGGCAAACCGACAGCAGCTGCTGGCATCGGTACGACAGTTATTTTCACAGAGTCTGTTTTAGAACAGCCTGTTGCTGTAATTGTTTCAGTTAAATAATAAGTTGTAGTAAAAGAAGGCATTGGTCTTGGATTAGCAGAACTTGAGGTAAACCCAGCAGGATTAGAAGTCCAAGAATAGGTATTTCCAACTACAGCATTCGATCCAATAACGGTATCCAATCCATTACATAATGTGATTGCAGATCCAACAATAGCCGCAGGAGAAGGATTCACTGTAATCAAAACAGAATCCGTTTTGGAACAACCCGTTGCTGTGATTGTTTGAGTTAAAATATATCTAGTTGTCGTTGATGGAGAAACAGATGGATTAGAAGAAGCTGAAACAAATCCCGATGGATTCGAGGTCCAAGAATAGGTTGTCCCACCCACAGCGGCAGCACCAATTGAAGCGCTTGCCCCATTACAAATAGTTGAAGGTGATCCTATATTTGCTGCTGGAAGTGGATTTACTGTAATCAGAACAGAATCTGTTTTTGAACAACCAGTCGCTGTAATTGTTTGCGTTAAAATATATCTAGTTGTAGTTAATGGAGAAACTGTTGGGTTAGCGCTTGCAGAAACAAATCCCGCAGGATTAGAAGTCCAAGCATATGTCGTTCCGCCAACCGCTGCTGCGCCAATAGAAGCGCTTGCACCAATACAAATAGAAGAAGGAGACCCAACATTTGCTGCTGGCAATGGATTTACTGTTATTAAAACAGAATCTATCTTTGAACAACCTGTTGCTGTAATTGTTTGAGTTAGTATATATCTAGTTGTTGTAGATGGAGAAACTGATGGATTAGCTGAAGCAGAAACAAATCCTGCAGGATTAGAAGTCCAAGCATAAGTCGTTCCGCCTACTGCTGCTGCACCAATAGAAACGCTTGTACCATTGCATATAGTAGAAGGTGAACCTACATTTGCTGCAGGAAATGGATTTACTGTAACTAAAACAGAATCTGTTTTTGAACAACCTGTTGCTGTAATTGTTTGTGTTAATATGTATCTAGTAGTTATAGATGGAGAAACTGAAGGATTAGCTGAAGCAGAAACAAATCCCGAAGGATTAGAAGTCCAAGCATATGTATTTCCGCCAACCGCTGCTGCTCCGATTGTTGTGGAAGCGCCAATACAAATGGATGTAGAAACTCCTACATTCGCATCTGGATTAGAAATGGAAAGATTTCCAAAATTGGTACCCGCTGCACCTATTGTAATTCCTGTTGTATTTGCCGTTGAAGTAGCAAATATATATCCTGGGGCTGCAGATGCAGTTCTAGCTTGAATTCTAACACCAATAGCTCTCAATTGATCTGACGAATTTCCATTTCCAAGAGTAACAATTGAAATTTGAAGAGTAGAATCATTTAATAGATTTGAATTGTTCAAAAACCCTAAAATATCTCCCGTCGAACTTGAAAGCACAGGAACAGGTGCAATAAATTTCCATCCTGGTGGTGTTCGCAATGTAATTACTGGATTTGCAACACCTGCTCCACCAAAACCTCCACTGACTTCAGTTATTTTAATGGTATCGAGGATTGTAGTATTGGTTGCAACAGCAGCGCAAATATTAGTGCCTCCGCCCCCACCTGTTACAACTAAGGCAGCATAACTTTGCAATCCAACAATAGTTAGAATAGCGAGAATGGTAAAACGCATAAAAATGTTTTTTGACATGATGGTTAGGTTTTTAATTTTTTAACTCCGATATAATATCCTGATTTCTGCATATTTATAAAACTAAAAGGTTGATTTAACAGATCAACTTTTAACATGCATTAACAGAATTTATCTCTGAGAGCCGCAAAAGTATATAAAATCCCCGTATCGCATGGAATTTTCTTTATATAAAATGAAAAAATATCAAGGGAATCCCAATTTATATGTCAAACTATATTAGGATTCATACTAAAGCATTGATTTTAAAGCTCCATCTAATACAGAACAAGTTGTTCACACTTTACAAACATTTTTATAATGTGTATTAACAAAACATCTTTTTTCACATTGGAGAATCTAGCCTACTCATTCAATAAAGACCTATTAATCCCTCACTATCAACCTTTCAGGTGTTTACTATAAATTCACATATCAAAAAAGCGCTTGCTGGAAATCCAACAAGCGCTTTTACTATCCACTCCACCCCTTTCGGGTATGATTGTTTAGTTTTTGATCAATTTGTAGACAAATTGGTTGTCTTTCGTCTGAATCTTCAAGAAGTAAACCCCAGCGGCAAACTCCTCTGTATTCATGCTGTAGTTATTATCGCCTTTCTGACCATTCATCTGCTCGATTTTGACTACTTGACCGCTAATATTGGTCAAGATCAAACTCACACGGTCTTCTGCCAATAAAGTGAAATCAGCTGATACATTGGTATTGAATGGATTTGGACTCACCGAGTGAACGATGATGCCATCTTTGCCCTTGAATTGAACCACTCTAATCTTAGAGTATTCGAATTGGCCATCCAAGTCGTTTTGCTTCAATCGATAGTAGATCTTATCCGCATTCAAGCTCGCTGCATCTTTATCGATAAATGAATACGTGTTAATCACGCTCGAATTGCCCGCTGCTTTTACTTTGCCTACAGAAACAAACTCTTTGCCATCCACACTTCGCTCGATGTCGAAATCTTTGCTATTGCGCTCACTCGCTGTTGCCCAATCCAAGTTCGCATCATTGCCATTTGCTTTTGCATCGAATGACAACCATGTCACTGGCAAGAATGCCGGGATAACATTTGGTATGAATACCGGATTGAATTGTGAGAAGTGGTTGGTGCGGTATTGCAAGTATTTATCAACTCCGTAATTATTCACATTCATCACATACAAGAAATGAGAAGAATCATTCACCGTTGGTGTCGTCAATGGAACCAAAGTACTTGTAGCTGCTGGCTCGTGGAAGCGGTGCATCTTCATATAGTAGTGATTCAAGGGAACGCCGAATGTTAATGCAGTATCTGCCAACAATTGCCATTCGCTCTGTTTGCAATAGAATCGCAAACTCACTTGTGTGCCTGGTGCTGGTTGAGTCGTCGGGTTGATATAGAGATTTCTATCCAAGAAATAAGAGAGATATTTAAATCCATCTGCACTATTTAGGATACTGTCTTTTCTCAATCCCGCAGTATTCAATCGAAGTCCCCAACATGTTGGTCCGAGGTTATTTCCTTCTGGGTTGATAGAGAATACAAGTTTACCGAATGTATCTGTCACATCGATCCAACTTGTTCCTGAGATATTGATACATGAACTCGAGGCAATATAATCACCAGAAGTTGTTCTAATCACGGCTGTATCATCTGCCCCTATATCAAAGCTATTAGTCAAACGCTTCACCCCGTCGATATCATCTGTAAAGAAGGCTGAGAGCAATTTACCTCTTCCATCCAAGCCAGAACTTGGCAAGATGTGCAAGTCTGTGTTGGATTTGTATTGAGGATTAAATGCATTTGAATTCGAATCACTCATTGGCGAACTAGTTTTGATAGCGCCTTTAATCGATGAGAATGTGTAATTCGTACCTTGCAAGTTCAAAAGGTTTTCACCAGCCGAACCACTACCTTGGTAATAGTTATTGAAGTTGCACTCTCCTATCATCGCTCTCGCCGTAGTAATATTTGTTCCGCCGACGAATAAACTCGTTAAACCAGATGGTGATTTGAAACTATTGTTGACGATATTAATGTTTGAATTAGTTCCAGATGAATTGACATACATATTATAGACTCCTGAAGAAGCAATATTGAAACTATTGTTGAAGAAATTGATATAGTTTGAGTTAACCACATAAGCATTATACGTTCCTCCAGACATGCTGATGAAGTTGTTGAATATCATCAACGGCGTTGTTTCACCATTGTTGTTGATATTTTGCAACAACAATCCATAATTAAATCCATTGGTCGTATTTATTGTATTGTAGGAAATCTCCCCTCCATTGCTGATGTTTAATAGCTCGATACCTTTATCCGCACAACATCCATTTTTCTGTACGTTATTATACTTCACTTCAGGTGCACTGCAATACCTTAAGAACATCCCTTGGAAGGCGTCTCCTCCAACTGTTGTAATAGCATTAGAATCAACAATTGTATTTTGATTGTATTGTGCCAATGTAGCATTTCCTTGAATATAGATTCCATAAGCTGCTCTTGAAATTGAATTTCTTCTAATCGTCAAGTTTGGATTTTTTCCAGTTGCCACAAGAGCTGCATTTGCCTGATTAAAGACACCCCATTGTGTGCTGAGGATATTTCCATATATGGTTACATTCACACAACTATCTGCAGAGGCGATAATTTGTACTGCATTTATCCCCGACAAGTTTGATGTAATCGTCATATTTCTGAATGAAATATTATCTGCATCCAAAATTTTAACGACAAAAGAACCACTCACATTGTTTTGCAAAGTCACAGAACTTGCGATGCCATTATCAGATTGGAATACAACAGTATTGGTTGTTGAAGAACCTGGAATTGAGTTGATTTGAATCGATTCATTGTATGTACCTCCTCTAACATTGAATACCACTGGGCCATTGATTCCGCCACAATTCAATGCATTGACTGCCGCTGTGAAATTGGCATAATCTGGACTTGCGCCCCCTACCGTGAATGTTCCACTTAAAGGCGTACAATAGTTGCGTCTGATGGTATCATTGCTGAAATTCGCATCTGTATTTCCATTTGGTTGAGAAGTAAAGGCAACAAAAGTATTGGTACCTGAAACCATAGTCAATCCAGTAAGCGTCATAGATAAGGTATCACAAGTATTGATCGTTGAAGGAATTGCAACAACAACTGGTGAGCCGCCATTCAAGACATAGGTAAGGTTTCCAGAAGTTACTGCATTTGTACCTACATTTCTCAAAAGCACTGTAATATTAATTGGTCCCGCACTTACAGAAGTTGAAGTTGGAGAAACAATAGATTCGATTGAAATATCATCCGGACTTCCAACCACTTCATCTGCACCAATATCAGGTGTGCTCGATCTCGCTTGATTATCAATATCTGAAGTGATTCCAACATTCGCGCCAGTATAACAAATTGAAGAGCGATGAAGATCCGTTGCTGAAACAAATTGCGGATTAAAATTAAATGAGTTTGCTCCAGCTCCACCACCGGTAGGATTGGTAAATGTCGCTTTGTAATTGCTCGCCGTGTAGAGCGTACCAGCAAGGTTTACCAAGGTAGTTCCCGCAGCATTGAAATAATTATTGAAGTCAATATTATTTGAAATGAAAGCGTTATTTGTATTTGTGTAGAATGGAATGCAATTCGATGCAGAAGCATTCGTCACTGCAAATATATTATTGCGCAAATCTATATTAGACCCATTCGTATTGTAATAGCAATAAGAAGTAATCGAATTAGAAACCAATGCATAATTTATAGAGTTGTGGTAGATTTTCCAATAGTTAGCGCTTGCAGTGTAAATTCCAATATTCTGATTGTTGATATAAAAGAAATTAGAAATCATATTGTTGGCCATAACGCAACTGACACTTGCATTCCCTGAAGAAGAGGCAATTTGGATGGCACCACCATAAGATTCTCTGAAAACATTATTGCTGATTTCATGATAATTTGAGCCAGATGGATTAGCACTTCCAAGATAAAGATTATAAAACACATATGCACTTCCGCCAATTCTGATGGTCATGGTATTGCCCAAAATTTTGACAGTTTGATTTCCTTGAATATATATACAACTATAAGGTGCTTGAGTCAAAGTATTTCCTCTGATGAAAATGGTTTTGCTTCCATCATTATGGAATGAACTCAAGTTATAAATTCCTGTGCTAATTGCATTAGAATCGATGTAGATACTGTCATTGGAATTTGAATTTGTTGAATAATTGGTTGTATTTCCATTTAACAAGATACCATGCACATTAAAGCTGGTATTATTTGGTGAGTAGTTCGCATTAGAAACAATACAATTTGAGATTCCACAACGCTTTGAGTTGATGAAATTCACATTCCATGCATCATTGACATTAGTAGAATTGATCGTGATGTTTCTGAAGTAAACATGTTGAGCACCGCTGAATCTCAATACATACGGCGACGCTGCAGAGGTCGAAGCAAAAGTCAAAATTCTAGATGCTGCGTTTCCATTGCCTCCATTAAATGTGACGGTATTCACTGCAGTTGTTCCATTAATATAAGGAATTAAAACTTGCTCATTGTAAGTTGCTGCTTTCACATCAAAAGCAACAGGTCCAGAAATTCCACAACTAGCCATAGCAGTTAAAGCTGCATTAAACGAAAGGAAATTTGTTGGGCCAGATCCTGCAGTATCAATAGTATACAATCCTGACATACCCAAGCAACCACCTACAATAACAGAATCATTGATTGGAACCGCATCAGATGCGCCATTTGGACTAGTTGTAAATGCTTTCATAGTGAATCCACCACTGAAATTGTACTGAGTGCTAAACGAGAATAAAACTGAATCACAAGGATTCAAAGTACCAGTCCATGCCTGATTAACCACTGTACCGCTAATATCATAGGTAACATTCGCAGAAGTTACCGTGTTGCTTCCATAATTTCTGAGGTAAACAGAAATCGTAGTTAAACCAGGGCTTGCTACTCCATTGAGTGGATTAGATATACTAGACACACCAATATCATTCGCCGCTGGATGGTCATCAGCGCCTGTTTCTGTAATGATACCGCATCTTGTGCCATCGATATCTTCAGTCATATATGACTGACGAGGAACTGAACGGATATTCGGAACTGAATTGATGCGTGGATTCGTTTGGCTGAAGAAGTTTGGATTTGCTACAATAGAGCCAAGATCATAAGAAGCACCCATTCCGCTTTCCAAGCAGCAAAAGTTGTATACACTGATCCATTAAAATTTCCAAAATTTCCTGCGCCAGCACCCTGATAATAAACATTACTATCTATAGTCGTGAAAGGAGTGTTGTTGCTCACTGAATAAATGCAATATCCTGCAGTTGCTCCATTGCCGCTATTCGCTAAAATATTGTAACGAATATCTGATGATGGACGAGAATATTCATTATTATAAATATATGCAGCATAAGAATTTGCATTGCCAGAAGTGATGTTCACCGTATTGTGATGAATTTTACAATTGCTATACCACATATACATACCATACGATGGAGAACCAGACCCAACGCCAATATTGATCATATTATTGAGCACAGAACAATTTGGTCCATTCATGTAATAAGCAGCTATTCCATAACCATTCGCATTCGGGGCAGAAATTCTATTTCTAGAAATTTTTCCTGCATGTTGAATTCCAGTATTAGATGCATAATTAATCCCATAATAATTAGAATACGTTGAATTCGTGTTTATATTATTATTATGGATATTCATACTCAAATGAAATGACAAATTCATTCCCATATAGTATTGGTTATTAAATGTATTATTTGTGAATGCACAATTATACGTATAAGCAGAACCATAAGAAACATAACTATAAATTCCATATGCGCCATTATTAAACAGACAAGAATCAAATATGTTGTTATCGTCCCCTTGTCCTGGAGTGGCGGTCGAAGTATTGTTAGCAAAAACGAGTGCATTATTTGTGCTTGTCAATGAGCCAGAAGGTCCGTTGAACGCCACCTTTCGATAAGTATTGAATCTGGTATTGTTTAATTGCCAAACGAGGGTACTAAAAGACGCATTCGTGCTTTGCAATGTTAAATTCTTCCATATTGTGTAATCGGCGCCATTCATTTTTACGACGAAATTATTGGCAGCAGAAGACCCGCCGTTAAACTGAATAACAGCATTGGCAGCTATTCCAGAAGCTGATTGGAAGGTCACTGTATTTGTTGCTGAAGTTCCGTAGATTTGATTGAGTGTAAATTGTTCTGCATAAGTACCATTCGCGATATTGATAGTAACAGGACCAGCAACACCGCAATTATTTAATTTCAATGCAATCGTATTGAAGTTGACAAAGTTTGTCGCACTAGCAGGCAAAGTCGTATCCATCGTATATACTCCAGAAAGAGGTTGACACACCAATGAAGATGTTGTATCATTGCCTAAATAGCCATCAGGCAATCCATGTGGAGCATCAGTCCAAGCGATAATGGTATCGAATGTTCCAGTGTGAAATTGTATTGGTTAGCACCAGTAAAGGTGACATTTGAAGTCGCATTGGTAGCAATTGAACCTGTCCAAGCAATTGTTTTTGTAGACCCATTCAAACCAACTTTGTAATTGACATTGGCTGACGTGATTGTTGCTGAACCAAAGTTTTTAATTTGAACAATCACATCTTGCAATCCTGTGACAAGTGGTAATGTCGGACTGATAATAGCAAATGCACCTATGTTTTCAGCTGGCACGTTGAATTCATCTGCTCCGATATCTACTGTTGAAGATGGTGATAAAGGTCTGGTATCGCCATCGATATCCGTTGTAATAGTAGCGATGTTCGTTCCATTATTGCTCAATGCTCCAGAAATTGTATGCAAATTAGTCGAAGGATTGATATATAAAGGATCTACCCAAAGACATGTTGATGTATTCAAACCATTTGTACTAGGACTTATCCATCCGTTTGTACCATATCCATTTTGTCCAAAAACTGCTTGACTTGAACCTGTATTTGAATTCCAAATATTATTGTTTTTAAAGCTATCTATCGGCTGTGCAGGAATCATACCACTTGTCTGCCAATAGAAATAACCCGCATATTGCGAACCATTATACACCACAAAACTATTGTTCTTAAATACCAAACCGCCATAATATCCAGAGGTGGAATATTGCATTTGGAAAGCGTATCCAAAACCTGCATTCATGATAGAGATGCTATTGTGGTAGAAATTGATATTTCTACAACCTCCACTAGTAATGTACATTCCATATGGATTTGTAGAATAAAATATCCCGCCAATCATATTGTTGGAAATCTCTGATTTGTCGATTCCACTTCCTAATTGATAGTTTGCAAAATTGAAATACATTCCGTAAGTACCCGCTCGATTGATTTTATTCTTTTAATTTCAAATCGCTCGACATATTCGAATCGCATACCCATTGAGCTCAAATTAGTTGAAAGGAAATTGTCAATATTATTCCCATTGATTGAAGTCAATGATTGATAAGCCAAATACATTCCATAATAAGCTTGACCATTAAAAGTATTGTTTACAAACTGATTGTTTTGACAGAATGTAGTTGTATTCGTACCAAATGAAGTGATTCCATAATACCCACCAGTAATTGAGTTATTACTTATCGTATTTTTATTTCCATTATTTCCCGTACCAGTTGCTGATGCTGCATTTGATGAAATCGCTATACCAGCAGAATTAGAGAAACTAGTTGAAGCCAATGAAATATTCACATTAGAATTTTGCACAAAATTACTATCCGAAGTTGCTGTCATATGCACTCCAATGCCATAAGATGTTCCTGTATTATTAATAGTCAAACTATCCAATAGAATGTGCTTAGCGGATTGCAATCTAATCGTATGTTGCTGATTAAAAGCAATTGGCAACCACGTGATGGTCTCTTTTGTTGTATTTCCCGTCAATCGCACGTAATTGGTAGCACTTGAGCCTGGGACGATCCCACTGAACAATACTTGCTCATTATAAGGACCAGAGCCTGCATCGATTCTCAAAGTAACCGGACCAATAACCCCACAAGAGTACACTGCATTCACCGCAGATTGAACAGAGGTAAAGTTGGTCTGCGTTTGAGGAAGATTTTTATTGATGGTAAATACACCGCTGAATGGCGTACAGAAATTCGTTGTGAATGTATCATTCGAATTTACTAAGTCAGCATTTGAATTTACATTACCTGTAAATGCTCTGAATACATTATTGCCTCCCGCACCAAATGTAAATAGAACGGTGAAAGTCAACTGCAAAGTATCGCAAGCTTGAATTCCGCCAACAGGCAATCCACTTCCCACAGCAAATGTTTGAGATGTTGCAGTACCGCCATTTACAGCATAATTAGCATCTAATGTAGTAATCGCTGCAGAACCATTATTTCTTACTGTAATTACAATTGTATAAGGAGAACCAGGCGTTACCACAGAATTAGCTGGAGATCGCACATAGATTACACTTGCATCATAAGCATTCGTTGTAAATTCATCCGCTCCAATATCTGGAGTAGATGTTCGTGCTACATTATCAATATCATCTGGTACAATAGACAAGACATTTGCTCCTGCATTTGCAATACATGGAGTAGTCGTGTGAAGATCAGTCGTGGAGACAAAACTCACTTCTCTATTTAAACCAACACTCTCAAAACTTGCAATCGCAGAGCCGCCTGTTTTAAAGTTATTATAACTTGTCTGCGATGTTCCATTTGAAGTACCGCAGTATCCAAATGTAGTAGCATTTCTAGAGAAGAAATTGTTATTATTAAACACACATCCAGAAGTTCCTGAAGTTCCAATATTCGCAACCGCACAAGAGGTCGTTCCATTTCCAGATGCTTGGAAAATATTGTTTTGAACTGTGTTTCCTGTGAGTGAAGTTGTATAATAGAAACAAGCGACATTTGTACTTAATAAGGTACTCGTCATATTGATGCTATTATGCATAAAGTCAGTATAATTAGATCCGCTACTGAAGTATACACCAAAATTAGTTGATGCAGCGCCTCCCAATTGAATGAAATTGTTTGAAATCAATCCACGTCCAAAAGAGAAACCATTTGCTCCATAGCTATTCAACATGATTCCATAACAAGTTGTTATTGCATTTATTCCAACTATTTTATTTTTTGTAATTCTTGGGAATTTAGTATTAGACTGTGTGTAAATACCATAGAAGGTTGAAGCCGGGGCATTCGTAGTAATGGTATTACCAGAAATTAAAACCGAATCTTGGAAGTAAGAGTAGATGGCATAGCTATTCGTTTGATTGAACAATACATTATTTACATAAGCATGGTTTGTAGAAGGAACAGTCGTATTACTCTGCATCATTAAACCGTAACCACCATTTTTAATTGAATCATTAAACATAGTGAAACTTCTATCAGTTGAATTTGATTGATAAACACCATATGCGTTTGTATTGATCGGATTTTGAATGACACAATTACTAATACTATCAAAATCAGCTCCATTAGTTATCCATGTTGTATATACAGTTGAAGCAGTATAACCATTTGCAATCGTCATTCTATCAAATGTGATATAATCTGCACCATTGAATTGCAATGTATATGATCCAGAAGAAACTGGAGTGAAAGTCAAGGTTGTCAATGAAGGATTGCCAGATGCCGAAGTAAATCGAATGCGCTTCGTCGAACTAGCACCATTGATCGGCGCTATACTTACTTGCTCAGCATATGTTCCATTGGCTACTACAAAAGTGACATGACCAGAAACTCCGGCGCAATACAAGTCACTAATAGCTGCATTGAAAGTTGCATAATTTCCTCCACCGCCGATGGTATAGGTACCAGCCATTGCAGGGCACAATGTCCACTGAGCCGTATCATTAGATGGAGTTATATCAGAAACACCATTTGGATTGGTCGTGAACACTTTCAAATTAGAAGAACCCGCGGTAAAATTATATGGCGTTGTCAAAGTTAAAGAAATGGTGTCACAAGGAGCCAGTGAGCCTGTCCAAGCTTGGGTGGTCAACGATCCCCCATTTACAGTATAATTGATATCAGCTGCAGTTATAGTATTGCCGCCATAATTTTTCAAAGTGACATTGATAGATTGACTGCCAGTAGCCAATGGGAATGCAGGTGAATTAATAATAAATACCCCTAGATCATTGTTAGGCACCGTATTCATCTCATCGGCGCCTATGTCAGGAGAAGTTACTCTTGTATTTCCATCAACATCCACCGTAACAGCTAAATTGGCTCCATTATTACAAGGATTAGTCACATGAATATCAAATGCCGATACATAAGAAGGATTGTTGTTCAAAGAATTCAATCCACCTCCTAATGGATAATTTGCCTTATAATTCGCAGCGGTATAATTTACTCCATTAATATGCACGAGATTTGCAGAAGAAGGGTTCCAATAATTATTATTATTCACACCCACAACTGCAGAGCTAGGACTAATCCACAATGGCGTCCAGTTAGATGTGCCTGGAATCGTCGTGCTCAACATATTATTGCGCACATCATTATTGCTGCCATTCTGAATTTGCATGCCATAATTAGGTCCGCCAGCAGAAAGGATATCGTGATTGATTGTATTGTGGTATAGATTCCAATTAGAAGCACTATTTAAAAATATTCCAACTGTTGAAAAGTTATAAGTCATTCCATTGAGCAAATTATTGTAACACTGCCCTTGATTGATCGGCCCACCTTGTGTGCTCACAAAATAAATTCCATATTGACCTGTTCTAAGAATTCTATTTCCATTGACTTCATTGAAATTAGTGCCTAGAGGGTTAACTGAACTCAAATAAATACCATAAGCGGTAGTCATACTAGCCCTCGTATTGATTGTGTTGTTATTGAATTTAATCGTTTGCGCGTTTTGAAAAATTACGCCATATTGGTAAGCATTATTCCATGTGTTGTTAGTGAAATAATTCACCAAATTGCCATTGTTCAAATAACAATACAATCCATAATAACCAAAATTTATCGAACAAGAATCTATTCGATGATTATTGGCAATGGTGGAAACAGTGCTAATACTAGTAGTACTTCCATTCATTACAATCGCATTAAAACCACTTGATGTAGATGTCGTTCCTGTTCCAGACATATCTACAATACAATTATTGAGTCTATTATTGGTTCCATTCATAAAATGCACTGTCCATGCATTTGAAGCACCTGAGCTTCGAATGGTCATATTTCTAAAGGTAATAAAATTACAATTATTAAACCTCAATACATGGGATAATCCCGAAGAAGTTAAGCCCGTAGCGAATGAAAGAATAACTGAAGATGCATTTCCATTTCCTCCATCAAAAGTGATGGTATTTGTGGCACTCACACCCACAATCGTTGAAGGTATGGTGATTTGCTCATTATAGGTCGATGGATCTACCAAGAAGATAACAGGACCTGTAACAACTCCGCAATTCAAAGAAGCAACTGCCGCGGTCAATGTGGTAAAGTTTCCTCCACCGCCTGGTTTGACAGTATAAGTCCCAATTATACTTCCTCCAATATTGACTTTGGTGCTATCATTTAAACCATAAGTATCTCCTACCAATGCTGTTTGAGCCATCAATGCATTACAACCTGCAAAAGTGGCCGTAGTTGCAAAAGTATAAATCACGGAATCATTCGCAGCTAATGATGGAACATAAGTTTCTGTAACCATTGTACCATTTAAACGATATTTCACAGGGAAATTAGAAACTGCATCCGAACCATAATTTCTAATTCTAATCCTTATCGAATCAGTGCTACCTGCTGTTACCGTTATTGGCCACACAATAGCAGAGACACCCACATTGGTCGTTGTTTTTTCATAGGCTCCCATATCTGGAGTAGTTGTGCCCAAAATTGGAACTCTTGGAATATAATCCATGTCATAAGGAAGAGTCGCAATACTCAAAGTACTATTAAATGTTGTTGCTGCAACTGCAGCCCCCAATTTCAAATTATATGCTGAAGGAAATTGTGGATTTGCACTAATACTTCCAGTACCTCCACCGGCTGTAGGGAATGTACCAGCAGCGGCAGTAAATGTACCCGAGGTTGTTTGTATTAAATTTGCGCCAACGGCATTGTAATAAGCATTGTTGCTGCAAGTAGCAGAAACTGATGCAAATTGAACAGGAATTGCATTTGTTGCTGATGCATTGCCAATGGCAAAGATGTTGTTTCGAACCAATATACTTCCATTTGCTTGTATATAGAATGCACGATTTCCACTCGTTGAGGGATTATCTACATTGATTGTATTGTGCTGATAGACTGAATTTGTACAAAATCCTACATAGATACCACGTGATGCTACGCCCGTTCCCAAGAATCGTCCGATAACATTATTATTTACTTGATTTGGAAATGAACCATTGTTTGTATAGAAAGTTCCGAAGTACATTCCATATTGTCGACAATTAAAGATTTTATTATAACTAAAATCACCAAAATCTGGTGTATTAAAATAGAGCGTTTGAACATAAATTCCCGAAGAAGAACTAGGGCCATTCACTCTATTATTGATTACATTATACAAACATTTCTGCGTGTGGTAGTCATTAAAAATTCCATAAAAATAAGAACTGTCTATATTGTTGTATCTTGTATAAAGTACATTCGTATATAATGGCGATGATGGCATCCTAGTAGAAATACCGTAGTATCCCCCTTTAATATTATTGCTATCAATAATGATATTGCTATTATTACTTGATGCAGTTGACATAGAGGTAGTGCTACCATTCAAAACAACCGCCGCTAAATTAGAACCAGTTGCAGTAGCACCAGCTCCTGCTACTTCAATATTGCAATTTGCAACAATGATATTTTGACAGTTAATTATATTCAATGGCCATCCATTTGTGCCATCTGTAGAGCGAATAGTTAGATTTCTAATATTGATATAATTCGAAGCATTCAATCTAAAAGTATGTGGATTTGCAAAAGTGCCTGCAAATGTCAAAATACGCGAACTAGCATTACCTGTTCCTCCATTGAAAGTGATCGTATTTATTGCTGAAGCGCCAGGTACTTCTCCAATAGTGATTTGTTCAGTATAAGTTCCCGAAGCCACATTAAATGTGACAGGGCCGCTCACACCACCGCAATTCAATTGAGCGATAGCAGCTGAAAAGGAAATAAAATCTCCCCCGCCTCCACCATTAATGGAATAAGCACCATTCATCGCAACACACAAAGAGCGATTAATCGTATCATTTAATAAATATGAATCTCCAGTTCCATTTGGATTAGAAGTAAATACAGAGAAATTACTAGGACCTGTCACAGTATAAGGCGTTGTAAAAGTGAAATTCATCGTATCACATGCAGCTAAGCTAAGACCAGTCAATGTCTGTGTTGTCAAAGACCCGCCATTTACCATATAAGAAACAGTCACAGAATTAATGGTATTTAATCCATAGTTTTTCAAAGTAACATTAATATTGGTTGAGCCAGCCAAAAGCGGGAATGAAGGAGTATTGAGCTTCAAAACGCCCATATCGTTATTAAGTGAAGGTGAAGTCTCATCAGCACCAATATCTGGTATTGTTCCACGAGATTGATTATCAAAGTCTGCTGTTAATCCTAGATTTGTGCCAGTATTGCAACCATTTAAAGTATGCAAATCTGTGCTATTATTCACAAATCGAGGATTGACATTCATAGAACCCGATCCACCTCCTAAAGGGAAATTTAAGTTGTAATTTGTACTATTAGAATTGATACTTCCTGTTATTAAATTTGAAGAAGACGCATTGAAATAAATATTATTATTCAAAGCACTTACTGCAGAATTAGGCGTAACGTAAAAAGGAACCGCTGCCACGATCGTTGGACTGGTAATAGACAGAATATTATTTCTAACATCATTACTACTGCCATTTTGAACGAAGATACAATTGTTCTGACCTCCTAAAGAGGCAAAATCCAAATTGACACTATTGTGCCAAATATTCCACCTATTTGTGCTATTCACATACATTCCAACATTACCAGATGTATATACAAATCCAGAAATCATATTATTGTAAAGCTGTCCTTGAACAGAACCACTTCCCGAACAAGAACTCATATATATTCCATATTGTCCAATATTGGTGAATTTATTGTTATTAATTTCAGAAAACAGCACTCCTGAAGGATTGACACTTTGCATATAGAGTCCAGCAGTAGCAGTATTAATTCCCCTCAAATTCACGACATTATTATTAAACTTTACCACATGGGCATTTGAGAAAAATGCGCCATAATAATAAGCGCTGTTTATAGTATTATTTAAGTAATAGAAAGTATTTGTATTTGTAGAAACATTTGTATAAATTCCATAGTAACCTGCATTTAAAATAGAAGAATCCACTCTATGGTTATTTGCAAAGGTAGAATTCGTACTCATCGAAGTAAGACTGCCGTTTATGACTACTGGCGCCAAATTGCTATTTCCAGATGTCGCGCCAGCACCGCCGATGTCTAATATAGAATTGGACACTCTGTTACTGGTGCCATTGAAGAAGTGAGCAGCCCAACCATTAGATACATCCGTAGATCTAATTGTAACATTTCTAAATGTTACAAAACTACAAGCATTGAATCTCAGTACTGCAGGTGCTGCAGCAGATGTAGGCGCTGTAATAATTACATTGGCACTATTAACTCCATCAAATATTACTGTATTAACGGCTGACGCGCCGAAAACACTTCCTATACTCAATGCACCATTGTATGTGCGCGCTGCAATAGTAAATCTCACAGGTCCAGTAATTCCACAAGAATTCAAAGAAGCGATTGCATCATTAAAACTTCTGAAGTTTGAGCCGTCTGTTGCCATGGCTGAATCAATGGTGTAATTTCCGCTGAGAGGTCCACAAATAACTGCTAATAGACTATCATTCGCTGTATATCCATCAGGCAATCCATTCGGGGCATCCGTCCATGTAAATATTGTATCTATGGTGCCTGCAAAATTATGTTGATTCGCACCCGTGAAGGTAATATTCGTATTACTTCCTGTCGTTAAAGTTCCTGTCCATGGGAATGTTTTTATCGTACCATTGACACCTACTTTATAGCGCACATTTGCTGCGGTAATTGTAGCTGAGCCATAATTTCTTATTTGCACGACTACGTTTTGCAATCCCGGTGTGAGCGGCAAAGCAGGACTGATTACTGCAAACGCACCGATATTCTCCGCGGGGATATTGAATTCATCTGCTCCTATATCAACAGTTCCTGAAGGTGCAAGTGGTCTGACATCTCCATCTATATCAGATGTTATAGATGTATTAATTCCAACATTGCTCAAAGGAGTTGATATCGTATGCAAATTGGTGCTTGCATTGATAAATAATGGATCAACGCCTCTGCATGACGAGGTATTCACTCCACCGAATGAAGCCGATATCCATGCATTTCCTGAAGTACTTGAAGTCGTCATATATACAGAAGATCCTGCAGGATTAGAGATACTATAGATATTATTATTTAAGAAATTTATAAAAGTTGGTCCAGAAGTATTGCGACTATAGAAAAAAGTACTCGTATTGCCTTTTACAGTAAATGTATTATTTCTATAATCAAGTCCAAAAATTGAATTTGCTGTTGTATTAGAAAAATAATGCGCATATCCGCTACTACTCATATTATCGATATGAATTGTATTATGCCAAAAATCAACGTATCTATAGGTGGATGGTGCTGAACCAATTTGAAAATACATACCATATGGATTCGCATTATAGGCTATTCCACCAATCATATTATTGTTGATTTGCGAACGATTGGTACCTGAGCCACCTTGGTGGTTCGTACCATTAAAATACATACCCATTTGCCCAAAACGATTGATTTTATTCTTATTGATTTCGAAATTATCAATATTTTGAAATTGCATGGCATACCCATTGGTATTCGTAGAAAGCATATTGTCCACCGCATTGCCATTGACTTTTGTGTTATTCTGATAAAAATGGTAAATTCCATAATAAGCTTGTCCATTCAAAATATTATTGGTGATAATATTTCGCAAACAGAAAGTAGTTGAATTTGTGCCAATGGCAGTAATTCCAAAATACCCCCCATTGATTGCATTATTGTTGATAGTATTGGTATTTCCGTTATTCCCTGCACCAGTTGCATTCGCCGCAATCGTGGAAATCGCAATTCCAGCTGAATTAGAAAATGAAGTAGAAGCCAAAGAAATATTGATGATTGAATTTTGAACAAAATTACTATCCGAAAGAGAAGTAATATGTACCCCTGTTCCAAAAGATGTTCCCGTATTATTAATCGTCAAACTATCCAAGATAATGCACTTCGTAGCTTGTAATCTTATTACATGCTGAGCACTTGAATTCGTCGGCAAGAAAGTAATGGCCTCTCTTGTGGTATTTCCAGATAATCTCACTGTATTGATAAAATTAGAGCCTGGAACAATTCCATTGAACAATACTTGCTCATTACATGGTCCAGTTCCAGAAGCGATGCGCAAAGTGACAGGTCCATTGATACCGCAACCATACACGGCATTGATGGCAGATTGTACTGAAGTGAAATTTGTCTGACTTTGAGGCAAGGTCTTATTGATGGTAAATGTTCCACTAAACGGTGTACAGAAATTCGTGGTCATTGTATCATTGCTATTGTTCAGATCTGCACCAGTATTTACATTTCCAGTAAATGCCCTAAATATATTATTGCCCCCTGTAAAAGTATAGGTCGAAGTAAAATTCAACTGCAACGTATCACAAGGCAAAATATTTAAACCAGTAAAAGTCTCTGAAGTAACAACGCCATTTACACTATAGTTTGCGTCTAAATCTGTAATAGTGCTAGTTCCCGCATTTCTCACAGTAATGGTAATCGTATAGAGTGAACCAGGAGTAACAACTGCAGTTGCGGGAGAGCGAATAGCCATAACCATGGCATCAGATGCAAATGAAGGAATTTCATCTGCTCCAATATCTGGTGTGCTCGTGCGCGCTTGGCTATCAATATCTGTCGTCAGACCGAGGTTTGTACCATTTAAACATGGATTTGTTACATGCAAATTTGTATTATTATTGATATACCCTGGATTCGTATTCATTGAATTTGCACCAACACCTGTTGGATAAGCCGCTAAATAAGTACCCGCAGTAAGTGCTGTTGGAATAGCTGCTAGCGTAGTATTTGATGCATTAAAGTAATTATTATAGTCCACTGCTGATGCACAACTTGTCGAAGTAAATCTCATCGGATTTGCATTCACACATGAAATCGCACTAATTGTCAAATGATTATTTCTTATATCGAAACCACTACCCCCATTCAAATAAATACAATCCGTATTTCCTGATGTCGCATTAAAATCAATATTAATTGTATTATGCCAAATCTTCCAACTAGAAGACCCTTGATTATAGATAGCCGCACTACCATTTGACTTTTTAAATCCAGCAAAGAAATTATTATAAATCTGACCAGATCCAGAACCACCACTAGCTGTAAAAAAAACAATACCATACTGACCTATATTATTAAATATATTATTTCTTATTTCATGTGTTCCAGATGCATTGCAATTAAAATATTGTAATCCAATATTTGTGGCATTTGAAGCTCTCAAATTGATTACATTATTATTGAATTTAATCGTATGTGAATTATTGAAATAACCAGCATATTGATATGAATTATTCAAAACATTGTATAAGAAACTATAGGTTACAGCTGATCCTGCAATAGTATATATATTGTAATATCCTGCATTAAAAGTGCTACTATCCACAATATGTCCATTTCCAGAAGAATTGGCTCCAGTGATAGAGGCATACGAACCATTGATAACTACACCGGCTAAATTGGCTGAAGAAGAAGTAGCTCCTGCACCAGCGATATCTAAGATACATTTATTGATTTTATTATTCAATCCATTGTATAAATGTACAGCCCATCCATCACTTGTTCCCGTTGTTCGAATGGTAAAATTCTTAAACGTTACATAACTGCAAGCATTCAACCTAAGTACTGCAGGATTAACTGCTGTTGTCAAATTGGTGAGAATTCTCGTGGCGCTGTTGACACCATTTAAAGTGATGGTATTGGTCGCCGATGCACCTGGAATAGCGGGTAAATCAATGACACCCGTATAAGTTCCAGCAGCCACGGTAAAAGTCACTGGCCCCGACACCCCGCAGGTAATTAAATTGCTATCTGCAATATTGAAATTGATAAAGTTCGTCGGTCCGCTTCCCGCTGGATCGATAGTATAATTTCCACTTAAAGGTCCTGAACAATATACCGTAAATGAGCGACAAGCCGTATCATTGGCAGGTGTTACCGAACCTGAACCATTGGCATTATTGGCCCATGCTTTCATGGAGAAACTTCCTGTCGAAGCAATATTTAAAGGAGTTGTAAAAGTGGCAATATATGTCTGACCGCTCGCTATACTCAATCCTGTCAAAGATTCACTTACAGGAGCATTAGCACCCAATTGATAGCCAATATCTGCCGTCGTGATGGTTGTATTCGATAGATTTAAAAAACGAACGGCTACTGTATTATTTCCTGTTAAGAAAAATCCAGGATTGGGAATACCAGCGACTGAGACATCCATCGTTCCTGAAGGTACAATCAAAGTATAATCTTCTACTTCCGCTGAATATGTCAATGGACCGCAAGGCGCTGGAACAGCTACCCCTTGAAAGTCAGATGCAAAACGAATTCTATATACGCCTGCTGACAATGTAGGCAATACAAAAGTACCAGAAACAATATTTCCGATACCAGATGTTGGAACATTCAACAAATTCAAAACCAATTCAGATCCTGATGTGTTAAAAGTACCATCATTATTATAATCTATAAACATTCTAATATTAGAAGCATTTCCCGAAGGTCCTCGCACTGAATAATTCACCGTGCCTCCTGAAGGCGCATTCAACACCTGGCTCGTATAATCAAAGTAAATGGGTGAGCCAGAGCCCGCAGCAGTGTTATTATTAATTTGACTTGGAATAGCTGTTGTATTCAAGGTGACATTCTGCATACCCATTCCATAGCTAGCTACATTACTTGCCGTAATATTGGTACAATAGGAAGGTCCGCCAGAATAGCACTGCGAAAACACTGTACTTGCTCCAAAAAGCGAAATAAACAATAAGGTTGTTTGTAGGAAAAACTTTTGCATATAAGTTAATTTAATGGTTAAATTAACTTCTCGAAAAAACAATATTGAAATATTTCAATAATTAGCGCCTAACGGCGTTTGAAGGCAAAAAAGTTTGAAGTAAAGTTATATCTCGATAGTATTTCTTTTTAGAAGTCTTAACAAATCTACTAAAGTTTGAAACCAAAGTCAATTTAATTGCGCAATAATATTCACAGTTTATCCACATTATTTCAAAATTCAATAAGGAAAGCCATTTCGATGAAATCATTGCCATCAAAAGATTTTCAATTCATTTCATTTTTGACAATAACAGCTTTTCCACAGTAAGCTTTGAATTCCATTGTTAAACACTAAACTATTTTTGCCATTATAGTTTTATTCATAATTCAATTGAATTAATAAAAAAGCGCTTGCTGGATATCCAACAAGCGCTTTTACTATCCACTCCACCCCTTTCGGGTATGATTGTTTAGTTTTTGATCAATTTGTAGACAAATTGGTTGTCTTTCGTCTGAATCTTCAAGAAGTAAACCCCTGCAGCAAACTCCTCCGTATTCATGCTGTAGTTATTATCGCCTTTCTGACCATTCATCTGCTCTATTTTGACTACTTGACCGCTGATATTGGTCAAGATCAAACTCACACGGTCTTCTGCCAATAAAGTGAAATCAGCTGATACATTGGTATTGAATGGATTTGGACTCACCGAGTGAACGATGATGCCATCTTTGCCTTTGAATTGAACTACGCGAATCTTAGAGTATTCGAATTGACCATCCAAGTCGTTTTGCTTCAATCGATAGTAGATCTTATCCGCATTCAAGCTCGCTGCATCTTTATCGATAAATGAATACGTGTTAATCACGCTCGAATTGCCCGCTGCTTTTACTTTGCCTACAGAAACAAACTCTTTGCCATCCACACTTCGCTCGATGTCGAAATCTTTGCTATTGCGCTCACTCGCTGTTGCCCAATCCAAGTTCGCATCATTGCCATTTGCTTTTGCATCGAATGACAACCATGTCACTGGCAAGAATGCCGGGATAACATTTGGTATGAATACCGGATTGAATTGTGAGAAGTGGTTGGTGCGATATTGCAAGTATTTATCAACTCCGTAATTATTCACATTCATTACATACAAGAAATGAGAAGAATCATTCACCGTCGGTGTCGTCAATGGAACCAAAGTACTTGTAGCTGCTGGCTCATGGAAGCGATGCATCTTCATATAGTATTGATTCAAGGTTACGCCGAATGTTAAGGCAGTATCTGCCAACAATTGCCACTCGCTCTGCTTGCAATAGAATCGCAAACTCACGTGTGTGCCTGATGCTGGTTGAGTCGTCGGGTTGATATAGAGATTTCTATCCAAGAAGTAAGAGAGATATTTAAATCCATCTGTACTATTCAAAATACTATCTTTTCTCAATCCTGCTGTATTCAATCGAAGTCCCCAACATGTTGGTCCGAGGTTATTGCCCTCAGGGTTGATAGAGAATACCAGTTTACCGAATGTATCGGTCACATCAATCCAGCTTGTACCTGAGATATTGATACATGAACTCGAGGCAATATAATCACCAGCAGTTGTTCTAATCACGGCTGTATCATCTGCTCCGATATCGAAGCTGTTGGTCAAACGCTTCACCCCCGTCGATATCATCTGTAAAGAATGCAGAGAGCAATTTACCTCTACCTTCCAAACCAGAACTCGGCAAGATATGCAAGTCTGTATTCGTTTTGTATTGAGGATTGAATGCATTTGAATTCGAATCACTCATCGGTGCACTCGGTTTGATGGCGCCTTTGATTGTTGAAATTGTGTAATTAGTTCCTTGCAAATTCAAGAGGTTTTCACTTGCCGAACCACTACCTTGGTAATAATTATTGAAGTTGCACTCTCCTATCATCGCTCTTGCTGTGGTGATATTTGTACCACCGACGAATAAACTAATATAGGCTGACGGTGATTTGAAACTGTTGTTGACAATATTGATATTGTTATTTGTGCCAGAAGAATTCACATATAAATTATACGAAATTGAAGACACAACATTGAAACTATTGTTGAAGAAATTGATATAATTAGAATTCGACACAAAGCAATTGTAATTACCCGAACTTGTGCTGATGAAGTTATTATAGACCATAAGTGGTGTTGTTTCTCCATTAATATTAACATTTTGGAGATAGATACCGTATTGGAAGTAACTATTAGCAATAACTTTATTATATGCAATAACTCCACCATTGCTATTATTCGACAAATAAATTCCTTGGTTTATACAACAAGAATTCATAAGAATACTGTTGTATTTTATGGTTGGATTACTGCAGTAGTTTAATACAATCCCATACCATGAACCGCTTGGACTAGTTGTTACATTATTAGAATCAATAACCAAATTTGTAGTATACTGAGAAAGGTTATTTATTCCAATGAGATAAACAGCATTCGAAACACTGGAGATGGTATTCTTTCTAATAGTCAATCTAGGAGTAAATCCAGAGACATAGACCCCAGAAGCATTTGTTGTAAATGCTTGCTGAGTTGCACTGATTATATTGCCATAGATGGTGACATTTTTACAACTATCTCCTGACGCTATAATCTGCACCGCGTAGTAGGATTATTTCCTGCCGCGATTTTCATATTTCGAATGATGATATTATCCCCATTGAATATTTTCAAAGTAAATGCAGTTCCAGTATTGTTTTGAAGTGTAACTGAAGATGGTATACCAGATTCAGATTGGAATGTAACCGTATTGGTATCATTAGAACCATAGATGGAATTGATTTGAATCGCTTCATTATATGTACCTGCTCTCACATTGAAAATCACTTTTCCTGAGACTCCACCACAATTTAGTGCAGCAACAGCAGCATTGAAATTAGCATAATCAGGACTTGCTCCACCAATCGTATACGTTCCATTAAGTGAGGTACAATAAGTTGTCTTGATGGTATCATTTCCAAAATAAGTGTCGGTATTGCCATTTGGCTGAGATGTAAATGCTGTGAAATTATTTGTACCCGTGCTCATCATCACCCCTGTAAATGTTACGGTCATTGTATCGCAAGGAGCAATCGAAGATGGAATAGAAATTGTCACAGGTGAACCACCATTCAATATATAGGATACATTGCCGGTGTTCACTGTATTTGAACCTTGGTTCTTAATTCTTACAGTAATATTAACCGGTCCCGCACTTACAGAATTAGTGATAGGAGAAACAATGGCAACCATGGCTAAATTATCAACACTTGCCACAATTTCATCTGCGCCAATATCAGGCAAAGAACCTCTAGCATTTCCATCGAAATCAACAGTTAAGCCCAAATTTGCGCCGTTATTGCAACCATCCGTGATATGCAAATCTGTGCTACTCACAAATAAAGGATCCTCGTTGATTGAATTTGCACCACCACCTGTCGGATAAGCTGCTTTGTAATTTGCAGTAGTATAATTGACCGCTGCAATTTGCAATAAATTAGTAGAAGAAGCGTTGAGATAGTTGTTATAATTCAGCGTGCTTATCGCTCCTGATGGATTTACGTAAAGTGGGAATGAATTATTCGAAGAAGCATTCGAAACCGTTAAAATATTGTTTTGGACATTAATACCCGTTCCAAAGTTTATATATACACAAGCCGACAATGAAGATGCGGCAATATCGAAATTAATAGAATTGTGGTATATATTCCAATTGCTTGAACTTTGCAATTGTATTCCTTGCGCACCAGAAGAGTACTTGAATCCAACCATCATATTATTATACAATTGACTTTGAACAGAACTACTTCCAGAACTTGTGCTGATTAGAGCACCCGTCTGTCCGACATTGACAAATTTATTGCCATTGATCTCATGGAAGTTCAAGCCCGTAAGATTGTTGTTCGGCATATACACTCCTATAGATGAAGTTATATACGTTCCAAAATTGATGGTATTATTATTGAATTTGATTACATGGTTATTTTGGAAGAAACAACCATATTGATAGGCATTATTAATCGTGTTATAGAAAAACTTAAAGGTATTGCTACCTCCGCCCGACGCAGCAGTAAATATTCCATAATAAGCGCCATTGAGATTGATCGCATTGCTATCCAATAAATGGTTATTGCCTATAGATGTTACTGTACCCACATTCGTTTTATTTCCATTGATTACAACCCCTGTGAAGTTAGAACTTCCAATGCTATTTCCTGTTAAATTAATTGTACAGTTGTTGATTCTATTGTTGGAACCATTAAAGAAATGAGCAACCCAAGCACCAGAAGAGCTAGTACTTTGTATGGTCAAGTTTCTGAAAGTTACATAATTACAAGCATCAAAACGAACAACATGCCAGTTAGGAGCCGCAGAAGGAGAGAATGAAATTATTCTTGTCGCTTTATTGCCATTTCCGCCATCAAAGGTGATGGTATTCAAAGCATTTGCACCCGGAATATTCGGCACATTTACCTGCTCTGTATATGTTGCCGCGGCAACAAATTAATTGGTCCGCCAATACCACATACTTGCATAGCCGCTATTGCCGCTCCGAAAGTAGTATAATTTGAAGGGCCCGATCCCGCTGGGTCAATGGTATAATTTCCGGCCATACCCAAACAACCACCTGAATACAAGGTATCATTCGAGACATTTACATCCGTTGCGCCATTCGGTCCGTCTGTATAGGCTTTCATGGTGAATCCACCCGCAAAATTGTATTGTTGTGCTCCTGTAAATACGACCGTATCTGTCGCACAAGTCGCCAAACTTCCCGTCCATGCCTTTGTCGCAATAGTTCCATTGATATTATAAGATACATTGGCAGAAGTGACAGTATTTGAACCGAAGTTTCTGATAACCACTTTCACATCTTGCAATCCTGGAGAAGCTACACCACCAAAAGGATAGAGTATCAAACTCGCTCCAATATCATTTGCTCCTGGGTGATGGTCTGCTCCTGCATCTGTTAAACCACATCTGCTGAAATTGTCGATATCATCTGTAACAAAAGGACTCACAGGTACTGCTCTCAAATTCGTACCACTATTAATATGCAAATTACTCGCAGAGAAAAAGTTTGGATTAGCCACCACAGATGCTGGATCGTAAGTAGCCCCCATCGCTGTTTTCCAAGCTGTAAATGTAGCATGATTGCCACCACCTAAATTTCCAAAGTTCGATGCACCTGTTCCTTGGAAATAAACATTTGAATCAATTTTCATATTACTAGGATTGTTTACATCAGAATAAATACACAATCCTGCTGTAGATCCATTTCCTGTATTTGAAACAATATTGAATTTGAAATCTGTAAATGGTGAATAACAACATCCATAGTACAAATAAACAGCCTGATTGTTTGTAGATCCAGAAGTTACATTCACCGTATTGTGGTAGATTTTACACATGGTATAATTCGTATACAATCCAACTGCTGGATTAACTGTTCCAGAACCAATCTTGATCATATTGTTTGTTACAAATGAATTATTTCCAATAAAATAATAAGTATAAATTCCATAACCAAGTGCAATATTGATATTGTTTTTAGAGATAAATGCATTGCCTGAATTCGTTACCCCTGCACCATAGAAGTTTATACCATAGTAGGTATTATTTGTGTTGGTAGTAATTGTATTACCAGAAATGTTTGCATTAAAATGGAATTGAATATTGATTCCTGTATAACTTTGATTGGTAAAGGTATTATTGGTAATAACGGTATTATAGCTATAGTAACTTGAATAAGAGCCATAGTAATAGAAACCATAAGATCCATTATTAAACACACACTGATTAAATGTATTATTGTCATCCCCTTGACCAGCATTTACAGCGTTGGTATTATTGGCGTAGATAATTGAATAATTGGTAGAATTTGAGGTAGTAATTGCTCCGTTAAACACGACGTTTTGGAAGGTGTTGAATCTCGAATTATTTACTTGCCAGATGATGTATGAACCAACTCCTGTATTGGTATTGGTCATCGTCATGTTTTGGAATTTTGTATAATCAGTACCATTCATATACACCACATAATTATTGGCTGCTAAACTTGCTGTATTGAATTGTAAAATAACAGATGAAGCAACTCCGCTGGCTGATTGGATAGTTACATTGTTCGCAGCCGATATACCAGGAAACTGTTTCAATTCAAATTGCTCCGTATAAGTTCCAGCAGCAACATTTACAGTAACTGGCCCAGTAACTCCACAATTATTCAATCTCGCAGCCATCGAGCTAAAATTGACAAAATTGGTAGTACTAGCAGGCAATCCTGGATCTAAAGTATATACGCCAGCTAGCGGTTGACAAACCACATTATTGACAAAAGTATCATTCAATACAAATCCATCTGGCAATCCATTTGGTGCATCTGTCCAAGCGATGATGGTATCAAAACTTCCAGTAAAATTGTATTGATTTGCACCTGTAAATGTGACATTCGCCGTTGCATTCGTAGCAATAGAACCCGTCCATGCAACTGTTTTAATCGATCCATTTACACCTACTTTATAGCGCACATTGGCAGCAGTGATGGTTGCTGACCCGAAATTTCTAATTTGCACTACTACATTTTGAAGTCCAACAGTAATTGGTGCCACTGGTGTTATAACCGAAATAGCTCCAATATTCTCTGCAGGAACATTATACTCATCTGCACCGATATCTACGGTAGATGAAGGTGAGAGAGGTCTTGTATCCCCATCGATATCAGTTGTCACTGTAGCGATGTTCACTCCGACGTTGCTCAAATTATTAGACAAACTGTGTAGATCTGTCGCATCATTGATGTATTGCGGTGGCAACCAAATACAATTTACGTTGTTAAAGGCAACGCAAGAAGAACCACTACCCAACCAAGAATTAGTAGAATATCCACTACATGAGAAAAGAGCTGTGGTAGATGCAGTGTTCGACCCATAAATATTGTTATTGGAGAATACCGTGAATGGATTGTTCGGCGTGAAATAGAAATAGGCCACATAATTCGTATTATTGGTAGCAGTAATTGAATTATTTCTAAAATCCAATCCCCCAAATGTACCTGGAGAAGTATATTGCATAAAGAATGCATATCCACTTCCTAAATTCACCACATTGATGGTATTATGCCAAAAGTCAACATTTCTCATTTGAGCATTGATATAAACACCATACGGAGAAGTATTGTTGAAAATTCCTCCAATCATATTATTTGAAATTTCAGATCTAGTTGTTCCAGACCCCAATTGATAATTGACATTTTGTAAATACATTCCATATTGTCCAGTGCGATTAATTCTATTTTTCTTCATTTCAAAAACGCTCAATATAAGATGCACTTATTCCTGCTGCGCCAGTGCTTGTAGACAACATATTATCTACATTGTTTCCGTTGATTTTTATCAAATCTTGATAATAAACATAAATACCATTTAGCGCTTGTCCACTCAATCTATTATTGATGATTTGATTATTCGTGTTGAAAGTTGTCGTATTAATTCCCATTGCAACAATGCCATAATATCCACCATTGATCGTATTATTATCAATGATATTTTTATTTCCATTATTACCGGCTGAAGTAACATTTGAAGTGTTGGTGCTGATTGCAATACCGGCAGAATTGCTAAAGCTTGTGCTTGCCAATGAAATATTGATATTGGAATTCTTCACAAAATTACTATCAGATGCCGTAACTAAATGAACACCTACCCCCAATGAAGTACCCGTATTATTAATTGTCAAACTATCCAATATAATATGCTTCGCAGATTGCAATCTTATCGTATGTTGTAGATTAGAAATTGAAGGATTGAAAGTAATCACTTCTCTAGTTGTATTTCCAGTCAATCGCAAAGTATTGGTTGCACTAGAACCAGGGATGACACCACTAAACAATACCTGTTCATTATAAGGTCCAGACGCCGCATCGATTCTCAATACGACTGGTCCAGCCATTCCATGAATAGACCGCATTGACAGCACCTTGAACTGAAGTAAAATTGCTCTGACTCTGCGGTAAGTTTTTATTGATGGTAAATGTTCCACTAAATGGTGTACAGAAACTCGTTGTAAATGTATCGTTGACATTGTTCAAGTCAGACAATGTATTTACAGCACCCGTAAATGCTCTAAACAAATTATTGCCTCCAGTAGTAAATGTATATGGCGCAGTAAAGGTCAATTGAAGCGTATCGCAAGGTGCAATGTTCAATCCTGTAAATGATTGTGAAGTCACAGCGCCATTCACACTATAATTCGCATCTAAACTCGTGATATTAGAACTACCATTATTCAATACGGTGATTTTGATTGAATAAGGAGAACCCAATGCAACAACAGATGTAGCAGGTGTTCGGACTGCAATAACTGCAGCATCTCTAGCACTAGCATTGAATTCATCTGCACCCATATCTGGCGTAGCTGTTCTCGCTGTATTATCGATATCGTCTGCCAGTGCGTGTGTTAACATTGGCTCAGCATCTGCGATACAAGAGGTGTGGTCGTATGCCGATATCTGTTGGCGATACAAATGTGACTTCCTTATTCAAACCGCCTATTTCAAAACTAGGAATACCAACTGTTGCAGCGGCTTTCCAAGTTGCATAAGTCGAATAGAGCCCACCATTGTAATATCCAAAATTTGTATGTCTGGTGAAGAAATCATTGTTTGTATAAACGATGGTTGATCCATTATATAAAAATGCAGCATAACCTGAACCTGTGGCTGTGCCATTCCCTGTATTTTGGAAAATGTTATTTTTAACATTGAGGTTTGAAAGTCCATTTCCAAGGTATAAAGCGTATGAACCGCCATTGGCAGTATTGTTCATGCTAATTGTATTGTGCATGATGTCCACATAATTCGAACTATTGACCATATACAATCCATAGGCAGTTGATGTTGTTCCGCTAACTTGGATCATATTATTCGCAATCAAACCGCGCAAAGGATTAGATTTATTCATTGAAGAAAGACAATTGAATTCCGTAGAAACTAAGAGGACGATCCCTGAAGTAGATGTATAAATGATCTTGTTCTTCGTCAAAACAGGCGCCCTTTGAGACCAGTACATATAAATTCCAGAATAACCACCAGCAGGTGTATTTGAAGTAATCACATTGCCAGTAATCGTCATTGAATCATGGTATTGCGTTTGAATCCCGT
>JADJOU010000011.1 GCA_016713645.1 Bacteroidota bacterium
TCAAGGCAAAGCCAATGATGATGCACAATGCAATGATCATCGCAAATTGGAAAGAGAAGGGAAATGAAATATTTTCTTTCTCAAATTCATTCGCTGGTTGGAAATACATCGCATTGATCAATCTGAAATAGTAATAAATGCTGATCGCAGAATTGGCGAGAATGACAAAGACCAATTCAATATTCGAATGCAATATCGATGTGATGATAAAGTATTTGCCGAAGAATCCAGCTGTAAGTGGAATTCCCGCAAGGGAAATCATCGCAATCGTCATAAATGCGGCAAGCATAGGCTTCTTCTGACCCAATCCATTGTATGCACTAAAGCTATAATCATCAGACGCTTCGCTGACCAAGATCATTCCAGAGAATAAAATGATGGTGGCTGCTGCATAAGAAACTAAATAGAAAACAGATACTGCAGCGGCGTGATAAAATACCATAGGCGATATCAAGACCATCAATAAATACCCCACTTGTGAGATGGATGAATAGGCCAACATCCGCTTGACAGAAGATTGATAAATCGCAGAGATATTGGAAACAAATAAGGTGATAACGGCAATTCCAATGAATAAATTCTTCCAATACATCGGCGCAGCGCCTTCGTTGAAATAGACTTTCATCAAGACGATAAATGCACCAAAGGCTGCTGTTTTAACAACCGTAGCCATAAACATGGTGACGATATTCGGACTGCCTTGATAGACATCTGGGCTCCAGAAATGAAAAGGAACGGCGGAGATTTTAAAGAACATGCCGATGATCATCATAACCATACCCACCCAAAATATATTCGGTGTAGCAGTTATCGGTGTACTTGTCAAAAATGCTTGAATGCTATTGATTTCTAAATGACCCACAGCTCCATAGACAAGCGCTATTCCGAATAGCAATATACCTGTCGCAAATGAACCCATCAAGAAGTATTTCAATCCCGCCTCGTTAGAAGACAAATTCTCTTTATCACTCGCAGCTAAAACATAGAGCGGAATAGAGAGTATTTCAATGCCTAAGAACAACATCAATAAATGCGCATAGGAAACCATGCAAATGCCCCCAATTAAACTGAAAAATATCAATGGATAGAATTCGTTCCAAGGATAATTTTTCTTACTGGGATATTGACTGATAATGGCAATCATCAAGCCCGCGAATATCATAGCAATGGAGAAACCTACAGAGAAGTGATTGAAATACATCATCGTATTCAATCGATATTGAAGGCGATGAGAAATGGCACGTCGATATGGTAATTGATGAGGAAACCTCATAGCAAGCGCCAAAGAGAGCAGCTCCCAATCCTAGGATTGCCAATGATTTTGTCAGTATCCTCGATTTCGAGAATCCTGCAAACATGGTCAATAAACCAAAAACTACTAGTATTATTAATGCAATCATTTTATGTATAGCTTTTTGCCTTTACCGCTTTGCTTTTTATTTAATCAAATTCATTACACTCGCCTCTGTCAAATTCAATAACCACTGTGGATAGACACCAATCGCCAAGACGAGTATGCCAATGATGCCCAATGTTGTAAATTCCATCCAATTCAAATCTTCAAAATTGGTCGTCTTTTCTTTAACTTCTCCAAATATCGCCAATTGATAAATGCGCAACATATAGACAGCGCAGAATATCACGGTAAGTCCTGCGACTAGAGCCAATATTGCCTGATAATCAAATACAGCTTTCAACAATAAAAACTCCCCAATAAACCCATTGGTCAAAGGCACAGCGACACTGCCCAATAATACCACCATAAACAAAATAGCAAATCGCGGTGCTGAACTGACGATTCCGCCTAGTTCTTTGATATCTCTAGTTCCTGTTCGCTTTTCAATGATGTCGATGGCGAAGAATAATCCAACAATATTGATCCCATGACAAAACATTTGAATCATACTGCCTTGTATGCCTTGAAGGGAGAATACAAAAGCACCTGCAGCGATTAAGCCCACGTGTGAGAAGGAAGAATAGGCGATGATTTTCTTTAAATCATTTTGTCTTATAGCGATGATAGCACCATAGACAATACCTATAATCGCCAATATAATGATGGTCGATTGGAATTGAATAACCCCTTTCGGAACCAATGGAATCATCCAGCGAATCACGCCATAGACACCCATTTTGAGCATAATTCCCGATAGCAACATACTTCCTTGAGCTGGAGCCATGGTATAGGTCTGTGGCTGCCAAGTGTGAAAAGGAAATACAGGCATTTTTATAGCAAATGCAATAAAGAAGCCGAGCGCAACCAATAGAGATTCCGCATCGCTGAGTTGTGCTTGGAAAAGTGCTTCATAGTCAAAACTTCCATTGGCATGCGCCGCTAGGTAGATGAGCGAAGCGAGCATGAGCAAACTTCCCGCAAAGGTATAGATGAAGAATTTCAACGTGATTTGAATCTTATTCGATCCCTCACCCCAAATTCCACAAATCAAATAAATTGGAATCAAAGCCAATTCCCAGAATAGATAAAATACGAAACCATTGAGTGAAGTGAAAACCCCAATCAAGGCACTTTGCATCAATAGAATTAACCCGTAAAACAAGCCAGCGCGGTCGTTTTCATCGCGGTTGCTGGAGAAAATAATCAAGAAACTGAGGATATTGGTCAAAATAGCCAACATCATAGAGATACCATCAAAACCAATTCTGAAATTGATGCCCATTTGTGGAATCCATGGATAATTCAATTCGAAATTGGTATTACCAGCGGCATTGAATTTGAACAACATGATGGCAGTCAAGACCAATTGAAAACTCGCAGAGAGAATCGCTACAAGTTTCGCTGTTTTACCTTTAGCCATAAAGGTAATAAATGCTGCAATAAAAGGTAGAAGTATGAGTTCCATATGATTGAGTCTTTGAATGAATCAAAAACTAAAAATTTCTTTTAAAAAATAAATCTCGATAAAATAACCACTATAGCCAAAACCATCGCTAAAAAGTAAAATTCAATATTTCCATTTTGGATAAAGCGTATCACCTTACTGACATTCACCGCGATATTTCCAATTCCATTAACTATACCATCTATAATACTTACATCAATTATTTTATAGAATAAATTCGATGCAATCTCCGTCGGACGGACAAAAATTCTATGATATAATTCATCGACATAAAATTTATTGCCAATAAATGAGGCCAAACTATTTTGTTTGTAATCCTCTACTGGTAGATTTTCTTTTTTGTTATAAATGATATAGCAGGCAACCAAGGTGCACAATACCATCACAATAGCAATGCCCATAAGCATCAATTCCATATCGACGGAAAGTGCTGCATGATGCTCAACAGCGACATCTTTGATTTGAGATAACCAGTGGTGCAATTTTTCTGAAACACTGTGGCCCATCAAATGAGGCAAGTTGATAATACCGCCAACAAGTGACAAGACCGCCAAAACCATCAATGGAAATGTCATCGAAATAGGGCTCTCATGCAAATGGTGTTTTTGATCTTCAGTTCCTCTAAAGCTTCCCCAGAAGGTGACAAAATACATCCTCAACATATATACGCCGGTGATGAAAGAGCTGAAAAGTGCCACTGCCCAAAGGATAGGAGAGTGCTCAAATACTTTTGCCAAGATTTCGTCTTTGGAGAAGAAACCAGAAAATAGCGGAAATCCAATAATAGCCAATGTTCCAATCAAGAAAGTGATATGGGTGATTTTCAATGTTCCTTTCAATCCACCCATCTTGCGAATGTCCTGTTCGCCGCTCATCGCATGGATTACAGAGCCAGCGCCAAGGAATAGCAATGCTTTAAAGAAAGCATGCGTGGTGACATGGAACATCCCAGAACTATAAGCGCCAACACCTAAAGCCACAAACATCAATCCCAATTGAGATACTGTAGAATAGGCCAATACTTTTTTGATATCATTTTGTCTAAGTCCAATAAAGGCAGCGAAAAGGGAAGTCGCTAAACCAACATAGAGCACCACATCCAAGGTCGTAGGAGAAAGTGTATACAATACTTTTGAACGAACGATGAGGTAAATACCCGCCGTTACCATGGTTGCAGCGTGGATCAAAGCCGATACTGGCGTTGGTCCAGCCATAGCATCAGGCAACCAAGTATATAATGGTATCTGAGCTGACTTGCCCATCGCACCTACGAAGAGCAATAGCGTAATCAAAGTCAATCGCTCTGTTGAATAAGAGCCACTGCTAGCGAATTCGAATACTTCTTTGTATTGAATAGTTCCAAATGTATCAAACATCAAGAATATACCCAAGAGCAATCCTAAATCGCCAATTCTATTCATGATAAAGGCTTTTCTAGCAGCATGCCCATAAGCGACATTTTTATACCAGAAGCCAATCAATAAATAAGAACACAATCCAACGCCTTCCCAACCGATGAATAGAATCAAATAGTTGCTGCCCATGACGAGCAATAACATGGAGAATATAAAGAGGTTGAGGTAAGCAAAAAATCTTGAAAAGCCTTCATCATCGTGCATATAGCCGATCGAATAGACGTGAATGAGAAATCCAATTCCCGTGATAATCGTCATCATCCAAACAGATAATTGATCGACTAAAAAGGAGAATTCAATTTGCATATTGCCTATAGAAATCCATTGGAATAGAGAATATTCAATAGCACCTGTATTGGCAACTTGATTGAAAAGGATGCATGTGAGAATGAAGGATCCCAATACTGCACCACTTCCTATAATACCGACGATGGATTTTGGCAATTTATTGCCCATGATGCCGTTGAGGGCAAATCCGATAAGAGGCAAAAGAATGATTAAAAGAATCAAAGTTTCGTTTTTTATTTTATTAATCTAAAGCCAACATGTTGACATGCATAGCCTTGTAAATTGCTTTTCTCTATTGAATCCTTCGATTCAATCCACCCTACCACTTCAATTTATCCCAATAAGTCACTTCTGTTGTACGAGAATTTCTATAGGTCAAAATCAATATTGCCAAACCAACTGCGGCTTCTGCCGCGGCTACTACCATGATAAAGAATACAAATATCTGTCCATTCGAATCGCTCAAGTAAGTAGAGAATGCTGCAAAGAGCAAATTCACTGCGTTCAACATCAATTCAATGCACATCAATAAGATGATGGCATTTCTTCTGATAAGGACACCCGTTACACCAATGCTGAATAAGATGGCCGAAAGCCATAAATAGTGTTCTTGTGTAATGCCTGGTATGAGTAATAATTGCATCTTATGAATGGTTGGGCTCTTCTTGTTTTCTTTGACCGATTAATACTGCGCCAACAAGGGCTGCTAAAAATAATACACTTGAAATCTCAAAAGGCACGACATATTCTGTAAACAATACTTTTCCCAATGGCTTCACCAAACCGATATTTGAATCGATTTCATGGGCGATGGGCAATTTAATGGTAGATTGGAAAGAGGCAATCAATGTGAGCATGAGTGAGCCTCCGCCGATAACAGCCCCTAATTGCCACCAAAGTGTTTTTCTTGGCTCGCTCTCTTTATTGAGGTTGAGCAACATGATGACGAATAGGAAAAGTACCATAATGGCACCGGCATAGACGATGATATGGACTACTGCGAGAAATTGAGCGTTCAAACTCAAATAATGCCCGGCAATGCCAAACATGGTGAGAATCAAGAACAATACACTGTGAACAGGATTTTTAGAGAAGACGACTAAACTCGCCATCACTACTGTAAATGCTGCTAAAAAGAAAAATATGATTTGTTCAGCCCCCATGTATTCGTTGCGATTATTTATTTTCCTAAGATATTGTGCTTTTGATCTGCATGTGTCTTGAATTCCTTGACGTCTTTTGTTTGACGCACTCCAATATCGACGCGCTCATTGATTGGCTCTACGAGAATATCTTTACCATAGATAAAATCCTTGCGCGCATATTCTGCATCTACGATTCTATCTGTCAAGAATATCGCTTCTTTTGGACAAGCCTCTTCGCACAAACCACAGAATATGCATCTCAACATATTGATTTCGTATGTTGCAGCGTATTTTTCTTCTCTGTATAAGGCTTTTTCTTCTTTTTTGCGCTCTGCCGCGACCATGGTAATGGCCTCTGCCGGACAAGCTAGGGCACATAAGCCACAAGCTGTGCAGCGCTCTGCACCTGCTTCATCTCTTTTAAGAACATGTTGACCTCTATAAACGGGAGCCATTTCGCGCTTCTGCTCGGGATATTGAATGGTCGTTGGACGCTTGAATAAATGCTTGATGGTGATCCACATCCCTCCGACGATTGCTGGGAGGTAAATACTCTCCAGGAAAGTCATTGCGCGCTTGGTAGCTAGTTTTTTTCTTTTTGAAAGACTGTATTCCGCCATGTGGATATTTTGCGGTGCAAGGATAAGTAAAAAAAGAATAGTATGCAATATATGGGGAAAAGAATTTTATATCTTTTGGGTCTGCACTAAAACTGGGGGTAAAAACAGGTTAAAAAACAAAATGCCCCCTAGAAATAGGAGGCATTTTGTTAAATGGTTTATTAAATATTCGAATACTATCGAGTGTACTTTGTCAAATATTCTTTGTATTCATTGGTTGAGCCATTTTTAGTCTCCATCAAACTCAATTCCGAAGAAGTGATATTAGTGATGGTAAAGATGTCTGCAGATGAACTCCCATCTAGTGTTAGAGAGAGCTTATTGTCTTCGAGAATAGAGTATTTGCCTGATTTTGCATTGTAAACGTCATTGGTTATAACGACTGTCCCTTCTGCTGTAAACTCGACGGTACTTGTCTTCGTGTAATACTTGGTCTCTACTTTTTCTACTACATTGTTCTTGTACTGTGTTTCAGTATAAGAATTAGCAGTCCACTTCCCAACGATGAGCGTTTTATTGTCTTTGCTGCAATTGGTCAAGGTAAATGTCGCTAGGCATAATGCTAGGATGATGTTGAATTTCATGATTTAAATTTTTGTAAATCTACGCTTTATATTCGATAGAAGGTGAAATGAATTAAGCGATTGCTTATTGAATCTTCACCCTAATCCCCACAAACCCCCTAATACCTTGATTGGGGCCGGGGCGCCCGCCGTTCCCCCGGCTTCCGGCTTTCTTGCCACATTGTGTATAATAACTAATAGGTTGATCTATTGAATCTAAGGGTTTATTACAAATATTTTCTATTTCCCAGGATATGTAACCCTTTTGATAGGCAATTCAATCTCAATTCCTCTTTTGCTTGAATCTGACAAAACTAGCTTTGATAGGTGCCAAAATAAAGTGTCTCTTATTGTGGTAATTTTGGTTGTAGCTAACTAACTTAATTGAATGAATCCTTGGATTTAAAATTCAATCTCTACAGAGTATCTTTTAAAATTGAATCTCTTAACGAAAAAGAATTAGATTTGATTTCTTCTGAATAATGCTTGCTACAACCATAGATATAACTTTCTAGTTCTCCCATATAACAATTATTAAATTTTGCCATGGGATTACGTATTGTATCTAGTCCAATAATGTAGAATTTAGGTGTGAAAATTGTATACTCACAATACTTAAGATATGACATCCATTTTATATCAGTATAAAAATAATTTATTTTTAATGAATCTACTTTTAAAAGTAATGCATTATGACTTTTCATACTTTCTTCATAATATTCTACATCTGAAATTTTGAAACTTTCTTCTTTACAAGAGGAGAATATCCATAATAAAATATAAAATAGTAGATTTATCATACTATACTAGTTAAAGAGATCTTAAATTTAAAATTTGAATTATATAACCAAACATTAAATTTGTCTACAACTACATTGTAAACGTTAGAATTGGTATTATCATTAACCTGTTGCATATCACCTCTTTCTTTAGGATTAAGGCTAGATTTTGATGAAGGTCCGTCCTCTCCATCGATTTGATATTGAATATTTTGATTCCCTTTATACCAGACATCCAAATTCCCTTTTAAATTTGGGTGAATATGAATCATAGAGGCAACAGGCCTCTCTGAATTTAATAAATCATAACTCGAAAGGGGTAGCCCTTTTTCAATACACCAAATTCCTTCTATATTTTTAAGACCCATGGCACACTCTGAAAATAATTGATTAATTGATATCTGTTTACCATTCATTTTCATTTCAGTTATAGTATCTACTTTTCTATCGTCGATAGTTCGAATAGGGAATTTCAACTTGTTCGTGCTATAAAAATCTTTAAACTCCTTCAAATTATAAAAATGTCCGTATTTTAAAAGCAAATTGAATGGGTCTTTAGATTGACTCAATTCTTTATAATTCGCTTGTTTCATTTTCAATAAGATATTATCCTTTTCAACAGATTTAGAGATAAATGCTAAAGTTTTCTTTTCAATGATTTTATAGTGCTGATGGAATTCCTCGAAGTATACAGGTAAGTAAAAATACTGAATTCTCAGTTTTGTAATACTACTATTTTGGGTTGCATAAGATTCTCCATCTTCATCAAAAAGATGGTCAGTATTTAAGACGTTTGAAGCATCGAGCCTTTGTCTATATCCTCCCAATTGGTTTTCCAAGTCATAAAATTGCATTTAAATGTAGTTAAACAGTAGGTTCTTGATCACAGCATTTACCCAACATATTTTTATAAGCCTCTGCTTTGGCAATAGGGTCTCCTATTTGATCTATAATCTCTTTGGCTTTTTGGAGTAAATCAATATTTTTTTCCATCTCAAGATTTGCCAACATGGTTTTTTCAACATTAGCCTGCTGCATTTCTTTATTATAACAATCTAACGCCTCTCCTTGCCCTAATAGTGAATCAACTATAACCGAATCCGTCATTAAAACATATCGCTGTCCAGAGAGAATGACTCCAGGAACTGTAATTCCTCTATAAGTGTCTTTAATTCCCTCTGTGGCTGTGTGCTCTTTATTTCTCTTCTTATTGAATCTTCACCCTCATCCCCACAAACCCCCTTATACCTTGATTGGGCCCATAAACATAATTGGGGTCAAAGGTCAAACCATAGGGATTGTCTGCAGTGACAAGGGCTTTGCCCTGTGCATCAAAGGATACATTTTTATCAAAGGGGTCTTGACTTCGCGCAATGATAAATGGATTCTCCTGATTCGGTGTCCAATTTAAGAGATTTTTTACACCCAAATACAATTCGATATTTTTAAATCCGCTGTAGAGGATTTGTATGTTTTGAATGCTCCACCATGGCGAAGTCGCACTGCGAGGATCGAGGCCACTCAAGAGGGGCAAGCGCATCGGACTATAGAGATTACCCGTATAATCCACGGTGAGATGTTGCTTCCTGAATTTATAAGAGATCGACCAAGTTCCCGTAAATTTTTCTGTCAATATCTGTTGTATCGTGCTGCCATTTTCTGTCAGCGAATTCTCCATCAAGGTGGCTCCAGCGATGATTTTTAATCCTGAGACGAATGACATATCCATATTCAAACTCATCCCTTTGCTCTCAGCATACCCAGCTAGATTATCATAGATGATTTTATTCGGATCTTTTTCAAAATTCCCCACGATTCGATTGTTGAAATAGGTATGAAAATAGCCGCATCAAAGCCAATAAAGGAACCGTTTTCGGTGAATATTTTTTGATATAGTTTAGATTGATATTGTAAGAGCGCTCAGGTTTGAGTGCAGATTTTATTTCGACGATTCTCGCTCCTGTCAGTGCTGCATGGTCCTCCGCATATACATTCACCACGCGATAACCCATGCCCGCATTGAGCCTGAAAATATTCTTTTCATTTAAACTCCATTTATATCCAAGCCTCGGCGTATAGATATTGCCATGTACAGAATTGTAATCATACCTGAATCCCATAAGCAAGGTATGTTGGACATTGATCTTAATTTCATCTTGTAAAAAGACACCCGGCAACCATGTTTTTTGCGGCAGGTTGGTCCTATTCAATGTGTCTGCGCTTGCAGTAGCTGGCGTATTGTCGTCATAGAAAGTATATCGAATTGCAGTGCCCAAGAGGATATCGTGTATGCCCCATTTTTTATCCCAAGTCAACTGACCAAAACCAATTCGCTGTGCTGCAATATAGGCCATATCGCCGTATCGACTGTCTTGTTGGTGATCATTGTATGAATAGGAGAGGACGATTTTTTCTTTTATGGGCAATTGATAATTCCCCAAAACTTCCCAGCGATTGGTGTAAATGCTCTCTCCATAGATGCTATCACCGCCTCTGAATTGTTTCTCCCAGCGCATATCTCCGCCCCATCGGTCTTCATACATATAGCGAAGGGCGATATTGGCAATGCGTTTTTCGCTTCGTATAAAATTCCATTTTTGAAAGAGCGAAATGCGATGCTGCAAGGTCATATCTGTGAAATTGTCAGCATTGAGATCTACTCGATTTTGAAAATTGAAATAATTGATGCCCGTCAAGACATCGGCCTTTTTTGGAAGTATAAATTTGAATCCGCCGTCGGCATTGACTTCTCCATAGCTATTGGTGAAAACATCTAGGGATAATTTAGGAGCATTCGATGCTTTTTTGGTGATGATATTGATCAATCCGCCTACAGCTTCACTTCCATATAGAGAAGATGCTGGACCTTTGACCACTTCGACGCGCTCGATCAGCGAATTTGGGATGCCCGATAATCCATAGACGGTGGAGAGCGAACTCACGATGGGCATGCCATCGATGAGTATCATGGTATAGGGTCCTTCTAAGCCATTGATATGAATATCTCCTGTATTGCAGACATTGCAATTCAATTGAGGCCGCACCCCATTGACATTCTGAAGGGCCTCATATATACTGGCTGTGGGATTCTTTTTAAAAAAGATGGGGGTGAAAACTTCCACCGGCACTGGACTTTCAGACCTCGTCACTTCTTTCAAGGTTCCTGAGATGACAATGTCTTGAAGGGTATTTTGATAATTGGTCAAGTCTATCGTCATGGAAACTTGTTCGCCAGTGCGAAGTGTGACCGCCTTCTCCCATTTTTTATATCCCAATGCAGTGACATGAACCACATAATTGCCCGCAGGGATATTGCGCAAAAGATATTTTCCTGTACTATCTGTAGTCGAACCAAAGGAAGTTCCTATTAGCCCGATTTGCGCAAATTCAATGGGTTTGCCTTCAGCCTGTATCTTCCCTGACAGACTATTCCCTTGGCTCGATGCGTTTGCAGCAAAGAACAACATGAGGATGATCGTGAAGATATGTGGCTGTTTAAAGCGCATAATTTCTTGATTGAGGCGTGCAAAAATAATAAAGTTAGGTTAATCTAACAAAAAATCTTTGGTCTTTTTTATATCTTTGTCCCATGTTATCTCAAACGGAAGAAAATTATTTGAAGGCATTGCTCAAAATTACCCTCGATAATGAGCACGGGGAGGCGGGTACAAATGAATTAGCGGCAAGTCTCTCTCTAAAGCCCGCCACGGTCAACGATATGCTCAAGAAATTAAAAGAGAAACAATTCATCGCTTATGAGAAATACGGCAAGATTACTTTAACGGCATTGGGTAAAAAGTACGGATGGGGGATAGTGCGCAAACATCGATTGTGGGAGACTTTTTTATTTGAAAAATTGGATTTCTCTTGGGATGAAGTGCATGAGGTCGCAGAGCAATTAGAGCATATTCAATCAGTCAAGCTCATCGACAAATTAGATCAATTTTTAGGTTATCCGTCATTCGATCCACATGGCGATCCAATTCCCACGCACAAGGGCGTCGTGAAAATTCAATACAAGAAATTATTGGTCGATGCACAGGAGAATGAAACCTATAAAGTGCTCGCCGTAAAGGACAATTCCAGTGCATTTCTGCAATACGTCGCCAAAGTGGGCATTCAATTGAATTGCCACATCAAAGTCAAATCCATTCAGACATTTGATGGGATGATGCATATCGAAGTAGATGGCAAAAAATCAACCGTGAGTCAAAAATTTGCGCAGAATATTTTTATAGAATAATAATAATGTTTAAACCGCAATAGGCGCTTTAATCGTCGGATGCGAAGTATAATCCACCAATTCAAAATCAGTAAAATCAAAAGAAAATATATCTTTTGCGTCACCGTTTATTTTCATGGTCGGCAATGGAAAAGGCGCTCGAGATAATTGCTCCTTGGCTTGTTCGAAGTGGTTGTGGTATAGATGCGCATCGCCAAAAGTGTGCACAAAATCCCCCAATTCTAAATGACAAATTTTGGCAATCATCATGGTGAGCAAGGCATAAGAGGCGATATTGAAAGGCACGCCCAAGAAGACATCTGCACTGCGCTGGTATAATTGACAAGACAATTTATTATTGGCGACATAAAATTGAAATAGACAATGACATGGAGGAAGTGCCATTTTATCGACATCAGCCACATTCCATGCAGATACAATCAACCTGCGCGAATTTGGATTTTTTTGAATTTGCTGAATGAGGTTTGCAATTTGATCAATGGTCTCTCCATTCGCACCTTCCCATGACCGCCATTGTTTGCCATATACAGGGCCCAATTCTCCATTGGCATCAGCCCATTCATCCCAGATGGATACTTTATTTTCCTTTAAATATTGAATATTGGTGGAACCCTTCAAAAACCACAGCAATTCGATGATGATGGAGCGCAAGTGCAATTTTTTGGTGGTCACCATAGGGAAACCCTCCTGCAGATTGAAGCGCATCTGATAGCCGAATACAGAACGCGTGCCCGTGCCTGTTCGATCACCTCGGTCTTCGCCTTTATCTAAAATATGTTGGAGTAAATCTAAATAGGCTTTCATAAGAGTTCAAAAATAGCGATTTAATTGCAAAGTGAAAATTATTGTGCCAGACTTTGCTCTACTTGGTTTTACGAGGGTTTTATTCCAAAATCTATTCCGGCTTCTTCTAAAGCATGTTTAATTTTTTCTTTGATATCAAAACTCGCTTTGAGAAAATCATGGGTATTGGTATGGCCGGTCACCAATATTTTCATGCCTTTTTCTCCCATTTCCTCTATATAGACATTGGGTGAGGGTTGTTTGTGCACCAAGGGATGATCGATGATGATATCGAGAATCAAGGCCTTAATTTTATTGAAATCGGATTTGAAATCGACGATGAAATTGATGTCCAAGCGCATTCTGCCCGACTTGGAATAATTGATGATCTTACCTGATGACAGCGGTCCATTCGGAAGATAGACGATTTGTTTTTGCGGGGTTTCGATGATGGTATTGAATACTGTAATCGCTTTCACTGTGCCCGTTTCATCTTGTGCTTTGATGATGTCGCCCACTTTAAATGGTTTGAATCCCATCAAGAGCATGCCTCCTGCAAAATGGGATAAACTACCCTGGAGTGCAATACCGATGGCAATTCCCATGGCTCCGAGCAAGGCGACGAAGGAGGTAGCTCGTATGCCGACAATCATGGCGCAAAAAACCAATGAGGGCGAGTTTTAAAACCACATTGATCATGGATTTTAAAAAGGGCTTGAGCGTCTCATCCATCTTTCTGCTGCTGATCATTCGCTCGACCAGTCCAGAGATTCTGTTGATGATCCAAAATCCGATAAATAATATGCCCAAGGCAATGAGGATGCGCGGCGAATACCGCCAAACAATTTCTTTTAAGAGGATAAAGGTTTCTTGCATTATTTTTGAGAAAAATGTAAAAGTAATGACGGATTGGTTAGAGCGCACAGAATTATTAATTGGGGAGGAATCCCTGGGCAAATTAAAGTCTGCCAATGTATTGGTCGTAGGGCTTGGAGGTGTTGGTTCGTATGCGGCAGAATTTTTAGTGAGAGCTGGGGTTGGAAAAATGACCATCGTGGACGGCGACATCGTAGATACCACCAATAGAAATAGACAATTGCCCGCCTTGAGTTCCACCATTGGAAAGGAAAAGGTCAAAGTGCTAGAAGAGCGATTCAAGGATATCAATCCAGATTTGAATTTAAAATTGATCTGCGAGTTTTTGGAGCCAGAGCGCATGCGCGAAATTTTACTAGAGAGGAAATACGATTTTGCACTGGATTGCATCGATTCGGTCTCGCCTAAAATTGCCTTGATCATCGCCTGTAAAAACACCAAGACGCGCATCATCTCTGCTATGGGAGCAGGAGGAAAATTGAATCCCGCCATGGTGAGAATCGGCGATATCTCAGAGACCTATGAATGCAAATTTGCACAGGAAGTCAAACGAAAATTGAAAAAACAGGGATTGAAATTCGGGCTCAAAGTGGTCTTTTCTCCTGAACCCGTAGATAAAAAAGCATTGAAATTGACGGATGGAAAGAATTTTAAAAAATCGTTTTATGGAACCATCTCCTATATGCCCAGCCTTGTTTGGACTGCATATTGCGTATTTTGTCATCGATCGATTGAGAAAGAAAAAAACAATTGAAAATTAATTATGTCATACTGTACCTACGTCGCCAATCTCCCCAAAGATAATGTTCATCGGATTTACCATGATACCGCTTATGGATTTGAAATTCACAGCGATGATGAATTGTTTGAGCGATTGGTCTTAGAAATCAATCAAGCGGGATTGAGTTGGAATACCATCTTGCTCAAACAAGCGCATTTCAAAAAAGCCTATCATCAATTCAATATTAAAAAAGTGGCAAAGTATGCTGAAAAGGATGTAGAGCGCCTTTTACAAGATGCGGGCATTATTAGAAATCGCTTGAAGATTCATGCCGCCATCTATAATGCAAATCATATCTTGCAATTGCAAAAGGAACACGGCTCTTTTAAAAAGTGGATTGAACATCACCATCCAAAGTCGAAAGAGGAATGGGTGAAAATATTTAAGAAGAATTTTAAATTCGTTGGGGGAGAAATTGTCAATGAATTTTTGATGAGCACCGGATATCTGCCAGGCGTGCACGATGCAGATTGCGCCATTGGTATTAAATTGGAAAAATTAAAATCGAAAAAGAAATGATTTGGAAAAATAAATCGACAGTAGAGCAATTGCAAATGCGCTCCCATAATACTTTGTCGGATCATTTGGGCATTGTATTCACAGAAGTGGGAGAGGACTATCTCTGCGCGAAAATGCCGGTAGATCATCGCACCGTTCAACCCATGGGCATGTTGCACGGCGGAGCCTCTGTTGTATTAGCAGAGACCTTGGGTTCAGTTGCAGGTGTCATGACAGTAGATGCTAACACACAATCTATCGTGGGCTTGGACATCAATGCCAATCACATGCGACCTGTGAAAGAGGGCTTTGTCTATGGCAGAGTGAGTCCATTGCATCTCGGCAAAACCACTCAGGTATGGCATATTGAAATCAAAAATGAAGAGGGGAAGTTGGTTTGTGTTTCGAGATTGACTATTGCTATTATAGAGCTTAAATAATTAAAAGTTAAAAATTAAAAAATAAGAAATAAAAATTGTGAATTCAATTTTAAATTCCAAATTCCAAACACCAGACACCATCCCTACACTGTGTAGGGACCAGACTCCATTTTCATGAAAGGCATTACAAGAACAGTTTGGATTTTATCGCTCATCAGTCTTTTCACGGATGCAGCGAGTGAGATGCTCTATCCCATTATGCCGATTTATTTAAAATCGATTGGTTTTTCTATTGTATTGATTGGTGTATTGGAAGGACTGGCGGAGGCAATCGCTGGTATAAGTAAAGGTTATTTCGGGAAGCAATCAGATGCCTTAGGGAGGCGTGTTCCCTTTGTGCAATTGGGTTATGGACTGAGTGCCATTTCAAAACCATTGATGGGTGTTTTTGTAAGTCCAATTTGGATATTCTTTGCGCGCTCCATCGATCGATTTGGAAAGGGTATAAGAACCGGAGCTAGAGATGCGATGCTCTCGGATGAAGCGACGCCAGAGACCAAGGGCAAAGTTTTGGATTTCATCGGTCGATGGATACGATAGGCGCAGTATTGGGACCTGTTTTTGCCTTGCTTCTATTTGTATTTCTTTCCAGCAGATTACAAAACCCTTTTTTTGCTTGCATTTATTCCTGGGTTGGCGGCCTTGATTTCCTCATTTTATCTCAAGGAAAAGAACTTAAGTGCCCAATCTATCAAAAAACTCGCTTTTTTCTTTCTTGCATTATTGGAAAGACAGTCCAGCAGCTTATAGAAAGTTGGTAATTGGTTTATTGGCATTTACCTTGTTCAATAGTTCGGACGTCTTTTTGTTGCTCAAAGCGAAAGAGGCTGGATTGGACGATACACAAGTGATTGGTGTATACATTTTCTATAATTTAATCTATGTTTTATTTGCATTTCCCATGGGAATTTTGGCAGATAAAGTGGGCTTGAAACGCATATTCATGATAGGTTTGATGATGTTTGCCACCGTATATTTTGGCATGAGTTTGTGTACAGATATCTATTCTATCGCTGGATTGTTTTTTTTATATGGCGTCTATGCAGCAGCAACAGAGGGGATTTCCAAGGCTTGGATCAGCAATATTTCAAAAAAGGAAGATACCGCAACAGCGATTGGAACCTATGCGGGATTTCAAAGTATCTGCACGATGTTAGCTAGTTCAATAGCGGGATTGATTTGGTATAGATACGGAGCAGCGTTTACTTTTGCGCTAACGGGGTTTGTAACGATTTTGGTGGTTATTTATTTTGCTGGATTTGTAAAGGAAGAGAAATAGCGCAGTAGTATTATTGACGTTTGTTTTTGCACTACCTTAATTTCTAAAGAAAAAGACATTTATACACGAAAATTCCAACAATATCCCCAAATCCAGACTCCAGAAACCAGACTCCATTTTAGCTACGCCGCATCCACATTCAATTTGTGGTTCTTTTCGAAGTTGGTTTGTGCAAATTCTTTAGTGACAACTAATTCTTTAATGCCTTTTTGAGATGGCATTTCATACATGGCATCGGTCATGATAGCTTCGCAAATAGACCTCAATCCCCTTGCGCCCAATTTATATTCCAATGCTTTTTCGACGATAAAATCGATTGCCGCATCTTCAAAACTGAGTTCGATATTTTCGATGCTGAATAGTTTTTTATATTGCTTGACCAAGGCATTTTTTGGCTCGGTAAGGATGCTCTTCAATGCCGTTTTATCCAATGGATTCAAATGTACGGATACGGGCAAACGACCAATCAATTCAGGGATTAAGCCAAATTTTTTGATATCGCTCGGCGCAATATGTCGCAGTAAATTGTCTTTTTTTAATTCGTTTTCATTCGCGTCTTTTTTGAATCCGACAATATTCGTATTCAATCGCTGACCGATGATTTTTTCAATGCCTTCAAAAGCCCCTGCACAGATAAAAAGTATATTATGCGTATTGACTTTCACCATTTTTTGATCGGGGTGTTTGCGACCTCCTTGCGGTGGTACTAGTACTTCCGAGCCCTCCAACAATTTCAATAATCCCTGTTGAACTCCTTCACCACTCACATCTCTCGTGATTGATGGATTATCTCCCTTGCGGGCAATTTTATCTACTTCATCGATATAGATAATGCCTTTTTCAGCAGCATCCACATCGTAATTCGATACTTGCAATAATCTAGATAATATACTCTCTACATCTTCGCCTACATAGCCCGCCTCCGTAAATACTGTTGCATCAACGATCGCGAAGGGAACTTGTAAAAACTTGGCAATCGATTTAGCGAGTAAAGTTTTGCCTGTGCCCGTACTGCCGATGAGTAGAATATTTGATTTTTCAATTTCTACATCATCATCGCGCTTTTGATTCAATCGCTTGTAGTGATTGTAAACAGCGACGGCTAAGACTTTCTTAGCTTCCTCTTGTCCAATGACATATTGATTGAGGAAATCTACAATTTCCTTGGGTTTGTTTTTTAGATTGAATCCCCCTTTTTTGAAATCTGTTGTGATGAGTTTCAACTCTTGTTGAACAATCTGAAGTGCTTGCTCAGCGCAAGTATCGCAAATATGACCATCGATACCCGCAACGAGTACCTTCGCGTCTTTTTTGCTTCTTCCACAAAAAGAACAGCTAACAATTGGTTCTTCTTTCTTTGCCATTATGCAGTTTTGTTATTGCGCTCTAATACATCGTCAATCATGCCGTATTCCTTCGCCTCATGCGCCATCATCCAATAATCTCTATCGCTGTTTTCAGCTACTTTTTCGAATGGTTGTCCACTGTGTTTGGAGATGATTTCGTACAATTCTTTTTTGAGTCGCTTCATTTCATTGACCGTGATCAAGATATCGCTGGCCATGCCACCTGCTCCACCGAGTGGTTGGTGAATCATCACCCTGCTATGTGGAAGACCTGTTCTTCTTCCTTTTGCGCCAGCGCATAAAAGCACTGCAGCCATAGAAGCGGCCATTCCTGTGCATATCGTTGCAACGGATGGATTGATGTATTGCATGGTATCATAGATTCCAAGACCTGCGTAAACAGAGCCTCCTGGACTGTTGATATAGATTTGAATATCAGATCGCGCATCAGTGCTCTCTAAGAAAAGCAATTGTGCTTGGATGATATTGGCGACGTCTTCATAGATAGGAACACCTAAAAAGATAATTCTATCCATCATCAATCGCGAGAATACGTCCATAGCGACCGCATTCATCCTGCGCTCTTCGATGATATTTGGCGTGATATAATCACTGACGGTATGTTGATTATTGACTTCACCGATGAATTTTTCGACGGTCAAACTATTTATGCCGACATGTTTGGTGGCGTATTTGTGAAATTCTTTGCTATCGATCATGATTTTATTTTTTGATTAAATGTAGGAATATTCTTACACTTTGAATAAAAATCGGTGAATATGGATAAGTGAAATGTTAAAAGAGTTTAAGCCCGCTCTGGTTCTTACTTCCCAAATAACTTCCCGGCCATATTTTTCATATTGCCCATAAAGGAAGTTGATTGTTCGCCATTTTCTGCAGCCTCTTCTGTTTCCATTTCCTCCACATCACTATTGTAATACGAAATATTATTGTCTTGGGTTGCCTCGCGCTTCTCTCTTCTCTTCTTTGTATCGTCATTGAAGGCCTCTTCCGTAAATGCCATTTCTTGAATGGTCACCTTGCCTTTCACTGCATTCAAGACTTTTGTATCCAATAGACCTTGGTAGGTTTGATTCACTTGGTTTTTTGTCTTTGAGCATATTGTTGACATAATTGTCAATTTGCTCTTCCGTGAAATTCATATAGCCATATTGATACATTTGCTGCAAGATATTCATTCTCAAAGCATCTTTGACTTCTTGGAAATCAACTTTGATTTCATTTTCCTTGGCCAATTTTCCGCTGATTAAATCCCACTTCAATTCTTTGGCATAATGACCAAATTCTCTATCTAAGATTTCATCGGTGATTGGTTTCTCATTGGTCTTTTTAATAAAGCGCTTCAAGAATGCATCCGGCAATTCAATCGGCGTGTCTAAGACGAGCTTTTCAAATATATCTTGACTCAATTTATGCTCTGCTTCGTTTTTGTAATAATCTTCGATGCTCGATTTTATTTTAGCCTTAAAGCTCGCTTCATCGACGATGCTATCATCTCCGCCAGCGGCTTTCGCAAAGAAATCTGCATTCATTTCCGCAGGTTCCATCGTGGATACTTTGGTCAATTCAAAATTGAATACAGGATTCATAGCCGCCAATTCTTCCTCTGTTACGCCCAATACATATTTGGCGATATTGATTTTGTTATTGTCTAAAATCTCGGCGATATTCAATTGGGCTTGACTTCCCGATTTCATTTTCTTCAATGCTTCTCCCTTGCCTGGAAGTACATCCTTGAGCGATACGATGGTGCTCTTTGTGAATCCGCCCTCTTTGATGGCATTGTTCTCATCGAGTTCGCTGATATTGAAATACATCAAATCCTCATCAGAAATCACTGCATCCACATCTTTCAAATTGCCAAATCGCCTTCTCAATCTATCTACTTCTTTTTGAATAGACTCTTCAGAAGCCTCTACGCGCTGCTTTTCGAATTGGTGGTTGGAGTATTGAATGTCAAATTCAGGGCTCAAACCAATTTCGAATTCAAATTCGTAGGGCTTGTCCATGGTGATATCTATAGCCGTTTGCGGACTAGAATCAGTTGGAATAGGCTGACCTAATATGGTCAATTTGTTTTCATCGATATAGTTTTTGATGCTATTGTCGATGATTTTATTCAATTCTTCTGCTAGGATGGAGTTTCCATACATTTTTTTCATTACACCGACAGGAACTTGACCTGGTCTAAATCCCTTTAGACTGGCTTGTTTGGCGTGCTTTTTAAGCGCTGCACTCACATTGGATTCGTAGTCTTCTTTGGTAATGGTCACCATCAATTTGGTGTTCAATTTACTTACACTTGTACTAGTAATATTCATGGTTCAAATAATTTTAAAATAAAAGAGCGCAGATGTTTTGAATATCTGCGCTCAGTTCAGTGCGGGCGGAGGGACTCGAACCCCCATACCTTGCGGCACTAGATCCTAAGTCTAGCGTGTCTACCAATTTCACCACGCCCGCGCAACCCTTTTTTCAAAGGAGTGCAAATATCACATTTTTAAATTAAAATTCAAAAATTAATTGAATTTTTATTCTAAATAAGCTTATTTGTTATGTGGTAAAAGGCTATGCCTGCTGCTACCACTTTCTATTTGCCGTAATCGTTTGAAATGTCATCTTAATCTTTAAAAGTTCCTGAAATGACATCTCCCGTGAGGGTCCCAAAGATAATTCCTGATTTATTGTCCTTTAATTCATTGGCAGAGGTTATGATTCCACTAAAGCCGTTTGTTTCGGTACTGCCTGTCTTCCTTGAGCGTCCACCAAATATCTTGGCTGTACGGCTCAATAATAGATTAAATACGCCCGTTTCTGGTTTGTCTGTCTCATAAGTACCCTCAAAGCACTCCACTAAATTTTGTGAGGTCTCTTTGATGATGTCAAAAGTCGCATTTGGATGGCCTGGGATATCTGATGAAGTAATCATAGGATCCGAACCGTCTATATTCAAAGAGAGCTTAATGCTCACAGGGCTGCCATTCATGGTACCCGTGAAATTTCCAACATAGGCAGAATTTCCAGACCAAACGACATTGGAAGTCAACGTGGTCGTGACGCCGTCAATTACGAGTGTTGCCGTAATCGTCGATCCACTGTTCATCACATCAAACATAATGGTTCCAGACGAACCGATGACGATGCCTTTGTATACGCCTTTGCTGCTGTTGTCATTTGCAGCGAGCGCATCTGGGGTTGTTTTGCAAGTCGTGCAGGTATATGAAGTGGCATCTTTTTTACATGCAGACAAAAATACTGTCAAGAGTGATGCCACCATGAAGATGGTCAATTTAAATTTGTTCATATGTAGATTATTTAGTTTGTGTAAATGTACAAGATTTAAAGGAAGTTTATATTGAAAAAACGCAAATGAACCTTTACTTTCTTAGGCAATTTTAATTCGATCCATTTTTTAAATTAAATTTTTTTTAAATTGAATTATCTTTCATGTTTCCACCCAAGCTCCTTTTAATCACCCCACCATTCACTCAATTGAATACGCCTTATCCAGCGACGATGTATTTAAAGGGGTTTTGAATACTAAGGGCATTGAGTCATATCAGGCAGATTTGGGCATAGAAGTGATCTTGGATCTTTTCTCTAAAAAGGGTTAGAATCCGTTTTTGACATCGCTGAAAAATCAGATAGAGAAGTTTCCCCAAACATTTTTCGCATACATAATTTGCGCAATGATTATACGCAGACGATAGACCCGCTTATTCTATTTCTACAAAATAAAAATCCAACACTGGCGCATTCTATTTGCGATAGAACCTTTTGCCAGAGGCCTCTCGATTCGAGCATCTCGAAGATTTAGATTGGGCATTTGGCGCCATGGGCATTCAAGATAGAGCGCGGCATTTGGCGACTTTATACTTAGAGGATTTAGGCGATTTAATCAAAGAATTGATCGATCCCTATTTTGGATTCAGTCGGTATGCAGAGCGATTAGGGCGCACCGCGTCTAGTTTTGATGATCTAGCCATTCAATTGAATTTGCCAAATACGCTCATTACGGATATGCTTTGGATGCGATTGGAGGAAAAAATTCAATTGAGCAAACCCAATGTCATCTGCCTTTCTGTGCCCTTTCCAGGGAATTTATTTGCCGCTTTTAAATGCGCCCAATATATTAAATTGCATCATCCCGCGATTAAAGTCGTCATGGGTGGAGGCTATGCCAATACGGAATTGCGCTCTGTCTCTGATCCTCGTGTTTTTGACTATCTTGATTTTATTTGCTTGGACGATGGGGAAGCACCCCTATTGAATCTCCTAGCATTTATCGAAGGCAAAAAATCCTCCAAGGATCTATTGCGCACTTTTGCGAGAATCGATGATGTCGTGCAATATTTCAATGATTCCCTTGAAAAAGATATTCCGCAAAAAGATACTGGAACGCCTGATTACAGTGATTTGCCATTGAATGATTACCTCTCGGTCATCGAGGTTGCCAATCCCATGCACCGCATGTGGAGTGATGGTCGATGGAATAAACTCACCTTGGCACATGGCTGTTATTGGGGCAAATGCACGTTTTGCGATATTTCCCTGCACTATATCAAACACTACGAACCGCTCACTGCATCGCTGATTTGCGATAGAATGGAGGAGATTATTGCGCAGACAGGTCAGACTGGATTTCACTTTGTCGATGAAGCGGCGCCGCCCAATTTGTTAAAAGCAGTGGCGCTAGAAATCCTGCGCAGGAAGCTCGTCGTCTCTTGGTGGACCAATATTCGATTTGAAAAACACTTTACTCCAGACTTGGCAAAACTACTCAAGGCTTCCGGTTGTATCGCTGTTGCTGGAGGTTTGGAAGTCGCCTCCGATCGCTTGTTGAAGCTCATGAAGAAGGGAGTCACGATGAGTCAAGTCGCACAAGTGGCAGATGGCTTCACTCAAGCGGGCATTTTGGTGCATGCCTATTTGATGTACGGTTTCCCGACGGAGACGGAGCAAGAGACCATTGATGCATTAGAAATGGTTCGACAATTATTCGAACAAGGGGTGATACAATCTGGCTTTTGGCATTTATTTGCCATGACGGCGCATAGCCCGGTGGGATTGAATCCTGCGGAGTATGATGTCATAGAGACTGGACCAAAATTCAAGGGATTTGCCGAGAATGATTTGTTTCACGATGACCCCAAAGGTGCTGATCACGAGCAGTTTTCAGGGGGATTACGCAAATCGCTCTTCAATTTTATGCACGGCGTGGGATTGGATTTTCCACTCAAAGAGTGGTTTGAATTTAAAACGCCTAAAACGTCCATATTGCCCCATTTTATTGCCTCTTGTTTGGAAGGTCGCGAAGAGAAATTCAAGCCCAATCAATGTATCGTATGGTTGGGAAATATGCCCCATTTTGAAGTGATTGATGAGCACAAAAACAAAGTAGCAGCATTCGAATTCTTTGATAAGAAGATGGATTGGGTTTTGCATTGCGAGGTAGAAGTGGGAGTTTGGTTGATGGATGTATTTCCTCAATGCTTAATTACAGCACCTAAATTGCTCTTATTTTCCGAATTCAAAGAGGCTTATGAGCAGAAATTCTCCCTCAATTTTGAGGATTTTTTTAAGTCTGAGCTCATCCATAGATTGCGGGAAAATGGATTGTTGATTATATAAAATTCCTCCGTTTCTTCGATTTTCCCTATTTTGCAAACCTTATGAAAACAAGGTTATTCCTCTTTTTGAGTATCATGCAATTGACAGTCGGTTATGGCCAAATCGATATCACGGAATCTAAGGTGAGCGCGTGGATTTTCTCTCCAAATTATTCAATTCAATTCCCTTTGGGCGATATGAAGACCGACTCCGGTTGGAACAATAATGTGGGCATCAATGCTTGGAGAAAGACCGAGCAAAATTGGGTGTTTGGATTTGAAGGGAATTTCCTCTTCGGATCTACCGTCAACAATCCCTATGTCTTGGGTTATGCGATAAGCACGGCTGGAACGGTCATTGGCAAGGAGGGCAGCCCCGTTGAATTCAACCTGAATGAAAGAGGATGGATGTTGAAGGCGCAGCTAGGAAAAGTGATTAAAGTTTTCCCTAAGTCCAATCCCAATTCGGGTCTCTTGGTAATGGGCGGTATTGGCTATATAGAGCATCGAACCTATATCGACATCGATGATCTCAATGCTAGGCAATTTCAATCAGACTATTTAACTGGTTATGATCGCAAGACGGGCGGTGTTTTGCTCTCAGGGTTCTTGGGGTATTTCTATATGAGTAATAATAAATTTTTACACCTCTATGCAGGGGTTGAACCCAATTTAGGATTGAAGAAAAATCTTCGAAATTGGGACTTTGTAGAAAACCGCAAAATCGCTGATGCGAGAAAGGATTTCCTACTTGGCATCAAATTTGCCATAATGATTGCGATATTCAATAAAACAAAGAAAAAAGACGTATATTATTATCAATAAATAGATCGAAAAATGTGGATGTGTCAAAGTTTTTGTGCTGTCAATATGCTGATTTTGTTTATTTTACGACTCTTTAATTCATGAAGCAAATATCCCTTACACTTCCAAAGATTGGAGAATCTGTTGCCTCTGCCACCATCTTAAAATGGTTTAAAAAAGAAGGTGATATGATTGCTTTGGATGAAATATTTGTAGAAATTTCTACGGATAAAGTTGATTCGGAACTTCCATCGCCCTATAGCGGGAAGCTTTCGAAAATTCTCATTCAAGCTGGCGAAGAAGCCAAAGTGGGACAAGCCATTTGTATTTTAGAAGGGGAATTCAAGGATTCAGCTAGTCACGCAGATAGCCCACAAGAATCTTCTGCACCAGTTTCTATCGCCTCATCGGGATCCAATTCATCAAAGCGGAAAATCGATGTTTCACCGAGCAATCACGCAGTGGTGGAGCGAGGGGATGTTTTTTTAAGCCCCTTAGTGCGCAAAATTGTTGCGAAAGAAAATCTAACAGAAGCAGAAATCCAATCTATTCGCGGAACGGGCAGACATGGTCGCATTACCCAAGAAGATATTCTCAACCTCTTGAGAAACAGAGCGCATCATCTCGAGCAATTGCAGTATACACCAAATCAGCCTTCCGAGAAACAAGAAACGCATCATGAGAAAACCCTTCCTGTCGATGAGGGCGATGAAGTGGTTGTATTTGAGCGAATGCGTCAGTTGATTGCTGATCATATGCTCCAATCAAAGCGCGATTCCCCGCATTGCACTTCTTTCACGGAAGTTGATGTCACGGGAGTGGTGGATTGGAGAGATGCGCATAAATCATCCTTTGAAAAGGAGCATGGAGTTAAGTTGACCTATACTCATGTCTTTATGCATTGTGCCATTCAAGCTCTGGCTGAATTTCCTATGCTCAATGCTTGGAATCAAAAGAAAGGATATATCCTAAAGAAAAAAATCAATTTGGGCTTTGCGACAGCCCTTCCAACAGGGAATTTAATTGTCCCGAATATAAAAATTGCAGGGAGTTCACCTTGGTTGATATTGCAGATCAAGTAAATGCGCTTGGCCAAAAGGCTAAGTTGAATCAGTTACAACCAGATGATATCCAAGGCGGTACATTTACCATGTCCAATACGGGCATATTTGGGAGTTTGATGGGCACGCCCATCATCAATCAACCACAAGTTGCTATTTTGGCTTTGGGGGAGATATTGAAAAAACCAGCCGTGATTGAGACGAGCGAAGGGGATGTCGTGGCTGTCAGGAAGAAAATGTTCTTATCGCTCTCTTATGACCATAGAATCATAGATGGAGCGCTCGGAGCGCGGTTTTAAAACGATTAAAACAATTGATAGAAAATTACCTTAATTAAGCTGTATATATTTATCTTTGCAGCCGCTTAATAAAGACCTTCAGTGGATTTGAAATTGAAGGAAAATGATTTATGACTCTGAATACCAAAATAAATAAATTGTTTATTTTACTCATGTTCTTGATGGGTGCATGGAGTGTGGGGTATGCTCAAGTCAATATCAGTGGCTCTTTTACTATTCATCCCGACGGAAAAATGGCGGTGTTTGGTGCCACCAATTTTACAGATGGAAATGTAAATACTTTCAGGAATTCACCCAATAGCAATATTAAATTTGTCGATGGGGTTGAGCACTTTGACGCAAAAAATACCAGTCATGTCGATGGGTATTTTGAAAAAATAGGCAATGACGCCTTTAAATTCCCGATTGGAGATGATAGCTTATATCGCTGGGATAGTATCTCTGCACCTATCAATATCAATGCGGTATACAAATCGGCTTTTTTTAGAGAGGACCCGAGTTTAGCTATTTTGCCAACGGGCGCTCCTTTCAATAGGTTGTTGAGAAGCCCGCATGTATACTATGTCAACGACCACGAATATTGGGATTTAGATGGAAACGAATCTGTGCAAGTTACACTCTCTTGGGCTCCAAATTCGCGCGTAGATTTGCTCAACGTAAATACCTCTAAACTAATCGTTGTGGGTTGGAATGGACTAAGATGGGAGAATTTGGGAAATATTGCTGTGTCTGGATCTAGCAAAGATTCTGGCCAGATAACTTCTGCACCATTTGTCCCAGATAATTATTTGGTAATAACTATAGGTTCGTTGAATACGCCGCCTAAGATTACTCAGTCTGATCTCATCATCAACGAAGATGAACCGATTGTTTTTTGTCCGTCCATTACTGGTAAGGATGATAGTTTCGATATCATTACAATGACACTCTGCAGTGCACCAGCCAATGGCACGGCAATACTAGTCAATAAAGATACATGTGTGCGCTACTCCCCGAATCTAAATTTTAATGGAGATGACAGCATTTGTCTCAAAGTCTGCGATTTACAAGGACTTTGCGATAGTATTATGGTCAAGATCAAAGTCTTGCCAGTCAATGATACGCCATTTTATGTGAAACTAAGTTACGATGTATACGAAGACAGTTTTCTATTTATAGCCATCCCTTTTACCGATCCAGAAAATGGTCCAGCGCCAATGGCATCGATTATTGTCTGTAATCCTAAATTTGGTGTGGCCGTTGCCAATAATCCAATGACTGTCGGATTCACATCCTACTTCACCTATACACCCCCAAGCCAAGCTATAATGGTCCTGATACAGTCTGTATTCGCATTTGCGATGGTGCTGGAGCATGCAGCGAATATAAAGTGCCGATTCGCGTAATTCCTCGTCCAGACATTCCAGATATCATACAAAATCTTGTCGTCGTTCTTGAGGATGATTCAGTGAAATTCTGCCCAACGATTATCGATCCAGATAGTTTTGAAATTCATACTTTGACCTTATGTGCCAATGGAAAGAATGGCGTAGCGACAGTCGATTCAGGAAATTGCATCCAGTACAAACCGAATTTGAACTACAACGGACCGGATACAATTTGCGTAACAGTTTGCGATAGCAGTGGACTCTGCAGATCGAGGTTGATTGCGATTAAAGTAATTCCAGTCAACGATACACCTGATATCCTTCAAGGCCCAGTGACTTTGTTTGAAGATGATACGATAAAAGTATGTCCGACAATTACCGATGTCGATATCAACGATGTATTGAAATTAGATACATGCCAAAGGTCCAGCCCATGGTAAAATGTATTTCACTGGATTGTGTTTTGTCTACAAGCCATTCTTACATTATAATGGTCCAGATACGATTTGTTTGACTGTTTGCGACAGCGCAGGTGCTTGCAGATCTATTCGAGTGCCAATTGATGTAATCCCTAGGGATGATACACCCACAATTGCCAATACGCCATATATCACCGCTGAGGATAGTTTCTTGACATTCTGTCCAACTATTTTTGATGCAGATACAAAGGATACACTCACCTTAAAACCTTGCGGACAGCCATTTAATGGTTCTTTAGTTGATTTAGGAAACGGCTGCTTTACCTATACGCCTAAAAAAGATTATTTTGGATTGGATTCAACTTGTATGATTGTCTGCGACCAAAAAGGACTTTGCAGTACGAGATTTATGCTTATCACAGTGATGCCAAGGCCAGATACCCCTATCGCCACTGCGGAGAATGTGACTATGTATGAAGATAGTTTTGTCATTATCTGCCCGACCATCATAGATCCAGATACTGGAAGTCGCCATAAAACGAAAGTCTTTGCTGGGGCATATATGGGCACTGTGACTTATCTGAATGATACTTGCTTTAGATACAAACCGTATAAAGATACATCAGGCGTAGATAGCTTATACATCGTAGTTTGCGATGAGACCAACCGATGTGATACTATTTATCTGCGCATTAATATTATTCCACTGCCGGATACGATTGTTATCGCGCGGAATGATACATTCCAAGCGCGGCAAAATGTTATCATGTTTGACCCGGTTTTCTATTCATATGACCCAGTGAAGAGTGATATTATTCTTCCAAAGCCTGCGAACACGGGTGATTATTTTGTTGGACAAATCGATTTTAATTTTGGACCTAAACAAGGGGATATTAAAGCGATCGCTGGGAACAGATTCCAATATACGCGTACGACAGAATTGTATACGGGAATGGATTCATTTAAGTATCGCGTTTGTTTTGGAACCTATTGTAGCGATGCGATCGTCTACCTCAATTTAACGCCACTCATACCGAATATGATTACGCCGAATGGGGATGGGTTCAACGATGAATTGGATATTCCATACTTGTACAATTATAAATATTCTCAAATCAAAGTATTCAATCGATGGGGAGATATGGTTTGGATAAGTAGAATTCCTTATGTCGACGACAAATTCAAAGGCTTGGGTATGGATGGAACGACTATTCAAGACGGAACATACTATTACAGTATAGAGCACAATCAATCACAAGTAGAGGATTTGAATAATTTCCTCGAAATCGTCAGATAAGTATATGAAAATAACAGAAGAACAAGTTTTATCAGCCCTGCGCACGGTTGATGATCCAGATTTAAAGAAGGATTTGGTCAGTTTGAATATGATTGAAAATATCATCATCAGAGATCAGTCCATTGCTTTTACAGTCGTGCTTACTACCCCAGCATGTCCATTGAAAGAGAAGATTAAGTCCGATTGTATCAAAGCCATCAAAAAGTCACTTGGAGAAGATTTGCTGATTACCATCAATATGACTTCGAATGTAAATACAACGAGAAGTCAAGCCATCAATGTATTGCCGAGTGTAAAAAATATTATTTGCATTGCTTCAGGCAAAGGTGGCGTGGGCAAATCGACCATAGCGGTGAATCTTGCCGTGGAATTGGCGAATCAGGGGGCTAAAGTTGGATTGATTGATGCGGACATACATGGTCCTTCTATTCCAACAATGTTAGGAATAAAAGGGAAAAAGCCAGCTGTGCGAGAAATCAAAGGGAAGAATTATATTTTACCTTACGAAATCAACGAAAATTTAAAAGTACTTTCAATAGGATTATTGGTAGATGAGCGACAAGCCATTGTTTGGCGAGGCGCAATGGTGACTTCAGCCATCAAACAATTCATCACAGATTGTATATGGGGACAATTGGATTATCTATTTATCGATATGCCTCCAGGAACTGGAGATGTCCATTTGACAATGGTTCAGACCGTTCCAGTTACAGGTGCAATTATCGTAACAACGCCTCAAGAAATAGCCTTGGCTGATGCGCGAAAAGCCCTTTCTATGTTTAGAATGCCTTCAATCAATGTGCCAATTATCGGGGTCATTGAGAATATGGCTTATTTTACGCCAGCTGAATTACCTGAAAATAAATATTATATCTTCGGCAATGGCGGAGGGAAAGCCTTAGCAGATGAATATGAAGTGCCATTCTTAGGGCAAATTCCGCTTATCCAAGCAATACGCGAAGGAGGAGATGGAGGTTTCCCGATTACAATGATGGAAAAGAATCTAGCGAATGCAGCATTTGAGGACATCGCTCAAAATGCAGCGAGAGAAATATCCATCAGAAATGCAAATAATCCACCTACAGAAAAAGTCGAAATACTCGCTTAAAGATTTATTGTGAATAAAGAAGAACTGATTGCCAAACTCAACGAATGTATATTGCCCTTGCGCCCTTATTTTAAAGATGATGGCGGAGATATTGAAATTGTCGGCATCACGGATGACAATATTGTTAAAGTGAAATTATTGGGCATGTGCCAAACTTGTCCGCAGAGCCATATGACTTTAAAGGCAGGAATTGAAACGACTATCAAACAAGCATATCCTCAAATTAAATCCGTTGAAGCAGTTTAAAAGATGAATAGATTCGAACTCATTGAACAAATAAAGAAGACAAAATCATTCCTCTGCATTGGTTTAGACCCTGATTTGTCCAAGTTCCCACCACATTTGTTGGCAAGTGAAGATCCCATTTTTGAATTCAACAAAGCGATTATCGATGCGACCAAAGATTTTTGCGTTGCATATAAGCCCAATACCGCTTTTTATGAGGCATACGGCGTCAAAGGTTGGATTTCTTTTGAAAAAACAGTTCAATATATACCCAAAGATAAATTCATCATTGCAGATGCAAAGCGAGGAGATATCGGCAATACCTCAACACAATACGCCAAAGCTTTTTTTGAAGCCTTTCCCTGTGATGCGGTTACCGTAGCGCCTTATATGGGAGAAGATTCCGTTAAGCCCTTTTTACAATTCAAAGATAAATGGGCAATCGTATTAGGTTTGACTTCTAATGCGGGCAATATAGATTTTCAAATCATCAAAAATGAATTTGAAGAGAGCAATTATGAGACGGTGCTCAAGCGCGTTTCATCTTGGGGAAGTGCTGATAACACGATGTTTGTGGTAGGAGCTACCAATCCCACTTATTTTGCTTCTATTCGAAAAATTATTCCCAATCATTTTTTACTTGTGCCAGGTGTTGGCGCGCAAGGTGGCAGCTTGCAAGAAGTCTGTAAGAATGGTTTAAATAGCGATATAGGACTCCTCGTCAATTCTGCGAGAGATATTATTTACGCATCAAAAGAGACGGATTTTGCGCAGAGGGCTGGCGAAAAGGCCTATGCCCTTCAAGTGGAAATGAGTCAGTGGCTCTAGTCTAGAACTAATGCTATAATAATGACAAAAGGGTATTCATTTTTTGTTCCGCTTCCTCCCATTCTTCATCAATGACGGAACCAGCAGTGATGCCTCCTCCAGCATATAAAGCGATTTTGTCGGAGAATACTTGCATGCAGCGAATGTGCACAAAATACGTCTCCATTGTTTCATTTTGAATCCCCCAATATCCACCATATAAGTCCCGATTGTGTTGCTCGTGTTTTTGAATGAAATCAAGCGCTTCTTGTTTGGGAAAGCCTGAAATAGCTGGTGTGGGATGCAATGCACGTAAAACATTTTCTGTCGAAACGCCCGACTCCAAGTCTGCATGAATCCGATTTTTTAAATGAGCCACAGGACCTGCTGGTGCTATTTCTCTTTCTTGAATGGAGATGCTTTGATTGATACAGAACGGGGCAAGGGTCTCGAATATTGATTTTGTCACAATGTCCTGCTCTTCAAATTCCTTTGAATCAAAGCGGTCTGTACTTTCTTTTGTTTGGTTCCCGTGAGCGAAACCGTTTCAATTTGATTTAAATTTCGCTTCAATAATAGTTCTGGCGATGCTGCAATCCATGCGCAATGCTCAAATGTAAAGAGCGAGATCGCTGCTTGGGGATAGGCTTTGCTCAAACGTTGAAAGTAATTGATCAGGTTGAAATTAGCTGGTTTGTCTATGATTTTTATTTTAGAAATGATTACTTTGTGCAGGGAGGATTGAGTAAATTCAAGTTGCGCATTTTGTATATTTTCCGTATAATCTCTTCGATCAGTCTTCTTTAAATGACAAGGCGAAAAGGACATGGAGCCAATCATGGTCTCAATTTTACTGCTGGTCGATTCAAAGGAAAATTTGTTTAGTGCAGGATTGAATGGTTGAACATGCAATGATGCGCCTTGTTTTTCTATGGTTTGGGAAGTTTGAAAATATTGATAGGCCTCTTCATTTGGCATGCGTATCATAGCGAATGGGGCAACGTGTTGCATACTTGTATAAATGATTTTGGCGAATATTGCTTTCAAATATCTTATTTTTATTCAGATTATGCAAGAGAAAGAAATCTATATCATCAGGCATGGAGAGACGGATATGAATAAGCGCAATATGGTGCAGGGGAGAGGCGTGAATTCAGTTCTCAATGAGCATGGACATCGACAAGCAAAAGCTTTTTTTGAAGCGTATCGCCATATTCCATTTGAAATTGCCTATTCATCTAGTTTGACGCGCACCATTCAAACGATTCAACCTTTTGTGCAATTGGGAATTGAACATAGAGCCATGACGAGAAATCGATGAAATGGATTGGGGTATCCAAGAGGGTATGGTGCCAACAGAAGCTTCTACCGCGGAGTTTACGCGCATATTAGAGGCATGGAGAAATGGCAATTTTGATACGCGCATTGAGCGAGGTGAAACACCATTGGAAGTTCAAATGCGCTTGAGCCTTTTTATGAAAGGCCTCATTGATTCTCCGTATCAGAAAATATTAGTTTGTACACATGGTCGATCGATGAGAATCTTGTTGTGCACGATGTTGGGAAGGGCATTGACTGATATGGATGAATTTCCGCATCATAATACCTGCCTCTATAAATTGATATGGAAAAGCGGACAATTTGAAATTCAAGCGTCCTGTAATACAGACCACCTGAACGATATCATTATTTAGAATAGAAAGGGCTGATTACCTTTTCATCAGAATACTCAAAATGGAACCGAATTTTGACTTTAAATCTTTTCGTTCGATAATCATATCGAGGAAGCCATTTTCCATCACTGATTCAGCTGATTGAAATCCCTTAGGCAATTCTTTCTTGATGGTTTCTTTGACAACTCTAGGTCCAGCAAAACCAATCAAAGCGCCGGGTTCAGAAATATTTAAATCTCCCAACATAGCGTATGATGCAGAGACACCACCCGTTGTAGGGTCTGTCATAAAGGATATATAAGGCAATTACGCTTCTGCCAATTGAGTGAGTTTCGCAGAGGTTTTGGCCATCTGCATTAAGGAGAAAGCAGATTCCATCATCCTTGCGCCGCCACTTTTGGATATAATCATAAAGGCGGATTTAGAGCGAATGGCTTCGTCGATGCCTTTGCTGATGCGCTCTCCAACTACTGAGCCCATTGAACCGCCAATAAATGAAAAATCCATACATGCGATGACGAGCGGAATGCCTTGGATGGTTCCTTTGCCGACTTTGAGGGCTTCTGTCAATCCTGTAGTAGCTTGTGCCTTTTCCAATCGCTTGGGATAGGGCAATTCATCTACAAAGTTTAATTTATCCGTTGGAAGGATATTTTCAAAGAAAACATCGTATTGACCTTCATCGAATAGAATTTGAAAATACTGTTCAGAGCTAAGTCTATCGTTGTAACCGCATTTACTGCAGACAAATAAATTCTCCGCATGGTTTTTTGATAGCATGGTGGTTTTGCACTTTTTGCATTGATGCCAAATACCATCTGGCGTCTCCATCTTGCTATTGGTCGGTGTTTCTACGCCTTTTTTGGCGCGCTTCCACCACTTTTTATTATTTTCTGGTTCTTCTAATTCGTATTCCATAAAACTGTGCATTTAATGGTAAACAACTTGCGATGTCACCTCATTCCCTTTATAAAAACCGCTTATGCGATGGTTATTTGATTGTTTAAATAAATATCTTGAATAGCGTTCAAAAGGGCTACGCCTTCATTCATTGGCTTTTGAAAAGCTTTTCTTCCACTGATCAAACCTTGTCCACCCGCTCTTTTATTGATAATCGCCGTCTCTACTGCTTCTGCTAAATCTGTCAAGCCTTTAGACTCACCGCCTGAATTGATTAATCCAGCTCTGCCCATATAGCAGTTCGCCACTTGATATCTGCATAGGTCGATTGGATTGGCCGATGTCAATTCTGAATATACTTTAGGGTGTGTCTTTCCATGCCCCACTGCAGTATATCCGCCATTATTTGTTGGCAATTTTTGTTTGATGATATCAGATTGAATCGTCACCCCGAGGTGGTTAGCTTGTGAGGTGAGGTCAGAGGATGCGTGGTAATCAATGCCATCTTTTTTGAAGGCATTATTTCTGATATAGCACCATAAAACAGTTCCCATGCCCAATTCATGCGCATATTCGAAGGCTTCTGCCACTTCGACGATTTGTCTTCTGCTCTCGTCGCTGCCAAAATAAATAGTCGCTCCTACGGCTACTGCGCCCATATTCCAAGCATCTTTAATCGAGCCAAACATGACCTGATCGTAGGTATTTGGATACGAGAGGAATTCGTTGTGGTTGATTTTGACGATAAATGGGATTTTATGGGCGTATTTTCTAGATACAGACGCCAAAACACCAAAAGTGGATGCAACTGCATTGCAGCCGCCTTCTATGGCTAATTTGACGATATTTTCTGAATCGAAATAGATAGGATTTGGTGCAAAGGAAGCCCCTGCAGAATGCTCTATTCCTTGGTCGACAGGCAATATAGACATATAACCTGTATTCGCCAATCTCCCATGTCCGTACAATGCTTGCATGGATTTTAGGACTTGGTTAGAGCGGTTGGTGTCCTTGAAGATTCGATCTACAAAATCCCCACCAGGTAGGTGTAGCATAGATTTGTCGATGGTCTTGCTTTGGTGGTCGAGCAATAATTTTGCTTTGTCAGCGCCGATTAATTCTTGTATTTTATCTAAAGTCATTGTTGAAAAAAAAATGAATGACAAACTTACATAAAATATTTTAAACTGAGATTTCAAGTTGAAATGATATGTAGATTTTTGTTAGTTGTTGGTTGTTCGGAATTGGTTGTTCGTTGTTAGTTGTTGGTTGTTCGGTGTTGGTGTTTTATTGGAATTATGTATCAAAAATGGTACATCGCGCTACTAAAAAAGGGCATCGCCAATTGAAAATTGCCAATTTGCGCTTCATCGCTCGCTTGTTGCTTTTTTTCGATTATTTGAATAATAAAAATAATTTTACATCCACTGTTTACAATAAAAAAGAACAAATATGGTCGCATATATTTTTCCAGGTCAAGGAGCGCAATTCGTCGGAATGGGCAAAGACTTATATGAATCGAATGAAGATTCAAAATTTCTCTTCGAGAAAGCCAATGATATTTTGGGATTTAGAATTTCAGACGTCATGTTTGCTGGCACAATGGAAGACCTCACAGTTACTGAAGTAACGCAGCCTGCGGTCTTTTTGCATTCAGTCATTCAGGCATTATCTCTAGCTGATTTTAAACCGGATATGGTAGCAGGGCATTCTTTGGGTGAATTTTCATCTCTAGTTGCTAACCGCACCTTGAGTTTTGAGGATGCCCTTCGCTTGGTTTCTATTCGAGCAAAGGCGATGCAAAAAGCCTGTGAAATCAATCCCTCTACTATGGCTGCTGTACTTGGATTAGAAGATAATATTGTCGAGGAAGTTTGCGCGTCGATTCAAGGAGAAGTTGTGGTGGCAGCGAATTATAATTGTCCTGGACAGTTGGTGATCTCTGGCAGTTTTAAAGGGATCGAATTGGCAGGCGAAAAATTAAAAGAGGCAGGCGCTAAACGCGTATTGCCACTCAAAGTGGGCGGTGCATTTCACTCCCCGTTGATGGAGCCAGCTAGAACTGAATTGGCTGCAGCGATTGAATCCACTCAGTTTAATACCCCTATTTGCCCAATCTATCAAAATGCGGTAGCGAAGGCAGTGAGTGATCCAGCAGAGATAAAAAAGAATTTATTGATTCAGTTGACTGCCCCGGTAAGATGGACAGAATCTGTTCAAATGATGATAGCAGATGGTGCCACACAGTTTCGAGAAGTTGGGCCAGGCAATGTATTGAGTGGCTTGGTCAAAAAAATCAATTCCACAGTTCAATCAGATAAAATTTAATTATTAAAAAATAAAAGAGTCGCTATGTATTCAAATACAAAAACACAATTGCAAGCAGAATTAAAAGAAATTCAAGACGCAGGATTATTCAAGCGCGAGCGCGTGATTACATCACCTCAGTCGGCAGAGATCACGGTCAATGGAAAGACGGTTTTGAATTTTTGTGCCAATAATTATTTGGGTCTATCCTCGCATCCATCGGTGATACAAGCTGCAAAAGATGCCATTGATACACATGGCTATGGAATGAGTTCTGTTAGATTTATTTGTGGCACTCAAGATATTCACAAGGAATTGGAGACTAAGATTGCCCAATTTCTCGGCACAGAGGATACGATTCTATATGCAGCAGCATTCGATGCCAATGGAGGGATTTTTGAACCCATTATGCACGAGCAAGATGCCATCATCTCTGATGAACTAAATCACGCTTCTATCATTGATGGAATTAGGTTGTGCAAAGCACAGCGCTTTCGTTATAAGAATAACAATATGGAGGACCTCGAGGAAAAACTTAAAGAGGCGAGTGGCGCGCGAAGAAAATTGATTGTCACTGATGGTGTATTTTCTATGGATGGTTATATCGCACAGCTAGATAAAATATGTGATTTAGCGGATAAATACGATACGATGGTCATGGTCGATGAATGTCATGCCACTGGATTTATGGGTAAGACGGGTAGAGGAACGATTGAGCACTGCGGAGTCATGGGCAGGGTTGATATCATTACTGGGACACTTGGCAAAGCACTGGGTGGCGCATTGGGCGGTTTTACCACTGGGAGAAAAGAAATCATCGATATGCTCAGACAGCGCTCGAGACCTTATTTATTCTCAAATACGCTCGCTCCGAGTATTGTGGGTGCATCGATTAAAGTCTTGGATTTATTATCTGAATCTACGGCACTTAGGGATAAATTAGAACAGAATGCCACTTTGTTTAGAACCGAAATGACCAAAGTCGGTTTTGATATCTTACCTGGCGTGCATCCAATAACGCCTATCATGCTTTATGATGCTAAATTGTCGCAGACTTTTGCTGAGAAATTATTGGAGGAAGGAATCTACGTCATTGGATTTTATTTCCCAGTGGTGCCGAAAGAAAAAGCACGTATACGTGTGCAGATCTCTGCTGGTCATGAGACCGAGCATATTATGCGTGCTGTTGCTGCTTTTACCAAGGTGGGCAGGGAATTGGGCGTGATTAAATAAACGACTAAAATCCGAGCATTTTGAATATATCCAAGTGAAAAAAGTGGTCTAATACAAAGATAAGCACAGACCAAAATATACAAAATGCGTATATCATCAAACAGACTTTGCGCTTGTTGTCCGTCATGGTCAATGCGAGCATTACCCCGACTGGCGGAGAGAGGATAATGGGAGCGGTGATGGCAATTCCCCATAGTCCAAATCGCTCTCTAAATTTGACTAGACGTCGGTTTCGTTTATTGAAAATTTTTGACGTGTGGTTGGGGCCATATTTCCAGAGGATATATTTGTGTTTGATATACACATCGAATTTGGCGAATACATAGATTCCGATGGCACCTCCAATTAGATTGGCCATGATCCCCGGGAAAAAACCTAGATTTGAATTAATGGCTACAATGATTCCACCCAAAAATTTAAACATGGACAGAAATAGGACTGTAAGCCATTGGAGTCAACCACAATATAATTTCGCCGCCATTCTCCACGTGAATTGTTTATTTAAAACTCATCAATTTTTCGACCAATTTTTTGATCCAATGATAATAGGGGTTCTTTGATGTAAATCGGTCACTTCTTTTTCTAAAATTCTCTGTTCTCCATCTGTAGCAATTCCTCCTGCTTGTTCTTGTAGAAACGCCATGGGAATACATTCATAGAGGATGCGCAATTTCCCTTGAGGACTTTCTTTCATGGCTGGATAGATAAAAATGCCGCCTTTTAGCAGATTGCGATGAAAATCTGCTACCATACTGCCTATATAGCGCAGTGAATATGGTCGTTTTGATGTTTTATCATCTGCGCTGCACCAGTCTACAAAATCATGGATATACTGCTCGTATTTATACATTCCTCCTTGATTGATGGAATAGGTATTATTCATTTCGGGTGTTTTGATATCGGGATGTGAAAGGCAAAATTCACCAATTGAAGCATCAAGGGTAAATCCATTCACGCCTCTGCCAGTGGAGAAAACGAGCATGGTAGAAGATCCGTAGATAACATATCCCGCAGCGACAATCTCCGTGCCTTTTTGCAAGAAATCACTCAGTTCTACTTTGCCAGGGCTTTTCTTCTTGTAAATCGAGAAAATAGTGCCAATGGGCGCACATACGTCTATATTGCTAGAACCATCCAATGGATCAAAAAGGACAACATAATGTGGGTCTAATTTGTGTTGGTCGTCAAATGCGATAAAAGTATCGTTTTCTTCTGAGCCTATCCCGCAGCATTGACCGCCATTTTGAAGGTATTTTATCAATAATTGATCGGCATGGATATCTAATTTTTGAACCACTTCACCTTGGATATTTTCATCTCCAGTTGCACCAATAATATCCATCAACCCCGCCCTGTTCACATCTCTGTGAATGGTTTTGGCCGCGAGCACAATATCATTGAGCAAGGCGGTTAAATTGCCTGTTGCATTTTGAAAATCTCGTTCTTTAATGGTGATAAATTCAGTCAAGGTCATCATATTCTTTCGGTTTGGTTTTATTATTCGGATGATAAGTCCAAAGAAAGTTTAAAAATAGGAAAAATGTACATAATCGGCTTTTCATTTTGTGCCTTTTTTAATTGAGTGAAATTGAGGCGAATGGAGAATGGGGTGGATTTTGACCGCATCTTTAATTGTTAAAAATTATTATAATCGCGAAAGGATAGATTTTTTGTTGGTGGAGTTTAAAAAACAACTAAATTTGTTTTTTTAAATCAAAAATTATTATTCATGAAAAAATCAATTTTATCAATTATTGCAATTTGCAGTGTTGTAGTGATGCTACAAAGCTGTGGTGCACAGTACAAGCCAATGACAGAAGAAGAGATCCAAGCTAAAGCGACGGAGATGTTCCAAACTGAAGGACAGACAGCAATCGATGCAGCAACTGCGGAGTGTGAAGCAGGAATGCAAGCAGCAGTAGATGCAAAAGTATCTGAATTATTGGCTACACCACCAGCACCAGCTATATAATCATATTAATCACTAAATCATCAATTTAAAATCAAATTCCAATGAGAAAATTACTATATTCATTATGTATTGCAGGCTTTTTAGCGAGCTGTAATAACGAAGCAAAAAATAAAGAGGCACAAGATGCTGATATGGCAAAGGTAACTGCAGCTGTTGAAGCAATGAAAGCTACTAAATTAGAAGAAAGCGCTGCTGCATGTGAGGCTGCTATTATGGCTGCTGCTCAAGTAAAAGTAGATTCAATCAATGCATTGCCTAAAGCTGCTCAAGCGACAGCAAAGAAAGCAGTAGCTAAAAAAGCACCTGCAAAGAAAGTAGAGCCTAAGAAGGATCCAGGTGCAGTAAATAATAGACCAGGTGCTGTTGAAACTAAACCACTAAAAACAAACGATAGACCAGGTGCAGTCGATGATAAACCGAAGTCTGTTTCAGATAGACCAGGAGCAAATTAAAAGATCATCCTAATAATATTAAAAGCCGATTCATCGTTGAATCGGCTTTTTGTTTTTAAGGAATATGAAAATATAATTTTTACATAAGCAATTGCCTTCTAAGATTTAAATTTTGAATTGCGCTTGCTGACTTTATTTTAGTATAAGCCATTCCTTTGATGCATATTCTATTGCCTAGTAGACGTTTTATATCTTGAGCTGATAGCGAATATTCATTCTAACACTGAATCAGAATAGGGCACAAAAAAGCCGATTCAATTGAATCGGCTTTTCTTATTCTATAATTAGAAATTATTGTTTGGTATATGTTCCATTGCAGTTATCTACAGCTCCTGTAGCTGGAGTTACTTTGTAGCTAGTTGTCATAGCTGAAGTTGAAGTAAATGTCATCGTTCCATCCATTGTTCTAGAACCACCTAAATCTTGTGCAGTGAAAGTGATTTCATTTGCTTTTGTGAATTTTCCAATCACAGTAATTGCTGTTCCAAATCCACCTGGATTTGAAATAAGAATTGAAGTAGAGTCAGAAGCATTCGCTGCAGTCAATGTAACACTGTAAGTTCCTGAACCGCAAACATCAGAACCTTTCCAAGAACCTAAGTATTTAGTTCTAGAGGGAGTAGAGCAATCAGTACCTTCGTAGCCTGGAGTACAAGCGCAAGCGCATGATTTTCCATCAGTAGAAGCAGTAGCAACGCCTGAATTTAAGCAAGTTACATCTTTACAAGGTTCCGTTGTACATGAAGCTAGGAATAAAGTAGCAGCAACAAATGCTGATCCTAAAATTTGGTTTAAACTTTTCATTTGATTTTGATTTTAATTTTGATTAATGAGGTGCAAATATAAACACTAAGACGAGTTTTTATTAAAAAAGGTTGCAAAGAATGTTAATTTTTCTTTACAAGATGACCTATCATGATATTTCTAACCCGCTCCTTGAGCGCTGGCACATCGTGTAAAGTCATTCCCGTGGTATCTATTGGTTCATCCCAAATGCAAGTCACCCGACCTGGACACATATCGAATAAGTAGCGATGGTCTGAGATGTTTTTAATACCTACAATCGTCTGAACTAAAAGCGGTGTTTGCATTTCAATAGCCAATCTAAATGCTCCATCGAAAAAAGGTTGTAATGGTTCTTCCGTTTTATTTCGAGTCCCCTCTGGATAAATCATAACAGAAATGCCTTCTTCAAGCACTTTCTTCATATAGACATAGGAGTTTTTTCTCGATATCGTGCTTTTCCTATCAACCAAAACAGCTACTCGTTTTACGATTTCCCCAAATATGGGAATCTTCGTCACTTCTTTCTTTGAGAGGAAGGTGAATACATTGGGATATTTCCGAAAGGCATATGGATTGATAACGATGTCTATATGCGCATTGTGATTGGCGACAATTACATATCCCTTGTCTTTTTCAATGAATCGCCTATTCTTAATTTTCGGGAAAATCAGCATGGACCAGAGCATTGCGGGAGCTCCCCAATAGAGGCAATGTAAAAGAGCGGTTTTTCTACCGCCGATAATCCAAATATGAAAAACCACAAAAGGCACCACCACGATGGATATCACCATGAATGGAATGATGCACCACAATGCCCAAACAATGCGGAATATTCTTTTGAGTATGAAAAAAAGTGTATTCAAATGAAATGGAATATTCTAGAGTTTCTCGATTACAAGTGCAGTAGCACCGCCGCCGCCATTGCAAATTCCAACAGCACCATACTTGCCTTTTTTATGATCTAGAACAGACAAAAGTGTGCAGGCAATTCTGGCGCCTGAACTTCCTATAGCATGACCCAAGGCAACCGCGCCTCCGAATACATTGATTTTATCCGCGGGGATATTCATGTCTTTCATATTGGCAAGGGCAACCACAGAGAATGCTTCATTGACTTCAAAAAAGTCAATTTGGCTCATCTCCAATCCCGCTTTTTTAACGGCCATAGGTATTGCTATAGATGGTGTGGTAGTAAACCAATCTGGCTCTTGTTCAGCATCGGCATAGGCGAGTATTTTTGCAAGGGGTTTTAGACCCAATGATTCCATTTTGCTCTTGCTCATCAAGACCATTGCTGCAGCTCCATCATTGATCTTTGAAGCGTTGATCGCTGTTACTGTTCCATTTTTATCAAATGCAGGCTTTACGGTAGAGACTTTATCAAATTTGATGTTTTTATATTCATCATCTTCTTTGATGATCAGAGAATCACCGCTTCTCTGCGGGATTTCTACTGGACAGATTTCCTTGTCAAAATATTTATTGCTATAGGCATCTGCCGCTCTTTTATATGATTGGATAGCGTATGCATCTTGATCTTCGCGTGTAAAGGCATATTTGGCAGCACATATTTCTGCGATATTTCCCATCATGTATTTTTTAAAGGGATCTTGAAGACCATCGCGTACAATTCCGTCGACAATTTCACCATTTCCATATCGATAGCCATTGCGGCCATTCGGGATATAGTATGGCGCATTGGTCATACTCTCCATCCCACCAGCTACTGCGATTTCATTATCGCCCAACATGATGGATTGAGCTGCTAGTGCAATGGCTTTTAGTCCAGATGCGCAAACTTTATTGATGGTCATACATGCGGTATTGACTGAAACGCCGGCACCTAGAGCAGCTTGTCTTGCAGGTGCTTGACCATTATTTGCTTGGAGGACATTCCCCATGATTACTTGATCAACTTGTTCGCCCTTGATGCCTGCTCTTTCTATGGCAGCGCGAATGGCGATTTCTCCCAATTTTACGGCTGAAAGTGGGGCTAAACTTCCGTTAAATGCGCCTATAGGTGTTCTTGCTATGGATACGATAAATACTTCTTGCATGAGATTTGTTTTAATATTTAGAGATGTAAAGATAGAGATTTGGGGCAACTTAGATTGATTGATTTTTGATAAAGCGATTTTGGATTTACGATTTACGAATTACGATTTAAATTAAAAATTAAAAATTAAAAAAGTGAAAAATTAAAAATGAAAAAATTGATTTTGTGTATGAAGATCTATTCCAACCCATTCTTGACACTTTATCGGGACATTCCTACACTTTGTGCCATGTCCCAACTTTAGTTGTGGAGGAACACGGCGGCAACCGGCAACCAACAACTTACCACTCACAACTCACAACTCAACACTCACAACTTAAAACCCACCACTCACTTAAGTCTTCCCGATTTACCTTGTGGGCTGGGAATAGGAGCGGTGTCCATCGATGGATTATTGTTGATGGCAAACTTCTCTACCCATATCCATTTGTTTTTTTTCCACACAAAAGCTTCATAGGTACCATCTGGGATATAGGTAAAATACATGCCTTCTAATTTTTCATCTTCCGGGTGTGTATGGTCAAAGACAATTGCTTTGTAAATATCTTGATAATTCATGGTGGTCGAAGCGTCTTTCTTGTATTCGAGAACGAATTTATTTTGAATGCGCTTCTTGTCGTCTTCGGTAATTTCAAAAGTCGGAGCACCAAAGCTGACAGTGCTATCGTTTACTATGAACATTGGCTCTATGATTTTCTTTTTGCTCCAAAGGTCGTTGTGGTCATATCCAAACATGAAATAGCCATTTTTTTTGCCAATTTTTTTCTGAACGATATTGAAATATTCTTGTCCCCACCAGTTTTTATTGGTTGTTGTCACAGCGTATGGATAGAGCGGAAATGTATCAGACATGTCGTATAGCGGAATCAATTTTAACTTTGTTCGATTCAATTGAATGGCCCCAAAATGCCTGCATGTTTGGTTGTCCAATAAAAGCATCATGGTAAATACGCGAAAACTCTTATCTGGAGCATTGATAATGCTCATGTACTTGACATTTTCGAATGGAAATTGAAATGAATTATCTGTCTTCAAAGATTCTTTTAGAGCCATGACAAATCGATACATGGCTTTTTGTCGATTGTCTTGCAGACTATCTTTGGTGAACTTTTCACCTAGAACCTCCAATCCCTTTTCAAATTTTTCCATTCTAGCTAATTGCTCATCGGTCAAGCTTTTTGACTGAGCAAAGAGCTGAGTTTGAAAAATGAAACACGATAAGAGAAATAAATACTTCATGGTAAAATATTAGCAAAATGGCATTATGCCGCAAGTTATATCAACGGATTAATTTGCTTCCATATATGCCTCAATAGGGGCGCATGTGCAAACTAAATTTCTATCTCCAAAGGAATTATTGACTCTTGCAACGGTCGGCCAGAATTTTTTGTCTTTGACGATTGGCAATGGAAATACGGCCTTTTCTCTCGAATAAGGAAACTCCCAATTGTCTGAAACTGCTTCTTGAATAGTATGTGGCGCATTCTTCAATACATTGTTCTCTTTGTTGAATGTACCAGAGGCGATTTCTTCAATTTCTTTTTTAATTTCGATTAGAGCATCGCAGAAACGGTCGATTTCATCTTTGTCTTCACTCTCCGTTGGCTCGATCATCAAAGTTCCAGCAACGGGAAAAGAAACGGTTGGCGCATGAAAACCATAATCCATCAATCTCTTTGCGACATCTTCTACTTCCACACCAATGGTATGTTTGAATGGTCTAAAATCGAGGATCAATTCATGAGCAACACGATTTTTTGAGCCTGTATAAAGTACATCGTAATATTGTCCCAATCTCGATTTAATATAATTTGCATTGAGAATGGCATATTTTGTAGAGTCTGTCAAGCCATCTCCGCCCAACATTTTTATGTAAGCATAAGAGATGAGTAGGATTGAAGCGCTTCCCCATGGAGCTGCGGATACAGCACTGGTTGCTTTGTCAGAGCCTATTTTGACTACTTTATGACCACTTAAATATGGCGCTAAATGTTTGACGACGCAGATGGGTCCCATTCCTGGACCTCCACCTCCGTGTGGGATGGCGAAAGTTTTATGTAAATTCAAGTGGCAAACATCAGCACCGATTTCCCCTGGACTTGTCAATCCAACTTGTGCATTCATATTAGCACCGTCCATATATACTTGTCCGCCATTGGTATGGATGATTTGACAAACTTCTTTGATGGTCTCTTCAAATACCCCGTGGGTAGAAGGGTAGGTTACCATAAGACAAGATAAATCATCTTTGTGCTGTTCTGCTTTGATTTTTAAATCATTCATATCGATATTTCCATTGCTATCGCATGCGACAACGACGACATGAAGTCCTGCCATAACAGCGCTCGCTGGATTAGTTCCGTGAGCAGATGCTGGAATGAGTACAATATTTCTATGTCCTTGACCATGGTCTTTTTGATAAGCTCGGATTACGATCAATCCTGCATACTCGCCTTGTGCGCCAGAATTCGGTGGAAGGGAAGGTGAATCAAACCTTGTGATAATGGCCAAGTCTTTTTCCAATTCGTGGATAATTTGCAAATAGCCCTCTGTTTGATCTGCAGGAGCAAACGGATGCATTTTGCTAAATTCAGGCCAAGTGACCGGCATCAATTCTGCTGCGGCATTGAGTTTCATAGTACATGAACCCAAGGCGATCATTGATTTGGTCAGGGATAAATCTTTTTCTTCGAGGCTCTTGATATAACGCATCATCTTGGTCTCGGAGTGGTATGAATTGAAAACGGGTAAATCTAAAATGAATCCATTTCGCTTCAAATCACTGGAAATCGTATTTTCAACATGATTGAAGTCGAGTTGAATCGTGTTTTTTCCTGCAGCTTCAGCGAAGATGTCGACAATTTCTTGGATGTCGCTTTGGAAAGTACATTCATTGATGGAAATACCAACAAGGTTGCTTTCATATCTGAAATTGCATTGTTTCGCCGTTGCGATTGATTTAATTTTAGTTGGTTCTGCTTCGAAAGTAAGGGTGTCAAAAAACGAAGTGTTTATTTGCTTATAGCCTAAATTTTGCAATGCTTTTGAAAGTAATGCCGCTTTAGAATGGATGGTAGAAGCGATGTTTTTCAAACCTTCAGAACCGTGATAGACGGCGTACATCGCAGCGATGTTTGCAAGCAGTGCTTGTGCCGTGCAAATATTAGAAGTTGCTTTTTCACGGCGAATGTGTTGCTCTCTAGTTTGGAGCGCCATTCTCAATGCTCTATTACCATTTCTATCTTGAGAAACCCCGATAATTCTACCTGGAATTGTTCGTTTAAAATCTTCAGTTGTAGAGAAGAAAGCTGCATGAGGGCCTCCGAATCCCATCGGCACGCCAAAACGCTGAGAATTGCCAACGACGCAATCTGCTCCCATCGCACCAGGGGATTTCAAAAGCACCAAACTCATGATATCTGCGGAAACGCAAACCGCTGCATGAACTTCATGGCAATGATTGATAAAACTTGTAAAATCGGCGATATTCCCGTCTATATCTGGATTTTGAACCAATGCGCCGAAGAAAGTTTCGTCTAATTTAGCCGTTTTCCAATCGCCCAACACGACTTCAATTCCCAGAGGTTGTGCCCTAGTTTGAATGATGTCAATTGTCTGCAAGAAACATTTATTTGAAACAAAAAATTTCGGAGCGGTGGTCGCTCTTTTATTTTTGTCATGGAAGAACATATTCATTGCTTCTGCGGCAGCGGTTCCTTCATCGAGCAGTGATGCATTTGCGACAGGCAGACCGGTTAAATCAACAATCATTGTTTGAAAGTTGAGCAATGATTCCAATCTTCCTTGAGCAATTTCAGCTTGATAAGGGGTGTATTGCGTATACCATCCTGGATTTTCAAAAATATTTCGCTGAATCACTGGCGGAAGGATCACGTCATTGTATCCCAAACCAATATATGATTTAAAGACTTTATTCTTAGAAGCTATCTTTTTTAAATTGGATAAGTAAAAGTATTCTGTTTGTCCTGGAGCAATATTCAGTGGCTGTTTTAAGCGGATTGAATTTGGTACAGTCTCTTCAATCAATTGGTCGATTGAATTGGTGTCAACAGCTGCGAGTATAGCATTTAAGTCGTTTTCTTGAATGCCAATATGTCTCTTCTTAAATTCGTTTTGAGCGTATTTATTCATGGTTTTTGTTTATATATTCGGGGTGCAAAGATAGCGTAATTAGAACTTAAAATAATGTAAATCCTTTGACACTTTTTTGGGATAAAAAGTTCAATTAAATATTATTGTCAAATATTGGATATTCAGCGATTTACAAAAGGGTTAACATGAAAATGTTTAAAAAAAAACAAAACGGGGATATTTTTTTGGGTTTTATTTGCAAAAATTAACTAAATTTACAACTTGGTTAAAAGAATGCCATTTTAAGATTTTATATTAAAAGTATCCATATGAAAAAGTTTTATGTACTCCTGGGATTTATTGCGTGTTTTGCTATGAATGCAATGGCCCAAGGTAGTTGGTTGATGGGCGGTGAGTTTCAATTTAGACAATATCCCAACGACCCCAATAGAGTGATTGTTACCTTGAATTTGTACAGGCAATGTCAAGGAGGTGGTTTCCCCGCATCCAACAGTGTTAGGATATATTATAATGCGGTAAGTTGCTGTCTAAAAACGCTAGAGACACAGGTACTTCCAAGAGTTAATTCCTTGAGTGCCAAAGAGGTTTCGCCCCTTTGTCCTTTCAATCCAATCTTGACGACGTGTACTTTGCCAAGTTCATCTGCGCCAGGTGCTAGGATATACGTGTATGCGGATACAATCAATTTAAAAGGATTGAAGTGCGATGATTGGCGCTTTAGGTTTACAGCATCTGCTTCGGGAAATGATACTGTTCCAGAACCCACTCCACCAACTAATCCACCAAATCCATGGATGATACGATCTGGCGCTAGAAATATTGCAGCTGCCGGAGAAAACAAATACTTTACTTTGGTGGGATTGTATAGCAATAAAATCCCAACAACATGCGGTGGAACAACATACGTTGGCAATACCTCACCTTTACACGTAGCAAATCCAATTATCTATTTGTGTGAAGGACAAGATAGAGAAATTGAATTGGGTTTTTATGATGTTGATGGTGATATTTTAAAGTTTGAGCCTACTCAGCCGCTGGGCAAGGATCCATCGACTCCATTGCTCTTTGGAAATGGCGCCAGCTTTACCGATCCATTTGCGCCACAATCGACCGCTTTAGGAGAATATTTTATCTTTGATTCTGTTTGCGGTAAGTTTAAATTAAAAGTAATCGTATCGAAATTAGGCTATTATGTCTTCGCCTTTAAAATAAAGGAGTACAGGGTTGTCTCACCAGGTTGTCCCCCAATACTGATTGGAGAGACGACGAGAGATGTGGTAATCACTGTTATAAATACCCCCAATTGTAATGATCCCAATAGTATCACCCAACAATCTTATTATGATCCAATCAATCCACAAAATTTGAACGGAAATGTGGTGATGAAGCCAGGTGGCACTTGTAACCAACAAGTCGAGGGGTGTAAAGGCAAATTGATTAAATTTGATGTTATAGCATACGCTGTTAACACTGCACCAGGAGCTGCATTGAATATGATTGTCACGGAGCCACCTACCGTTGACAGAGTGAATGTGAAAATGACTTCTGACTATGTAGATGGTGTTGGATTTGCTCCAAAAGTGGGTACAGGGTATTTCGAATGGAATGTTCCTGCAAATCAAAAGCCGGGGAAATATCCATTCTTATTTCAGATACGGGATTGTATTGACGGATTTATTGTCAGTAAACAATTGTTGATTGAAGTAGTTATAGATGATCCGACTAAGATTGATAAAGATTCTATGACATTCTGTCCATCTGGAAATATTCAGCAAGCTAAAATTATTGGCGGTCCAAAAGCTGCTTGGAGAGTCATTAGTGGTGATTTTGGGGCTAGTACTGATCCACCTGTTGGACCAGCAGGAGCGCCTTCTGTGGAGAGTTTTACTTTAGATATTGTTACTATTAACCAAAATACTTGTTTTGAGGCATTAAGTGCTAATTTCTGTGACAATAAAGATACGATTTGTGTTAATGCAGTGCCAGATTTGAATTTGACGCTCAATCCGACAGCAACTGTTTCTAAGTGTTATATGGATACCTTAGGATTATCTGTATCTTCAATTCCTGCCGAGGGGCCATTTGCCTATTCTTGGTTTTCGAATTGTATGATTACGCCTAACAATGCTGCTAGTGCAGTTGGAACTGTTTGTCAACCGTTTACGATTTTTAGAGTAACTGTGACAGGAGGAAATGGATGTAATATGACCTTGTCTAAAAATGTGGCATGGCTAGGGATTCGTCCAACTACATTTATGACAACAGATCGAAAATTTGTGTGTCCATTGGATACGATTCGAATTTCAACAGAGATTTCTGATGCATTGTGTGGACAAGATGATTACAATACATGTAGTGCAGATTCTGCTATTGCCAAAATAGAAGATGTGCGTGTAGCACCTGGAGCATTCCCTCAATTATATGCTGGACAATTGCGTTCAGGCAGGACTCAGGTTCTTTATAGAGGAAGTGAATTGTATAAAGCAGGCTTTAGACCGGGAAAAGTGCGCGAGATTTCATTTGAAGTTGAGTCTTTTGTCAATCCTGTGAATTATGAGAATATAGAGTTGTTCTATAAGTGTACCAATATTGATTCATTAAAGGCGAATTCATTCGAGACAGGAATGATACCTATAAAGGCAAAAATACTCAATCAATATTTGACGATAGGTTGGAATGATTACCCGTTAGATCCAGGATTGGAGTTCACATGGGATGGAAAGACGAATATTATTTTCGAATTGCGGTATACTTGTAATAATACACAAAAGGCATCTGCAAGAACAAGAGATCAGGTCACGCAGTATACCAGTATCATTGGTACTTATTGGGATAAGGCAACATTGCAAAGTGCAACACCTACTTGGGCGAATAATTTCCGTCCAAATTTAAAGATGAAATCATGCAAATTTGAGCCAATCAATTATACGTATACATGGAGTCCAAGTTATGGTTTGACAGATAGTACCATAAAAAATCCAAAAGTAGTTTTAAATCAGCCAGTAACTTATACCATGACAGCGACAAGTCCAAATGGTTGTGCATACTCTTCAAAGGTTTATGCTGATTACGATACCAATTTTGCTGTAAAAATTAATCCGAATGATAGAGACAAGTGTAATTTTGATACAGTAGAGATTCATGCAAAGCCGAATATCATTCCAGAGAAAAAGCCATATACATTTACTTGTATTTCTACTGTAGATCCTGATAAGAATTGCGATACAGCATCGGATAAATCAACGGCAAAAGTAGGAAGTGGTGTATTGAGTTCTTCAACATTTCCTGCAGCCACGCCATTTAAAGGGAATGTAACCGATGGAAGAACACAGATGCTATTCCTCGCAAATGAATTAAAAGGCGCTGGATTAAAGGCTGGTATCATTGATCGAATTTCCTTCTTAGTGATGAGCAAGGGAAGTACAACTGGCTATGCCGGATTGACAATAAAAATGGCATGTACTGGTCTTAATACATTTTAGTTCTGCTGTTTTCCAACCATCTACTAATTTTCATCAAGTGTATAAAAATGATTATATCACTACCATCGGGGAGAATTTCTTCAAACTGGATGATCCATATGAGTGGGATGGTACTAGTAATATTATTGTAGAAATTTGTTTTGATAATACAGGAACTTCTTCTACTGGAGCGGTTGATAATGTCGAAATGACTCAATTCCTTCCTGCTGCAGGAAATAATAGATTGATACAGGCAGGAGTCAATAATTCGTCAGGTTGTGCAATGAATGCACAATCAGTAACGAATTACCGTCCGAATTTGAAATTCTTCATGTGTAAGCCAGTGCCACCTAAATCGCCATTGGTATATAAATACGAGTGGATACCAAATTACCAAATCAATAATATTGCTGCAAAAGATGTTATTGTATGGAATGATGTAACAACTAAATATGTCATTAGAGCTACTTATCAAAATGGTTGTAAAGTGTATGATACAATACGCGTGAATGTCGGAAAACCAGCAGTTGATTTCCTTCCTAGTCCTGCAGTTGTTTGTAAAGGAGAAGAAGTAGATTTAGACATTTTAAATGTATCTTCAACAACTTATGAGTATAAGTGGAGCGATCAGCCTGACTATGTATTGAATCCTTTGAGAACAGTTGCACCGAAAACGCCGAAGTATTATTACGTTCGAACAAGAGCAACGCCAGGAAAAGATACCTTGTGTTATAGAGATGACTCTGTTTTGGTGAGCATTCAAGAGAAGTCGACTATGCCGAATCTAGGGGATAAGGCGGTTATTTGTGAAGGCGGCAATATTGAATTGTCTGTTGATTCCTTTACTGGATATAAAAATGTGAAATGGTTGTATAATGGAGTGCCAATTGCAAGTGGTTATAAATTTAAAGCGACTTTGCCAGGTACTTATTTTGCTACCGTAGATTCTGGAGCATGTAATAATCTTTCAACGCCGAAGTTACTAGAAGAGCGACCTTTGGAAACAGCCAAGGTATTCCCTCCAGTGGTGAATATATGTAAAGGTGAAGTTGCGACGATTTTCTATCAAGGATCATCTGGTGTGGGCAATGTTGATTGGAATAGAGGAAATCCTTCTACTTTAAAAGAGCGCGTATTTATTACAGATGCGGGAAAAGTATTCTTGAAAGATCCACAAAATCAATATGGATGTCCAATGCTCGTTGATACGGCTATTGTGAACGTTTTTGATACACCTTCTGTGGATTTAGGACCTGATAAGACGTTCTGTCAAGGTGTTGGTCAAGAGGTAGAATTGAAAGTGATCAATCCAACTGTTGGCGCCAATTATATTTGGAATGACAATGTCATAGGAGCTGGTAGAATCGTATCTAAGTCTGGCAGATATACTATTACTGCTAATTTGAATGGTTGTTTGAAATCTACAAGTATCAATGTTACGAATGACACGATTGGAAGCATTTTCCTCGGTCCCAAAATGGCACAATGCTGTGGTCAAGTCATAGACCATTTGCCTGTTGTTGTTGAAGATCCAAAGTACACTAGATTCTTGTGGTCGACAGGTGATATCACGCCAAATTTATATTTAAAGGATAATGATAAGAATGGAAGATTCTGGTTGAAGGCTTATAAAGCGAATGGCTGTTATGATGAAGGGTATATAGATATTGAAAACAAGTGTTCTGAATTGGAACTTGTTTATGAGAAAAATGAAATCTATCTCGGACAAAACAACAAGGGCTATGCGAAGCATTTGAATGGAATTGCAGGAGCGAGAACCTACGCTTGGAGTGCGAAAGATGTTGCCAATCCTGTTGGCCCTGGATTTACAAGAGATGCCGTTTTTGGTCCTATTGATACGGGCTTAGTTTACTATAGGGTTACTACAAAATCTGTTGATAGCACCTATAATCCTCCTTTTGTTTGTGAGGAAACTGTTGAATTGCCATTTAAGGTATTGCCTGCGGATATTTATATCCCTAAGATATTCTCACCAAATGGGGATAATGTGAATGACTTCTTAAAAATCACCAAGAAAGGTGAAGTTAATTTAAGAGAGGTTAGAGTTTATAACAGATGGGGTGAATTGATGCATGATGATCCTAATACACCTTGGGACGGAAGTTTCAAAGGGCAACCACAACCGTCAGGAACATATATTTTGTATGTTGTTTACGATAGAGTAGAGGTTAGACAACCTAGGTCAGAGGCGAAACTTGAATTTCCAATCACATTAATCAGATAATAATAAGCATAGAATACTATCATATGAAGAAGCTACTAAATATCCTTGTTATAACTTGTGCCAGTCTGACATTGTCTGCTCAAGATATTCACTTTTCTCAATATTATGCCTTCCCAATGACATTAAATCCTGCCTTGACTGGCAAATTCAATGGGCATTACAGGATAACGGGTATTTATAGAGATCAGTATTTTAATGGACCACAACCATCAGGAAAATTGTTTATGACTCCAGGTGGGGCGATTGATTTGTCTCTTTTTAAAGAGAAGTTAAGAAAACACGCATTTGGATTGGGATTTGCCTTTGTCAATGACCAGCAAAATGATAAAATGTTTAATGATTTGCGATTTTATGGAAGTGCTGGATTTACCTTTGGATTGGGAGCGAAAGCGAAATCCCAATTATCCATCGGTGTTCAAGGAGTTTACAACCAATTGGGCTTTGATGCAAATAAGGCGGGCCTATTAGACCATGTCGATGTCAAAGAAGTATATCAAAACACGCAGGTTCGCTCGTTTGATTTGAATACAGGTCTATTTTTCAATACGAAATTCAGTGATAGAACTACCTTCTATATCGGTGGCGCAGTGTCTAATCTTTTAGGCCATAGAGTTGTATTTACCAGTACAAATAATAATGTCAAAGATTCTAAAATGCCTGTTCGATATACTGGCCATACTGGTTTTGAAATAGATGCTGGTAAGACGAAGCGTTGGATAATTATTCCGGGACTTTTGTATCAGAACCAAGCGAATTCCATGGAAGAGAACTTTGGAGTGACAGTGGGATACCATTTTGTCAATGAAGAGGACAATAAAGTGACTATGTTCTTGGGCTGTTGGAATCGATGGAATGCACTGAAATTTGAATCAATTATTCCAAAAATTGGCTTTGAATTTAAGAAGGTAAGAATTTCTGGTGCTTATGATATCAATTTAGGTGGATTGGGAACAGATACAAAGACTGCAAAATATGGAAATCCATTGTCTTCATTCGAGATTGCAATTAGCTTTATTGGCATGTTCCAACCAGGCATCAAAGAAGAGATATACCTCTTTAACCCAAGATACTAAAAAAACACTATACACTAAATTACTAAATAAGAAAGATTAACGGCTATGATGAAACGACTAAATTTACTTTTGATCCTTGTATGTTGCATGATGATGAATCAAATAGATGCTCAGGATGAGGCGGTAAAAAATGAATTGGAACAGGAACTGATCATGCACAAAAAAGTGAGTGTTCGAAAGAAGCTCAAATTGGCAAAAAAGTTGGAGGCGCAAGGGTCTTATGTAAATGCAGTAAAATATTATGAGAGTGCGGTTGTTAAGAAACCGACCAATAAATGTATTATCAGTAAATTGGCAGAACTTAATTATAAATTGCGCGATTATGAGAAGTCTGAAACTTGGTTTAAGCGAATGATTCAAGTTGATGAAGATTACTATGACAACGCTCGATTATTCTATGCTAGAAGTATGAAATACAACGCGAGATACGATAGCGCTATTACTGAATTTAAGACTTTTAAAAAAGGAAAAATCAGTGAGAATATGGCTAATATTGTCAAGAATGAAATTGCTGGTTGTGAATATGGAATCGCTATTCAGGATTCATTGGTGAAAGATATCTTAGTTGAGCATGTCGTTGGCTTGAATGGAAATTTACAAGAATTTGCGCCAAGACCAATTGACAAAGACAAAATACTATATTCTTCATTGATTTCAGATACTGCGCTCAATTTGTCTAGATTGAGAGATAAAAGTGATTACTACACGAAATTACTTTTCTCTCAAAAAGATGGAAATATTTGGAGTGCACCAGTTGAATTGCCTGAGTCAATTAATGTCGGGACAGCGCACGTAGGCAATGGATATATGACAGAAGATGCTCAAACTATTTATTATACTGTTTGTAAGGAGAGTTCTTTATTGATGATGGAATGCAAAATTCATAAAGCTATTAAAGAAGCAGAGGGATGGAAGTCTGAAGAATTGAAAGAATTCAATAAATTGGGAAATACCAATACACAGCCAGCTGTCATGTCAACGAAGGAAGGCAAGAATTATTTATTCTTTGCGTCTGACAGAGAAGGTGGCAAAGGTGGAATGGATATCTATTATGCAGAAATCAATAGTGATGGAAGTTTTGGTAAAATTGCCAATGCTGGAACAATAAATACGATATCAGATGAATTGACACCATATTACAATAAGAAAGACGCAAAGTTCTATTTCAGTTCTGATGGACATCCAAGTATTGGAGGTTTAGACGTATTCTATACAACTGGTGAGCCAGGAAATTGGGGTGAAATTAAGAATGCTAAAATGCCAGTAAACTCTTCTGTTGATGATATTTATTTTGCACTCAATGATAAGAACAAAGGGTTTTTAACGACAAATAGAAAAGGATCAATTTCTCCAAGAGGTTCTACTTGTTGTGATGATATTTGGTCTGTCGATCTTTTGAGAGATTGCCATATCAAGTGTACATTTGCCAATGAAAAAGATACGACAAGAAGCCTTTTAGCTAATGTGAGTGTATCTCTATACAATAGCAAAGGAGAATTGTCTGGTTCAATGATGACATCAGATATTGATAATATTGTTTTCAAAATAGAGCCTGCTCAAACCTACAAGATGAATGGTATGAAAGACGGATTTTTTCCATTTGTTGAGACTTTCGTTTCTCCGAATGAATGTCCGAATAATGATACCGTTTCTAAATTTTGTTTGATGACGCCAATCGAGAAAACAAAGTATGTCGTAGAGAATCTATATTTTGCTTTCGATAAGGCTGATGTTAAAGAGAGCTATTTCTATGTGATGGATTCTATTTTGAGTATTTTAGCTATGTATCCAAACCTATATTTGAAAATAGATGGCCATACGGATTACAGAGGAACGATTGCATATAACCAAGGACTTTCTGAAAGAAGATGCAAGGCAGCAGCGGAATATTGTATCAAGAAAGGATTGAGCATGGATAGAATTATCATGAAAGGATTCAGTGAATTGGTTCCAATCGCGCCAAACGAAAATGAAGATGGATCTGATAATCCAGCAGGTCGTGATAAGAACAGACGTGTAGAGTTTAGAATCCTAGCTGAAGCTGGCAAAGATCCGGGCATCGAAATTGAGTACAAAGATACAACGCCTCAAGATCTTCAAGAAGGTGAGCGCGGCTTGTTTGACAAAAAACAAAAGAGAGATGTAGATAGTCTCAATAAATAAAGATTCACCAATAAAACAATAAAAGCTTGAGTATATTTACTCAAGCTTTTTTTATGGGCAAATTGATACAAGTTTTATTCATTTTTTTATGTTTTGCTTTCGCATTGAAGGCACAGCAGATTGCTGTATTTGAAGACGATAGAAGGCATTTATTTGTGTTTGAAAATCTCGGCATTAAGAAGATTGAATACATTCCCGTATCGCGTTATTATGTAGGAAAGGAATATGTCGCTTATATCAATAATTTGAATGAGTTTAAAATCTATTACAAAGGGAAGAAGTATCTAATCATGTCTACGCCGCCAGATACGATTGTCGCACAAGACTATTTATTGGGTTATGTGCAAGCAAATCAATTGGGGGTATTCAATGGAAGGGAAAGCAGGACGATTCAAACTTGGATTGAGCCTCAATTTTATTTGGGAGATAGTTTGTTTACATTCATCGACAATTTTCAAGCGTTTAGAGTGTATGAAAATGAAGAGAATAAAAAGATAGAAACATGGGCGACGGGCCAATTTTGGGCGCATGACAATATCGCGGCCTATGTCGGAAATCAAGGAGATTTAAAGGTCTATTATCGCGGGGAAACGCGCGTTTTAGAATCGTATAAATCGGATTATGTGAAAATCGCCAAGGATATTATTGCCTACAATGATTATAAGGACTTTTTTAAAATTTTCAGTGCTGGTGAGCAATACGATATGGAAAATTATAAGGTCTATCAATATGAAGTGGGAAATGGATTTGCTGTTTATTACAATAATATCAATGAGTGGATTGGTTTTTATGGCGGAGAGCGGATTCAATTATTGCCTACAAAACCTAAATTTTTCAACATTTAGCGAAATATGATGGTCTTTGCTGACCAGGGAAATAAATTTTTTGTGTTTTACAAAGGCGTGAAAACACAATTGGAGAGCTATATCCCGACGGATTATAAAATGGATGACGACATCCTCGTCTATAAAGATTTATATGGCAAACTCAAGGGATTTAAAAATGGTGTAAAATTGGATATCTCTTCACAAATTGCGATAGAATTCGAATTGCAAAATCATTGCATCATTTATTACGATAGAACCAAAGCCTTGAAAAAAGTCTGGTATGAAGGCATTGAGTATTTCTACAATGAAGAAGATGTTGAGCGTTCGGAAAAGAAAGAACAGCGCTATTGATTTTCTACTCAGACAGCTCCATCCATCGCAACGTTTTGACTTCTTCTAATTCTTCGAGTTCTTTGAATCGCTTGGAGAGTTTTTCAATCTCCGCATAATCAGAAATGCTTCCCAATTGAGTGGTGATGGCTTCTTTCTCTTTGGCGTATTTTTCAATATCTCGCTCTAAATTGCGCAGTTCTTTTTGCTCTGTATAGCTCAGTTTTTTGCCTGTTTCTTTTGTTGTCTCTTTGACAATTTCTTTGGGTGAATTGTTGGGTTTGGATTTTGTATCCTGCTCCAATTCGGCGGTTTCTTTAATTTGAGCTAGGTAATCTCTGTATGTGCCGTTGTAATCGGTGATGATGCCATCTCCTTCAAATATGAAAAGGTGGTCGACGATTTTATCCATGAAGTAACGATCGTGTGTAACGATGATTAGGCAACCGTCAAAGTCTTCGAGAAAATCTTCTAAAACATTTAGAGTGAGAATATCCAAATCATTGGTTGGCTCATCTAGTATTAGGAAATTGGGGTTTTGCATGAGAATCATGAGCAAGGTCAATCTCCGCTTTTCTCCCCCGCTTAGCTTAGATACAAAGGTATATTGGTCTTTGGGGGTAAACAAGAATCGCTCGAGCATTTGCGAAGCGGATATTTCCTTACCCCCTTTTAGTGGAATATAACTGGCAACTTCCTGCAGGACTTCTATCACTCGTTTATCCTCGTTGAGTTTGATACCATCTTGGGTGTAATAACCGATTTTGATGGTATCCCCGACGACGATTTCTCCCGTATCAGGCTTTTCAAGACCCATGATCATATTGAGGAAGGTAGATTTTCCAACCCCGTTTTTGCCGATGATGCCCAACTTTTCAAATCGCTTGAATTTATAATCGAATTTTTTGACGATTTTAAAATCTCCAAAAGCTTTTTGAACATTCCTAAATTCAAGGATTTTACTCCCCATTCTCTGGGAGATAATTTCCAATTGAACGCGGTCGTCGGAGATTTTTTGCGAAGCTGCTTTTTCAGTGTCATAAAAAGCATCGATTCTCGATTTTGCTTTGGTGCTGCGCGCTTGAGGCATTCTCCGCATCCAATCTAATTCTTTGCGATAGAGGTTTTTTGCCTTGTCTATATTGGCATTTTTAATCTCTACGCGCTCTTGTTTTTCTCCAAATAATAGGAATAATTGCCCTTGTATTTGTATAAAATGCCATCTTCCAATTCTAGGATTTGATTGCACACCCGATCGAGAAAATAGCGATCATGCGTGACCATCAGAAGGGTGATTTTATCTGCCTTGGAGGTATTCTTCTAACCATTCAATCATCTCTATGTCGAGGTGGTTGGTCGGCTCATCCATGATGATAAAGTCGGGTTCGTCTAGGAGAAGTTTTGCGAGGGCAACTCTTTTGCGCTGTCCGCCCGACAAGGTGCTTCCAATTTGACTTAGGTCGAAAATCTTGAGTTTTCCCAAAATCTGCTTGACTTTTACATCGATATCCCACGCCTCTTGTTTATCCATCATCTCCATTGAATCGGTGAGCCGATCGTCGATGATATTATTGTCCATGCAATATTCATACTCCTTTACCGCCATAAGTTTGGGGTTGTTGGAGTCAAATACGAGTTCTTCGATGGTTTTGGTGAGGTCTAAAATGGGCTCTTGATGGAGAAAGGCCATTTTGATATCTTTATGTACCATGACTTTGGAGCCTATATTGGGGGCTTCAATGCCTGCAATGGTCTTGAGTAAGGTGGTTTTTCCCGTGCCATTTTTGGCGATTAAGGCAATTTTGTCGCCTCGATTGATGTATAGGGAAAGGTTTTGGAAAAGTATTTTCTCACCGTAATGCAGCGATAAGTCTTCTATGCTTAAATAATTCATAATGGGGCTGTAAAACAAGCAAAATAAAGCGATTTCGACAGTTTTTGTTTTACACACATTGACAATGTGGATTATTTTATTTGAAATTATTTGGCATTTTAACAATTATCCATCATCTTGCAGTTCCTAAAAAAAATAAATTAAAAAAATGCGTAAACTATTTATTCTTATTACAGCTCTGTGTGTATTCATGAATATGAATGCCCAAACAAAGCCCGCAGTGGCATTGCCCCCTGTGAAAAAAGCCGAACCCAAAAAAGAAAAAGGTCGTGTGATTAAGCCAATTACCGATTTCAGAGATATATTCTGGGGAAGTACCTTGGATAGTACTTTTAAAGGGGAAAACAAAGTAGATTTCAAATTTGATAAGGAGCAAAAAGAAGAGAAGTATTACACCCTCGACAATGAGGACATGACAATTGGCAGTGTAACAATGAAGAAAATTTATTATATCTTCGATAAAGAAAATCGATTTACAAAAGTGTTGATGGAGGGAGATAAAAAGGATGTTCAAGCGATGAACTTCATTTTAGAGTTTAAATATGGCAAGCCATTGAATGAGGAAAAAACAGACGAAATTGAATACTACGAATGGTTGGTGAAAGGCGTAAAAGTCATTTTAGCTGAGCATTCAATAAATAAATTTGAAGTGGTGATCAGCAATAATATGGAAGCTATTGAGAATTACAAAAAAAATACACACGTAGAGGATTTTTAATCTGATATGGATGATAAGGGAGAAAGGTCAAGCGAAAGCTTGGCCTTTTTTTATTTGTGGAGGTCAATCGTTTACAAAATGTAGGCTTGATTGACAATAGAACTTTCCCTTCCTTGTTTCCCGAAAATGAGATATATTTACTTTTTACTATTATACAAGGTGGAATCAAGAGTATTATTATCAGCAAAACAGATTGAAATTACGACCATCCGCATGGCGCATCAACTCATTGAAGTGCACCGGGATTTTTCAGAATCTTATATTATCGGAATACAGCCAAGAGGAGTAATGCTGGCAGAGCGCATGGGAGCGCTGGTATCTAAAATTTTGGGGAAGCCTATTGTCGTTGGGAAATTGGATATTACCCTGCATCGCGATGATTTGCATTTGCAAAAGGATATTATCGTGCCTCAGCGAACAGAGATTGATTTTTCTATTGAAGGCAAAAATGTCATCCTTGTAGATGACGTATTGTATACAGGTAGAACCATTCGCGCAGCGCTCGATGCATTGATCGATGTGGGCAGACCAAAAGATATTGAATTAATGGTCTTAATTGATCGCAAATTACATCGACACGTGCCTGTAAAGGCTAAGTATGTGGGCATGACGATTGATTCAATTGTCTCGGAAAAAGTGCGCGTATCGTGGTCCAATATCGACGGCAAAGATGAAGTGGTGATTGAGCCAAAAAGTATAGAAAATTAGTATGATAATCATTACAAGAAATTCCGCGCCTCATTGACTTGAATATGCTTAAAAGAATTAATCACGCACTATATGCATTCTTTTTATCGAGCAGAGAATTCGCAAAAGAAATATTGACGAGTCGAATTTTTGCATCTTTTATTTTGTGCTTTGTGCTCTCTTATACCTCTTATGCAGAGGGATTAGAAGGAGTTAAAGTGTTTGGAATAGATGAAATGCGCATCGCAAACGATATACCTAAAGAGGTGTTTTTACAGACTTATTTTGAGAAAGAACTAGGTGCGCGCATCATTTTAAAAGAGAAAGTGCGCAAAGTGTCTCCGTATGGTCAGCATATATTGTACGACCAAATGTATAGTGGATTGCCTATTCATCGATCATTTGTCAAGTTGAATTTATCCTCGAAAGGAGATGTTTTGTCCATTGCCTATCATATTGACGACACTAAAAATTATCTTGAAGGAGAATATGAAGAATTGCCCAATGAATCGAAAATTTGGGTTCAATTAAATAGGAGTCTAGCAAAGAATATTGCTGAAAGGTATTTTGTACAGGACGGCTCGCTGTATCGCGGATTTATTTTAGATATTATCCAATTTCAGCCCATCTCAAATATTCGATATGAAGTTTACAGGGGTAAAATTCAAGCGCTATACGATATGAATGTATATTTAAAAGATACAATTGTTTATGTCAAGGTGCATGATCCAGATCCATTGACAAGTTCTCAAACATTCTATGGGCAATTGTTTAAGGATTCAAATGATTATGTAAATGTGGATTTGAATAAGCAATTGAAGACTCATGCGGTTGCCGCCAAATACAATGAATTAAATCAAAAGTTTTTATTGGAGACGGATCGTTTTAGGATGGTGGATAAATCGTCTCCTCAGAATAACGTCCCGCAATTATTCGAAAGAAGTTTTAATTATACGCGCTTTGATGATGAGTTTGAAAGTGTCAATGCGTTTTATCATATATCGATGTTTTCGGATTATATCAAGCGTTTGGGCTTTGCCAATTTAGAGGATTCTTTTTTGGATATAGATGCCTTGGGCAAGTTGGATGATAATTCGGCATTTTTGGAAAATATGAATCCGCAATTGTTGATTTTTGGCGAAGGCGGGATTGATGATGCGGAAGATGCAGATGTGGTGATTCATGAATATGGGCATTATTTAGCTGCTCAGGCTGCCCCTTATTCGAATGAAGGGCATGAACGCAAGTCTATCGATGAAGCGAATTGCGATTATTTTGCCACTTCTTATTCAAGAAATTTATCTTCATATAGATGGAATGATATGTTTACATGGGATGGACACAATGAGTTTTGGCAAGGTCGGCAGATGATCAATGAATTGAAATACCCCATGGATACGAGTACGAGTATTCATATCAATGGGACGATTTGGGCGGCGATGTTGTGCGAATTGCAGACAGAAATTGGTCGCATTGAAACAGACAATATCCTATTGCAAAGTATATTCATATTATCCCGGTATGAAGTTTAAAGATGCTGGTCAATTGCTTTTGCAAGCAGATGAATTAATCTACAGTAAAAAGTACCAATGCATCATCGAAAAGTATTTGAGAAATCGTGGCTTATTGCCGAATGATATCTCCATCCCATGTTATGATCAATTCTTGCTTTTTGATCCATCCATTACGAGTAGAGAAGTCTGTAAAAATGATTCATTTAATATTGGCATACCCAGCGATAAAGTTATCAAAGATAAAGTCTTTTATTCGTGGACTCCGAAGACCAATATCAAAGGCTATACGACGAAGAGTCCTGTTTTCTTTGGAGATAGCGGCGTGAACTATGTTGTCACGCTTTGTGATGATAAAGGAAAATGCAATCGAAAAAAAATACGAATGGGTTGATGACCAATACAGGTGATTTATTGATTCGCTTGCCTGATGACAATACAATCGCTCATTCTGTGGTGATATTCAATAATTGTGGGCAAGCAGTAAAGTCTTATCCATTGCCCAATATGATTTTTAATTTCTTCCAATACGAAATGTTGCCTTCCTCTCCAGGGCTCTATTTTATTGCTGTTTTTGAAGGTGAGCGATGTAAGAAAGCCATTAAAATTTCAAAAATGTAATCATGAAATATTTAGAGAGCGAATTGATTTTAAATCCAGATGGGTCTGTATACCATTTAAATTTATTGCCAGAGGATATTGGTTCAATCATCATCACCGTAGGCGATATGGATAGAATTGATGATGTGGTTTGTCATTTTGATCGTATCGATTTGCGCAAGCGAAAACGCGAATTTGCCACAGTTACAGAATGGATTGGGAATACGAGAATTAGCTGTATTTCAACGGGAATTGGCACGGATAATATTGATATCGTACTCAATGAACTGGATGCATTGATCAATATAGATTTAAAGACTCGCGAGGAGAAAAAGGATAAAAAAGTATTGGATATTGTGCGAATCGGCACTAGCGGTTCAATTCAAACAGATATTCCCATCGATAGTATTTTGGTTTCGGAATATGCAATAGGCATGGATGGTTTGCTCTTGTTTTATCAATATGCGAAGACAAATGAAATAGCGGCCTTTGAAGCCAACTTCAAATCATTCATTGAGCAGCATGATTTGCAGATATTGCCTCCCTATATCGCAAAGGGAGATGCGGCATTGGTCGAAAAATTTTCCAAGTTTGCCATCAAGGGAACGACCCTCACCCACACGGGTTTTTATGCACCTCAGGGGCGAAAGATTCGTTTTGAATTGGCTAAGCCAGCCTTTATCGAAATGATGTCAACGTATCGCTGGGGTGAGCAGCGAATTACGAATTTTGAAATGGAAACAGCAGGTATCTATGGATTAGGAGGTTTATTGGGCCATCGCTGTTGTGCGGTCAATGCTATCGTAGCAAATAGAGCTTTGGGTGTTGTTGCAAAAGACATGAAAAAAACAGTTGAGCGGGCAATTAAATCTAGTTTGGAACAATTATTGTAATTTAGTAAAATTAAAATTTCAGATATGCGTCTTAAATGGCTATTCATAGCATTGGTTTTTATGGGAATGCTCCATTCATGCAGCAAGACCAGTTTGAGGTCCTCGACATACATCTATGAGCCATTTGACTTCTCTGGAGTAAAAGCCATTGTAAAAGTGGAGGAAGTGATGCTCTCTGACAAGTCTACAATAAAAATTACCTCAGATATTTCTGGATTGACACAGGGGAAAATATACACCTCACATATACATGCTGGTGAAATGCAGAAACCAGGAGCTATTCTCTTCAATTTTGATAAAATTAATTCAACAACTGGAAATTCCAATTCAGCTGTCAGCATGAATATAACCTATGATGAATACATGCTTTGGGATGCGTGTTATATCATCTACAACCCTGACGATCCAACACGCGCCGTCTTAAGAGGTAATTTGGGGATTAATCACAAATAATAAGGCTATTGCTCGCAAAGAATGTGGTGAATTTTCTCCACTTGAGATTCAATATCATCTCCAGGATTATTGTGTATGATGTATTGACAAAAAGGGCTTTTTTCTTCGTCTGTCATTTGATTTGAAATCCGCGATAGCACTTCTTCTCTGGAGCAATGATCCCTTTCCATGACGCGTTCGATTCTCGTTTCTAAGTCTGCTACTATTAAAACAACTGCATCCATGCTCTTATAAGCGCCCGTTTCAATCATCAAGGCTGATTCTTGGATGATGTAGATATACGTTTTATGGGATTCAATAAATGATTCAAAGTCTGCTCTGACGCGCGGATGGACAATTTTATTGAGCTTGTCTAATTCAATGTGATTATTAAAAACTTTTTTTGCCAAGAGGGCTCTTTGAAGTATGCCCTCGCTGTTATAAATATCACCGCCAAATGTTGATTTTAATGCCGCAACGATGGAAGGATCGGTATGCATCAAGAACTTAGCCCTGTTATCGGCATTGTATATGGGAATGCCAAGATCTTCAAATAAATTGCAAATAGTAGTTTTCCCAGAGCCAATGCCGCCTGTGATGCCGACTTTTAATGTGGAGGCTCGCCTATTCATATTGGTTATGCTGCGGGAACTTCGTTGAGTTTTTTCGTCAATTCATAGCTGATAGAAGTTTTCTCTACCTTCACTTTAACACCTGTTGCTATTTCTACGATAAAAGTCTTATCTTCATTTTGAACAACAGTGCCGTGCAATCCGCCGAGTGTAACTACTTTACTGCCTTTTTGGAGCTCATCGATGAAATCGAGTTGTGCTTTTTCTTTCTTTTTTTGCTTAGGCACGAGAATGACAAAATTGATGATGAGAAATACAATCATCACGTAAAATATAATACTAAAATCGATGGAACTCGCACTAGTCTGCAATAAAATAGGATTCATAAATTGTTTTTATGGGTCAAATATAGAGAGTTTAGAATTAATCCAATGATTATATGCGCTGTGTTTGATTAATAGCCGTTTATTCGGCATAATTCGCTATATTCGCTTTGATCAATGCGATTCATTTAAAATGGGGCAGCACAATACATCGATTAAAAATCCCATTACGGGCTATTACAAAGTTATAAAATACACCAGTCAATGATGCATCAAAGGGAATTTATAGAGACTTTCAACAACCAACTAAAATTCAATTTTTTTTTATTGACCAAACTCCCTATGGCTTGGTTGGCAGGGCTTCGCATAGAGTCATTCGATGAGTCATCTGCCTCTATTTCGCTTCGCTATAAATGGCTCATTCAAAATCCATTTAAGTCTATCTATTTTGCTTGCCTAGCAATGGCAGGAGAGATGAGCACGGGTTTATTGGTCATGATGCATATTTATAAAAGTCAACCAGCTATATCCATGTTGGTGATAGAGATGAAAAGTGTTTTTGTGAAAAAAGCCGTTGGCAAAATTGTATTTACTTGTGCGGACGCTTTTAGCATTGAAGAAAAAATCAATCTCGCGAAGTCCACTGGTCTTTCTCAAGAAATTCCGACGACGAGTATCGGCAGAAATGAAGCAGGAGAGGAGGTTTGCCGCGTAGAAATTTTATGGTCTGTTAAGGTAAAATCTGCATAATTATGAAACCAATTATTCCCTTTTCTGTATTCGAACAAGTGGATATGCGCATAGGTACTATTATAGACGTGAAGCCTTTTCCCGCTGCGCGAAATCCCGCCTATCAATTGTGGATTGATTTTGGTGAAGAGATTGGAATAAAAAAATCATCCGCTCAGATTACTGCCTATTCAATAGAAACGCTCACGGGCGCTCAGATCATAGCCGTTGTCAATTTTCAACCCAAGCAAATCGCACAATTCATGTCTGAATGCTTAGTTCTAGGCATTTTAAATGAAGGGTGTATTGTTTTGATAAAGCCAGCTTCTGAAGTGGCAAATGGAACGTCGATCTCTTAATGATCCCAAATAGGGCTGCGACTGCCTTTGACATAATCGCGCATTTTCACCCAAAATGCGAGTACGAGGTAGACGATTACGGGAGAACCAACTGTCAAAAGGGATGTATAGATAAAGTACTTGCGTATTTGAACAGAAGGCATGTTGAGTTTATTGCCCAAGTATGAGCAAACTCCAAATACTCTTGATTCAATCTCGTGTTTGATTTTATCCATGTATCGTAAAAGTAAGCAATTTTTATTAATTCAAATAAAATCTTATAAATGAAGGCAATAATTGATAGGAGAATTCCCCCCAATTCCTATTTATTATAGGCATTCATCAATTTATCTATTCCAATCAGCGGGAAATCGATGATGGCTTTTGCGCAGGTATCGATGCGCTCGCGCAGGACTTCTTGTTCCTCTGCACGCCACTTTCCCAAGACATAATCTATTTGCTGCCCTTTGCTATATTCGCTGCCGATTCCAAATCGAAGGCGCGGGTAATTTTGCGTCTTCATCTCTTCTTGGATGCTCTTAAGTCCGTTGTGACCGCCATCGCTGCCATTTTCTTGATGCGAATTCGCCCAAAATCGATGGCCAAATCATCGACGATGACCAATGAATTTTCAATGGGAATTTGCAATTTATCTATCCAATACTTCATGGCCTTGCCGCTGAGATTCATATAGGTATTGGGTTTGATCAAGTGAATGATTCGCCCTTTTATCTTGAACTCAGCCTTGTCTGCATAGCGCTCAGTATTAAAACTAAATTCTTTACTCGCCGCCAAATGGTCCAATACATCAAATCCTATATTATGCCGCGTATGGGCATATTCTGGTCCGATATTTCCGAGTCCTATGATGAGGAATTTATTCATGAATCTTGTATATAACTCAATTGCAAAGGCTATATTATTGGTTTTTTTGTTTCGCGGGAATAAAATGTAGCATCCATCGTGAAACTGCCATTTGAATTCAATATTTGGTTTACTTTTATCACATGCATGTCGAATTTGGCAAATACCAATTTAAATTGAAGCGAGAAGGTCAACAGGATTTGATCTGGGATATCGTGCGTCAAAAGTGGATTATGCTTTATCCAGAAGAAAAAGTGCGGCAGATGTGGTTGCATTATTTGATCTATGATAAAAAATTTTCTCCCAGTTTAATTCAAGTGGAGAAAAAGCTGGTGATCAATGGCCTGACAAAGCGCATCGATATTGCGATTTACAATCAGGAGATGCATCCCGTTATCATCATAGAGTGCAAAGCGCCCAATATTCCCATCGATGAATCGGTAATGGAGCAATTGATTCGCTACAACCAACATTATCGCTGTGAGCGATTAATTGTGAGCAATGGCAATACGCATTTGGGATTTGAAGTAAAAGGCAGTAATATTGTGCAAATTAGCGAATTATGAAACTAGATATTTTAGCGATAGGCATACATCCCGATGATGTTGAATTGAGTTGCGGAGGCACAGTGGCAAAGCATGTGTCGATGGGCTATCAAGTGGGGATATTGGATTTGACCAAAGGGGAATTGGGTACGCGCGGAAGTGTTGCTGCGCGCATGAAAGAAGCGAGTGCAGCTAAAATATTGGGCGTGACGATACGCGAGAATTTGGGTTTTGAAGATGGATTTTCTGTCAATGACAAACCGCATCAAATGGAGATCATCAAGATATTGAGAAAATACCAACCGGATATTGTCCTCACCAATGCGCCACACGATAGACATCCCGACCATGGCAAGGCAGCGCAGATGACCTTTGACGCTTGTTTTTTATCGGGGCTCTCTAAGATTATTACTACTTATGACGGCGATTTACAGAAATGTTGGAGACCTCGCGTAACGTATAATTATATTCAAGGCCGTTATATAGAACCAGATTTGGTCGTGGATACGACGCCTTTTTTCGAACAGAAGATGGAGGCGATTATGGCTTATAGTTCGCAGTTTTACAATCCGAATAGCACAGAACCCGCTACCTTTATTTCCGATCCCAGCTTTTTGGATTTGGTCAAGTCGAAAGATGTCATCTGGGGCAAGTCCATCGGCGTGCGCTATGCAGAGGGCTTTATCAAGCAGCGCTATATCGGCGTGGATGATTTGACGAAGTTGATATAAATTGATTTATACTTTTTCATTGCTTTAATGCTTTTGAATTTCTACGAGCAAGAAGTTTATTCGAACTTTTTATTTGCGTTATTCATGTAATTAACTAGTATTAATGTCATTATCTTTTAGCCTCAATTCTTTTAATTTCAATTGTTTGTGGTTGATTCTTGAGTAATGCGCATATTTCTCAATTAGTTTTATCGAATAAAATAGGGCAATTTATTTGAATAATTGAAATTATTGATTTATAATCATTTAATTGTATTAAATTTGTATAAAAGGGATAAGTGTGAAAAAAGTCATCCTATTTTTTATTCTACATCTATTTTTCTCCAAGGAATTCTTTGGAAAGTCTAATCGAGTGCCCTTGAATGAGCAAGCGATTGAGCAGACGCTGAAGAAAAATCAAGCATCGATTCAATTTATTGAGAATAAAGGACAATGGGATAATCGCGCTTCGTATCACGGAAAGGCGATGAATACAGACCTTTGGTTTACGAAACGCGGGATTCGTTTAGATGCATTTTCATTGGAGCAGGATAATACGCTGCGAGATGAGCAGGGGTACAAAGTGATTGATACCAATGGAATTCGCAAAGGGCAGGTCTGGGATATGCATTTTATTGGAATGAACGAAGAGGCGCAGTATAAGCCGAAAGAGATACGCAAAGAGTACTACAATTATTTTATCGGCAATGATTCCACCAAATGGGCGGGGAATGTAAAACTCTATAATGAATTATGGCATGAAGATATTTATCGCGGCATTGATATCCGCTATTATTCCAATGATCAGGGCATATTGGAATATGATTTTATCGTTCAGCCAAACACAGCATATCAGAATATAAAATTCACCATTGAGGAGCAGAGCACCTGCATTTAAATGATCAAGGTGATTTGATGATAGGCACCAAATACTTGGGTGAATTACCCATTAGCAAACCCATATCCTACCAAATCACTGCCAGTGGAGAGCGAAAATACTTACAGACCATCTATGTTCAAAATGGGAACACTTTTTCTTATAAGGTATTGGACCCAATCGACCCATCCTTAGAATTGATCATCGATCCACAATTGAAATATTCGACGTTTTTGTTTTGTTTGACATGCGATGATTATTCGTTTGATATTGATGCTAATCAAAATGGAAAAGCAGTAGCTACTGGCTTTTGTCGGAGTTCTGGATTTCCGACTACATCAGGTTCATATCAAATTTCTATTATAGGCGCAATTTATGTATTTACTTCTGTTTTAAATGACTTAGGTTCAAATTTAATATTTTCTACATTTTTAGGAGGAAGTAGTATCGAAAGTGGAAGTAGCGTAACTTTTGATTTAAATGAGAATGTCGTAGTTACTGGATATACAAATTCTAACAATTATCCTATTATTATAGCTGCACAAAGCACTAAGTTATTTGGCACAGAAGCCTTTGTTTCTAAAATAAGTAGTCTAGGGAATAGTTTAATTTTTTCTACTTTTTTGGGTGGCGATGGAATAGATGTAGCAAACAGTGTTTGTATTGATAAGCAAGATAATGTTTTAGTTTGTGGCTTTACTAAATCTTTGAATTTTCCTGTTACAACAGGTGTTATAAAAGCAGTCGTTCAACCGAATTCTAATGGTCTTTATTACGAAGATGGTTTCATTACTAAGTACAATTCTATCGGAAATTTACTTTATTCAACTTATATAGGTGGAACAAAAGGCGAGCAAGCAAACTCTATAGTAACAGACCTTTTAAACAATATTTATGTAGGAGGGACATCTGAATCAATAGACTTTGCGAGGAATAGTTCGGGTTACGATACTACAATTAATGGATATTGGGATGGGTTTGTTATGAAATTAAATCAACAACTCAATTCTGTAATTTATTTTTCATATATAGGGGGGAGTATAAATGACCAATTGGAGAATATTGCAATTGACAAGTATAATAATGTTTATGCTGTTGGAGTATCTAATTCAACTAATTTCCCATTAACACTTAATGTATATAAAGATACATTGGAATCTGGCGATGGCTATATAGTTTGCCTAGATTCTAGTGGCAAAATCTTAAAACATTCTACTGCCATTGGCAATGCCAGATTGTATGGTATTGGGCTTAATGATTGCGGGTCTGTGTTTGTTTCAGGGTATGTTTATTCTCGTAATTACCCAATCACAAGTGATGCATTTTCCAATTTTAAAGGGTTCATGGATAATGTCATAACAGTTCTAGATTCAGCCCTTTCTCAATTATTGTATTCTACTTTTGTCGGGAAATAATGCAGATTATGGCGAAGCGAGTATCGCTGTAAAGAATAATGTTTTCTATGTATCAGGAACTACGCATAGCAAAGATTTTCCAACGACACTAGGTGCTTTTCAAACCAACAAAACACATAATGGCGATACGCCTTATATGTTGGCATTTGAGAATATGTGCTTTTTGCCAGATGCAACGGATATTGTTGCTAATCCTAATAGTTCTTGCGGATTCTCTAGCAAAAATGTTTTGTTTAAAGCCAAACCAAGGCAGAGCAATTGTATTTTAAGCAATAGCCTTGCTGTAAAATGGCGCATTCTTAATGGCTTAAGTGAGACTATAGTCACTGGCGATAGTGTAAAAATTCTTGTAGGTCCAAGCGATAAAGTTTTTGTTTATGTTTTAGATACTATTTCAAATTGTAAAAGTGCAGATGTAAACGTAAAATTGAATTTTGGTGGAATTAGAATCAATCATTTTAAGAGTATATGCAATGGGGATTCAATTTTATTGCAAAAAAAATATAGAAAAGTTTCAGGTATTTATTTAGATACGATTTATAATACTTCAGCATGTGATACGGTAATAAGCACACAATTAGATGTTGTTCCATATTTTAAAGTTCAAAAGCATATTGATATTTGTCCTGGAGGATCTTTTTCGTTTAATGCTAAAACCTATAGTATAGCAGGAATTTATGTAGACACGATAACGTCATTCATTACTTGTGATTCTATATTTACGATTTATTTACGAATCATTCCCTTCAATCTTATTACAAATATTAGAATTTGCAGTGGAAAGACATATCGCGTAGGCACTAATATCTATAATTCAAGCGGTATTTATATCGATTCCCTTAAAAATTACCTCGGATGCGATAGCATTATCACGACGAATCTCCAAGTCCTCAGCCGAATTGAAGATACGCTCATTGGCAATTATTGCAATGGGGATGTCGTTTTTATTGGGAAAAATATGTACAATGTCTCAGGGAATTATCGAGATACCATGAAGTCATTTGGCGGATGCGACAGCTTTATGACGAGTTATTTGCATTTTTCACCGAGCATATTTTATGAAGACACCGTGAATTATTGTGAAAGAGATTCCTTTTTTGTTTTGGAAAGAAATATGCAGGTATATATGCCAATCAAGGCATACATTCTATTCAATTAAGGTAGATACGCTTTGTACCTTTTATTCTACTTTGGCTATCATGAAACCAATGAAATTTGTGGCCCAACATGTCTACTTTTGTGAAGATGATGAGGGATATCAGATTGGTAAAAATACGTATTTTGTATCTGGAATTTATCACGATACAATCAAGCAAGTCAACGGCTGTGATAGCATATTAGAGGTGAATTTGCATGTTGTTCCAATCCCAACGCCAATTAGCTATTCGCAGTTTTTTAAACTCTGTCAAGGCGATACGCTCATATTGCCAAATAATAAGATCACGACTGCAGGCACTTTTATCGATACATTTAAGAATATAGCAGGCTGCGATAGCGCATATATCACGGCCATTGTCAGTATAAAGAATAAATCTTTCACCACCATTGATACGAGTTTCTGTAAAGGTGAAAAAATCATCGTAGGAAGTAAAACCTATGATTCTACTGGAAATTATACCATCAAGCTCACGAATTACCTCAATTGTGATAGTGTCATTACCTTGAAATTAATAGTCCATCCAAAGTATAATTTAACGGTGAATCAGGCGATATGCAGTGGAGCGAGTTTTCATTTCAAAGGGCAAAATTTGACGAATGCGGGTGTTTATCGAGATACCTTGATCAGTTCGAAAGGATGTGATAGTATGGTTACATTGAATCTAACGGTTCTCTCAGCGTATTTTTCATTGGTCAATCAAAGCATTTGTCAAGGAGAGATTCCATCCTTTTTGGAAAGACATATCGTTTTAATACAGGACAATATTTTGATTCACTAAAAGCAGCAAGCGGCTGTGATAGTATTGCTGAATTAGACCTCACAGTATACCCAACCTATTATCATATCAACCCTATTCAAATCTGCAGTGGTCAATTCTATCAAATCGGCAAGCACAGTTATGCTAAGAGCGGCGTTTATATCGATAGTTTCAAGACGGCACATTTTTGCGATAGCATCATCGAGACAAGATTGACGGTGAATAGCATCTATAGGGACACTATTAGAAGGAATTTATGTCAGGGACAAGTGTATAGTTTCAATAATAAATCTCGAACGACTTCGGGCTTATACGTCGATAGTTTTATCTCTTCTTTTAGTTTGCGATAGTATCATTTTATTCGCTGCTTCAATTTTATCCCGTTTATACAACGCAGCGCTCCATTACGCTATGTGCTGGCAAATCTCTGTTGGTCGGAGGAGCCTTGCAAACAAGTTCGGGATTGTATCGAGATACATTTTCATCTATCCATTTTTGCGATAGCATTCTCGAAACAAATTTAACCATACTGCCACCATTGAGTTCAAATGTCAACAGGGTCATTTGTTCAGGACAGAAATATTGGACGGGCAAACAATGGATAAGTCTTGCGGGTGTTTATATTGATACATTGAAAAATGCATTTCTTTGCGATAGCATTGTTACGACAAATTTAAGGGTCAATCGAGTTATCATCAAACATTTCAAATCAGGAAATGCCAAGGTGATTCCTATTTTGCTCAAGGAAAATGGCAAGCGCAACCAGGCCTTTACACAGATTATTTCAAGACGCAAATAGGTTGTGATAGCACGGTCGTGACGAATTTGAGTTTTGATACAAGCTATAAATATGTCTTGACAGATAGAACCTGCGCCAATAAACCCTACCAATTCCAAAATAAATTATTTTCAAAATCAGGAGATTATTTGGTCAGTTATAAAGCGGCGAATCGCTGCGACAGTTCATATATCCTGCATCTCAGTGTTGATTTGAATCCACGAAAATTCTCTGAATTGAATGCATGTTTTGGCAAATCGATTTTTCATGCAGGAAGGAATATTGGAGCAATACCACTGTTTATGATACTTTGCCGCAGGTGAATGCATGCGATAGTATTCATGCTATTCAATTGCAATTTACGCCAATAGAATATCAATATATAAATGGCGTCTTGTGCAAAGGAGAGAAGTATTATTTTAATTCGAATTGGCTCACGGAAGAAGGGTTTTATCGCGATACATTGATTAATTCTATAGGATGTGATAGCATCGTTGTATTGAATTTAGAATTGGAAGATTGTCCGCCTAAAGATGCTTGCAATCGAATATATATGCCCACTGCATTTACGCCGAATGGCGATGGAGTCAATGATGGATTTAGGCCGGTATTAAAATCTGATTTGATTAAATTGGATAAGATAATTATTTACAATCGCTGGGGTGAATTGGTCTTTGACAGCGAAGAAAGTCTGAGTTTTACTTGGAGTCATCAGACAAGTAAAAAAGACATGCAGATGGGTGTATATGCTTATTCTGTGAGATATACATGTAGTGGCGAGCGAAAATTGTTAACAGGGAATGTGACTTTGTTGAAATAAGTGGATTAGCCTGATATGAAGAAGGAATTCTCGAGCAGCGCTATATTGGATGGGATGAATTGACGAAGTTGATTTGATGTTTTCAATTTCAAAGCGAGATTAAATATTCGTTTTAACTTTAGGTTTATTAATTTATGGAAAAAATATTGTTTAAAGAGGAGAGCTATGCTATTATAGGAAAGTGCCTAGAAGTGCACAATCATTTAGGTGCAGGATTCAGTGAAATAGTTTACAAAGATGCACTCGAATATGAATTCAATCGTTCCAATATTTTTTATGAACGGGAGAAAAAGTATGAAGTGAATTACAAAGGCATGATTCTTCCGCATTATTTCTTTGCTGATTTTGTTGTTTTTGGAAATATTATATTAGAAGTAAAAGGTGTAGGTGGAATCAGTGAGGAATTTATTGCGCAAGCGATTAATTATTTAAAAGTGTCGAATAATCAATTGGCATTGATCGTGAATTTTGGAGAGAAGAGATTGAATTATAAACGAATTATTGTTTGACGTAGCTAACCTAAAACAGATAAGTTGTGAGCAGCGAATGCTGCTCTTTTTTTTGCAACGAATGCACGAATGAGAAACGAATGAAATGCAAAGCCGCTAGAATCAAATAAAAATTAACGCGATATATTCGTGCATTCGTGGCTAATCAAACACATATATGTGTTGAGCAGCGAATGCTGCTAAGAAAGAATTGCCACGAATGCACGAATGTGAAACGAATAAAAATGCAACGCAGCTAGAATCAAATAAACAATAACGCGATATATTCGTGCATTCGTGGTGAATCAAACTTATATTAGTGGTAAGCAGCGAATGCTGCTCTGTTTTTTTGCCACGAATGCACGAATGTGAAACGAATAAAAATGCAAAGCCACTAGAATCAATTAAAAATTAACGCGAAGTATTCGTGCATTCGTGGCATAAAGACATATATAAGTGGCTAGCTTAAGCAGCGAATGCTGCAATATTTTTTGCCACGAATGCACGAATGTGAAACGAATAAAAATGCAAATCCGCTAGAATCAAATAAAAATTAACGCGATATATTCGTGCATTCGTAATTAATCAAACACATATATGTGTTGAGCAGCGAATGCTGCAAGAAAGAATTGCCACGAATGCACGAATGTGAAACGAATAAAATGCAACGCAGCTAGAATCAAATAAACAATAACGCGATATATTCGTGCATTCGTGGTGAATCAAACTTATATTAGTGGTAAGCAGCGAATGCTGCTCTGTTTTTTGCCACGAATGCACGAATGTGAAACGAATAAAAATGCAAAGCCGCTAGAATCAAATAAAATTAACGCGATATATTCGTGCATTCGTGGCTAATCAAACACATATATGTGTTGAGCAGCGAATGCTGCTAAAAAAGAATTGCCACGAATGCACGAATGTGAAACGAATAAAAATGCAACGCAGCTAGAATCAAATAAACAATAAAGCGATATATTCGTGCATACGCGGCTAATCAAACTTATATTAGTGATAAGCAGGAATGCTGCTAAGAAAGAATTGCCACGAATGCACGAATGAGAAACGAATGAAATGCAAAGCCGAAAGAATAAAAAAACTAACGCAAAGTATTCGTGCATTCCACCTACACCTTGTGGTGGCGCCGCGTGGCTAATCAAACACATATATGTGGTGAGCAGCGAATGCTGCTATGAATTATTTCTGCCCCTTATAAGTCTCCCAGCCGCAAGCTAAGAAGTCTTTATACACTTTTACTTCTGGTGTATTGCCTCTAGGATTGTTCAGCAGGCGCTCTGTGCGCGGATCGATCAAAGCATAGAAGGGTTGTGATACTTGTTGAAAATTCGCGATTTGCATGTCGGTCCATTTCTCGCCAACCGTGGTCATGCGCTTCTTTAAAACAACGGATGAATCTTGTTGTTCTGCAGGCAAGGCAATGCGCTCATCGACATAGAGTGAAGCGATGATATACTTTTCATTTAATAATTCATAGACGCCCGGTTGTTTCCATACGCCCTCTTCCATCTTCCTGCAATTCACACAAGCCCATCCTGTAAAGTCAATCATGACGGGTTTATTGGCGATTTTTGCTGCAGCGATGGCATCGTCGTAATTGAGGTAGATGGTCATCCCATTCAATTTATGCGTTTTCATTTCTTCTCCTTTTTCATGCTTTTCTTTTTTATAGAAATATGAATAGAATTTCGGTGGTGGAAATCCGCTGAATGCATTGAGGTCGCCGCCGAAGAAATCAGTCATAAAATAGCCTACCATACCGAAAGTCAATACTGCTAAGACTGTCGTAAATTGTTTCGCTGAATTTTATAAGTCGATTTAAATGCAAACAAGCCCAAGAAATACAAGGCCATGAGCAAGGCGATGACGATCCATATACCGACAAACAATTCGCGCTTTAAAAAGCCCCATTGCTCTACTAAGTCTGCATTGGAAAGGAATTTTAATGCAAAGGCCAATTCGACAAATCCGAATACGTTTTTGAGGATATCCATCCACGAACCAGATTTTGGCAATGCTTTTAATAAATTCGGGAACATGGCAAAAATGGCGAATGGTATGCCCAATCCGATTCCGAATCCGCTCATCGCAGGCATGATGTATTTGGTATCATTCAAATTGCCCAATACCAATCCTAAAATAGGACCTGTACAAGAAAATGATACAATAGCGAGTGTAAATGCCATAAAGAAAATACCTGATAATGATCCGATATTGCTCTTTGCATCTACTTTGTTGGCGATGCTCGATGGCAAACTGATATCGTAAAATCCAAAAAGTGAAAAGGCAAAGAAACTGAAGATGACAAAGAATGCGATATTCACCCAAATATTGGTAGAGAAATCATTCAGGGCATTGCCGCTCCAGCCGAGGAATTCGAAGGGTAAGCTCAGTAGGAAGTAGACAAAGAAAATAAAGAAGCCATAGAGCAATGCATTTTTTATTCCCTTCTTTTTATCGCCAGATCCCTTTAAGAAAAAGGAAATCGTCATAGGAATCATTGGGAAAGTACAAGGGAAAAACAATGCGGCGAAACCACCTAGTATGCCGTAAATAAAGGCTCTCCAAAGGGAAAGGGTGGCTACTTTTTCGCCACAACCGCTGAGGGGCGTGCCGAATTTACCATAGACTGTCGTCGTATTGGATTGGTCGCCATTCGTTGTGAAAGTAGTGCTATCAGGACTGCTGGGAAGATTGCCAACTATGCTTGTTGTATCTACCCCTTCACCAATTTTTTTTTTTATTGAACCCTCATCTGTGGATTCTTCGGTGTTATTGGCGCCTTCGCACAAATCAGTTGTTGAAACGCTGAATTGATCATTTTGTGGAGGAAGACAGCCCTCTTCATTGCATGATTGATATTCTATAGAAAAGTTGATATCGCCGTCTTTTTTGATTTTTATTTTTTGAATGAAATCGACTTTTTTCTCAAAGTACTTGACGATGCCCATATCGATTTTGGAGAGATCTTCTTCGGTGATTTTGCCGTGCTCCGTTGTTTTTCCAACGAGCTCAAAGTTTGCATTTTTATTGATGGTAATCGCCGTAGGAATCAAAGATCCATCGCCACCTGGATTTTGACTCCAGACGTGGTAGTGGTTGTCTATTTTGGCTGTGATGATGAGTTCTGCTTCATTTCCCTGTCCTTTTTTGATGCAGAATGACCAATGTACTGGATTGAACATTTGAGCATTCATACTGAAAGTTAAACCTATGATGGCAAGGAGGAGTGTCAATTTTTTTATCATAATCATTCAATTTATAGCGTATTGTCAATATGCAATGGAAATTCTAGAATTATCCATTGACTAGAATTTCTGCTTTAATAAGGCTTTCAAAAAGGCCACGTCCGTCTGTATTGCCGAGAATATCTTCTGTGCAACGCTCTGGATGGGGCATCATGCCGAATACATTTCTGTTTTTATTGCATATCCCTGCGATATTCAACAAAGATCCATTGGGATTGCTCGCATCGGAAACTTGGCCATTTTCATCGCAGTATTTGAATAAGATTTGGTCATTCGCAACAATCTCTGCCATTGCTTTTTCATCGGCGAAGAATCGCCCTTCTGCATGTGCAATGGGGATTTTCAATGCGCGATCGAGGGAGAGCGTATTTGTGATGGCGGAATTCGTTGTATTCGGTTTGATGTATAAATTCTTGCAGATAAATTGCTGGCCATTATTGCGCAAAAGCACCCCTGGCAAAAGACCTGCTTCACATAGGATTTGAAATCCGTTGCAGATTCCCCAAACTTTTCCACCGCGATTTGCAAAGTCGATGACAGACTCCATGATTGGTGAGAATCGCGCAATAGCGCCCGTTCTCAAATAATCGCCAAATGAAAAACCACCTGGAAGCATGATGCAATCCTCTGTAGTAAATTGACTGATATCGCTGTCTTTATGCCACAACTCGTGGACTTCTTGTCCCATCACGTCTTTCAAAACATGAATTAAATCTTTATCACAATTAGACCCGGGGAAAATGATTACACCAAATTTCATATAAAAAATTAGAAAGAGCGAATGTACATAAATATTGAGAAATTGAAAGGGCATAAAATGGGATTAGGCTTTTTTAACAGGCAATACTTGATTAATTTGTGCGCTATGTCAACTTTCCCATGAATGATAGAACCAATCTATTCAGCTATATTTGAGGGTTTCTTTTTAAATTTGCACCCTAAATTAGGCTTGTTTTCAAACGAATTGAGTTTTGTTTGAATGTATCGATTATGTTTTTATATCCAGAAAAAATTATATCTACCCTTCATATTGACCAAATTAAAAATTGGGTCACGGATTATTGTCTCTCGTCTTTGGGAAGAGAGAGAATTGCATCGCAAAGTGCTTATGTCAGCAATATAGAATTAGAGCGCGAACTGCGCAAAGTGAATGAATATAAGAATTTGTTGATCATGGGCATTCCCTTTCCCACAGACGGTTACCATGATTTGAAAGAGGATTTGAAATATGTGCATATCGAGAATTACGTCTTGGATGCAGAGCAGTTTATTCGAATCAAATCGAGTGTCATAGCCATTGAACAAATCCATCAATTTTTTAAGAGCAGACAGGATAAAGGGGAGTTTCCGCTAATGGAAGCGATCATTCGCCTGGCTTTTTTGATAAAAAATCATCGCGATTATTCAGCAAGTTTTTGATGAAAAGTCAGAGATAAAATCTTCAGCGAGTAAGGAATTGCAAGAGATTCGATCGCTCAAACAATCTAAATACCATCAAATCGAGCGCGCATATAAATCGGCCTTGCAAGAATTGTCCGCAAAGGGTTATTTGACAGATAGCGAAGAGACCGTTCGGAATGGGCGACGCGTGTTCTCGGTGCATGCGGAGTACAAGCGCAGCTTTTCGGGAATTATTCATGATTTATCCGATACGGGCAAGACGGTATTTATGGAGCCAGAACAGGTTGTTCACTACAACAACCAATTGGCGGAGATTGAGCGCGAAGAGGCACATGAGATTCGAAAGATTTTGAAAAAGTTGACGGATGAAATCAAAGTGTATAAGCCGCTTTTGGAGCAATACGTCGAGATATTTGCACAATACGACGCCTTGCGTGCCAAGGCGAAATTGGCAGTGGCCATGCAAGCAAATATGCCAAGAATTTCGAATCAACCCGTCATTCGATTGACAAAGGCCTATCATCCGATATTGAAAGTGCAAAACAATTTGGCGAGTAAAAAGACCATTCCATTTACCGTGGATATGCAAGCTGGAAAGCCCGTGCTCATGATCAGCGGACCCAATGCGGGCGGTAAATCTGTCACCATGAATGCCATTGGTTTATTGCATTGGATGGTTCAATTCGGTCTATTGATTCCTGCAGAAGAGCAGTCCGAAGTATATGTATTCAGCCAATTATTTGCCGATGTGGGCGATGCGCAATCCATCGAAGATGAATTGTCGACCTATAGTTCCAAGTTGAAATTCATGAAGTATTTCATTGAGAGAGCGGATGAAAAGACTTTGATACTCATCGATGAATTTGGAAGTGGCACGGATCCTTTATTTGGAGGGGCGATTGCACAGACTGTTTTGAATCAATTGATCGATAAAAAAGCTTTTTGTGTCATCACCACGCATTTTGGAAATTTGAAAACATTTAGTGCGCAGCATCCGAAAATTATGAATGCATGCATGTTGTTTGATGAGGCTCAATTGTCGCCGACCTATCAATTGTCGACGGGTAAGCCGGGTAGTTCATATACTTTTGAAATCGCCTCAAAGAGCGGATTCAATGCGGATTTTATTCAACAAGCAAAAGCATTGGCGAATACACAGCAAGTGCAATACGATCGATTATTGAATCAATTGGAACAGCGGGAAGTCACGTTGAATAAGGAGATTGATTCTCTCAAGGCAGAGCAAAAGAATTTGCAAGAACAGATTAAAAAGTGGAAGCGATTGAATGAAGATTTGGATATCAATCGAAAGCGTATTCAATATGAGCGATTGACAGAGCGCAATTCCATTGAAAACGAGAAGAAGAAGCATTTACAAGAATTTATAGCAGAGATAAAAAATCAAAAGAAAGAAGAGGTATTGCTCGAAGCGAAAAAGGAAATTGAGGCGAAGACATTGGAGCAATCGCAAAATATGAAAAGCCTGTATCGGAAGATGCATCAGCGCGAATCGGCATTGCCGATTCATGTGGAGATAAAGTGAAATTTATCGAGACCAATGCCATTGGGATTGTGGAGGAAATCAAACGCAACAAAGCGACGGTGCTCTTTGGGAATATTCGCTCTGTTATACCGATGGAAGATTTGATTTTGGATATTTCCAAAGACAATCAAGTCGGGATGAATAAGCGAAAAATGGATTTGAAAGATAGGGAGCAAATCTCCAATGAATTGGATTTAAGGGGCATGTTTCAGCAAGAGGCGATGCAGGAATTAGAACAGTTTATCGATCGAGCTTTGCTCAACAATGTTTGGCAGTTCAAAATTATTCATGGCACAGGGGTATTGAAGAAAGCGGTATGGAATGCACTGCGCAATTTTAAACAATTGGATAAGTATTATCACCCATCAAAAGAGTCTGGGGGTGAGGGCGCGACAGTTGTTCAAGTCTAATTTAATTTGTAGCGCAAAACATATATTTAATAATAGAAATCATGGAAATGAATGAAGAGAAAAAGCAGTCGACATTAGAAGATTTTAAGTATCACTGCGAAGTGCCATTGCGGTGGAAAGATGTGGATCAATTTGGACACGTGAATAATGCCAATTATTTAACCTTTTTTGAGATTGCACGTTTTTTTTATTGCCGAGATGTATGTCAATGGAATTGGGATATCGATAAATTTATCATCGCTTCGATTCATGTGGATTATTTGAGGCCCATCTTTTTTCCAAATAAAACGAAAGTCTATTTGCGCATTCCCAAAATAGGAGAGAAGAGTTTTGAATTTGAGTATATTGTCACCACAGAGAAGAATGGGGTGGAGAAAATCGCCTCGCGTGGGGTTTCTGTTCAAGTGATGTATGATTTGGCAAACCAAAAGACGATATCTGTACCAGACCGGTTAAAAAAGCTGATTGAGGACTTTGAGACGGGGAAATCATAAATTTGCATGAATAAATTGCATAATTACTTCTAGTATCGTATTTTTGTAATCTAAATACTTGTTGATGAAACAAATCTACTTTCTCATTTCTATTTTTTTCTTTATTATCTCTTGTAAGACGGTTGAGCACAAAGTCTCATCACTTTACAAGCCTTCACGGTCATTGCCAACAGATGAACCAGCGGCGATGTTTTCGTGGGAATATGAGCGCGTGAAGAATCCCATTACGGGTGATGCTTCCAAGCAACATCTTGTGGACATATACAATCAAATCCAAGAAGCGAATAAATATGGGAGTCGCGCCGCGGTTCCTGATGTTATATGGAAGGAGCGAGGTCCTAATAATATTGGCGGGCGAACGAGAACAATCATTTTTGACTTAAAGGATACGACAAAGAAGCGCGTGTTTGCGGCATCTGTTGGAGGAGGATTGTTTCGATGCGATAATATCGATTCGACGATTCCCACATGGAATAAAATCAATGATTTTTTTAGCAATTTGGCTGTAACCACGATAGCCCAAAATCCAACTTTTCCCGATACAATTTATTTTGGTACAGGGGAAGGTTTTTTAAATGCGGATGCTATTGGCGGAGCTGGTGTTTGGCGAACTGCAGATAACGGGCAGACTTGGGTTCAGTTGCCTTCTATTATGAATGGAAGTGTGCCATTTCGCATTAATCGAATGGCTGTGACAAAGAAAGGAGTGGTTTACGCTGCAACTAATTTGGGCTTGTATAAATCGATCAATGGCGGAAATACTTGGATAACTGAATTGCGAACAACAGGCACCGCACCAACTGTTGCGAGCAATACTGGATTTGATGTAAAGGTTGCACAAAACGATGATGTGTATTATGCCTGCAGCACTCAGGTATGGCGATATTCAAATGTAGCAAAAACATGGACCAATGTTAGCCCACCAGGTTCTTTTGCCCGCATTGAAATTGGATGTGCTCCGTCGGATTCCAATTTTGTTTATTTGCTATGTCAGGGAAACTCGGGATCTGCTGCTGTAACAGGCTTTTTCTCCTCAAATAGTAGAGGTGGAACATGGAGGTCGCGCGCTATTCCTTTGGTTTATGATCAAGCGGCGACAGCTACAACTGAATTGTCAAGAGGTCAGGCCTGGTACGATTTATGTATCGCAGTGGATCCACTTACTCCTACAACTGTCTATGCAGGCGGTATAGAATATATTAAATCTATCGATACGGGTGCAACCTATAAGCAAATTACGGCTTGGTCATTGTTTGCCATTCCTGGCGCATCTAATATCACGAGCAATCAAGCGATGCATTCTGATCACCACGCATTGGTATTTAAGCCGGGGTCTAATTCATTTGCACTTTTCGGTGGAGATGGGGGAATATATCGCTCTTTGAATATGCAACTCGTCTGGCCATCTTTGCCTACGTACAAGGCCATTAATAACAACTACAATGTCACCCAGTTTTATTCTTGTGCTATCGCCAATGTTCAAGCATCTAATAATATGCTTGGAGGTGCACAAGACAATGGTTCTTTGAAATACAATGCACCCAGTGTAAATGCAGTTGTCGAAGTAACTGGAGGCGATGGTTGTTATACCTTCATCGATCAAAATAACAGCAATAATCAAATTACATCCTATGTGCGCAATAACTACTTTTAAATCGACAAATGCAACCAATTTTTCGGTTGTAACAGGGTCAAACAATTCGGGAAGCTTCGTCAATCCGACAGAGTTGGATGGAGTGAATGACATCATGTATTCCAATGGTGGAACGAATATCTTATCTCGATGGACCAATGTATTCGGAGCTGTTTCAAGGACAAATATCACCTTGAACAATATCAATGCCACAGGAATTGGAACGATTACCCATATCAAATCATCGCCCAATAATCCGACGACCTTGTATATTGGGACAAGTGCAGGAAGGGTTTATCGCGTGAAGAATGCAAATACCATAACTTCACCTTTTATTCCTGACACCATGGCTGTCTCAGCATTTGGCGGAAGAATTTCATCTATTGAAATTCGCAAAGCGGCTAATGGATTGGATGATACCATGTTGATTACCCAATCTAGTTATGGTCTCGGCAATAGTGTTTTGGTCACGACGAATGGAAGTGCTGGAACACCTCCAACTTGGATAGATATTGATAATGCGACTCTGCCAGACATGCCGATCAATTGGTGTTTATTTGCTCCTGTTTCTAAAGCGCAGGAAGTGATGCTGGCGACAGAGATGGGCATATTTACCTGCGATAATATTTTCGCCGCTTCGCCAGTGTGGGGACAGAGCATTACTGGCTTTGCCAATGTGCGCGTGGATATGATAAAGATGAGATCAGCAGATAGTGTGATTGTTGCAGGAACGCACGGCAGGGGAATTTTCACCACGGATAAATACACGGCTCCAAGAGCCAATTTTTCAGCGAATAAATTGGTTACTTATATTGCGGGGCCCGTTCAATTTTTCAATGAAAGTGTTAAATCGACTTCTTGGCAATGGGATTTTGACAATAATGGAAGCATCGATGATACCACAGAAAATCCCATCTGGTCTTATGGTACAGCTGGAATGAAAACAGTTAAATTAATTGTGAATGGCGGAGTCAACTCTTTTACGCGCAATTTATATATCCAAGTATTGCCCAATCGCGGCTTGCCTTATACGCTTGCACAAGGAGGTAATTTTGAGTCAAACTTTACAGATTTTGGCGCGATTACCGTATCGGGTTCTGCATGGCAAAGAGGGAGTTCACTTATTGCAGCAAAAAGTGGCACTGCCTCTGGGACAAATGCATGGGTGACTGATTTGACAGCGACGAATTACAGCAATTTAACGGAATCATACCTGTATACTCCTTGTTTCAATATGAGCGCAAATGCCTTGGATACCATTCAGTTTTTTCTTAAAAATGCATTTGAAATCAGCTATGATGGCATGCGCGTGGAGTATTCGACAGATTTGGGAGCAACATGGATACCGCTATCAACTGCTGTGAAATCAGGTTGGTATGATTATGCGAATCCGAATAATGATCGACCTTTTCCACAAAATCAAGCCTATTTTAATGCCAATAATACGGGATTTAACAAAAAACTATTCAGCATCTCCTTTTTGACTGGCAATAAAACGGTGGCCTTTAGATTTGCCTTTAAGTCTGATTTTTCAGCAACTGCCGCTGGAGCAGCATTGGATGATTTTTCTATTAGCTCGACAGCGATTACCTCCCCCTACCAGCACATCGAAACGGCGCTTTGTTCAAAGAGCGAATACCTCAATGCCAATGATTCTGTCATATTTTACTCCCCGAATGGAAAGATCATGGCGGTCATCAAGAATCAAACTGCTCATAATTACGGTTTGACAAAAGTGGAAATTGATGGCACAGGTATCGCGCCTAGAAATTATTCCATCAATACGACCAATCAATCAAAAATATCTGGAAAGACCTATGCTGTAAATCCTTCGGTAAATGATACAGCAGGGGTATATTCAGCAAAATTCTTTTACACAAATGAGGAAATTCAAGCTTGAAGGATACGACGGGCTACAATTTCGATGCCGCTAAATTGTTCAAGTGCCCGAATCGCATAGATTCTGGACTATTGTCAAATGCAGTATATGGCACATCACCTGCTTTTGCATTGTATAATGCGGCAGATTCTTCCATTGCGGGAATTTTAATACTGGATTCAGTGGATTTGCCTTTGGTGGTTCATCTACCTTATTGCCGGTTATTTTATTGGAATTTACAGGGCTAAATGACCAATTACAATCAATTAAATTGGATTACCAGTTCGGAGAAAAATAACGAGAAATTCGACATTGAGCGGAGTGCGAATGGCATTGATTACGCTAAAATTGGAGAGGTAAAGGGAAGTGGAAATAGCATTATTCAGCGCAAATACCGGTTTGATGATTTAAAACTAGATGATGCACCTATTCATTATTATCGCTTGAAACAAGTGGATTTTGATGGTCAATTTGAATATTCCAAGATAATAGCGATTTCACAAAAGACCTTGGATCAAATTTCGAGTGTATCCAAATCCGGCGAAATCGACGATTCACCTCGATTTGAATGGGACGAGTGGATTTCAATACAAATTGTATAATGCCGGAATGACATTGATGGGGCAAGGCTTAAGCGCCAATTCAAGTTTGAATCTATCCATCGAAGATTATCCTAAAGGGTATTATTTTGTGGAGATTGAGCGCGATGGGGTATTTTTAGAGCGAGTGAAGTTTACAAAGGAATAGGGAATTATACTGCTAGGGCTTATTAGCAATGGATAATGGTCAAACTAGACAAGCGCGATTAGCATAAAAAATACATTCATAGAGGATTAATCGCGATGATTCTTAGGGGGGATTCAAAATATATGTTATTTTTGCCCTCTCATTTTGAATTTATTAAAATAAAAATATGGCAAAGTCAACCAAAGAGGTTAAGGAAAAGCATTCAAATCAATCTTGAGAAAAGAGGATTTGGCTTTCTTAGAGGAGTATTTAAACAATGCATCACCAACGGGTTTTGAAGCAGAAGGACAAAAAATTTGGTTGAAATACCTCAAACCATATATCGATGAATATACCGTAGATTCTTATGGAACTGTCGTAGGTGTAATCAATCCAAAAGCGCCTTTTAAAGTTGTCATTGAAGCACATGCAGATGAAATTGGCTGGTTTGTCAGTCATATAGCGGATGATGGATTATTGCATGTTGTAAGAAATGGCGGTTCTGATCATCTCTTAGCGCCTTCTAAATGGGTGAATATTCACACAAAAAAGGGGTTGTAAAGGGATTTTTTGGTTGGCCAGCTATCCATACGCGCAAAACGGCAAAAGAGGACAAGCCAGAATTGACTAATATCTTCATCGATTGCGGTGCGCGCACGAAAAAAAGCAGAGGCACTCGGCGTTCATATCGGTTGTGTGGTGACCTATCCAGACACCTTCCACCATATGAATAATCGATATTTTGTGGGAAGAGCCTTGGACAATAGAATTGGAGGATTTATGATTAGTCAAGTCGCTCGTTTGTTGAAAGAGAATAAGAAAAATTGCCTTTTGGCTTGTATATCGTCAATTCTGTTCAAGAAGAAGTGGGCTTGAATGGAGCAAAGATGATTGCGGAGAGTTTAAAGCCAAATGTGGCTATTATTACTGATGTGGCGCATGATACAACGACTCCTATGATCAATAAAAGAGAGTATGGCGATTATAAATGCGGTGGAGGCCCAATCTTGACTTATGCAGCAGCAGTGCACAATAAATTATTGAATATGATTATTGATACGGCGGATAAGCACAAGATTCCATTCCAGAGAGATGCCGCTTCAAGAGGCACAGGAACGGATACGGATGCATTTGCATTCGCAGCGGGCGGCATTCCATCGGCATTGATTTCATTGCCTTTGAGGTATATGCACACGACGGTGGAGACGGCAGATCAACACGATGTAGAGCATGTGATTAAATTGATGTATGAGACCTTACTTCAGTTGGATCCGAAATTTAATTTTAAATATTTATAATAAGAGAATAGAATAGGGCATTGACGCTGATTTTTAGTTCATTTGCGAAAATTATTTGAAATAATTCTTGTAAATAAGAAAAAAAGTTGGATATTTGCCACTCGTTTTAAAAAATCAATCTATAAGGCAATGGCAAGAGTTTGTGATCTTACTGGAAAAACATCGATGAAAGGGCACTATGTGTCGCATTCTAATGTAAAACAATAAGAAGATTTTATCCAAATCTTCAATTAAAGAAATTCTTCGTTCCTGAATTGGATCAGTGGATTCAATTGAAAGTATCAACATCTGCAATGCGCACGATTGATAAAAAAGGAATTTTTCAATATTTGAAAGAACTTCAAAAAAAAGGTGAAGTACAATTAGGGTAATCATAAAATAATAAAGCAATGGCAAAGAAAAGCAAAGGCAATAGAATACAAGTAATCATGGAGTGCACCGAGCATAGAGATAGCGGTATGCCAGGTACTTCTAGATATATTACTGTTAAAAACAGAAAAAACACACCGGATAGAATTGAATTGAAAAAATACAATCCTATTTTGAGAAGATATACTATTCACAAAGAAATTAAATAATAAATAGCCATGGCAAAAGTTTCAAAAAACGCGAAAACAAACCGTCAAGCACAAGAAGGTTCTAAAGACTGGGTTAAGGTAATCGTTGCAGTTAAGTCTCCAAAATCTGGTGCTTACCAGTTCAAAGAGAAAATCATTCACAAAGATACTGTGAAGGATTATTTAGCTAAAAACTAATCATTTAATCTATAGAAATATATTAAAAGCTCTACTTGTATAAAAATAAGGAGAGCTTTTTTTGTTTTTGCCCCCTAGCCCCCGAAAGCCCCCTAGCCCCCGAAGGGGGAATGGCTGACGCGAGATAGATTGACTAAGAAACAAATTCCACTAATAAAAAAATAGCATTATTTCAAATTCTTAATTTTTAAAAATAGCTTAATTTTTAATTCTTAATTTGTAATTCAAAATTCACAATTCAAAATTCATAATTCCTCCACATGGCATTCTGGGATATATTCACAAAAGATAAAAAAGAGGACTTGGACAAGGGTTTAGAGAAGACCAAAGAGGGTTTCTTTTCTAAAATCACCAAGGCAATCGCTGGTAAATCGACCATCGATGTTTCTGTATTGGATGAAATTGAAGAGGCATTGATCAGTGCGGATGTGAGTTTGTCGACCACCGTGAAAATCATCGATAAATTAGAAGCGCGGGTTAAATCGGATAAGTTTTTAACGGAAAAAGAATTGTATAGTTTTCTCAAAGAAGAGATCAGCGCCCTGATGCAGGCGAATGGAACTTCTGATATGGATTCCATTATTCCCAAGAGCGATGCGAAACCATATGTCATCATGGTTGTAGGCGTGAATGGTGTGGGCAAGACGACGACCATAGGTAAGATCGCGAACCAACTCAAAGAAGCGGGACAATCTGTGGTATTGGGAGCGGGCGATACATTCCGCGCAGCGGCGGTCAATCAATTGAAAATTTGGGGCGAGCGAAGTGGAGTGCCTGTCATTGAAAAAGGACAAGATGCAGACCCTTCTGCAGTGGCATTTGATGCACTCAATAGCGCAGTGGCGCGAAAAGCAGATGTCGTCATCATCGATACGACGGGCCGATTGCACAATAAATTGGGATTGATGGATGAATTGGCAAAGATTAAAAGAGTCATGAAAAAGGTCATTCCTGATGCACCGCACGAAGTGCTTTTGGTTCTTGATGCCTCAACGGGTCAGAATGCGATTAATCAGGTGAGAGAGTTCTCTACAGCAACGGATGTAAACGCCATTGCTTTAACTAAACTAGACGGCACGGCGAAAGGCGGTGTGGTCTTGAGTATATCGGATCAATTTAAATTCCCATCAAGTATATCGGCGTAGGAGAGAAGATCCATCAATTGCAATTATTCAACCGCAAGGCATTTGTGGATGCGATGTTTGATGGCAAAGCGTAGGAAGTGGAGTCTGGTTTCTGGAGTCTGGTTTCTGGAGTCTGGAGTCTGGTTTCTGGTGTCTGGGGTCTGGAGTCTGGTTTCTGGAGTTTGTTATTTGGAAAGGCTGCACAGCTATCTATGAAGATGCAAGAATTGAATGAAATTTATTTGCATAATTGAATCAAAAAATTACCTTTGCAATCCAGTTTAAAAAATGGTCCTATAGCTCAGCTGGTTAGAGCATCTGACTCATAATCAGAGGGTCCTTGGTTCGAGCCCGAGTGGGACCACAAAGGTTGTCTATATTAGGCAACCTTTTTTATTAATACTGGGCCTAACCCCCAATGTGTTGAGTTAAGAATATAAGAGTCTTTTTAGACATTATTTTTTTAAACACAGAGTTCCACAGAGTTTTGCACAGAGTTGCACAGAGACTGAGAATGTGCGCCTAGTTAGCCCGTTGCGCCTAGTCCTTTGTTACATGCGCCCTGTGCCCAAGTCTTTGACTATGGACAAATTAATCCTTACTAGAATTTGCTTTAGAATCCCAATGCCTGCGTGAGCGATCGCAGCCGGCTAGGAATATGCTATAGAGCGCGGCACCTGCATTGTGTCGGTATATGCCTTAAAAAATAGATATTTAGACTTTTTTTAAATAGATTTGTTGAATGAATGATCCGCAGTCACAAACATACGGACAGCATCATACTAATAAAAGCGGGGAATAAATTAACTGTTAAAATAAAAGTTGAAGATGAAAAGGAAATTCCTTCTTTATGTACCTATAGCCTTCTTATTTACTTGCAATAATTATGATCTACAAAATGAATTTCATTCGACTGATATTTGTAAAGAATCAATCGAATTTAAAAGTCATTCAAAAGTTTTTAATCAAATTACATATTCAATCCCGATACATTGGAGTGAAAGGATGATAGATTCAAATATATTATTGTATAAATTTAGGGGAATAAAAAACAGTTACTTCGCAATTTCAAACCAATCCATAAATATAGATTCATATTTAAAAGAATTTATTTATCAATTGATTAGGGATACATCCGAAGTTTTTTCAACTGCTACTATTTCTAGATTTGATAAAAATTCGGAACAAAGTCTAATTTTTATACAGTATAAATCTCTAATTCAACAAACAAATTACGTGACGAATTGCTTTTTACTAGGAAATAAGAATGAGACTATTGATGCAGGTATGAAATGTATGTTAAGAGATAGTATTCCTTATACCGATACTTTTTTTAGTATCTTTTGTTCTCTAAAATATAAAAATTTAAGTTATAATAGTTTTAAGGATTCGTCAAGAGTTTCAATAATTGATCAACGTTCATTTGATTCAATTTATTCAAATCAATTTAGATAGTAAAAGTATAATTGCTGCTTTAATCAAGATCTTTAGCTCCTCCCGCCGCCGCTAGTGCTTTGTGATATGAACGCTGTCCGTATGTCTGGGACTGCGGACAAATTAGTCCTTACTAGAATTTACTTTAGAATCCCAATGCCCGCGTGAGCGATCGCAGCCGGCATGCAGTAAGGCGGGAGGCTGGCCCCCTAACCCCGAAGGGGGGAATGAGCCCCAGCCCCCGAAGGCATGGCGCGCGTCGTTTGCTTTTTCTTTTTCGCAACTCTCTCGCTTTTGCTTTTCTGTTATTTGGAATTGTGTTCTGACCCCTTGTCCCCCTCCGTCCTTAGGCCAAGTTGACTCTACTCTCAGAGTTCCAGAGTAAAGCGAATTTTCCACATACAGAAGAAAATATTTCTTTCATAAACTCTAAACAAGGTTTCAAACAATGGCAGTATGAAAAGGCTTGTGATGGAAATATTTAAGAGATAAATGGCTTTTAGAGAAAGTTTAGAAAAGGAAAAGGATTCTCCAGCCACAGAAAAGCAAGTTAATCGGATTTAACTTCCTATTTCTCTTGAAAAGTGAGGTTCTTTGAAAGAGAAAAACATGGTCATTTGTTGCCAACCTTAGTAAAATAAGGGCAAATCTTATTATATTAATTTTCCTCAGCACTTGGGAAAAAAAAGGGAATGGAAGGGCGTTTTCGGTCAAAACACCTCCCCAAAACCGTAGCTTAAACTGACGCCTATGCCCCGAAGGGGGAATTGCTGACGCGTGTTTTTTGCATCGTAAATTATTCATGTTAATTTTAGAATCCCTAATCCCAATGATGTAACTCCCTCTCCTTTGGAGAGGGTTGGAGAGGCAGGCCCCCTAGCCCCCGAAGGGGGAATTGCTGACGCGTGTTTTTGCATCTGCAAATTACGTTATGTTAAATTACCTAATCCCAATGATGTAACTCCCTCTCCTTTGGAGAGGGTTGGGGAGAGGCTGTGTAGGGAGAGGCTGCGTGGGGAGAGGAACGTTTTTACGCTTGTCAATTTAACCTCTGCACTTATGGGTTATTCTCATGCACTTATTAGGAAGCCGAAAACAACCTGCTGGGCTACCATACTTTTACAGTATTAAATTTTTATTTCACAAAGAAGCGGTCAAAATCATTAAATATCAATTTCAACTGCTTTTTTTAAATCTATTTTTTATGAAGAATATTTGCAAATCTATTTTAATGATTGCCTTCCTGCAGGTTTCGATGCCTGGGTTCTCACAGTGCAATGCGCCAACAAACCTAAACACGACCTATAGCAATAATGTGTCGACATTTACTTGGGATTCTGTGCCTGGTGCTACAGAATACAATTTGGAATTGAAATTTGTATATGATCCTTGGGGGTCAGGTGAAGGATTCACTAGCACAACGAATTCCTTTCAATTGACAGGCATTTATCACTCTGCTGAACTCGAGTGGAGAGTGAGCACCAATTGTGGTACTTCAACGAGCGCTAATTCTGCATCATATTTGTACACGGTACCTTGCCCTGAGCCAAGTGCACTTTTTGCGAATAATATCACCGCAACTACTGCAACGGTAAATTGGACTGCAGCAGCGGGATATAATACTACAGTATCTAATTTTGCAGTTTATTATCGTCTTGCGAATACATCGAATGCATGGACTTCTGCAGGGATGACTTCTGCAACTTCTAAAACGATTTCAGGACTTCTTTCTAGCACTGCATACGAATATCGAATTAATCAGTCTTGCATCAATAGCAATAGCAGCACTGTTATTGGTCAATTCACGACTGCTGCTATTCCATGCAATGTCCCTACAAATTTAACTGTTTCTGGCGCTACTAGTAGCCAAGCAACTGTTGCATGGACGATTGTATCTGGCGGACAATCTTATACTGTAGAGTATAAGCCTACAACTTCAACGACATGGATTTCTTCTAGCAGTGTCACCACCAATAGCAAATTGCTCACTGGATTAACTGCTGCTACATTATACGATGTGCGTGTAAAAGCGACTTGCACCAATGGATATGTAAGCGGTTATGTATCTGGCCAATTTACGACGTATACGGCTACTTGCATGGCATATGGGGTGAATGGTTCAGAATTCATCGATCAGTTTACCTTGGGTACAATCAATAGAACTTCTGGAAGAGAAGTGGGTGGATATAGAAATACCGGATTGAGCACTAATTTGGTTAAAGGATCTAATTCAAATCCTGCTACTATTAGTTGCGGTTATAATCCTGGTATTGTATTCGGAGAGCGTTATGCTGTTTATATCGATTTTAATAATAACGGAAGCTTTGCAGACAATGGGGAGCGAGTAGCGGGACCAACTTCTTTTTCAACAGGGGCTTTGCTCAATTTCAATATCTCGATACCGAATAATGCACCATTGGGCAATCGCAAAATGAGGGTGATTATTAGACGTTCAACATCTTCTATGGCACCTTGTGCTACTGGATTCCAAGGTGAAGTGGAAGATTACAATGTGACTATTGTAAGTGGTTCCAATAAAACTTCTTCAGATATCAGTACGATCAATGAAGTGAATGAAATTCCAGTGGTTGTTTTCCCTAACCCAACATCTGGCAAAGTAAACATCACCGCACCTGATCATTTCAATCTTTCTTTTATTGAAGTCATGAGTATGGATGGAAGAATGATGGAGAGAATCAATGCAGAAGATAAATTGTCAAACACCATCGATATTTCAACTCATCCAGCAGGGGTGTATATCGTCAATGTGGTTTCAGAGGATAATATTAAATCATCTCATCGCGTTCTTTTAACCAAGTAATCCAATACCAATCATACAAAATATAAACGCTTTGTCATTTATTTGACAAAGCGTTTTTGTTAATCCCGAATTACGCTTTAGAGATTTACGGAGTAAATGAATAAAGCGTCCCGATAGCTATCGGGAGAAGGCAATCCCGATTTAGTGAAAGTTTCAAATTCCTACGAAGTAAAGGCATTGATTACTTGAACTTTATCGATTCATTCCCTGCAATTTTGTAGGAGATGAATTTGGGTTAATTAAAGAATCAATGTATATCTTTATACTTATGCAATATTTCGATATGTTTCTCCATTATGTTTAAACGTTTTATTTTTCTTTGTTTTTGCATTCCGTCTCTATTGTTTGCGAATCAACCTTCATACGTAAATTATACGACGGCTGATGGCTTGCCGAGCAATACGGTTTTTTGCAGTATGCAGGACTCCAAAGGATATATGTGGTTTGGAACAGACAAAGGGGTTGCTAGATTTGATGGGATAAAATTTACTGTTTTTACGACGTCAGATGGATTGGCCGATAATATTGCCTATGATATTTATGAGGATTCAAAAAAGAGAATTTGGTTTTCTTGCAATAATGGCAATGCCTGTTATTACTTTAACAACAAGTTTTGGAATAAGAATACCGATACAATCTTGAGGAAGTTGACTTCAAATAGTCTCGGATTAAAAGTCATTGAGGATAAGTCAAAGCAAGTATACTTCTTAAGTCAATTCAATCTATTCAAGCTTTCCAAACAACACGAAGTCTCCCAGATTGTTTTCAAAGAAAATCCGATGTTTTCAAGCATGGTCTTAAATGAAAGTGGGGAGTCGATTGTACTTTCGAATAATGGTTATTGCAATCTAAGCAAAGGTGTGATACATAAATTCAACAGCGACAAAATCAATGTTCCTTTGCTTTATTCGAAAGCAATTTATTTTAATCGCGCGTTGTATTACAATCAAAATGCTTTTATTTCGTTTTTTAATCCTGTTGTTCCAAAAGCTGTAATTCATACAATCCCAATTACAAATGATCCTTTGATTGCTCAATGCCTTTTTTATTCAAAGGATTCAAATATGATGGTGGGTACTCAGAATGCACTGGTGACCTATAGTTTGAAACAAAGTAAAATTATTGACAAGTCTTTTCTCGGATCATCGATATCTTCTATTACAAAAGATATTGAAAATAATATTTGGATCACGTCATTAAATAGTGGCGTTTTTTTAAGTATCAATTCTCGTGTTAAATTGCTCAATGAACATGCAGAATTAATATTTAACTATGCTGGCTTTATTGATAAATTGAGTGATGGAAACATTGCAATTGGCTCTAACAAATATCTAGCGTCATTCATTGAAAATGGCGTAATCCATAACCTCCGATTACCTAAAGAAGCTGGTGAAGGAAAAATTGAAAAAATTCGCATCGGCTATGATGGGAATTATTATTTAACCACTGGCGCTGTTACCATAAAAGTGGATAAGTCCAATTGGACAGCGAAAGTGCTTCAGATGTCTGCGAGAGATATTCGTGTGATTTCGCCGACTAAATCTATTATTGTAGTGGGTAACGGAGTCCTCGTGTTAAATGAGGATAATTTTGAAAATCTATATTTGACTAAGCGGTATATAAAAGATACAAGAACAGGTCACTTAATACCTAATGTAAAAGCAAGCGGTATATACGCAAGTCCATATTCTAGAAATATCTATATCTATGGCCTTTTTGGTGTTAAATTGTTAAAGGGAATTGGATTGAAATCTATCATGAATAATCATGAATACTTGGCCAATAATATTAATCGCGTCGTTGAAACAAAAGATGGGCTTAAATGTTTTGCTTCAAATATTTATGGCGTTATCGTCATCTTTAAGAATAGAATTTTTACGATCAATAAGAAGAATGGGCTCCCAACAAATTTTGTAAATTCCATCTATGTCGATAAATACAATCAACTCTGGGCTGCTACTAGTGAAGGACTCAGTAAGATTAGTATAGCGCTGGGAGTGGATGATTTGAAATTCACTATTAAAAATTACACACAAAGTGATGGATTAAATTCAAAGAGTTTTAATGACCTCACCATGGACGGTGACAATATTTACGCCACGACAGACCAAGGCGTATGTGTATTCACAGAAGCAGATTTAAAATTAGCATCGACTAAACCGATTGTCAATATTGAGGCAATCTATATGGGGGAGAAAGCGCAGAATATGTGCGCTGAGTATATTGTCGATTATCCCAACAACTCCTTGAGCATTAAATATATGGGATTGTCTTTTAGTTCTTTTGGCAAAATGACTTATAAGTATAGAATGAAGGGGATTGAAAACAATTGGAAATTTTCGCAGAATACGATACTCGAATACCCTTCTATGCCTTATGGTGAATTTGATTTTGAACTGATTGCCATCAATGCCAATAAGGTGGAATCCGATGTAAAGTCCTTTCATATCATTGTGCATCCGCCCTTTTGGAGAACGTGGTGGTTTATTTTATTGGTCTTGTTTTGCGCATCTATGTTGATACTTACTGCCTTGAAATTGAGAATTAAATCGATTCGAAAGAACCATGAGACCAAGGAGCAATTGTTGAATCTTAAAAATAAAAATATTGAGGCAGAGAAGAAGCAAGCGATTTATGAGAAAGAGATTATTGATATTCAAAATCAGGCGCTCCGACTGCATATGAATCCGCATTTTATCTTCAACTCCATCAATTCTATTCAGGGATTTTACGCATCAGGTGATGTTGCGATGGCAAAGAAGTATATCGGGAAATTTTCCACTTTGCTGCGATTGATTTTGGACCAGAGCAAGAAAGATTTGATTGATATCAATGACGAAAAGATGACCATCGAATACTATCTCGATTTGAATAAGCTGCGATTTGAGAATAAGTTTGACTATGAAATTCAAATTGATGAAAGTCTGTTAAAGAGCAGAGAAGAGATCCCTCCGATGCTCATTCAGCCATTCATTGAAAATGCCATCATTCATGGGCTTGCGCCATTGAAGAGAAAAGGAAAGATTATTGTGCGAATAATCAATGAAGAGCGCTATATTCGCTGTGAAGTGGAAGATAATGGCGTGGGAAGAGCATATAGTCGCCAATTGAATAGGAATAAGACTTTTGAATCTACTGGAATAAAAGTGACAGAAAAGCGAATTGAATTGTACAATAATACTTCTTCAAATTCATCGAATCAAAGCTTGAGTATTTCTGACATAATGGATGCTGAAGGCAATGTCGCAGGAACATTGGTCACATTTTATCTCTTAAAAAATTCTATATAAATTTGAATATTTTATAAAATGAAAAACTACACGGCTATCATTATCGACGATGAGACTCAAGCTCGAAATGCCTTGAGAGACTTAATTCAAACAGATTTCCCCAATATTAGTATTATTGGTGAAGCAGATGGCGTGGAGACAGCTGTTCAAGCGATTTCGACCAAAAAACCGCAAATCGTTTTTTTGGATATCAACTTAGGAGATGGATCGGGTTTTGATGTTTTAGAGCAATTGACAAATAAGGATTTCTCGCTGATATTCACGACAGCCTATAGTGAATATGCGATTGCCGCTTTTAAACTCAATGCGATTGATTATTTGTTGAAGCCAATACTAGAGGAAGATATGGGGCGGGCATTAGAAAAAATTGATCGTCAAAATTCACCCAATGATTTATCGATGCAATTGGAATTATTAAAAGAGATGGTCCATGATTCTTCTAAAGCGACTAGAGCAGAGAAGAAAATTGTATTGAAAGATAATGAATCCGTTCATTTTATCAAAATGAGTGAAATCATTTTTTGTAAGTCTGAAGGTTCGTATACAGAGTTCACCATTGCACCCCATCAAAGAATTACTGTATCGAACAATTTGAAGGAATACGAAGAAAAATTAGCGCCCTATAATTTCCTCAGGGTGCATCACTCATACATCGTTAACATAGATATGATTGTTCGATATAACAAAGGAAGTGGCGGTAGCCTGATATTGGAAGGTGGACATGAAATTCCTGTATCACAGAGGAAGCGGGATATGGTGTTGGACTTATTATCTATCAATTGATTTTTATCATATAAACTATCGTCGCTTCTGTAAAGATTTTTATGCATTTTTAATTGCGCGTTTTTTCTCCTCTTCTGCACCTCCTTTGCGCATGTTTTCAGGACTTAGTTTGTGATTGCCAAATCGATAATTGAACGAAATTGATATAGTCCGATTATCTCGGTATATATTAAAATACTCTCTATATTCATTGAATTCATTGTCTGCACGCGGCCGATTGGTCCAAAATATATCCGTTGCGGCGAGTTTTACAGTTCCGCGATTGTTCATGATTTTTTTTTGAATTCCTAAATCCAGGCCCCACATTGCATATAAATACATAAAGGCATATTGCTGCGGAGAGGTCAGACTAAAATTTGCTTCAAAACTGTATTTCTTGGGCAATTTGAAATTATTGTTGGAAGATAAAAAGCAAACGAGATTACCATCGTTTAAATTGGTCGTGGCATAAGTCCCGCGATACCAACCATAGAATAGGCTTGTGTTATTTTGGCTAGCCCACCATTTGGTCGGATTGAGCGGAATATTTGAATTAAAGGTGAAATAGGTCGTCAGGTCGAGGTTGACATTGGTTTGAATTGAAACGCGGTCCTTGTTGGGAATTGGTCCTACCACTTCGGTGATAGGCTGATAAGATAATTCATAACCCAAGGAGAAAAAGTATTTGTCATAAAAAGTGTGGTTGGTTTCAATCGCCCACGAATACTGCGGATTGAGGTTGGGGTTACCCGCTTTGAATAAGGTTGGATCGAGGTATAGTTTGAATGGGTTTAATTGGTCGTATGAAGGTCGATCTATTCTGCGACCAAATTCAATCCGAGGTTGTAATTTTTTATGATGGGGTAATTCATAAAAATGCTGGGAAAGAAATTGGTATAGTTTTTTTCAAACCCCACTTGATCTACCAACTGAATACCATCAATATCGCTGTTTTCCATCCGGAGCCCAAATTGAAGTTCTAGTTTGTCTATTTTTCCACTCATTGTTAAATATGCAGCTTGAATGTTTTCTTGATAGATAAAGTGATTGCTCAGAAAAGTATCATATAGCGGTTGCTGATTATTGCTTACATCGTAATATTCTAGTTCATTATCGGCTTTCATAGAACTAGCTTTTACTCCTATTTCAGCTTTCCATTTTTGATGTAAGAATGGATGGGTATAATCCATTTTTAAAGACCGAATTTGAAGATTCCTTGGAGGTCTCCATCGAGATTATAATCTGGTTGATATTTATTTCCATTTAAATCGCTGTAGTGAGTATTGAAGAATTGATTCGTCGTATTCCAATATTTGGCGTAATCAAGATCGAGGGTCAACTCTCTTCCCATGGTGTCGACGAGGTGTTTTACATTGGCATTTAAAGCATAGTTTGGCCAAATATCATGGCTATTGTTTTTAGTTACAAATGCGGATACTTTGTTGCCGAAAGCATCTTCGATTTCAGTTGTGCTAGTGCCAGTAGGATTGAATTGATGCACCATAGAATGCAGCATCAAACCAATTTTTGTTTTTGGTGAATATTGAAGATCTAGACCAATTCTTCCACTGTGGATGTGATTGTCCATCAGCAAATAATTTTTTTGATTAAATGCACTGAACCTATTTCCATCTTTGAGGAATTCTTTGTAAATGTTTAAATCATTCATCCCCTTTCTGAAATTGTAATTGTATCCGCCGTATAATTGGACTTTTTCGCTTTTGTGGTTTAAGCTAAATCCACCTCCTGTTTTTGGATACACGCCTTGCCCATAAAATAGATTGATGGTTCCTGTGGTGTTTTTTTCTTTACTTTTCTTCGATTATATCGATGATTCCAGCGCTTCCTGATGCATCGTATTTCGCAGAAGGATTAGAGATGATTTCTATTCTTTCTATGGCAGATGGAAGTGATTTGAGGTAAATGGATAATTCTGAAGCACTTAATGGCAGTGGTTTCCCATCTATCATAATGCGCACCCCCGCTTTGCCTTTGAGTATGACCTCTTCATTTTGATTGAGAAAGACATTGGGTGATTTTCCGAGCACTTCTAAAGCACTGCTTGATCCCGAAAGGCTGCTGTTTTCAACATTGACGAGGAGTCTGTCGTTTTTGCGCTCAATCATGGGTTTAAAAGCGCGAATAGTTGCTGTATTCAATATACGTATGCTCGCTAATTCTATTTTACCTAAGTCTAATTTCTCATCACTTTTTGCGATTTGTATCGATTCAATGATTTTCGTTTCGTGTCCTAGCGTTTGAATCTCTAGGGAGTAAATTCCTTTTGAAATTTGATCGAATAGAAAGAAGCCCTGTTCATCTGCTACACTTAGCTTTACGATGCTTGAATCAATAGCGTTTTTGAGAATAATATTGGGTTTTAGATCTTGATAGTCTTTATTTAGGATGCATTGTCCAGTTATGCTTGCATATTGGGCGTTCATTTGCATATAGAGCATCATGCTAAAAATAAAGGAGTATATTTTAACCATAAGAAGAAATTAGGCGTAAAGAAATTTGATAAACAAATATTTAGATTAATTTTTTAGCAGAGATATCAATAGTCGATATATTAACAAAAATTAATTTTTTTGTAAAAAAAATTAAATTCATTTTGTTGCGGGTAGATTTATAGGCATTCAAAAACAAAATATCTCATTCACTTGACATAAGTCAACAGTTGTATAAATTGGATGTAACTATTCGCTAGTACCTTATAATAGCAGCGTAGATATGAAAATGGATGCAGATTAAATTTCGACGTGATCCTTCACTTTATAGAGATAGAATTTTTCGTCTTTTATGACTGGCGTTTCTGTATTTTGAAATAGCAATTGCCAATCTTGAATGTATGCATCTGGGAGTGGCCTATTCAATATAAAAATGCATGATTTTATTTCCTTTCCGAATTTTTTCAATGTTGGATTAATCGCGAACTCTCAGGATATGCCCAAAATCCGTGCAGATAGTTTGTGTCATAGCGATAATAGGTTCCGAAACTATTGGACTCTGGGTAGTAAATGGAAATGTTTTTGTCGAAGTATGGGCTGATGGAACTCACCGCCCAAGCTTGATTGCCCACGAGCGTTTTTTTATCGAGTTGTTGGTTTCGTATATATTCACTGACTTCTTTAGATCCTGAATATTGCATTGTGTAATCGTCAGACAAGGTTTTAAAGGCTATCGGCAATTGGATTGCCATGAGGGCAATTAGGACATATTGAAGAGTCCGCTCTATAATATTGGTTTTTTCCTTTGAATTGTAGTACATAATGCTGCATGCAATAATCAAGAGATAGATAAAACCCGCATGTCTCATAAAGGGATAGATCTTAAAGCAACACATGTATAGAAGACCCAAAATACTGAAGATGAAAATGCGGAGAATAGATTTGTCTTTGTAAAAGAGGTAGGTGATTCCCATCAAGCATAGTATTGCAATATGGTATGATTTGTCAGCGAAGAGGCCCATCGATATTACATTTAAAAGGGTATTGAGCCGGAGGTCAGATTCTATAGAAAAATATCCTCTGGTCTCAGAAGTCGACAATAAATATCCTGCGATGCAAATGGCAATAAGTGGTAGAAGGATATATCGAATGGTAGATGAAGCTTTTTGTTCTCTGATTGTTTTCAAATGATCATAGAGAAGCATGCACGCCAATGGCATCAAGAGATAATGTGTCATCATGAGCAATGTAATGAGCAGGGCATTTAAAGATAGATAATCTGCGCGTTTGTGGAAGAGCGCAGCGAGACTTATTGTGAGCAAAGTCGCTGTGGAATAGCTTCGCGCAAGTACACTGTATTCAAATATGAAGAAATAGGAAAACGGGAGTATGTATTTGACGGGCTTGGGTAAATTTGTATGGAATAAAATAATCCAATTGCTTAATCCAATAAATAGAGCGCTGATAAAATTCTGACTTAAATAGGGGAAATTCAATTTGACAAAAGGCATAATAATCAAATACCAGAGAGGCGGGTGTCCTTCCGATTTGAGCGAATTCATTAGTTGTATGAAATTTAGATCTCTTATCAATAACCAAGCCTGAGCCTCATCGCGCCATGATTCGTGGTGAAGCACAGCACATGCCATAATGAAAGTGGAGAAAGACCAAATAAACAAAAGCAATTTGTCTTTATTCTTGAAATAACTGACGGTGTTTTGAAACAATTGATTCATACATTGTTGAATTTTATATATTTTTACATGACAGTATGTAAATATATGAAATGGGATGTAAAAAAGTGATAATTATTGGAGCTGGTCCTGGAGGATTAACTGCTTCATATGAATTGCTCAAACAGTCAGATTTTGAAACTACGGTGATAGAAGCCAATTGCCAAGTTGGTGGACTCTCAAGAACAGTTAATCATCGGGGCAATCGAATTGATATCGGTGGTCATCGATTCTTTTCCAATAATCACAAGATCATAGAATGGTGGCTCTCTTTCCTTCCGCTGGAAAAGAGCGATGCGCCATTTTTTACTATCAAATACCAACAAAGGGAAAGTGAATTGAAATCTGGAATGGACGATCCAAATATCGTTGATGATATTATGTTGATACGAAATCGGAAATCTAGGATATACCACGACAATCAATTTTTCGACTATCCGCTCAATATGAATTTTGCGACATTGCAAAAGTTTGGATTTGTGAAAAGTGCAAGGATAATGGGCAGTTATATTTATTCGCGCGTATTTCCTATACAACCAGAAATTTCTTTGAAGGATTTTTTAATCAATCGATTTGGTGTCCAATTGTATGAGCGCTTTTTTGAGAAATATACAGAAAAGGTCTGGGGAGTGCCCTGCGATCAAATCGGCAAGGAATGGGGTGCGCAGCGCATTAAGTCAATTGATTTGTTGAAAATGATCAAACATTTTATCTCGAAATTATTGGGTTCTTCGAAATCTTTTAAAAATACAAGTTCTAGTTTAACGGAGCAATTTCTATATCCCAAATTTGGTCCGGGTCAGATGTGGGAATCGGTTCAGCGTCATTGTGCATCTATGCAGGGGCAGTTTATGCTTGAAACAAAGGTAATCGGCATTTCATTAAATCAATCCAATGAAATTGAATCCATCACGGTGGAGCAATTAGATGGCACACGTCGCGTAATCACAGGAGATTATTTTATTTCTTCCATGCCCATCGTGGATTTGATTCATGCGCTTGAATCATCAATTACGATACCTGAAGAAGTGATGAGCGTCGCAGAGGGTTTGGTTTATAGAGATATGATTGTAGTTGGACTATTGATTGACAAAAAGTATTTGGTTCATGCCTTGGAAGATAATTGGATATATATACAAGAGAATCATGTAAAAGTAGGAAGGATTGAAGTGTTCAATAATTGGAGTCCATATTTGATATCCGATGATACGAAAGTCTGGTTGGGGATGGAATACTTTTGCTTTGAAACGGATGCTATTTGGCAGCAATCTGATGAAGCAATTTTTCAATTGGCGATGGGAGAGTTGAAGGCCATTGGCTTATTGAAGGAAATGAAATATGAGGATGGAATTGTGATTAAAGAAAAGAAAACGTATCCGGCCTATTTTGGCACGTATTCACAAATACATATTTTGCGCAATTTTATAGATGAGATTCCCAATTTATATTTAATCGGTCGCAATGGCATGCATAAATACAACAACCAAGATCACTCCATGTTGACGGCGATGAAAGCGGTAGATGCGATTCTACATGGCGGAAGCAAATCGGCTATTTGGGAGGTGAATACCGACGATACTTATCAGGAGAATTGAATTAAAGGAAACCTGCAAAAGCATAGATGTCAATAAAACAAAATTACTCTTTGGATACAAAATATTGATGTAAGATTATTGTGTAGTTTAAGAATAAAAGTTATTTTTACTTTTATTATTCACTTTAAATCAATGTTTATGCAATTTAATTGGACAGCAGTTATTATTTCTACGCTAATTCCCATGGTAATTGGTTTTGTTTGGTACAATCCCAAGACGATGGGCAAGATGTGGATGGAAGCCAATGGCTTTAAAGAAGAGGAGTTGAAGGAAAACTTCAATCCAGTAAAAGTATTTGGGCTCGCTTTTTTGATGAGTTTCTTAATTAGTATGGCGCTGCATCCGATGGTTATCCATCAATGGGGATTTATGTCGAGTTTGATGACCGGAGATAAGGGAACAATTCCTGCAGAGTTGACACAGTATGTCGCAGACTATATGACAAATTACGGAAAGAATTTTAGATCTTATGGACATGGTGCACTTCACGGATTGATCACATCTATCTTTTTGATTTTGCCAATTATTGTTACGAATGCCTTATTTGAGAAGCGCTCTGGCAAATATATATTTGTACATTGGGGATATTGGGCGCTTTGTCTCTCTTGATGGGAGCTGTCATTTGCGGGATGATATAGTATTTATACCAATGAAAATAAAAAGCCGAGGAATTCCTCGGCTTTTTTTATTGGATAAAAAAACTTAATTACTCTTTCGTTATCATCTTTCTAATAATTCCATTTTCCGTCTTAATTTCCGCTATATAAATACCAGTATGAAGTGAATTGAAATTAATCGTCGCTTGATTTGTATTGCTTGTGATGAGCATGCCATTTAAATCAAAGATGGTAATTGATTTCACTGCAAGGTCAGATGCAATATTCAATACATCAACTACGGGATTAGGATAGATACGCAAGGCATTTTCTATTTGGTTGATACTAGTTGTAATTTTTCCTACAGTCATTACACTATTGGAGACTGCGTCGCATCCTGCAAGATTGTAAACGATACATGAATAAGAAGCGGATGAAGTGGGAGCATAAGACTGTGCGTTGGCTCCAGGTATAATCGTATCATTTCTCAACCATTGATATTTTGCGCCAGCACTTGCTGTCAATAAACTGCTCGTGCCAGAGATAGTTGCGCTGTGCAATGTGCACATTTTAGAAGTCGTATCAAGAAATAAGGCTTTTATTTCACTCTTGCTCAATGCTCGATTGTAAAAGGCGAGATCATCGATTCTTCCATTAATTCCTCCGCCTAATGTCAATAATGAATCAGATGGGCCCAATTTTACATCTCCTGTCATAGACCTTGAATTGAGTAAAACAGTATCTCCATAGAGTGAAAAATTAATACTGTCGTAAACCAATACGGTATGAATCCATCTATTCGCTAAAGGCGCAAGGGGCGCTACATTGACATATTTATTGTCTCCACCACCTATTGTGCTCAATACTGCGCCAGCGTATGGGTTGACACCTACTAAGTTGAATGTCATTCCATATTTGTTGACACCTTGACTTGTCAAAATCAACATCGTTGGATATTGGTTTATTTGAGCTGTAGGTATATACATCCAAAAACTAATGGTGAATTTATTTTTGAATTTCATTTTGTCTGCCTTACTAAAATTCATAATGGCGTTTCCACCATTTGCAGCGGAGAATTCTATGGCTCTTCCTGGACGGTTGAGGTGATCACCGGTCGTGATGGTGCTGTTGGTATCGCCATGGTATTTATTTGGCCCATCATCGAGTGCATTATTGTCGAGCGGGTAAAAGGCGACTAAGCCATTTTGTGGGATTTGTGCAATAGCTGATAAGCTAAGTAACAGCAAAGTGTATATCGTAAATAATTTGTTCATTGTAAATAATTTTTTGGTTATTAATAGAACAAAAATAGATACAGAATTTCGGCTAAAATGAATGAGTAAGTGAAACGACCTTTTCAGTTAGCAATTTCTTAATTTCAATGATTTACTTCCTCTTGACGATATTCAATTCTTCAATTAAATAACTCATCTTGTCACTCGAAACGGGTACTTGAGTCTTTTGATTCATCAATAAATAACCCCCATCAGATTTGACTATATCTGTAATGAAATTTTTATTGACAATAAAAGATTTATGTACGCGCAATAAACTTGAATTGTTTGGCAATGTCTCCTCAAAATTCTTGAGTGTTCTGCTTACTAAATGCGTCTTATCATCTGACGTGAATACCTCCGTATAGTTGCTATCCGCCTTAATTAAAATGATTTTATCAAGTTCGATGACTTTGTAACCATTGGAGGTCGGTATTGCAATTTTTTGATTAGCATCGCTATTTAGATTTGTTTTTAGGGTTTTATATCTTAAGAAACCTTGCTCAAATTGTTTAGTGAATTTTTCTACGGCTATTTTCAAATCTTCTGATTCTAGTGGCTTCAATAAATAATCGACGGCAGACATTTTGAAGGCCTGCAATGCATATTGGTTATAAGCTGTAGTGAATATGATCCCAAATTTGACTTCGTCTTCTTCAAAAAAATCCAATAATTCTAAGCCACTATGCCCTGGCATCTCAATATCTAAAAATATTAAATCAGGTTTGTGTTTTCGAATGGCCTTTACACCATCAGGTAAATTCTCGCATTCTGCAATAACAATGACATTCGGACAATGCTCTTTGAGTAAATTAACAATTAAATTTCTGGCATGTTTTTCGTCTTCTATGATGATTACATTCATGTTGTTTATTTTAGTGATTTTCTGCGGTTATGGTTAAGAGAACAACTGTTCCAGTAGCACGGCCATTTGTGTCTGTTTTATCTATGTATTCAACCCCAATTTTATTTTTCTCTTGATTGAGCAATTCAATTCTCTTTTATTTGCTTCAGTCGAAAAAGATTGATGCTTGTCTTTTTGGAGTCGATTTATTTCTTCACTTCGCTTTCGGCCGATTCCATTGTCTTCAATTGTTATTGTCAATTCTTGATTGTTTTTTTTATCAAAATGAATCATCAATTTCTTTTCACCTCTTAAGTGAAGTAAACCATGTTTAATTGCATTCTCAATATATGGTTGCAAAATCATAGATGGAATGTATGTCTGCATTATATCTATGTTTGGCTTAATTTCGATTTTATAAATAAAATCTTCGAATCGCATTTTTTCAAGATCCAAATACATGGTTAATGTATTTATTTCCTCTTGAAGGCTTATACGATCTTTTTCGCTCATCTCTAATACACTTCTTGTGAGTTTTGAAAATTTAGAGAGGTAATTGGCCGCTTTGTTTTTATCTTCTGTAATAATAAATGATTGTATCGTATTTAGTGCATTGAAAAGAAAGTGCGGATTCATCTGAGACTTAATACTGGACAACATTGAATTGCGCAAATCCTTCTCCAAATTGGATTTCTCAAGTTGATATTTATTTTCTTTTAAACTGGTTTTAATTTTCCAAGTATAGAAAAGATAAATAAGAAATAGCATCATCATTATGGATAATACAATAAACCACGATTGAAAATACCAAGGCGCTTTGATTGTAAATACAATTGCTTCATTATAGATGATGTCATCTATACTAAATGAAATATGATAATCTCCTTTTGATAAAGAGGCAAGACTGAGTATTCGCTGTGAAGGTTCAATCGTTTTCCATGTTTCTTTGTTGATTCTATATTTAATTAGATGCTCATTATTGTAATAATCTAAAACAGAAAAATGGATATCTATGTCATTTTCAGAATGATTAAAATGAAGGTTTTTTAAATTGTAAATTAATTTATTCTTCGCAAGAATATAATTTACATAAAAAGGGATTTCGTTTTTACCGGTGTTTATATAACGGTCTAATTCTATGATGAGATTATTTGAAGTTAAATAGTAAAAACTATCTTTCATTTCAATATCATTGATTTCAGTCGTTTTTTTGTGCGTGTTGATTTTATGTATGATTGGTTTTTTTATCAATGATTCTAGATCATTTAATTCTAATTCAATGATAGATTGTGCTGTAGCTAAGTATAATTTATTATTCAAACATTTCATCCAGAAGAAGGGGCCATGTTTATTGACCAATTCTAGATTTTTAATCTCTGCTAATTTGTTTTTAATCAATAATTGACCCGAATTCGTTAAAATAAACAGTGTTTCTTTTTTAAAATAATTTTAGATGTGTAAAGGCGATCACCATCATAATTTAGTTCTCCCAATGTATCGGTGTTAGCATAAATCAATCCAATATTTGTACCCCAATAGATAATTCGATTGAAACTGTCGAATGCTACTGTTCGCGCTCTTACATCGTTATAAATATTAACGCTAGAGTCAAATCCTAAATAAATAAAATTCGTATCTTTAGCCAATTGCTTATGATAAAAATCATCCCAAATACTAGGTGTTTTGCTCTCGACAAATAAATTGATTGAGGCTCCACCCGTTAATGCAGATACTGCATATTTATGATCCAGCATCACCATTTCTTTCAACCCACCAGATAATCCCAATAAAGTCTGATTGTCATATTTAAATAAATGGATGTTTTGATTATTTGTATTTGAATTCGAAAATATTTTCGCTGTCCTAGATTCAAAATATCATAGATAGCAAATTTTGAATTATTGTGATAAATCGGTTCTATATTTTTCTTATGATTGTCAAAATGAATAATTTCTCCAAACTCATTAAACAAGATTAGTTTTTTGTCAATTAATTTAATTTTTGAATTAGCAATTGGGAATTCATAAACTCTTTCATTGGACTTGGAAGGAAAAATATATATCCCATTTGAGGTTGTAGATATCCATATATATTTATTTTTATCGACAATCACGTGTGAGGCAGAGGCATCTTTTACTAGATTTTCTTTAGCATCGTGGGTGTTTAAATCAATAGAAAGGAGACCAACTCTATTTAGTATCCATAGTGTATTTGAGATTCTTTCAAATCCCTGTATTTGATTTCCATTTTGATTATGATACCATAAATGATGCTTTTTATTGTAAAACGCATATAGAAATTGTGCATTTCCAAATCCTTCAAACGAAATGATGGTATCTCCTTTTATCGCTGTTCCATATATTATAGAAGATTCATTAATCCCTTGATAGGTTTTGATTAATTGATTATTTGAATTATAAAAATCGACTTTGTTATTGTAAGTGATGCTATAGAATTGACTATCCACTCTTGTAATGGTCGCAAATGGATGCATCAGTGGTTGTTTCTTTTTTATCTTCATCTTAACGATATCAAAATAGATAATTGAACTCGTTCGATCAATATAAATTAACTCATCTTGAAGCATGACCATTTCTTTATTCCCGGCTGATAGGAGTTCATTGCCTAGCAATTTTAAACTATCATTTTCTACATAAAAAATAGCTCCATCAAAATTGCGATACCAGATTCTTCCGAAACGGTCTTCTTTGATATAGGAGCCAGATTTATGACTCATTTTAGTATGGGAGTACAATCTATAATTCGTACCATCATATCTATATAATCCCTTATCAGTAGCAATCCACATATAGCCTTTCTGATCTTGATGGAGATTATATACTTCATTCGTAGGCAATCCATTTTCCTTGGTCAATCGAATAATATAGGGTTGTTGCGCTTCTGCAAATAGCGAAATAAACAAGTATATAGGAAGAATTAATGAAATTTTCATTGAAGTGTAAATATGATTCAATCTAATGAAAAAATCAAGATTGAGTGAGTGAAAAGTTGTTTTTAGTGAGGGAATCTAATTTTGGCCAGACTTTCTATATCGAATAAGTTTATTTTTTATATCCAATTTCTCATTTTCCCGCTTATTTTTACTCTATTAAAATTTTACGACTATGCCCATAAGAATGGTTCAAGATGAAAATCAGTCCAATGATGACAACGGCGGAAGAGAGCGCAACCCCGGTGGTGGCGGTGGAGGCATCAACCTCGGTTGCTTGATGATGCTATTGCCATATCTCCTCAGAAGACCCAAATTATTTATTCCCTTGCTCATATTGGGTGGGATTGGCTATTTCTTTTTTGGCAATCAATTTAGTCATTTGGCCGATAATACGCAACAACTGCAACAATCGACCTTCGCGATGGGTGGCGAAATGAAAGAGGAGATATTTGATAAGGCAGAAGTCTACGAACCGCTCGCCGACAATCGAAAAAATCCATTGCCAGAGCGAGTTACATTAGAGCCATACTGTCCCGATAGATTGAATCAAGGTTCGCAGGGGTCTTGTGTGGCTTGGTCTTCGGCTTATGCTGCGCGCACGATTTTGGAGTCTAAAGCGACGGGCACCAATCCCAATAAGAATGCATTTTCCCCTTCTTATCTCTACAATCAAATTGCCTTAGAGGGCTGTCAAGGCTCCTATATTCAATATGCCATGGATAAAATGCAGAAAGAGGGCTTGGCGAAATTTGAAGATTTTGAATACGATGAATCAGATTGCAGCAGGCAACCGCCAGGCGATTTGAAAATGTCAGCCGCACAATATAAAACGCGTGGATTTAATAGATTGACGCGCGGCGGCGACGATTATAAAATTGATTTATTGGCCATCAAGCAAAACCTCGCACAAGGTGCCCCTGTCGTCATTGGTATGATGGTCGGTGGTTCTTTTATGCAAGAGATGTTGGGCACCGAAGTGTGGATTCCGAATGATCGAGATTATGATATGCCAAACTTTGGCGGACATGCGATGTGCATCATCGGTTATGATGATTTTAAAAATGGCGGTGCTTTTCAAATCATGAATAGTTGGGGCAAGGACTGGGGTGTGAATGGCATCGGTTGGGTGCGTTATAAAGATTTTGAATATTTTGGCAAGGAGGCGTATGGCCTTTATCCCATGGGCAATGCCATTACCCAGAACGAAAACAAATTGGATGTGTCTTTTGGATTGGTGGAGAATGCATCGGGCAAGAATATATCCTTGGTGCGCAAATCAGATGGCATCTATGGCACGAAAAGCCCTATCGCAAAAGGAACGAAGTTCAAAGTGGAAGTGACCAATAGCGCAGATTGCTATACCTATATTTTTGGCATGGAGACAGATAATACCAATTATGTCTTATTCCCCTATACAAAGAAACACTCACCCTACTGCGGCATTACGGGAACGAGGTTATTTCCAAAAGATTATTCGATGCAAGCTGATGCGCTGGGAGAGAAGGATAAAATTGCCGTTTTAATTACTAAGAAACCGCTGGATTATGTCGCTTTCAATGAATCGATGAACAATAAAAATATAGATTTTGCGCAACGATTCAATCAATTGATTCAATCGATGGCTGCGACTTCTGTCGATTTTAAACAGACGGAGAATATTTCTTTCACGGCAGATTTAAATGGGAAAAATGCCATCGGAGTGATCATAGAAATCGATAAAAAATAAGCGATGGATATTGAGCGATTGAGGGAGATTTGTTTGGCATTGCCGCATAGCACAGAAGATATCAAATGGGGAAACCACCTCACTTTTTGCATAGCCGCTAAGATGTTTATCATCATTGGTTTGGATCAGTTTCCGCACAATGCCTCTTTCAAAACGAGTGAGGAGGAATTTGACAAATTAAAGAGATTGAGGGTTCATTCCAGCACCCTATTTGGCGAGAAATAAGTGGATTATGGTGGAAGATATTTCACTTGTTGACGGATGCGCAATGGCACAGCGATATACAGCCTGGGCACATCAAATTGTCAAGGGAAACTGTCAAGAAATTGCAAGAGGAGTTAAGGTGAAAAATTAGGGAATCAGCATTTTTATTCTTATCAACATCTTCCCAGTAGGGTAAAAGATTAGAGAATGAGATTTTAGCTTATTATCAATTTTTACCTATTTTAACGAAACTTATATATTTCTTTTCGTTTATTTACCAAATAATCACAGAAACATGGATGCAATTAAAATACTTTGGGCAGATGATGAGATTGATTTGCTCAAGCCGCAAATCTTTTTTTTAGAGCAGAAAGGCTATCGCGTAACCCCTGTTTCCAATGGACAAGATGCCTTAGAGCGCTGTCAGGAAGAAGTATTTGATATCGTGTTTTTGGATGAGTCTATGCCGGGGTTAACTGGATTGGAGACGCTGTCTAGATTGAAACAATTGCGCAGTCAGATTCCCGTGGTCATGATTACCAAAAATGAAGAAGAGAATTTGATGGAAGATGCCATTGGCTCTCAAATAGCGGATTACCTCATCAAACCTGTCAAACCGCAGCAGATTTTACTGACGCTTAAAAAAATAATAGACAATAAACGCTTGGTGAGTGAAAAGACCAATTCTGCTTATCAGCAAGAGTTTCAACGCTTATTCATGTCGATTCAAAGTGTGGGCAATTACAAGGAATGGGTAGAAGTATTCAAGCAATTGACTTATTGGGAATTGGAATTGGGCAAGTCGGATCAGCGCATGAAAGAAGTCTTCGATATGCAGAAGAGCGAGGCAAATAGAGAGTTTAGCAAGTTTTTCAGCAAGCACTATATTCATTGGATGAACCATCCCAATGAAGAAGATACACCTGTGATGTCCCATAATTTGATGCGCAAAAAGGCCTTCTCTTATATCACGCAGGACAAACCGACGGTCTTTTTATTGATCGATAATTTGCGCTATGATCAATGGAGGGTTATACAACCAATGATATCTGAAATGTTCAAGCAAAAAGAAGATGATACATTTTTCAGTATCCTACCAAGTGCGACACAATACAGTCGCAATGCGATATTCGCGGGAATGACGCCCTTAGAGATTCAACAGAAATTTCCTCAATATTGGAAATACGATGACGATGAAGGAGGAAAAAATCTCTTTGAAAGCGAATTATTGCAAGCCCAATTAAAAGCCAATTTCAAGGATGAAATAAAATCCCATTATGTCAAAATTCTCAACCACGAAAGTGGTTTGGATTTGGAGAATAATATTCACAATTATTTGCACAATCGCTTTATCGCTATCGTCTATAACTTCGTAGATATGCTCTCTCACGCAAGAACGGATATGGAGGTATTGAAGGAATTGGCGAGTGATGAATCTGCATTTAGATCTATTACGATGAGTTGGTTTGAGCATTCACCATTGCAGAATACCTTGAAGAAATTGGCGGAGAAGGACATCAACCTCATCATCACGACAGACCATGGCACGACGCGTGTGAACAATCCATCGAAGTGTCAAGGGGATAAATCGACCAGCACAAATATTCGCTATAAAGCCGGCAAGAATTTGCAGTACGAGGAGCGGGATGTATTTGTCATTCGCAAGCCCGAAGATGCGAAATTGCCGCAGAGCAATATTAGCACGTCATATATTTTTGCGAAAGAGGATAATTATTTGATTTATCAAAATAATTACAACCAGTTTGTGAATATGTATAAGAATACATTCCAGCATGGTGGTATTTCCTTAGAGGAGATTATTGTTCCCTTTGCGGTGTTTGGAAAGAAATAATGGAAATATTATATCGTAAAATGAAATTCTGTTCCGACGCCTTCTTCGCTGAAGACTGCAATTTCTCCGTCATTTTTTTCGATGATTTTCTTGACGATTGATAAACCTACGCCCGTACCTTGATAATCTTTTGAATGGGCGCGTTTGAACAATCCAAATATGCCTGCAATGGATTCTTTTGGGATTCCAATACCATTGTCTTTGATTTTAATCAATTGTTTTGTTCCTTGAGGTGTCGCTGTGATGGTGATGATAGGATTGTTCTTATTGTTTTTGATTCTTGGATATCAAGTTCTGGAAATATATGCATTAAGTGCTGCCTGAAATAATTCCGTGGGCAATCGAATGATGGCATTTTTTCAGACATCTGCGCCGCTAGATTGAATTTGACAATTTCTATAATTTGGCTCAATTCAATGCTCTCTTTTTTTGCGTCTTCAAAATCGATGACCGTCAAATCCAAGATGTCGATGATGAGCTGATTCATTCGATCAAGATTATTATTGACAATGGTGAAGAATTTAGAATTGTCAATCTTTGCAAATTTTTCTTTTGCCTCAATCACGTGTAAGAAATTCTTGGTACTTCGAATAGGTTCTTTGAGGTCATGCGCCAAGGCATAGGAGAATTGTCTCAATTCCTCGTTTTTCATCTCGACTTGTTTGAGGTATTTGTTGATTTCGCGCTGTTTCTTAATTCTATCGTTGATCTCTTTTTGTTTGATATTGGTTTGGTATTTTTCTTCTACTTCCAATATGCGTTCTCCTTTTCAACATTGTAAATCTCATCTGAGATCTCTTTAATTTCCTCCGTTATTTTGAGTGCATTTTATAGTCTTTAATTTTTTGTAGTAGATAAGATGCCCGCACAACCCGTCAATTTCTGATGCGAAGCTTTGAGTTGTTTGGATGATTTATAAGGAAAGAAACCATTTTTTTGCTTGTTTCATATCATTCAGCTTGAAATAGCAATTGCCAATATTCATCGTTTCAATCGTGAAATTCTGAAGGGGCGTTGATTTCTTGAGCAATTCATAGGCCTTTTGAGAATTGGGCAAGGCTAAATTATACTTATGTTGCGCTAAATATATTGCAGAGAGATTGTTGTATGATAATCCCAAGCGATATTCATTGCCCATTTCCTCAAACATATCGATGGCGATAGAAATGTGCTTTTCTGCCTCCTTATAGTCGTGAATGAAATAATAATAGCCATTCCATTGGTAATGACAATTGGCGAGATAGGTCTTGTCTTCAAGCTTTAATAGCATATTTTTCCGCTTGTAATCAAGTATTTTTTCGCTTTAGACAATTCCCTTAAATTGAGAAAGAGCACACTTAAATTGTAGTAATTGACCATAAACCTCCTCCATGTCGGCTTTATCATGTTCATCTTTTTTCTTGAGCGCTTCGATGGATTTATTATAGTATTCTATCGCTTGAATAAAATTCGTATTTACCTGATGAATAGAACCCAATACAGTGTAATACTTAGAAAGAGTTTCAGGCGCAATTTTACTTAAGGTTGTCTTATTAATTTTTTTAATGGTCTTATTTGCTTCATCTGCATTTCCCTCTTTCAATACAATGAGATGGGAGAGGTTGATATAGCAATGTGCGTGGTGGTCGTAAAGTCTATGTTTAACTGTAAATTTGATGAGTTTGTCAAAGTATGGGTAGTCAATCTTTTTAATGGTTGACAGGATTGATTGAGCTTTTCAACTTCTTGTATGACCTCTTCTTTTCATAGCACAAATTCACCTCTTTGAACCAATAGATTTTGTTTGGGAAGATCGAATATGGTATATTTTTAATTTCCCAAAGCTATCAATTCCCTCAATGATTCCACGAAATTTTTCTCCATTTTCGATATATTCTCGCTCAATTTTATAACCGAGTAAGTTTTGGCAATAATCAGGCACGAAGTTTTCGCTAGAATCCATGATTATGTTAAATTCTGCTAAAAAGTTGCTCAATATTGTTTTGACGGGGATAGTCTATTCCGAGGAGATTTTAATGAGCTTGCCTTTATGGCTCAAATGTCCGAAGTCTGTTTGAAGTACATTGAGCCCAACCCCAATGATGCAGAGTCTCTCTGATTGCCCTTGAATGGTATTCTCAATCAAAATCCCTCCAATCTTTTTATTGTCGAAATAAATATCATTGGGCCATTTTATCTTAATTCATGTTTGGTTTCAAGGGCTGAAGAATCCTTGCCAATGCCTTATAGATGGCCAAAGAGACTTTGATATTTAAAATAAATTGATTGTCTGGGCTGAGCTGTTTGGGAAGGTGCAAATAGGAAAACGTGAGGTTTTTATGCGGTTCTGACAGCCAAACATTGCCATATTGTCCCCTTCCTTGCGGGCTGTGCATGTGACATAATGACCATTTCGGCCTTTGGCTTGTTTTTTGACAAATACTGCTTCACATAGGAATTGGTAGAATCGGTCTCTTCTAATTCGATAAAAGCTTTATCGCGCAGGAAAGGAATGTTTCTCATAATATTGGCAAAAAAAATTAATTTTACACTTTACAAATAAAAATTCATTGATTAAGAAAAATAATATTGTTTCGACAGAGGAGCTGAAAAAAGTCATCATCGAAGCAATGCAAGATAGTAAAGCGCAAGAAATTGTTGCACTAAATCTCAAAGCATTAGAAGGCGTCACCGATTATTATATTATTTGCCATGGCGATAGCACGACTCAAGTGAATGCCATAGCCAGTTTTGTAGAGAAGGAGGTGAAAGAAAAGCTAAAGCAAAAGCCTTACAAAACCGAAGGAGAGCGCGCAGCTCAATGGGTCATAGCCGATTATATCGATGTGGTCGTGCATGTTTTCACAAGGAGACCCGCGACTTTTATCAGCTTGAAGAATTGTGGAGTGATGCGGAGCGAGAGTCATTCAGCATGGAATTAGACCCAGCTGAACAGGTTAAAAAGAATCTACAAAAATTAAAAACAATACGAACTAAGAAACTCAATGAAAAATAACGAACAGGGAGTTGAATCTGAGCAATACAATACAGAGAATTCCAATAATAAAAAAGAGAATAAGAATATGCCTCCGCAACAAAAAGGACCAGATGGCAAAGTGCCTAGTCCACAGAAGCCAAACTACTTTTGGTTAATCGGTTTTATCATTGTATTATTTGGTTTGGCCTATTGGTTGAAGACCAATAATTCTTTCAATATCAAGGAGACTTACCAAGCAAATTTCGAGAAGATGTATGCCGCTGGGGATGTACGAGAATTGCAGGTCAGTGGTAAAATGGTAGAAGTTTATTTGAAGAACTCCGCGCTTGATAAGCCGGCGTACAAGGAAATTAAGCTCACCAATTTTCAGAAGAAAGATACGACGATTGCGCATTATTTCTTTACAATTCCGACGCAACAGAAGTTTAAAGACAATATGGATTTATTGCAATTCCGCAATCCATCATTGGAAAAGATACCAGTAACCTTTCCTGAGCGCTACAGCTTTTTAGGCTTGCTCAGCGATTTTCTGCCTTTTATCGTCATCATTATATTTTGGTTGGTCATCATGCGCAGAATGGGCGGAGATTTTCCGGGAAGCCAAATATTTAGCATTGGAAAGTCCAGAGCGAAAGTCTATGAAGAGGGCAAAGTGTCTGAAATTACCTTTGCAGATGTCGCTGGTTTAGATGGGGAAAAACAAGAGGTGATGGAGATCGTCAATTTCTTGAAAGAGCCTGCAAAATATACCAATCTCGGGGGTAAAATACCCAAAGGCGCCTTATTGATCGGCCCTCCAGGAACGGGTAAAACCCTTTTGGCACGAGCGATGGCAGGTGAAGCCAAAGTTCCATTCTTTTCGATTTCAGGGTCTGATTTCGTGGAGATGTTGTGGAGTAGGCATCGAGGGTAAGAGATTTGTTCAACAATGCACGCGAAAAAGCCCCTTGTATCATATTTATCGATGAGATTGATGCCGTGGGAAGAGCGAGAGGAAGAAATTCTTTTCAATCAAACGACGAGCGCGAGAATACACTCAACCAATTATTGGTGGAGATGGATGGATTTTCGGCAGACAAAGGGGTGATTATCCTCGGTGCTACGAATAGACCGGACGTATTGGATGATGCCTTGTTGAGACCGGGCAGATTCGATCGTCAAATATCCATTGATCGACCTGATTTAAAAGGGCGTGAGCAGATATTCAATGTGCATTTAAAGCCTATCAAACTCAAAGCAGAGGGCTCCGATGTGAATTCAAAAATATTGGCGACACAGACTCCAGGTTTTGTAGGAGCGGATATTGCGAATATATGCAATGAAGCAGCTTTGATTGCTGCGAGAAGTGATAAAGAATTTGTCGAGATGGTGGATTTCAATGCGGCGATTGATCGAATTATCGGTGGATTGGAAAAGAAGAATACCATTATTCTTCCTTCAGAGAAAAAGATTGTGGCTTATCACGAAGCGGGTCATGCGATTTGCGGTTGGTTCCTAGACTATGCAGATCCACTGGTCAAAGTGACCATCGTACCGCGTGGAGTGGCAGCATTGGGCTATGCACAATATTTGCCGAAAGAAAAATATTTGACAGTCAAAGAGGAATTGGATGATAGGATGTGTATGGCGCTAGGCGGAAGGGCTGCAGAGAAAATCATCTTTGGAAAGGTGAGTACAGGAGCACTTTCAGATCTAGAATCGGTTACAAAAATAGCTTATGCCATGGTAACGGTTTATGGTATGAATGAGAAAGTGGGCAATATTTCTTTCCACAATATGGGAGAAAATTCATTTGATAAACCATATTCTCAAAAGACAGCTGAAATCATTGATGAAGAGGTGCGTGGAATCGTCGATGAGCAATTCCAACGAGCGATTGCCCTCTTGACTTCTAAGCGCCAAGAGATGGAAGATTTGGTCAAGGCATTGTTGGAAAAAGAGGTCTTGTTCAAGGATGATTTGGAGAAAATGTTTGGCAAGCGACCTTCAGAAATGGAATCACCAGGATCAACATGGCAATGCCATCAATGAAGAGGTCGTAGAGGCAGAGCCAATTTCTAAAACTGAAATCGAAGAAGCTGAAAAAAACCAGCTGATAGCGAGGAGAATCCCATTGTATAAAAAGCATCATGGCATCCATTTATTAATCACTAAGAAAATTTAGTTCATGAATTATAATACTTCGTCCAATAAATTATCGCTGAGAGAGTATGGCAGAAATGTGCAGAAACTCATTGAGCATGCGATTCATATTGAAGATAAAGAAGCGCGCAATCGATTTGCACAAGGCATCATTGAATTGATGGGAAATTTAAATCCACATCTCAAAAAATGTGGAAGATTTCAAGCATATGCTTTGGGATCATTTGTTTATCATCTCTGATTTTAAATTGGATGTAGATTCTCCCTATCCGAAAATTGACAGCGTGGCATTGTTTAAAAAGCCTGAGCCACTGGAGTATCCGCAGAAGAAAATTGAATACAAGCACTATGGTTCATACATCAAAGCGGTTATCGACAAAGCCGTGGATTTAGATGAGGAAGTCAAGGCGGAGATGTCGAAGTATATCGCCAGTTATATGAAGCTAGTTCACAGAAGTTGGAACAATGAAACGGTGAATGATGAAATTGTGAAGAATGATTTAGTGCGCATGAGCAATGGGAAATTGAAGTTGGAAGATGATGAGAATATTCGCCAGTTGATGAAAACAGGCAGTAATGGTCCAAACAATACTAATCGCAACAATCCGAACAACAACCGAAACAACAACAATTCAAACAATAACAATAAAAAGCGCAAAAACAAGAATAGAAGCAATAATTACCCGAATCAAGGTGGTGGTCAGAGAAACCGATAATAGGTTTGCTTTATGCCGAACTATTTGTGCATAAATAAATGCGCGCTAGTTTTTGTGAAAGAATATTTTTGCCACTATTTAATAAACGCGTCAAAATTTAAGCATGTCTCAGCCAATAGCCAATCTAGAAGTCGCCATCAAATTGGGAATCAAAGAGGATGAATATCACCTCATCAATCAGAAACTAGGCAGAGAGGCCAATTTTACGGAATTGTGCATTTTCTCTGTGATGTGGAGCGAACACTGCTCTTATAAAAATTCAATTAAGTGGTTAAAAACCCTTCCGCGCGATGGTGCCAAGATGCTTGTAAAAGCTGGTGAGGAGAATGCAGGGGTGGTTGATTTGGGCAATGGACTCGGATGCGTTTTTAAAATAGAATCACACAATCATCCATCTGCAATTGAGCCTTACCAAGGCGCTGCGACCGGTGTAGGTGGAATCCATCGAGATATTTTTACGATGGGTGCAAGACCTATTGCTGCATTGAATTCCCTCCGATTTGGTAAATTGGAAAATGAAAAGACCAAGCATTTACTAAAAGGCGTGGTCAAGGAATTGGCGATTATGGCAATTGCTTTGGTGTGCCAACGGTAGGCGGGGAAGTATTTTTTGACGAAGTCTATCAAACAAATCCATTGGTGAATGCGATGTCTGTCGGCTTCATAGATGTGAATAAAATCATTTCAGCCATGGCTGCGGGTGTTGGAAATCCTGTATTTATTGTGGGTTCTTCCACAGGGAAAGATGGCATCGGCGGTGCATCGTTTGCATCTAAAGATATATCGGAAGATTCCGCAAATGACTTGCCAGCAGTGCAAGTGGGCGATCCATTTCAAGAGAAATTGTTGTTGGAGGCTAGTTTAGAACTCGCTGAGACAGGTGCTATTGTTGGCATGCAAGATATGGGTGCAGCAGGGATTACCTGTTCCACTTCAGAGATGAGTGCGAAAGGCGGCATTGGTATGAATGTGTGGTTGGATAAAGTTCCAACGCGCCAAGCCAATATGCAGCCATTTGAAATTTTATTGTCTGAGTCTCAAGAGCGCATGCTCATTGTTGTTCAGAAAGGTAGAGAAGCGGAAGTGATGGCGATATTCGATAAATGGGATTTGAATTGTGTTCAAATTGCAGAGATTATCGAAGAAGAGATGTTGTATTATTATTCAAATGGAGAATTGGTTGCCAAGATTCCACCGCATGAATTGGTCTTGGGTGGAGGAGCGCCGGTGTATGATAGAGCTTATTCAGAGCCTGTCTATTTCAGTGAATTCAAGAAGTTTGATATAAGCAAAATCGCCGAGCCGACGAATTATGTGCAAACCGCAAAGCAATTGATGGGCTTGTCCAATATTGCATCAAAGCGACCTGTATATACGCAGTATGACTCTATGGTGGGTGTAAATACCGCAACGACCAATACCCCATCTGACGCAGCAGTTGTTCGGGTAAAAGGAACGAATCGAGGAATTGCTTGCACGGTGGATTGCAACGCGCGTTATGTGTCAGTAGATCCCAAAGTTGGCGCTATGATTGCAGTGAGCGAAGCAGCGAGAAATATTGTATGCAGTGGCGGTATTCCAAGTGCAATCACCAATTGCCTCAATTTTGGAAATCCTTATAATCCTGAAGTTTATTGGCAATTCGTTCAAGCCATCCAAGGTATGGGCGAGGCATGCAGAAAATTTGATACGCCTGTAACAGGAGGCAATGTGAGTTTTTACAATCAATCTGAAGATGGTCCCGTTTTCCCAACCCCTACGATTGGGATGGTCGGAATCATCAATGATATGAATCATTTCACCAGTTTGTCTTTCAAAAAAGCAGGAGATATTTTGGTATTGGTGGGCGATACGAAGAATGATATTTCTTCTTCAGAATACTTAGTGAATATATGTGGGGAGCGCAATTCAAGTGCACCATTTTTTGATATCGAAGCGGAATTTGTTCTTCAAGAATCGATCAAAAAATTGATATCGAATCAATGCGTCGAATCAGCCCATGACATCAGTGAAGGCGGTGTTTTCGCTTGCTTGGTGGAGTCGGGTATTCAACATCAAATTGGATTTTCAATTGAAGCAACTATTTCCGTGAGAAAAGATGCATTCCTCTTTGGCGAAAGTCAGAGCAGGGTGATCGTTTCTGTTTCACAAGATAAATTGAATTCGGTTGAATCTACTTTGAAATCGATGAATCAGGGCTATAGTATTCTTGGTAAAACAACTGCTGGAAATCTATCTTGTTGGAAGGAAGATTTTGGTTCAATCAGCGATTATACACAGATCTACAACAATAGCATCAGCGACATATTGTACGCTTAAATTTAGCTTATTTTCATTCTTTTTTTAATCTCTTGTTTAGGGGGAATATTTTTTTGCGTCATATCGAAAAGGAAGTTTAATTTTATAATAGTTTAAAATCGGTGGAATTAATATGAATGCATACATCATACAAGGATATAGAAGCGCAGTAGGCAAGGCTGGGAGAGGTGGATTTAGAAATACAAGTCCCGTGGATTTGGCGGCAGAAGTCATCAATTATTTATTGAAGTCTGTACCTGAATTGGATCCGAAAAGGGTCGATGATGTCATTGTGGGCAATGCGGTACCTGAGGCGGAGCAAGGCTTGCAGATGGGTCGCTGGGTGGTGGTGCGCAGTGGTTTGCCGCTATCTGTTCCAGGTGTTTCTGTCAATCGATATTGTGGAAGTGGCGTGGAGACTATAGCCATGGCTGTTGGGAAAATTCAGGCGGGCTTTGCGCATTGTATCATTGCTGGTGGAACGGAATCGATGAGTTTAGTGCCGACCATGGGCTATAAAACAGTCCCCAATTTTACGATAGCGAAAGAACATCCCGATTATTATATCGGCATGGGATTGACCGCAGAGGAAGTGGCGACGATGCATGGTATCACGCGCGAACAAGCGGATGCGTTTTCATTTCAGTCCCATCAAAAAGCCATTAAAGCCATTGAAGCAGGCTTGTTTAAAGAGGAGATTGTGCCGATTTCAGTGGAAGAAATATATTTTGATGGAAGTGCTAAAAAGTCGCGAACGTCTTTAGTTGATACTGATGAAGGCCCGCGCAGAGATACGAGCATAGAGGGGTTGAGCAAATTGAAACCCGTATTTAAGAATGGTGGTCAAGTGACTGCCGGCAATGCTTCGCAGACATCAGATGGAGCATCATTTGTTATCGTAATGAGTGAAGCGATGATGAATGAATTAAAATTGACACCGATTGCGCGCATGGTGACTTGTGTGAGTGCGGGTGTGAATCCGCGCTATATGGGATTGGGGCCTTGCGAGGCTGTTCCAAAAGCATTAAAACAAGCAGGGCTTAAAATGCAAGATATCGACCTCATCGAACTCAATGAAGCCTTTGCTGCTCAGAGTTTAGCGGTATTAAAAAATCTGCCTGATATAGATACTTCAATTGTAAACGTCAACGGCGGAGCGATTGCCTTGGGGCATCCACTCGGATGCAGTGGGGCAAAATTATCTGTGCAAATTTTCAATGAATTGAAGCGCAGGGAAAAAAAGTATGGCATGGTTACGGCATGTATCGGCGGTGGACAGGGAATTGCGGGGATATACGAAAGGTTCTAGGGAAATGGTTTTTGGGTGTCTGGTGTCAGTTGTTAGGTGACAGTTGTTAGGTGACAGTTGTTGGGGGTTGGTTGTCGGAAGGAAAGCAGAGACAATGTGATTTTATATAACAACAGAAAGAACACGGAATTCAATGCATTTCGATAATTTCTTCACGACTTTAATGTTCTTTTTTTATGTCATTTCTACGTCAGGAGAAATCTCCTGAACATATAGGATATCTGATTTGGTGTCCTGTGGCTGTGCATATATTTTTGAATAATTTACCTGTGTCTAATTTCTAACCTATCATGCACAATAAGTGCTTATCAATATATATTAATTAATGGTTGTATTAGGTTTTTGTTAAGTAATTATTTTTTAAATATCAAAACTAAACTATTTCGGCCTCAATAGTTTAGTTTGGCTAATATAATAAAAAATAAATAAAAGTAATGTTGAATATTAATTATTCAAATATTATTTTTGAAACCTATTTTTTTTAAAGCCTAGCTATGATTTCAAGAAATCTACTCCAGAAAACCATGTTCAAATCCTCGATTAAATCAATATTTATATTGAGTTTATTGTTGGGTATTTGCTCACAAGCATTCGCCATCGTTCCTACCGCGCGGACGGTTCCTGCGAATAGAATTACGTTTACTTCTGCCACATTGAATACGATTGTCAATGCGCAAAATTTAGCGACGACCATCAAATTTGAATATGGCTTAACGACATCCTATGGAGATTCTGTGATTCTCCCTGTTCAAACAGGATTTCTTGATTCGTTTAAGAAAGCAAAAATTACTGGATTGATCCCGCATAGAACCTATCATTACCGGGTTGTGGCGACGAATGCGAGTGGCACGACTACAGGCAGCAATATGTTTTTTATTACGGGTAGCATGTCATCGGGATTAAGTGGCAGAGGAGGACACAATATCATATTGGATAGTTTGGGCTTGGTGTATACCTTTGGAATTAATGGCGGTGGTCAATTGGGCGATGGCACGACAGTTCGCAAATTGAAACCCGTGAAGGTATTGAAAGGGGCTTATCCTGGAACGACCTATTTGGGAGATAATCCAGCCAATCCTATTATAGCCGTGGTTGCAGGGATTGATCATAGCTTGGCATTGGCCGCAGATGGCATCGTATATGCTTGGGGGAATAATAATGCAGGAGGATTAGGCGATGGAACAACCATAGATAGAGCAACACCTATTAGAGTATTAAAAAGGAGCTTATACAGGAGGAACTTTTCTTGGCGACAATCCAAGCAACCCAATCATTTCTATCAGTGCTGGATATTATGGAAGTATGGTGTTGGCGGCGAATGGAAGGATGTTTGGATTTGGATATAATGCCGCAGGAGGATTGGGAGATGGAACTGCAACAAATAGACTTTTCCAGTAGGTGTAATAAAAGGCAATTATTCGGGAACGACCTTTTTAGGGGATAATCCAACCAATCCAATTGTCTCTTTTTCTATGGGTTCACAATTTGTCGCAGCACTTGCTGCCAATGGCATTGTTTACTCTTGGGGAATTGATGGCAGCGGTCAATTGAAAACAGGCGAAGCTGGAAACAGACCTTTTCCATCGCAAGTTTTAAAGGAGCTTATGTTGGCACAAGTTTTATGGGTGATAATGTTTTAAATCCCATAGTTGCAGTGAGCGCGCATGGTTATCACGCTTTGTTTTTAGCGCAAGATGGTGCCCTGTATTCTGTCGGGCAAAATAATGGCGGTCAAATAGGGGATGGTACATTTACGAATCGCGTTGTTCCAGTTCGAGTGGTGAAAGGGACTTATACAGGGACCACTTTTTTAGGGGATAATCCTGCTAATCGGATAAGGTCCATCTTAGCAGCTCCAGTGCATTCAGTTGTGCTTATGCAAGATGGCACACTTTTTTCTTTTGGGGCAAATGCATTTGGTCAATTGGGAGATGGCACAGCAGCGGATAAGCCAATTCCATTTCGTGTTGTAAAGGGTGCATATACCGGAACGACACATTTAGGCGATAACCCCGCTAATCCTGTCGTATCTATACTTGGAATCGGAAGAAGTTTATCTGGGGCTATTACAGAAGGATCAACTATTGCGATTACTGCCGATGGATATTTATATTCCTTTGGTCGAAATACTGATGGACAATTGGGTGATAATTCAATCACGAATAGATTGATTCCAGTTCGTGTGCTCAATTTCGGGTTGAGTGGATTTTTAAATGTATTAGAAGTGGGCGCACCTTCTTTGAAAACAGTACCCGCCAATCAAATTACCTATACGTCTGCTCGTTTAAATGCCATGGCAAATGCCAATGGCAATGCGTCCAAGATTAGCTTTGAATATGGGCTGACGACAGCTTATGGTTCTGAAATATTTATTCCCGATTCATTGAGGGGTTTGAATGATTCATTCAAATTTGCGATGATTACGGGTCTATTGCCACATAAAACCTACCACTTCAGGGTGAAGGCGGTCAATTCAAAAGGGATCAAATATGGAGCGAATAGAACTTTCATCACTACAGCAGCCACAACTGCTCATTCCAATAGTGGCGAACATACTATCATATTGGATAGCACAGGCATTGTCTATACATTTGGTAGAAATACTGCTGGGCAATTGGGCGATGGAACATTCATTGATAAAGCAATCCCGGTCAAGGTGCTAAAGGGAGCTTATCCCGGCACAACATTTTTGGGGGATAATCCAGCGAATCCAATCATCGCGGTAGCATCTGGCAACATGCATAATTTGGCTTTGGCGAAGGATGGAACCGTCTATTCATTTGGATTGAATTCTGTTGGTCAATTAGGTAATGGCACACTAGTCAATCAATCTATTCCAGTGAGGGTGCTCAAAGGACTCTATGTTGGAACGACTTTTTTGGGAGATAATCCCGCCAATCCAATTGTTGAAATTTCTACTGGATTATCCCACAGCATGGCATTGGCCAAGGATGGAACCATGTATACCTTTGGGGATAATTCAATTGGACAATTGGGCAATGGAACGATTACGAATGCGAGCACGCCAATTAGAGTTTTAAAGGGTGCCTATACTGGTGCTACTTTTATTGGAGATAATGTGAACAATCCGATTATTAAAATTGCTGGTGGTGTATTTCACTCTATGGCTTTAGCGGCAGATGGTAGGGTATTTACTTTTGGTTATAATCCTACTGGTCAATTAGGAGATGGCTCTGCGCTTTCTAAGAATACCCCTGTATTAGTCTTGAAAGGTGCATATGTTGGACTGACTCATTTAGGCGATGACAATGCTAATCCGATTGTATCGATTGCAGCAGGCTATCTGCACAGTATGGCTTTGGCTGCAGATGGCACGCTTTATAATTTTGGTGGAAACCCCAATGGACAATTGGGCAACGGCACAGTAACGTCCTCGCTCACGCCAGTTAGAGCGATTAAAGGCGCCTATACAGGGACTACATTTTTAGGTGATAATATTGCCAATCCAATCGTCGATATTGCTTCGGGGCATTATCATTCATTAGCTCTAGGGTCCAATGGAACTATTTATTCTTTCGGCTCAAACAATAGAGGGCAATTAGGGGATAATTCAGTAATCGATAAATCAAGCCCTGTTAGAATGTTAGAAGGAAAATATGTGGGTACCACTTTCTTGGGAGATAAATCTTCCAACCGAGTCGTCTCTATTTCTGCTGGTCAACAGCATACGATTGTCACTACTGCTGATGGATATTTATTTACGAATGGGATGAATAATTATGGACAATTGGGTATCAATACACTTATAGATACGCCCCAACCATTTATTGTAAGTGGTGTGGGAAATGTCGGCAATTTAAATGTCTTGGGCAATGTTAATGCACCAAGCGTTCGAACAGTACCGGCGAATAGAATTACCTATACTTCAGCTACATTAAATAGTATTGTCAACGCCAATGTGCAAGCGACTACTGTTCAATTTGAATATGGTTTGACGAATGCTTATGGTTCTATTGTGACATCAACTGGTTTATTGACAGGTGATGAAGATTCTTTCAGAAAAGCGACGATTACAGGATTGATGCCGCATAAGACTTATCACTTCCGGGTTAGAGCAATTAATGCGGTAGATACGACTTTTGGAATGGATATGGTCTTAATTACAGGAAGCGAATCCTCCCGCATAGCTAATTGGGCAAGCCATAGTATTTTGGTGGATAGTGCAGGAATTGTATACACATTTGGCGAAGGGTCTTTGGGTCAGCTCGGAGATGGGGCTAGCTTAGCTCGAACAACCCCAGTCAAAGTATTAAAAGGTGCTTACGCAGGAACAACTTATCTAGGTGATAATCCAGCTAATCCAATTATCGCAGTAAGTACTGGATATCGATTCAGCCTAGCTTTAGCAGCTGATGGGACGGTTTATTCATTTGGACTTAATGGTCACGGCCAGTTAGGTGATGGAACGAATGCCAATGCATCCGTGCCTGTCAAGGTTTTAAAGGGGGCATATGCTGGAACAACTTTTCTCGGTGATAATCCGTTAGATCCAATTATTTCAATCAAAAACGGAGCAGAGCATAGTGCTGCACTATCACTCAGCGGCAAAGTGTATACTTTTGGAAATAGTTTTTATGGACAATTAGGCGACGGAACCGTGGTTCCAAAGAATCTGCCTGTGCTTGCGATTAAAGGATCTTATGCTGGGACGACTAATTTGGGGGATCGTTTGAATAACCCAATTATTGCTATACAATCTGGATTATATAATGTGTTAGCATTGGCTGCTGATGGGACATTATATGCCTTTGGTTGGAATTTTTACGGGCAGTTGGGAGATAGCACGATTGTGCAACGAAACGCACCTATCAGAGTAAAAAAGGGATTATACAATGGATCAATTAATTTAGGAGATAATATAAACAATCCGATTGGTTCTCTCGCATCGGGTTCTACGCACAGTGTGGCGCTTTCTTTAGATGGCAAAGTCTATAGCTTTGGATATGGTTTTGGAGGAGCAATGGGCAATGGCAGTTTTACAGATCAACCAACTCCTGTGATTGTTTTGAAAGGGCAATATCCTGGAACAACTTATCTTGGAGATGATACTGCGAATAAAATTCGATGTATTTCAGGAGGAGGATATCATAGTCTGGCACTTGCTGATGACGGCAGGGTGTATGCATTTGGAGAAAATTCAAATGGTCAACTAGGCGATAGCACTTTGATAAAGAAGAATACGCCTATTATCATGTTAAAAGGTGCTTATAGTGGCTCCACATTTTTAGGGGATAAATCTACTAATCCTATTGTTTCAGTATCCTCTGGAGAGGCTTATAGTATTGCAATTTCGGCAGATGGTTACGTTTATACTTTGGGTAAAAATAATTTGGGTCAATTAGGCGATAACACGACAACCAATAGAATACTTCCATTGCTTGCTCATGGCGTGGGAGATACAGGAAATATCAATGTATTGAGAAATCAAAAAGTTCCAACTTTAAAAACTGTCCCTGCTACCAAAGTTACTTTTACTTCTGCAACCTTGAATGGCATCGTCAATCCGAATGTATTGGCTACAACGGTGTCATTTGAATATGGTTTGACTTTGGCTTATGGCACCACGGTGAATGTTCCGGGTACCATTTTATTCGATGCCGATTCATTTAGAAAAGTGAATATAAGTGGTTTAATTCCACATAGAACTTATAATTACCGCATCAGAGCGACTAACGCGGCGGGCACGAGTTTTGGTCCTAATCGGACTTTTATCACAGGGGGCGCTTCGACTATTTCGTCTAGTTCGCCAGATCACAGCGTCATTGTAGATAGCAATGGAATTGTTTATACAACAGGTTTTAATAATTTTGGACAATTGGGCGATGGCACGACAACCAATAGAAATTTACCCGTTCGAGTTTTGAAAGGCGCTTATAATGGAACGACTTATTTGGGCGACAATCCAGCGAATCCAATTTTAGCTGTTGTGGCTGGATTAGCTCACACCATGGCTTTAGCTGCAGATGGAACGATATACTCATTCGGAAATAATGCAGATGGTCAGCTAGGCGATGGAACCAATACAAATAGTCTTATTCCAATCCGAGTTGTAAAGGGTGCTTATCCCGGAACAACTTATTTAGGAGATAATTTGAATAAAGCAATTGTATCTATCTCAGCAGGCGGCAATTCAAATTCGGTATTGGTGTCTGATGGCACCATGTATACTTTTGGAAGAAATAGCAATGGTCAATTGGGCGATAATACGACCATTTCTAAATCATCTCCTGTGCAGGTTCTAGAAGGAGCTTATGATGGCGCCACTTATTTGGGCGATTATAGTGCCAATCCAATCATCGCTATTTCAAACGGGACCAATCATGTCACGGCATTGGCTGCAGATGGAACGGTGTTTTCATTTGGTTTAAATGGCAATGGTCAATTGGGTAATGGCAATACCATAGACCAATTGATTCCAGCTAAAGTATTAGAAGGGCTCTACGCAGGTACTACCTATTTAGGGGATAATTTTTCAAATCCCATTATAGCTGTATCCTCAGGTGCGTCGCATACAATGACCTTGGCATCAGATGGAACGGTTTATACTTATGGGAATAATTTTTCTGGACAATTAGGGAATAATTCAGTTGTCCAGAGTGTCATTCCAGTGCGTGTCTTGCGCGGTGCGTATGTAGGGACAACCTTTTTAGGCGATAATGCGGCGAATCCAATTGTATCCATTGCTGCAGGATCATTCCATAATTATGCGCTTGGTGCAAATGGTACGATATACAGTTTTGGTTATAATGCCTTTGGACAACTGGGGGATAATACGTTGACGAATCGTTTAACTCCTTTTCGCGCTTTAAAAGGCGCTTATATTGGCACAACCTTCATCGGCGATAATGCAGCGAATCCAATTGTATCCATTTCTGGGAATACTTATCGCTCCATTGCGATTGCAAGAGATGGATTTGTATTTGGCTTTGGTCAAAATACTGTGGGTCAATTAGGGGATAATACGCTTGTCAATAAGTCTATTCCAGTTCAAATGCTAGGAGTGGCTTTGATGGGCAATTTAAATGTATTGACTGCATCCTTAGCTCCAAAATCACAGACAGCCATTGCAACGAGAATTACTTATACTTCTGCGAATATCAATGGAATTGTGAATGCGAATAATCTAAATACCACCGTGAGTTTTGAATATGGATTGACGACGGCATATGGCACAACCATTGCTGTTCCAGGATTGAGAACAGGAGATAAGGATACATTTATATCGACAAGAATTAGTGGACTTATACCACATAGAGTCTATCACTTTAGAATCAAATCAACAAATGCAGATGGCACGAATAATGGCCGAGATATGCAATTCATGTCTGGTGGTTCTTCTTCAAGATTTGCCAATGGCAATACGCATTCTATCCTAGTAGATAGCACTGGAATCGTGTATACATTTGGTCGAAATCTAGTTGGACAATTGGGTGATGGCAGTGCGACAAACCGCAATATTCCCATCAGAGTTTTGAAAGGGGCCTATACAGGAACTACATATTTAGGAGATAATCCAGCCAATCCAATTATTGCCGTAAGTGCGAATAATGACAATAGCTTAGCACTAGCTGCAGATGGAACGGTTTATACTTTTGGATTAAATGCCAACGGACAAATGGGCATTGGCAATACAACCGATCAATCATTGCCCGTAAAAATGTTAAAAGGGGCTTATGCTGGGACGACTTATTTAGGGGATAATCCTTCAAATCCAGTCATTGCTGCCAATGCTGGAATTGCATATACTACTGTACTTACAGCAGATGGTACTGTATTCACTTGTGGACTAAATTCATTAGGTCAATTGGGCGATGGAACAAATACACAACAATTGACACCAGTTCAAGTGCTCAAAGGCTTGTATGCAGGAACAACGTATTTGGGAGATAATAAAGGAAATCCAATTGTAGCAATTGCTTCAGGGGGAGATCACAATTTGGCTTTGGCTGCAGATGGAAGATTATTTTCATTTGGTAAAAACCAATTTGGAAGTTTGGGTGACAATACAACGACCAATAGAAATACACCAGTAGGTGTATTGAAAGGGGTTTACATAGGATCGAGTCATTTGGGAGATAATTTTGCAAATCCAATTATTGCCATTTCAAGTGCTAATCAATATAGCGCTACTTTGGCTGCTGATGGCACGATGTATACCTTTGGGGATAATTTCTTTGGCAATTTAGGGGATGGCACGACCGTGGGTAAATTGACTCCAGTGCGCACCATTAAAGGAGCTTATGCTGGTACGACTTTTTTAGGAGATGCTCCAGCAAATCCTATCATAGCCATTTCGTCCTATTTGAGTTTTACTTCAGCTATTTCAGCGAATGGATTGGTCTATTCATTTGGATATAATAATTTCGGACAATTAGGAGATAATACGGTTATACAAAGAAATAGTCCAGTGGTCGTATTGAAAGGTGCTTATAGCGGAACGGCGAACTTGGGTGATGCAGTAGGTAATCCAATCGTTTCCGTTTCTTCAAGTCAATATTCGAGTATGGCTATCGCAGCAGATGGATATGTATATACAATCGGCTTGAATAATTATGGCCAATTGGGAGATAATACAAATATTGATAAATTGGTTCCCACCATTGCACGTGGGGTTGATACAGTTGATTTCATAAATGTCTTGTTAAACTCCAAAGCACCTGCTGTGCGCACAGTCCCTGCAAATAGAATTACCTTTACAGGTGCAACATTGAATGCATTAATTGATGCGAATGTCTCTCGCGCGACCGTGCGTTTTGAATATGGATTGACCACTGCTTATGGTACAACATTGACTTTGCCTGGCTATACTTTTGGCGATGTGGATTCATTCAGAAAAGTGAATATAACAGGATTATTGCCGCATAAGACTTATCACTTTAGGGTAAAAGCGACCAATGCGAAAGGGACGACATTTGGGAATGATATGAGTTTTATCACTGGAGGAATGACAACTAGTTATTCTGGCAGAGGCACTCATTCATTGATTCTCGATAGTTTTGGATTAGTATATGCTTTTGGCGCGAATAGTGATGGACAATTGGGAGATGGGACAACCATTCAGCGATTAAAGCCAGTTCGTGTGCTAAAAGGGGCATATAATGGAACTACCTATTTGGGGGATAACCCTGCCAATCCAATTATTGCAGTTGCTGCAGGTGGGGTGCACAGTGTAGCATTAGCCGCAGATGGCACCATGTATACTTTTGGAAATGGTGCTGAATATGCTTTGGGAGACAATACTGCAATTGATAAAACAACACCAGTGCGCGTATTAAAAGGACTTTATACTGGAACAACGTTTCTTGGTGATAATGCTTTAAATCCAGTGATAGCGATAAGCGCAGGTTTTAGACATACCATCGCTTTAACGGCAGATGGAACTGTTTATACCTTTGGCAATAATGGATTTGACTTAGTGGGTGATGGAGTAGTAGGGGGAGTTAGAGCGACGCCTGTCCGCGTTTTAAAAGGTGTATATACAGGTGCAACCTATTTAGGAGATAATCCAACTGATCCAATTATTAGTGTGCACGCTGGTTCATCCTATAATGTTGTTCTTTCTGCGAAAGGTTTAGTATATTCATTTGGTTCGAATGTATATGGAAGCATTGGAAATGGAACGACAACAACTGCGCTTTTGCCAGTTCTAATGCTGAAAGGAGCATATTCAGGGACTACATATTTAGGAGATAATATTGCGGATCCTGCAGTTGCACTTTCTGCAAATGGGTATTCAACGAATATAAAAACAGCCAATGGCGGTTTGTATGCGGTTGGTTCAAATAATTATGGACAATTAGGGGATAATACGGTTGTGAATAGATTAACCCCAATAAGAATATTAAAAGGTGCTTATACAGGAACCACTTTTTTAGGAGATAATCCTACGAATAAAATTCAGTCCATATTTTCAACTTTAACGGCTAGTGTGGCATTAGCTGAGAATGGAACTTTATATTCATTTGGATCTAATGTTACTGGTCAATTAGGTGATGGAACTTTTACAACTCGAATTACTCCAGTACGCACACTCAAGGGGGCTTATGCGGGTACAACGTTCTTAGGAGATAATCCAACCAATCCAGTGGTCTCACTAGCGAGTCTTGGAGATTTAACCGGCAATTCTCCGCCAGAAGGTGGTTTTATTGCAACTACTGCGGATGGATATTTATATTCTATGGGTTTTAATATAACAGGACAGTTGGGAATTAACACAAATGCAAATGTGAATTTACCAACACGGGTATTAAATGTCGGTATGATCGATTACCTCAATGTACTCGATCGTGGAGCGCCTAAATGCTTTACTTCCATGGCAAATCAAATCACCTACACTTCTGCTAGATTGAATGCGATTGTCAATGCGTATACCTTTAATACAACAGTGAGTTTTGAATATGGATTGACGACCAGTTATGGTTCAGAAATTACCATACCAGGGGTATTGACAAGGGGAGAGGATTCCTTTAGAACAGCTGTAATTGCAGGGCTTACCCCGCATAAGACCTATCACTATCGCGTGAAGGCGGTCAATGCAAAGGGAACAAGCTATGGAGAAGATATGACTTTCATTACAAGTGCTGCTACAACGGCTTATGCTTGTAATGGTGAACATACCTTGGTGGTAGATAGCAATGGCATCGTTTATGGATTTGGTAGAAATACAGAAGGTCAATTGGGTGATGGAACAATCGTCAATAAATCATTGCCGGTTAAAGTTTTGAAAGGGGCTTATGTCGGCACCACATATTTAGGAGATAATCCTGCGAATCCAATATTGTCAATTACAACTGGAGAATTTCACAGTCTAGCACTTGCAGCAGATGGCTCTGTTTATTCTTTTGGATATAATGTATATGGTCAATTGGGAGACAATACCAATGTCAACAAATCACTTCCAGTTCGAGTGGTCAAAGGAGCCTATGCTGGTACAACGAATCTTGGTGATAATTTGAACAACCCAATTCTATCAGTATTAGCTGGATGGGGTTATTCATTGGCTTTAGCCAAGGATGGAACAATTTATTCTTTTGGCGACAATACTTATGGTCAATTAGGCAATGGAAATATAACAGCAAGCTTAGTACCTGTCAGAGCAATAAAAGGAGCCTATAGGGGAACTACTTTCTTAGGGGATAATCCAATGAATCCAATTGTAAAAATATCTGGTGGCGTAGACCATGCTATGGCATTGGCAGCAGATGGAACGGTGTATACTTATGGCAGAAATACGGAAGGTCAATTGGGCAATGGCGCAATCGTCAATAGTTCTGTGCCAATTAAAGTTTTGAAAGGATTGTATTCAGGGGCAACCTACTTAGGAGATAATCTCGCCAACCCGATAACGGCAATTTCTGCAGGACGATACCACAATGTGGCATTAGCAGCCAATGGAAATGTCTTTTCGTTTGGATTAAATACTTTTGGTCAGCTTGGAGATGGAACAGTAACGCAGCGAACGACACCTGTGATTGTGTTGAAGGGCTCGTATGCTGGAACGACCAATTTAGGTGATAATATCGCCAATCCAATTGTATCCATAGCTTCAGGTTGGTATCATTCCATTTCTCTAGCAGCAGATGGTTCTGTTTATACCTTTGGGTATAATGTGGATGGTGAACTTGGGGATAATACCAATGTCAATAAAACTACTCCAATACGCGTATTAAAAGGCGCTTATGGCGGTACAACATATCTTGGGGATAAATTGAATAATCCAATTGTGATGATTGGAGCAGGAGAAGGGCATAATATCGCTACAGATGCCAAGGGCTATTTGTATTCCTTTGGTTGGAATCCATATGGGCAATTGGGCAATAATTCTTTGGTCAGTAGAAATATCCCCGTTATCGTTGGCGGCATAAACAATGTGGGCAATTTGAATGTATTGGAAAATTATGAAGCGCCAATTGTACGAACGGTACCAGCGAATAGAATCACCTTTACAGGAGCGACTTTAAATGCGCTCGTCAATGCAAGTGTATTGCCGACCACCGTCAGTTTTGAATATGGTTTAACTACTGCTTATGGCAATATTGTCAACGTACCAGGCGTGGTTGTGGGCGATGCAGATTCATTCAGAAAAGCGGCAATTACCGGTTTGACGCCGCATAAGACTTACCACTACAGAGTGCGCGCCATCAATGCAGCAGATACCAGCTATGGCATGGATATGACGTTTATCTCTGGGGGTGCTTCTTCACGATATCAAAGCAATGGAATGCATTCCATTGTTGTGGATAGCCAAAATATAGTTTATACTTATCGATTTAATAGCACAGGACAACTAGGAGATGGTACGGCCATTCAAAAGAATATTCCAATTAAAGTGCTGAAGGGGCCTATATCGGGAACAACTTATTTAGAGACAATCCAGCCAATCCAATCATTGCTGTTGCGCAAGGCTTTCAACATTCATTAGCACTTGCAGCGGATGGATCCGTTTATGCATTTGGCTTTAATTCGAATGGACAATTGGGAGATGGCACAACAATAATAAGGAATACACCGATTAGGGTATTAAAAGGAGCTTATACTGGAACTACTTATCTCGGTGATAATGCAACGAATCCGATCATAGGTATTACTTGTGGAGTGTGGCATAGTACAGTGCATGCAGCAGATGGAACCGTATTTTCTTTTGGATATAATAATAATGGACAATTGGGCGATGGAACCATGACGAATAGAACCTTATCCTGTAAAAGTACTTAAAGGTCTATATCCTGGATCTATCAATCTTGGCGATAATCCTTCCAATCCAATCGTTAAAATATCAGGGGGATTATTCCACAGTATGGCATTGACGGCGAATGGACAGGTGTATACATTTGGATATAACCAATATGGACAATTAGGCAATAATACCTTGATTAATTCAAGTAGTCCTGTGGCTGTGCTCAAAGGGATGTATGCAGGTACAAGCTTGCTGGGTGATAGTATAAGTAATCCTATTACTGCATTGGCTGGAGGTTTTTATCATAGTGCTGCAATTGCTAGAGATGGAACAATATATACTTTTGGCAATAATACTTTTGGGCAATTAGGCGATTGAACTGCAATTCAGAGACTTGTTCCAGCAAGAGCTGTGAAAGGAAACAACTTATGCAGGCACTTCTTATTTAGGGATAATCTCAATTAATCCTGTTATAAGTTTTTCCATAGGCAACATGCACAATATAGTCTTAATGGCAGATGGCACAGCATATGGATTTGGGTATAATGCCATTGGGCAACTGGGATTGGGAAATACAGTGAGTCAAACACAGCCAACAAAGATTTTAAAAGGTGCTTATAGTGGCATGACATATTTAGGGGATAATTCGAAAATCCAATGGTCTCGGTATCTACAGGTGAGTTTTTAGTTTTGCCATAGCCGCAGATGGATACGTGCTTTCATTTGGAAGGAATGCAAATGGGCAATTGGGCGATAATGCACTTTACTCAGCGCAATACACCAGTATTCGTTCATGGGGTAGGAGATACGGGCTATTTGAATGTCTTGAAAAATGCAAAAACGCCGACTATTCGAACAGTGCCGGCGACTAGAGTTACCTTTACTTCAGCGACTTTGAATAGCGTGGTCAATCCAAATGTATTGCCTACGAGTATATCTTTTGAATATGGTTTGACCACTGCTTATGGCAATATCATTAGTATTCCAGGACTTTTAACGGGCGATGCAGATTCATTCAGAAAGGTCAATATTACAGGATTGATTCCACATAGAACATACCACTATCGAGTGCGCGCGACCAATGCAATGGGAACGACCAATGGTGCTAATATGACCTTCATCACGGGAGGAGCATCATCAGCACTTTCTAATATCGGAACACATACTATCATACTGGATAGCAGCGGTATCGTCTATGCTTTTGGAACAAATGCATTTGGTCAATTGGGCGATGGCACGAATACACAGCGAATTGTGCCTATTAAAGTATTGAAAGGCGCTTATAATGGAACGACCTATTTAGGGGATAATCCTTCTAATCCAATCGTAATGGTTAGGCAAGGGCAACTTCATTCTTTGGCATTAGCAGCAGATGGCACGGTTTATTCATTCGGTTATAATTTTGACGGCCAATTGGGCAATGGAACGAATGCAAATAGTAATTTGCCTATAAAAGTGATTAAAGGAGCCTATGCCGGCAGCACTTTTTAGGGGATAATCCAGCGAATCCAATTATTTCCTTAAGTGCATCTTATCGATCTACTTTGGCATTGGCAGCTGATGGTAAGGTTTACGCGTTCGGAAATAATCAGATAGGAGCTCTTGGTGATAGTACAACGATAGCTAAAAATACGCCTGTTCTTGTTCTAAAGGGCGCGTATAGCGGGGCGACTTATTTGGGCGATCATCCATCAAATCCAATTACACATATATTTTCGGGGATTTATCACAGTCATGCAATTGCTGCAGATGGAATATTGTATAGTTTTGGAAATAATACAAATGGGCAAATGGGTGATGGATCAACCACTAATAGACTTGTACCTATAAAAACGTTGAAAGGTGCTTACCCTGGAACCACATTTTAGGGGATAACCCAGCAAATCCGATCATTGCTGCGGTTGGAGGTAATTGGCATAGTGCAGTTATTAGTGCAGATGGTAAAGTTTATGGGATGGGTTATAATGCGAATGGTCAATTGGGAGATGGAACAGGCGTTCAGAGAAATTTACCTGTATTGGCTTTAAAAGGAGCATATGCGGGAACAACTCATTTAGGAGATAATGTTAGCAATAGAATAGTGACAATTGCCGCTGGACAGATACATACAGTGGCACTAGGCGAAGATGGAAATATGTATACATATGGATCGAATAACAATGGGCAATTGGGAAATGGCACTTTAGTTTCGAGTTTACTTCCCATAAAAGCGCTTAAAGGCCAATATGGTGGCGCAACAAATTTTGGAGATAAAATTTCCAATCCAATAGTTGGTATTGCTGCAGGGGGAATTATACAGCAGGAATTACGGCAGATGGATATGTATTTACATTCGGACTAAATGGCAATGGTCAATTAGGAGATAATTCTCTAACACAGCGAACCACCCCAGTCTTTACTCATGGCGTAGGCGATACGTCTTATTTAAATGTATTGAGAAATTTAAGAGCGCCATCAGTGCGAACCGTTCCAGCAAATAGAATCACGTATACTTCGGCTTCACTCAATGGATTAATTGATGCCAATGTATTGACGAGCACCGTGAGTTTTGAATATGGATTGACTACAGCTTATGGCAATGTGGTGCAAGTATCAGGCACTGTGGTTGGAGATGCTGATTCTTTCAGAACCGCGAGAATAACTGGTTTAACACCGCATAAAACCTATCACTTCAGAGTGCGCGCCATCAATCAAGCAGATACGAGTTTTGGTGCAGATATGACCTTTATTTCAGGGGGAACTTCTTCAGCAATTTCGAGTATTGGCTTGCATAGCATTGTTGTGGATAGCAATGGCATTGTCTATACGATGGGCAATAATAGCTATGGTGAACTAGGGGATGGAACCTTTACACAAAAGAATATTCCAGTGCGCGTATTAAAAGGCGCTTATCCTGGTACAAAATACTTAGGGGATAATCCAGCCAATCCGATTATTGAAGTCGCTGCTGGATATCATCATTGTGTGGCCTTAGCGGCAGATGGTACTGTCTATGGATTTGGGTATAATGCTAATGGTGAGCTAGGGGATTTAACCACCACCAATAGAAACTTACCTGTGAGAATGACAAAAGGATTATATACTGGAACATCATTTATTGGCGATAATCCAAATAATCCAATTATCGATATTGAAGCGGGGCTATATCATACATTAGCCCTTGCGACTGATGGTACTGTTTATTCAGTGGGATATAATATTAATGGTCAGTTGGGGGATGGCACGACTACAACACGAACTAGTCCTGTCAGAGTTTTGAAAGGATTGTATAATGGAAATACATTATTAGGTGATAATCCTTCAAATCCGATCATTTCTTTGTCAGGTGGATTATATCATAACATGGCTTTAAGTGCAAATGGACAAGTTTATACTTTTGGTTGGAATTTATATGGTCAATTAGGCGATAATTCTGTTACCAATAGAGCCACCCCAGTGCGAGTCCTCAAAGGAGTTTATGCAGGAACAACTTATTTGGGCGATAGCATTTCGAATCCGATGATTTCCATATCGGGAGCATATCTTAACAGTGTTGCATTAGGTGCAGATGGCCGTGTATATACTATTGGAGATAATAGTGTTGGAAGATTGGGCGATGGAACGGCTACTCCAAGATTAACACCAGTTCAAGCGATTAAAGGAGCATATTCAGGAACCACCTATTTAGGAGACAATCCAGCTAATCCTATCGTAGCGATTTCTTCTGGAGAATCCCATACGCTTGCTCTTGCGGCTGACGGAATGGTCTATGGATTTGGATATAATGCAAATGGTCAGTTGGGCGATGGAACCACGATAAGCAAAATAAGCGCTGTCAAAGCATTGCGGGGATTGTACGGCGGAACTACATTCCTAGGGGATAGCGCTACCAATCCTATCGTATCTGTCACGGGAGGTCAATTCCATAGTTTGGCTATCACAGCAAATGGTTATGTATTTACGATGGGGAATAATGTAAACGGTCAATTGGGAGATAATACGACAACCATCAGAACCACCCCTGTTCAAACGCGCGGTGTCGGTCTTATCGGCAATCTCAATGTATTGATGAATTCGCTTGCACCGACACTTAAGACAGTGCCTGCGAATCGAATCACCTATACGGGTGCCACGTTAAACGCCATCGTCAATGCGATGACGCGAAATACCACGGTGAGTTTTGAATATGGATTGACCACTGCTTATGGCAATACCATAACGATACCTAGTCCGTTGACAGGTGCAGAGGATTCTTTCCGAAAAGCGACCATCACGGGCTTGACCCCGCACAAGACCTATCACTATAGAGTCAAAGCCGTGAATAATACGGGCATTTCATATGGAAGAGATTTAACTTTTGTAACAGGTGGGGCATCCTCTGCCTATAATGGTATAGGTTCACATACCATTGTGGTCGATAGCCAAGGGATTGTATATACCTATGGTTTGAATAACATCGGACAATTGGGAGATGGAACAACAACAAATAAATTAATGCCCATTCGGGTGCTAAAGGGAGCTTATGCGGGAACCACTTATTTAGGGGATAAACCAGCCAATCCAATCATTAGTGTTGTTGCGGGCTATAGACATAGTCTTGCGCTTGCAGCAGATGGAACGATTTATGCTTTTGGTCAAAATAGTATTGGCCAATTAGGGGATAATACTAATATACGTAGATTTACTCCAGTTCGTGTTGTAAAAGGCGCTTATACAGGAACGACATTCCTCGTAGATAATCCAACCCATCCTATTATAGCTATTGCAGCAGGGGCTTTTTATTCTTCTGCCTTAGCTGCAGATGGAACTATTTATTCTTTTGGAGAAGGCGTTTATGGTCAATTGGGAGATGGGGCCTTCCTAAATAGATTAACGCCTGTAAGGGCTATTAAAGGAGCATATACTGGGAATACCTTCCTAGGAGATCATCCATCTAATCCTATCGCAAAAATATCTTGTGGTGTTTTCCATACACTGGCTCAAACAGCGGATGGAAATGTCTTCTCAACGGGGTATAATTTTTATGGTCAATTAGGAAATGGAAATACTACAAATCAATCAAGTCCAGTGCAAGTTCTAAAAGGTAATTATGCAGGCACTTCCTTTATAGGGGATAATAAACTCAATCCAGTGGTTTCAGTCTCTGCTTCATACTATCACAGTATGATATTAACGGAAAATGGATCCGTATTTACTATGGGTAATAATGCCTATGGGCAATTAGGAGATGGAACACTTTTAGGAAAGCTGACTCCTGTTCAAGTGCTCAAAGGAGCCTATACAGGAACCACTTATTTAGGAGATAATGCTGCTAATAAAATTGTTGCTATTTCTTCGGGAATTTATGGTGGAACAACATTGGCGGAGAATGGATGGGTATATGGATTTGGAAACAATGGAGCTGGTCAATTAGGTGATGGAACAAGCACGAATAGAACAACACCAGTCATTGCTTTAAAAGGAGGATATGTTGGTGTGACGAATATAGGGGATTATCCTTCCAATCCTATTGTCTCTATCTCATCTGGTTGGGATCATACTATGGCTATAGCTGCAGATGGTTTTGTCTATGCAGTGGGAAATAATGGAAATGGTCAGTTAGGTGATAATACCACAACAATTAGACTTACCCCAATTCAAACCTTAGGCGTCAATAATCGAGGCAATTTGAATGTTTTGATCAATTCACTCAAACCTAAGATGACTGCAGTGCCTGCAAACAATATCACTTATACTTCTGCTAACCTCAACGCCTTGGTCAATCCGAATGGTTTGACTACCACCATTGTGTTTGAATATGGCTTGACAACCGCCTATGGCGACACCATAAGTGTTCCAGGAACATCAACAGGAATTGTCAATGTATTTAAACGAGCAAAAGTGACAGGCCTCACACCGCATAAAACCTATCACTATCGCGTGAAAGCAGTAAATGCTGAAGGAACGAATTACAGCCCTGATAGAACATTTATCACTGGAGGAGCATCTTCTTCATATGCAAGTTCGGCCAACCACACAATCATAGTCGACAGTAATGGTATAGTTTATGCCTTTGGAACCAATACATTTGGACAACTCGGTGATAGCACTACTAGCAATAAACGCAAAGCGGTGAAGGTTAGAATAGGCGAATATGTCGGAACAAATTATCTCGGAGATAATCCAGCAAACCCAATCATCGCAGTTTCAGCAGGCGAGAACCAAAGTATGGCACTCGCGGCAGATGGAACAGTTTATGCATTTGGTTTGAATAATTACGGTCAATTAGGTGACAATACAACGATTAATCGGTTAACGCCAGTGCGCGTTGTTAGGGGTGCATATGTTGGTACTACTTACCTAGGTGATAATGCTACGAATCCAATCATCGCAATTTCTTACGGCGTCAGTCATTCCATGGCATTGGCTGCGGAATGGATCCGTGTATACTTTTGGGTATAATAGTGAAGGGGAACTTGGCAATGGTTCTTTGACTCAAAGTATTACGCCAACCCGACCACTAAGAGGATTATATAATGGTACTACTTATTTAGGGGATAATGTAAATACGCCAATCATTGCTATTTCAGCTAGTAAGTATAATAGCATGGCATTGGCATCAGATGGCATTGTTTATACCTTTGGTAGAAATGCGGAAGGGCAGTTAGGTGATAATACCCTTGCCTTAAAAACAACGCCAGTAAAAGTCTTAAAGGGGAATTATATTGGCACAACATTTTTGGGTGATTATTATGCAAATCCAATTGTCTCCATCGCTTCTAGTGATTATCGAGCAGCAGCTATAGCAGCAGACGGAACTATTTATAGCTTTGGATACAACGGAAATGGTCAATTGGGAGATAATACCACTATAACTCGATTGATACCAGTAAGAGTTCTAAAAGGTCTTTATGCAGGAAATACTTATCTAGGAGATTCAAGTACAAATCCTATCGTTGCAATTTCCATGGGAACATTGCATAGCAGTGCTCTAGCAGCAGATGGCAAGATGTTTACGTGGGGAGCCAATTTCTTTGGACAATTGGGAGATGGCACTGTTACACAGCGATTGACACCAGTTCGCGCTTTCAAAGGAGCTTATTTTGGTACAAGTTTCTTGGGTGATGATATCTCCAATCCAATTGTTTCTATTGCAGGTGCTGGAAATCATAGCACTGCAATTACCAAAGATGGTTTTGTATTCTCATTCGGCTATAATAATGCAGGTCAATTGGGCGATAGCACTTTGACTAACCGATTAAGCCCAGTTCAAGTGCGAGGTGTGAATCCAACTGGAAACTTGAATGTATTATTCAATTCTCTGGAAGCGACAATTACTGCCCTTCCTGCGAATCGAATTACCTATACATCGGCTTATTTGAATGGTTTGGTGAATCCAAATAATTTGATTACTACGACAGAATTTGAGTATGGATTGACTGCATCTTATGGTGAGATTGCCCCTATTGGTGGAACTTTGAGTGGCATTCTTCCTCAGCGCATCTCAGCCCCGCTCTGTAATTTAATTCCGGGTAAAACTTACCACTTCCGCGTGAAAGCATCGAAT
>JADJOU010000012.1 GCA_016713645.1 Bacteroidota bacterium
TTTGATTTTGTTGTTTGGGATTGTTAAATCTTTAATCTCGTCAACATAATTATTAGCAAACTTGATTTTGTTGTTGTAAATATCTTCTCTAATTATTTTTCTCCAAGTTGTGGCTCCGCCAATGATATTATTTTTAATTCTTGATGAAACCACATTTCTTTAAAGTTTCCAGAATGGGTTGTACGGCCGTTTCCTTCATTGAAAAAAGGTTGATAAAGTCATATTTTTCGAAGCTTTTTGTTCATAGTATGAAAATAGTAAGCTAAATGCTTGCAATTGGATAGCCTTTTTCTGTAATTACTTCAGTTGGTAAGAGCTGAAGTGTCATTTACCCCACCTGACCTTTAAAATTGGAAATATGTGAAAAATACTGGAGTTCTTGACTTCGACATTTGTCAATTCCAGAGTAGTAAAAAAAAATTACACCTTTTTTCTTTTATTGTCGCGTACTTATAAATTTCTTTATACTTTAATTTCTTGGTCTACGGTTTCTTTCAATGACGCCTAACTAGAGTATACTTTCCCATACTTTTTTTGGGTCTTTTATTTTTGTCAATTTCTTGCTTTTGGACCTTTTCAAAATTTCTTTGTCAAATTTTGAATCATTGTCTTTGCCACTTTTCGGAGGCAATTTCGTATTTGATATTAAAGCCTTAAATATTTCAATCAAAGCATTTGGCTTATCGGCTTTAATGTGAATAAAAAAGTGTCCATAAAAAAATAGTATATACAAAACTATATTATTTTTAATACAAAATTAGAAAATATCTATTCACACTGCTCATCTACTGCAGCTGGGCTAAATGGCAAGTGGAGGTGGCGATTGAAGATGATTATAAATCCTGAAGGGATTACATGTTCTCTAATTTCCACAATGACTATAGTTCGCCCCCTTCCAGGGTCGTATGTTTTATTCTTTTTGCTATAAATATTTGAATCACCTTGGATTCATACTAATCCCGAAGGGATTACATGTCTATAATTTAACTGCGACTATTATTCGACCCCATCGGGGTCGCATGTTTTCTTTATTTTTTCTATAAATATTTGAATCCTCCGGATTCTTATTAATCCCGAAGGGATTGCATATCTATAATTGCTTCGAAGCCCCATCAGAGTCTGTATTTTGTTCTTCTTTTGCTATAAAATATTTGAATCGGATTCTTATTAATCGAAGGATTGCATATTTATAATTTAACTGTGACTATTGTTCGACCCCATCTGGGTCGTATTTTTTATATTTTTTTTTTCTATAAATATTTGAATCCTTCGGATTCTTATTAATCAAAAGGGATTGCATATCTATAATTTAACTGCGACTATTGTTCGACCCCATCGGGGTCGTATGTTTTTATATTTCTTTTGCTATAAATATTTGAATCCTTCGGATTCAATTTCATAATCTTCTATTCCCCAACTCATAGATTTCCCTTACATTTATCCTTTCTTTATATTATGCGTGTACATTTTATTGCTATTGGAGGTGCTATCATGCACAACCTCGCCATCGCCCTCAAAGACAAGGGTTATCAAGTCACGGGTTCGGATGATGTGATCTTTGATCCGTCCAAATCCATCTTGCAGAAACATGGTCTATTGCCTGTGGAATTTGGCTTTTTCCCTGAGCGAATTACCCCAGATATCGATGCCATCATCCTGGGCATGCACGCCAAAATGGACAATGCTGAATTGACTAGAGCCATGGAATTGGGCTTAAAAGTCTATTCTTTCCCTGAATATATTTTCGAACAATCGAAGGACAAACAGCGCATCGTCATCGCAGGAAGTCATGGCAAAACGACCATCACGTCTATGATCATGCATGTTCTGCAAAGATGAACTATGATTTTGATTTTATGGTGGGCAGTTCTGTCGCGGGATTCCCCAATAATGTCAAGCTCTCCAATGCGCCTATCATCATCTTAGAGGGCGATGAATACTTGACTTCTGCACTTCAAAAAGAACCCAAATTCATTCATTACAAGGGCAATATCGCATTGCTCAGCGGCATCGCATGGGATCATATCAATGTGTTTCCAACCTTTGAAATCTATTTAGATCAATTTCAAAAACTCGTCAATAGCTTAGATACTAATGCGCATTTTATCTATTTTAATGAAGATGAACATATCGCTAAATTGGTGTCTAATAAAAGAGAAGACCTGACCTATATTCCCTATGAAACGCCCGCGTATTCGGTCATCAATGAACAATCCGTCATAGAATATCAAGGAGAAAAATTTGCATTGCAAGTTTTTGGCAAGCACAATTTGCAAAATATCGAAGGTGCGAGAAAAGTCTGTAATGCAATCGGTGTAAGCGATTATGACTTCTACAATTCCATAAAAAGTTTTTCGGGTGCCGGTCGAAGATTGGAATTGGTGCGCAAAGATGACAAGACAATTGTCTATCGAGATTTTGCACATTCTCCCTCTAAACTGCAAGCGACAGTGCGCTCTGTAAAAGAGACCTATCCAGCCAAGCATTTGATTGCCTGTATGGAATTGCATACTTTCAGCAGTTTGAAGAAGGACTTCCTCCCTGAATTCAAGCATTCTATGGCGATGGCAGATACCGCGATTGTATTTGTCAATGAAGAAACGGTCAAACAAAAAGGGTCTGAAATGCTTACGAATGAAGACATTCAAGCCAATTTCGATCATCCCAATTTGCATTATTTTACAGATAGAAAAGCATTGGAGGATTTTTTACTCAAACAAAATCGAGTGGACAAGGTCTTTCTGATGATGAGTTCAGGAAATTTTGGTGGGATGGATTTATTGCAATTCTCCTTTAGGATATTTGATGAAAGCCGCGAGATTGAATCAGGCGAGCCAGGTCCAACGAATAATTCAAATGGCGAAGCTCAAACCTTCACTACAGATTATTTGTCTTTCGATGAGATGGAAAAGCGGGATTTGAATTTATTGCATATCGGTGGAATGCTTACGACCATTGTGGTTCCCATCTATTATTTCTTATCATCTCCGTCTAGTTTGATTAAGAATGAAGCGCGCAAGACGTTTAATTTTCAATTGAGTTTGGTCTTGATTGCCATGATTAGTTTGATTCCATGCTGCACTGCCTTTTTTATCATTCCTATTTGTATTAGCTTGAGTGTGATTTATTCATTGATCAGCATCATGCAAGTGAGCAATAATAAAACTTGTGATTATCCGATTATGGTAGAGTGGATGAAGTAAAGGTTATACGATTGCAATGATTTACCAACTTTCCTAAAAACAAAAAATCCCGAACCTGAGGTTCGGGATTTTTGTATGCTTAAACGCTAATTATTAGTGTCCAGCTGGAGCAGCAGCAGCAGCAGAGTCAACAACAGCAGCAACTGCAGTGTCAACTGTAGCAACAGCTTCAGTTACTGCTTCTGTAGCAGCGTCAGTAGCAACCTCTTCCGTTTTAGGAGCTTGGTTACAAGAAAAAGTTACAAAAGAAGCAACAGCGAATACTAGAGCTAATTTTTTCATTTGGATAATTTGTTTTTTTGTTTGATAAAAATTTTTACGCCGCAAATATATGATTAATTTTAGAACTAGTATGTTTTTTTTTAAATAATTTTATTTTTTGCTGATAATTTTCACTTTTTCCTTGATTTTTTTTGCTTTTTCAAGCAATTCCATCTTATTGTTCCCTAGAATAGTCACGTGTCCCATCTTTCTGCCGGGTTTTGTCATTTTTTTTCCATACATGTGAATATATACTCCACGCATATCTATTTCATTTAATCCTTGGATAATCACCTCTCCTTCATAACCTTTTTCCCCAATCAAATTCAGCATAAGGGCAGGCATAATAAGGGATGTATCACCTAGATGAAGTCCCGTGAGGATTTTTATTTGTTGTTCATATTGGGAAGTAAAACATGCTTCAATGGTGTGATGTCCGCTATTATGGGCTCTGGGAGCTACTTCATTTACCAAGACTTCTCCTTTTTTTGTCAAGAATAGTTCTACCGCTAATATGCCCTCTAATTGAAACGCCTCAGCAACGCGGGTGGCAAGTGCCCTGCATTCATTTTCAATTGCGGGACTTATCGCTGCTGGAGAAACCAAGGTATCCACTAAATTGAGCATTGGATCAAATTCCATTTCCACAGAAGGATATATGGCAATTTCTCCTGTTGATTTCTAGCGATGATGATGGATATCTCCTTTTCAATTTCGACAGATTGTTCTAAAATAGAGGGTGCGTCAAACGCCAATGAAAGGTCATTTTCATCTTTTAAGTATTGAACTCCCTTGCCGTCATAGCCATCTTTCTCTAATTTTTGAAAAGCGGGCAGAAAATCCAATTTGCTTGTTAAGTCAGCTTTGTTGGTACAAACAACAAAAGGGCAAGTGGGTATTTTATGCTGTTGATAAAATTCTTTCTGCCATCTTTTGTTTTGAATGGTTCTCAGAATCTTTGGGGAGGGGATGATTTTCACGCCTTCCGCTTCCAACTTTTCTAGTGCCTCAATATTGATGTGTTCAATTTCAATAGTGAGCATTTCCCTTCCCTTGCCAAATTGATAGACCGTGTCGAAATCCTTTAAACTTCCGACGACAAATTCATCAACAATTTTCGAACAAGGAGCTTGAGGGTCGGGATCGAGAACTGCAAATTCGAGGTTGTAATTCATTCCCTCTTGAATCATCATTCGTCCTAATTGTCCTCCGCCTAGTATTGCTATTTTGGGAAATTTCATGCTGCAAAAATAATCGGACTATTGGTTTCCAATCATTTTTTTAAGCTGTGCTTTTCATTTTTGAAATTGAATGGAATTTAAAGTAAAATTATGTAGGTTTGCTTCAAATCTCAACTATGAACAAATCGTTTGAATTGCTAGATAAGAATAGAGCGAAATCCCAAGAAGGCGGCGGAATCAAGAGAATTGAATCCCAGCATAAAAAAGGGAAATTGACTGCGAGAGAAAGACTTCATTTATTATTGGATGAGGGGTCTTTTGAAGAAATTGGGGCATTTGTAGAACATCGAGCAACTGATTTCGGTATTGAGAATGAAATCTATTTAGGTGATGGGGTGGTGACGGGTTATGGAAGTATCCACGGCAGATTGGTCTATGTATTCTCTCAAGACTTTACGGTCTTTGGCGGTTCTCTCTCTGAAACACATGCAGAGAAAATATGTAAAATCATGGATCTCGCCTTGAAAAATGGCGCTCCTTTGATTGGTTTAAATGATTCTGGTGGAGCTAGAATTCAAGAAGGTGTGCAGAGTTTGGGTGGTTATGCTGATATATTTTATAGAAATACCATTGCCTCAGGGGTGATTCCTCAGTTGTCTGCAATCATGGGACCATGCGCTGGCGGGGCGGTTTATAGTCCAGCTATTACAGATTTTATCATGATGGTGGAAAACACTTCTTATATGTTTGTCACAGGACCCAATGTGGTTAAAACAGTGACCCACGAAGAAGTGACCAGTGAGGAATTGGGCGGTGCGCATACACATGCTTCTAAAAGCGGTGTTACGCAATTCAGTTGCAGCAATGAATTGGACTGCATCAACCATATCAAGAATTTGTTGAAATATATCCCTCAGAATTGTGAAGAGAATGCGCCTGTATATCCTTATGAAATGGGGGATGAGTCTAGGGCAGTTTTAGATAAAATCATTCCAGAAAATGCCAATCAACCCTATGATATGCGCGAAGTGATAGAGGGCATCATCGATGAGGGGACATTTATGGAAGTGCATAAAGATTTTGCAGAGAATATTGTCGTGGGATTTGCCTTGTTGGGCGGCAGAAGTATAGGCATCGTCGCCAATCAGCCATGCGTATTGGCGGGTGTTTTGGATATCAATTCTTCTCGCAAAGCAGGTCGTTTTGTGCGATTCTGCGATTGTTTCAACGTGCCACTTTTGACTTTGGTCGATGTGCCGGGATTCTTGCCAGGTACAGATCAAGAATGGCATGGCATCATCACGAATGGCGCTAAATTGCTCTATGCATTCTCTGAAGCGACAGTTCCTAAAATAACGGTGATTACTCGAAAAGCTTATGGTGGCGCTTATGATGTGATGAACTCTAAACACATCGGTGCAGATATGAATTTCGCATGGCCATCAGCTGAGATTGCTGTTATGGGCGCTAAAGGCGCTGCTGAGATTATCTTTAAAAAGGAAATTAGCGAAGCGGAGAATCCAGAGGCAAAATGGAAAGAAAAGGAGCAAGAGTATATGGAGAAATTTGCCAATCCTTATAAAGCCGCTGCTCGAGGATTTATCGATGAGGTGATCAAACCATCGGAGACGAGAATGAAATTGATTCGATCATTTAAAATGCTCGAGAACAAAGTACTGAATCTTCCTAGAAAGAAACACGGGAATATCCCATTATAAGATGTCTGAGAGGAATTGAATCACAACTTCGTTAAAATCATTGGGATTCTGCGCATGGACCCAATGACCTGCATTTGCAATGGTTTCAATGGTAAAGTTGGGAAATAAAACAGGCGCTATGCCCATTTTTTCTGCGGTGATATAATCTGATTTTCCCCTCGAATGAATAGGGTTTCTCCGTCAAATCGACCTTCAGGAACAAAGCCAATCAAATTGCTGTACTCCTTATATAGTGTTGCTAAGTTAAACTTCCATTTGAATTTTCCATCGTCATCTCGTTGGATGCCTTTCATCAAAAATTGAATGACCATAGGGTCTTGAATTTGTCTACCAATGGTGATTTCAATCTCATTTCTCGATGTAGCGGTCTCTAAATCCACTGAAAATAAGGCATCAAAGACATCTCGATGATGAGGCACATAATTAAAAGGAGCTACATCGACGATGATCAATTTTTCAACCTTATCTGGATGACGGAGGGCAAAGTGCATGGCCATCTTACCACCCAATGAATGGCCCAATAAATCAAAAGATTGAATGTTTAATTGCTTAGATAATTCCAATAAATCACCACTCATCACTTCAAAGTTCATCTCCTCGCTGTGAAATGAACGGCCGTGATTTCTCAAATCGACTAAAATTACTCTATGCGATTCGCTGAGCAACTTGCCAAAGGTTTGCCAGTTATCTAGCGAACCAAAGAGCCCATGCAGCACAAATAGGGCCTTTCCGCTCCCTATTTCTTTATAATTCAATATGGGCATGCTGTATTTTTTGTGCAAATGTAGAATTATCTATTTAAGTTTGACTCATGGGGATACATTTTTTGACAATATTTTGGACTTTCTACATGGGTATGGCAGTGAGTCCGCAGAAAACAACTTTTTATAAAATAACTGGAGTCATTACAGAGACTTCTTCTTATTGCGGTGGGGCGGCACCTTCAGATGAATTGATTAAAGAACTAGAAACGCCAAAACCCATTGCATTTAAAAAGATGTTTGTCAAATTGGGCAATGTGAATAAGGCGAATGCTAAAGTCATCAAAGAGTTTACGACGGATAGTTTAGGTCAATTCAGTTTGAAATTGCCTTATGGGCAGTATTGCTTGGTGGATGAAGACAAAGTGAATGACGCGAAATATAAACTGATATTGACAAAATACGCAGTAAAGACAGAATCCAATGAACCTGTTGATCCCAAATGCCTTGCCAAGTGGTTTGCGCAGCCAGATTATATTTTTAGTGTTTCAAAAAAGAGTGCAAAGAAAATTGCCCATAATTACCATCGGGCATGCAATTGGTCTGGTGCTCCATGTGTGATTTACAATGGACCATTTCCTCCATAGGCCCTTATAAAACAAGACGAGCCAGACTTTCGTCCAGCTCGCTCGCATCATAATTTTAAACTAAAAGTTTAATAGCACCATACAATTTATTGAATTGTATTAAGGGTTAAAGCGCTATGTCGTTATTTATAGGTAATAAATTTAAAGGTTTTGTGCATGTTTGTTTGAACATGATTTATATCTAAAAAGTAGATGCCATTTGGTAAATTTTCAATTGGCATAGAGGTCTTCGTCTCATGTATTATTTCTTCTGAAAGATTGGTTCCCATGGCATTTCGCAAGACTATCTTAGTTCCAATCAAACTTAAATCAGCCATGGTGATATCTATGGATTGTGCCGTTTGATGGAAAAAGAGGGGGATTTCTCCTCGTAAAGCGTCTACCCCTGATGAAATCCATTGATTGCTCTTAATGGTATCACCTTTGGCCGAGGTGCGAATAAATAAATCGCTGTTTCCGCCAATTAAATAGACATCTTTAATATTGAAAACGACGTCTTTGCCGCTGAGTTTTGCGCTTTGTATAATCACATCGTCGATGATGATTTTAATATCTCCAGCGCCACCGCCGCCATTGGTCTTTGATCGAGCCAATCGAGTATCTACACCGAATAATTGCCCAGCTTGACTTTTAGTCTCTAGCATAGAGAATTTATCTGTTGCTTGATGACTGATCCAACTATTATCCGTTTGATAAAAGAACGCTGAATTGTTTTTGAAAACATTGTCATTGTATTCGAGTGTAAATGCAATGCCGGAGATGTTTGTGAGGGGATTGGAGAAATCGCCTACTTGAATTCTAAGGGTTAAAGTATCTTGATTTTTTAACGACGGATTCATCACCTTTAATTCAACGGGAACTATCGGGTAATTGAAATCAGTGATGAGATTGTAATTGATGCTGTCTGTTAAAGGATGTGTTTTTCCAAAATTCACTTGGAAAGCTGTTGTATCCATGATATCCACGGTATTGTCACCATTTGCATCCGCATAGTATGAAAGTGTTTTAAGCGTCGATGTATCTCTCCACGCCGCATCAATCATGGCCATTGGTTTCCATACTGTGGCAATTTGATGTCTAGCCAATCCCTTTTTATTGACCACATTGGCCCAAAATAAGACGTCGAGATGATTGCAAATCCCGTCATTGTTGATGTCCCCAGACCAAACATTCTCTTTATTTCTCGCCGCTTTTTTGATATAGATGAATCCAGTATCTGTTTTGCCCGAGAATAAGTCGAACACGCGATAAGTCAAGGTATCATCGATGAAAATGCTCGGAATCACATCGCAATAGCGGATGGTGGAATCATCAATGATTTCAATCGTAGCATTGGAATGAAAAGGTTGAAAACTAATCGAGATTATTTTTGTGGTTCTATTGACAATGTCATTGCGCATTGGAAGAAAGTCAATGCACGAATCTTTCAATGTAAAAATATAATCTGGAAGCACCTTTATCGTCTGTCCAGATAAGTCATTCGTTCCAATTAAGCATTGGAAGCAGATGATTATGGAGAGTATGTACGCTTTTTTATAAGACATTTCCTTGTTTTCTAAAGCAATATTAATCCATATTCTCAGGAAATTCATGGACAAATTAATCAATTTGCAACAAATAAAATCATGTATTTATTCTTTTAATCCTTATATTTACTTGGTTAAATATAAAATTATGCAACATAATGGCCATAAATTGTTTGAGTTTTTTATTCAATTTGATCAAAAAACATTGGCAAAAGCCAAGAAATTATTGCACTCAGGCTATTTTAATGCTGAAAAGATCGGGCTTGACCTCTTTGACTATTTAGCTGATAGTAAAAACAAATCTCAACTAGGCCAAATCAAGTATATGGAGGTCTTTGAGAAGATTTCCCCGCAAAAAAAAATCAAGGATGCCTATGCCCGCATGATTATGGCTCGATTGCAGGATTTTATGGAGAAATTTATCGCAATTGAATATGGATTGGAGAATGAATTGATGATTCCGAAAATCATGCGACAATTTGGATTGAATAAGAACTATGTTTTACTCAATAAATTACATCAAAAACAACCTCACTTCAATAATCTAGACGCCATCTATAATCAGATTGAACTATTCAAAGAATTGAATAATAAAATCTACAAGTTTGAAAAATCCAATATTTCAAGATTCATCAGTATACGATGGAATCGGACCGTTTGTTTGATTATTATTTTGTCCTGTCCAAATTGAAGAGTTATATCACCTTATCCAATTTTCAACGAGTGGCTGGACTTGAATTCAACATTCAATTTGAAAAAGAAATCAAGGATATTATACACTCCACCCAGTTTGACGATATCGACATCATCAATATCTATAAAAACTGCTACAAGATGCAGTTTGAGCGGGATGAGACTTCCTTTAAATACCTAAAAAATGTTTTAGTGAAAAAGGAATTTCAATTGGAAATTGAGGAGAAAAAGGAAATCAATGTCTTGATGAATAATTACTGCATCGCGCAAATCAATGCGCAGAATTTTGATTATTTCAATGAATTGTTTTCACTCTATAAAAATGCGGTGGAAGAAAAATTAATTTTGGAAGAGAATATCATTGTGCAATCTACTTTCAGAAACTATGTACAGACAGCACTTCGCGTCGATGAAGTGGAATGGGCGAAGAATTTTGTCCGTGAAAATACCAATTACTTGAAGAAAGAAGAGAAGGAGACAGCTGTGGCCTATGCGATGGCGATGATCAGTTTCAAAGAGCAAAAATACAAAGAGACGATTGAATACTTGCAGCGCGTGAGTTTTACTGACTTTCAATATGATATGCAAGCGCGTATTTTATTGTCAAAGGCATACTTTGAATTGAAGGAATTTGATTCACTGGAATATTTGGTGAAGAGCTGCTTAAAGTTCCTACAGCGCGAATCCATGATCAATCAATCGATTAAGCAATCTTACAAGAACTTTTTAAATTTTATGTTGAAATTAATCGATCAACAACTAATCAAGAAGAGCAAGAATTTAGCTGCGGATATTGCGCAAGAAAAATTGGTTGCTGAAAAAGCTTGGTTGATAGAAAAAGTAAAATAACCGCGTTTATCCTATCTAAAAAACCAGAGATAGACAATCAAAAGACCAACTGCAATCAGTCCACCAAAGGCGCCTTTGGCAATTTTTTCTTTGTTATAGTGCAAAGCTAGAAAGAATAAACCGGCATTGGGCAAGATGGCTAATTGAAGCATGCGCGCTTCCATGCTCTTGTCAATATGCGTAATTACATCCATCTGACCGAGATTGACATATTTATTGATTAAAAAGTAAGTCAGTCCTGTCAAGAGAAGAGAAGCAATAAATCCAATGATAAAATGGTCTTTCAATTTCTCTTCGATGGGATTGATAAATTCATAGCCGATATCTCTTCGATAATTCATCTTATCGAATTTGATTTTTTCGATGCTCTCATAAGACTTCTTCAAAGCGCGATCCAGCGTGTTTCCATAAGAAGTGACCGCTAAAACACGACCGCCATTGGTATAGAATTGCGTATTGGATTCTATCGTTCCAGCGTGAAAAACCTTGCTATCTTTTATATCATTCAAACCTTCAATCAATTTGCCCTTTTGATATTCTAATGGATAACCGCCACTTACCAACATCACGGTGACGCAGTATCGCTCATCCAATTCCACTTTGACTTGTTTCAATAAATTGTTTTTTGAAGCGAGGAATAATTCGACTAAATCGCTTTTCAATCTCGGCATCACCACTTCCGTCTCTGGATCTCCCATTCTGCAATTGTATTCAATGACTTTGGGTTGGCCATCGACATTGATCAAACCCAAATAGATAAAACCATTGTAATCAATATTTCGATTGATAAGCCCTTGAATCGTGGGTTCAATCACTTCACTGGTGACGATTTCCATCATGTCCTCATCGACGAATGGAACAGGGGAGATACAACCCATTCCGCCGGTATTGAGGCCTGTCGCCTTCTCCAATGCGCTTATAGTCTTTGGCATTTGGGAGAATTTTGTATTCCTTTCCATTGGTATAGATGAAAATGGAAAATTCGATTCCCTTTAAAAACTCTTCTATGACGACCTTTTCGCTCGATGCACCGAATTTTTTATCTTCGATAAATCGCTTCAATTCGGCAATTGCCTCATCCAATACATTCAATATAACCACGCCCTTTCCCTCAGCCAATCCGTCTGCCTTTAATACATAGGGCGGTTTTTGAGATTTTAGGAAATCAATTCCCTCTTGGATATTTGCTATAGTCACTTCGCAATAGGCCGCAGTGGGAATTTTGTTTTCGATCATGAATTCCTTGGCATAGGCTTTACTGCCTTCCAATTTGGCGCCTTCTTTAGAGGCGGAGATGACGATGAGTCCAGGCTTGCGCTCTTTGAAATAATCGTATATACCCATAACTGCTGGTTTTTCAGGCCCAACGACGAGTATTTCAATTTTATTTTCCGAGATGAATTGCTCTATTCCAGCGAAATCTAGGGGATCGATTTCTACATTGGTGCCCAATGATTTGGTTCCGCCATTCCCAGGAGCGATGAATAATTGGCTGCACCATTTGCTCTGAGCGATTTTATACGCCAGTGCATGTTCTCTTCCCCCTGATCCTAATAATAGTATTTGCATGTCTCAATGTATGTCTTGTCTGATAATAAATCTAATGCAGGGCATTAGAAGGCAAATATAGGAAGCATCATTAAAATTTCAACTTCTTCTTTTGGTATTGTTTAAAAAATTCACAGTTGTTGTGATTCTCAATACTTTCTTATATACATATGAATCAACTTTCTATTCAGAAACTCCTGCATTTAGGATAATGAATATAATAAATAATAACAAAGAAATTACAAAAACTATCATAGTATAAAATGCTTCTTTTATTCTGCTTTGAGTTAGCAGATAAATTATAGCTATAAAAAGCATGATAAATCCCAATGGAATTATGTAATAGCATAAAAGCATTAAGGCATCAATATTCATTATTACGCTAACGAGGGATAAAAAAATATTTCAAAGAGAACAATTGTAAGAATCTAATTTGCGCGCAAGTACAGCAATTTATAAATTTCTAACTTGTTAATAATTTTCATGCGCAATTATTGCATTATTATTCAATTCAATTAAATCATAAATTGTAAATAAATCGATTATTTTGTCTAAATTGTTTTCAATTAATTTCATCAAATCACGATTTATTATATTTCCTGTTGATATATATAGAAACTTTCTTGGGCTGCCTAAGATTAAATGTGAATCTAGGAAGTCAGAATCTTTAGAAATGACGATTCTATCTTGTTCTTGTGAAATTTTTCGAATTTCTTGATCTGTTGATTGCTCTTTATTTGGTAAATTATCTGTGTGAATTACATCAAATCCTTTGCCTCTCAAATTAATGGCTAGTTTGAAGGGTAAGTTTGCATCAACTAAAAACTTCATGCAACAATTTTAGTAATTGATTTGACTCTTGATAATTGGGATGCAAAAGCGAGACAAGCTTTAATATCTGCCAATTCCAAAGCAGGATAATCATCAATGATTTCTATTTCAGTCATCCCAGAAGACAATAAATCTAATATTAAATCAATTGTATATCGGGTATTCCTAATAGTAGGCCGACCATGGCATATTTCAGGATTGACCGTAATTCTATTGATTAACTCTCTATTCATCATGATATAAAAGTACAAAATATATTTAAAGTCCCAATATAATTAAACGAAAAATTTAGAAAGCATGCCAAATAATTAATTCGCAATTTGGATATCGAAGTGTTTGTTTAATTCCTATATTTACTCATCAATCAAATCGTTTTTATGGATCAAATTATCGGATTTCTTTCCCCTGTCATCGTCTACGCCATCATATTCATCCTCGGATTGATATTGCCGGGAAGATGGGTGGTTGGCTATGTCACTAAAGAAAATTCTGATGAGAAATTGAAATATCGATTGAATGGACTTCTTGTTATGTTCATGACCGTTGTTACTTGGATAATTCTCTGCAATTATCAAATTCTCGATTGGGATTATTTCTATCAATATCGCTGATATGCCTTGTCTGGCGCTATTTCTTTTGGTTTGTTGTTTTCATTCGTCTTGGTTTTGCCCTTTCCTCCAGTCAAATCATCCTTCTTGGCTGATTTCTATTTGGGGCGATTGGAGAATCCTCAACTATGGGGTGGGAGAGTAGATGCTAAAATGTGGCTTTATCTCGTTGGTGCTATCATGCTTGAATTGAATATACTCAGTTTTACAGCCCATCATTACTTCACTTTTGGTGCAGATGCCTCCATTGGAATCTATGTAGCAACGGGTTTACTCACCTTTTTTTTGATCGACTACCTCACCTTTGAAGAGATTCATCTCTACACCTATGACTTGTTTGCAGAGCGCGTGGGATTCAAACTGGGTTGGGGATGCATCGCCTTTTATCCCTTTTTCTATGCGATACCGATGTGGTCAACGGTTGATTTAGCGAGTGCCCATGTTCCTAATTATTTATTAGTCATCTATGCTGCTATTTTTTTCCTCAGTTGGTCGATGTCGCGCGGCGCCAATCTTCAGAAATACTATTTTAAGAAAGACCCGCAACGAAAATTCTTGGGCATTCAACCTGAGACAATCTCCGATGGAAAACGGACTTTATTGGTCAATGGATTTTGGGGATTGAGCAGGCATATCAATTACCTGGGAGAAATTGGTATGGCAACTGGTATCGTCTTGTGCACCGGTCATGCGGGATTGATATGGCCATGGCTATATCCATTGTATTATGTCGCCTTATTATTTCCAAGGCAAATAGACGATGATAAGCGCTGTGCCGCAAAATATGGACCGCTTTGGGATGAATATGTCAAGAGAGTGCCCTATAAAATCATTCCGTTTATTTATTAAGACAACTAGAGTCGATACATCTTCTTCGTCGTAATGCTGATAATTTGAATGGCCATCTTTCTCGGAAAGATTCGATGCATAAAAAAACTGGCTAGTCTATTTCCAAAACCTGTGGTGACAGATGGTTTTGAGCCCAAGGCATCGAAGCATTCCCGAACGACTGCATCTGGACTTTGCACTTCAGGACCTATCAAAGTCGTTTTAGCTGGATTTGTATTGAGATAGCCAGGAGTCGCAGTAGCTCCTGCGCAACAAGCGATTACATCAACCCCTCTGTCTTTCCATTCATACCACAAACTCTCCGCAAAAATTCGATTGAATGCCTTGGTCGCTGCATAGACTGTCAAAAAACCACTTCCTTGCATACCCGCCAATGAACTCAACAATATGATAGCTCCTCTGCCTCTCTGCAGCATGGGTAGACCAAATTCATTGGTTAAATCCATGGGGGAAATCATATTGGTATGTGCCATTTTTGTATTTTTCTCTTTCGAACTATCTTCAAATGGCCCGATATATGAAAGAGCCGCATTGCATACCAGTATATCGATTTCATGGGTTTGAATAACGGATTTTATTTGCTGGATTGCATCCCTTTCGGAGAGATCGCAGGGAATACATTGAACCTGAATTCCAAAGTCTTTGGTGAGCTCATTTGCCAATTTTTCCAATCCCTCTCTTCTCCTTGCGACGAGATATAGGTCAATGCCTTCTGATGCGAGTCTGCGTGCGAATGCCTCCCCAATGCCCTCTGAAGCTCCTGCTATAAGTGCTTTTGTCCCGTATTTTTGTTTGATTGTCATAAATCTTAACTTGTATTAATTTTCCTCTATCAAATCCCAGCCATATTTTTTTATAAAGGTATTGATTTCTGATGAAAAAGTCTGCTTAGAGTGATGCTGCTCTTGATTATGAATATAATTTCTGACGGCACCAATGTGGCTTTCACTAACTCCTACAACCCAATAATCATCCTGCCATATGAATTTTTCTGTGGTCAATTTCTCCTTGTTGATCCAATAGGAGGATTCTCCTTTAATCATTTGTGCAACTTTACTGATAGTTTGGTCTCTTCCTAGCGAGATTAAACAATGGGCATGGTCTTGATATCCATTTACACAATCAAGCCAAATTCCTTTTTCCTCTGCATTTAGTTTAATATGCTGAAAAACATTCTTGCGTAATTCTAATGAATTTAAAAATGGTTCTCTTTTTTTGTAGAGAATACCATGTGCATATATACTCTTACCCAACTCATAGTTAATGTTTAATATGGCTAAAGCCAATCAATAATTTTTTTCAATCAGTTGCTTAAAAGCAACTGCAATATTTTTTCTCAACTTTAATTTGCATAAAAATACTAGAATTATTTCTGATATATCTTTATTTCTTCATTTTAATGTATAAAAGTATCTACAATCAATTTTGATATTCTAGCATATTCCATTTCAGTTCGGCTTTAGCCAACTGCAATATGAAATCCATTTTATTTTGCTTTAGCACCATTCCTTTAGATAATGCAGCTATTGCTTTTTTTTGTATTTAAAAACAATTGCATTCAATTAAGCATTTTGTGTTTTCCAAAAAAAGAACTTGAATACATGTGATATCCAAGTTCTATAAGTTGTTTTAAATTACTTCAATTCCAGACACCAATCTCCAAAAACCAGTCTCCATTTTTAAAGGCTATTCATCCCCTGCGTCATCGCCAGGCTCTTCTGAATCATCTTCTGTTTCTTCTATTTCTGGTTCGTCAATGAATTCTTCTAGTTCTTCACCTCCTTGCAAAGCGTTGTCGATATTGTTTACATCACCCTCCATACCTTCTACAAATTCATCCTCATCATCATCTCCTACAACTACTTTTGCTACTACAGCAATCACATCCTTGCCTTTGAGTTTGATCAAGGTAACCCCTTGTGCTGCTCTTCCAATTACGCGCAAAGCGGATACTTTCAATCGAATTGCCAAGCCAGATTTATTGATAATCATCAAATGATCGCCGTCGACGACATTTTTAATGGCGATAACTTTACCTGTTTTTTCAGTGACATTCAAGGTTTTTACCCCTTTACCACCTCTATTGGTGATTCGATAAATCGGTTCACCATCTTCTGGGTCGTCGAGATAAGTTCTCTTGCCGAATCCTTTTTCAGATACAACCAAAATCGTTTGTTTCTCTTCACTGTCCTTATCTACACAGACCATTCCGACGATGGCGTTGTTCTCATTGATTTCTCCTAAGTCCATTCCAGTAACTCCAGCTGCAGATCTTCCCATGGAGCGAATTTTGCTCTCATTGAATCTAAGTGCTCTTCCGTCAAGTGAAGCCAAAACCACTTCCATCTTTCCATTTGTCAAGACAACTTCCAATAATTCATCACCTTCTCTGATAGTCAAGGCGGTGATACCATTCGTTCTTGGGCGAGAGAATTCTTCTAATAATGTCTTCTTGATAACTCCATTTTTGGTACAGAACATCACATAGTTATTATTGATGTACTCTTCGTCTGATAAGTTTTGAATAGGTATATAAGCCAAGATTTTATCTTCACTAGAGATATTCAAAATATTCTGAATCGCTCTTCCCTTGCTCGTTTTATTGCCTTCAGGCACTTCGTATACATTCAACCAATGACATCTTCCATTTCTTGTGAAAAGGAGTAGGACATTGTGTGTATGTGCAACAAACATGTGCTCGATAAAGTCTTCTTCACGGCTATTGCTCCCTTTAGAGCCTTTGCCACCTCTACTTTGCTCTTTGTATTCTGCGAGCGAAGTGCGTTTCATATAGCCCAAGTGTGTAATAGTCACAACAACTTGTTCGTTGTCGATCAAGTCGAGGATATTGATTTCGCCACTGGCAAATGTGATATCTGTTTTTCTCTTATCGCCGTACTTGGTTTTGATTTCTGTCAATTCGCCTTTGATAATAGTATATCTCAAAGTCTCATCGCTCAAGATATTTTTCAAATGCGTGATCAAAGCCATGATGTCTTCGTATTCTTTGCGCAATTTCTCAATCTCCAATCCAGTCAAAGCGCGCAATCTCATCTCTAAGATGGCCTTAGTCTGAATTTCGCTCAACTCAAATCGACTCATCAAAGTGTCTTGAGCAATTTGTGAAGTCTCACTCTGACGAATGATTTTGATCACTTCGTCGATATTATTGACCGCAATGATCAATCCTTCGAGGATATGTGCTCTTTTCTCTGCTTCTGCTAATTCAAATTTCGTTCTTCTGACAACGACTTCATGTCTGAATTCCACAAAATGGCGAATCATGTCTTTAAGATTCAACATTTCAGGTCTGCCCTTTACCAAGGCAATATTATTTACACCAAAAGAAGTCTGCAATTGAGAGTATTGGAATAAGCGATTCAAGACGACATTTGGAATGGCATCTCTTCTCAATTCTACGACCAATCGCATCCCTGTTCTATCACTCTCATCTCTTACATCACTAATACCTTCAATCTTGCCTTCATTGACCAATTCAGAAATTTGAACATGCAACTTAGCCTTATTGACTTGATAAGGAATCTCCGTGATGACGATATTTTCTCTATTTCCTTCGTTTTCAATTTCTGCCTTACCTCTTACAACTACTTTCCCTCTACCTGTTCTAAAAGCCTCGCGAACACCTTCGATTCCGTAAATGGTTCCTCCAGTTGGAAAATCAGGTGCTTTGACAAATTCCATCAATTCATCGACCGTAATTTCACGATTATCGATATAAGCAATGCAACCATCTATGGCTTCAGTGAGGTTATGTGGCAACATATTGGTCGCCATTCCAACCGCAATACCGCTTGTTCCATTCACCAATAGATTTGGAATGCGCGCTGGCATTACTGTTGGCTCTTTCAATGTATCATCAAAATTGTTTTGAAAATCAACCGTTTCTTTTTCAAGGTCTGATAACATTTCCTCAGCAATCTTGCTCATTCTCGCCTCTGTATACCTCATGGCTGCAGGTGGATCGCCGTCAACTGAACCGTAATTTCCCTGTCCGTCGACCATCGGGTAGCGCAAACTCCACTCTTGTGCCATACGCACCATAGAGTCATAAACGGCTGTATCACCATGTGGATGGTACTTTCCCAATACTTCTCCTACGATACGGGCTGATTTCTTATAAGGTTTATTGTGGTGATTGCCCAATTCATGCATACCAAACATTACCCTTCTGTGTACTGGCTTAAATCCATCTCTTACATCTGGAATCGCTCTCGATACGATGACTGACATCGAATAGTCAATATAGGCTGTTTTCATTTCATCCTCGATATTGATCGGGATGATTCTTCCGTGGTTCCTTTCCTCTTCTAATTCTGACATGTTTACTTATATTATTTACTTTAAAGACGTGCGAAAATAGGTCATTTTTTATCCAAAATACCTGAAAGTTATTAACAAAAAATGAATAATTTGAATCCATTAAAATATCCCTGAAATTGCTCATTTCGATGATATTAGGAGGAAATTAACGAATATTAGAAGAATAATAATAAACATTCTTTGTCCAATTCATTTATAATCGGGATTTCTTAGCTTTCAATGGTTACTTTTGCCGAATGATTGAAAACTTAAAATTCCTCCTAAAACAATTGTATCCGTCTGTTTTAGAGAGAGGGCAGCGAATGTATAATGTGTCGGGAAGTAAAATAGTGATTAAAGAAGAAACGGATGATTTTGTGCTTGTCTCAGTACCTTCAGAAATAAAACCTGCCCCATATAACGTCACCATTCATTTTAGAGCTGAAAAAGCGACTTGCGATTGTCCTTATTTTAAAGACAATAGACAGCCATGTAAACATATAGCCTCTGCTTATTTTAAGTTATTGGAAAAACCTAAAGAAGTAGAAGAGGAAATTCCACAAAAAGCGCTCAATGATTCTGCCGTTGCTGTTCAAGCTAGAAATCTCAGTTTAGACTATTCTTATTCAAAAAATGATGCCATCAATTTTGATCAAATTGATTTAGATCACGCAGCTGAAAAACTCGCAAAATCTTCTTTTCAAGAGCTCTCTAAAATGCTCAACAGCATATCCAAATCGATGGAAATTGTCTTTGTTTCGGAGCGCTTGTTGAAGTTTCAAATTTTTTCCAATTGGTCGAGTTATCACCTTGATCTTGTTCGACATCCAGAGGGATTCATCGCCACTTGTTCATGTAAAAATTATTCCAATTTTTGGTGCCCGCATACTTGGTATGTTTTGCTTGAAATCGTCAATAATCCAGAGAATAGAATGCTAGATTTTATTCAAAATTACAACCACTTCTTTGATGATGATGCAAGGCGTTTCAAATTAGATACGCACAAACCTGGATACGACCCGAATAATTATTTTGATATCGTCTTTAAAGGGGGGAAATTAGTATCCATCTATAAAGACAAAACGGTCAATATCTTAGATGATGAAATGGATTGGCAAAAGTATACTTCCATCATGCCCCAATTGGATTTAGACTATATCCCTACATCAAAAGCTAGAAATAAGAAAAATGCTGTTTACCACACCATATATTTATGGACAGACTTGAGACAGCATCCCAAGTCCTCGTCTTTTAGAATTTATCCTTATGCTGTAAAACTCAATAAAAATGGTCAGTACAGCAAGACATTGAAAGAGTTTAATGCTGACTTTATCTCTAAATATTACAGCAATTTAGTCGATTACAACTTTCATGATGAAATCATTCAAGACCTCAAAGGCCTCTCTGAAAACACCCATCTTGCTGCAATAAGTGATCGTGAAGTTGATTTTATCATGAAAAATAATGTTCATCCGCACAAGCGCGATTATGTTTCCAAAGAATTGAAACATGAATACAATCGCAAAATTGTGATGAATATCTTTTCAAAATTAAAAGATAAGCAAAACTACATCAATCTCCATAAGCGCGACGCAGAGGATATTCACTCTTATACGCCTATTAAATTAAATGATGTTCAAATAAGCCTTGGCATCAATATTAAAAAGGAAAATAATTATATTCTCTTCTATCCATTTTTATACAATGAAGAAAAAGAGTTTCCGATTACCTCACTTTTTACCAATTATTTTGTTCTAGACAATCGAGTTTTATATCCAATCAAAGCATATGATAGCTTGATTTTGTATAAATTATTCTACGAGGTGGATAACCTCAAATGGTTGGAAGAAGATTGGGTCAAAGTACATGAGAACATGGTCAAACCATTTCAGGAATACCTCAAAGTGAATATTGACCCACAATTGCCCATTGCACCTACAAAGACTATTCAATGTGAGATTACGACCAAAGTCTATTTGAAAGAATATGAAACAGGCTTATTGCTTGTGCCTGCTTTTTGTTATCAATTGGATGATTTTTATAAGGAAGTCAATATGGATAGGGGGTTGATTGCTCATCATTACTACCAAAATGAGACGTATCAAATCGAACGAGATGCCATCTATGAATCTGATATGGAGCAAATGCTGCGTGGACTTCATCCTTCTTTTGAATCGCAAGTCACCGAGCATTATTTCAATTTAACAGAGGATAAAGTACTTGAGAACAATTGGTTGTTCAAGGTATTCAAGATATTCAATGAAAATAATATTGAGATTCTAGGACAGAAAAATTTGAAAAACTACAATTACAATTCCAATAATCCAACCATTCGATTGAAGTCTGGAAGCGGAATTGATTGGTTTGATATTGAAGTGAAAGTGAGCTTTGGCAATCAAGTATTAAAGCTAACGGAGCTTCGCAATGCCATTCTCAACAACCAACAATATGTTCGTCTAGGAGATGGAACCATCGGTGTACTTCCAGAAGAGTGGATTGCAAAATACAGTTCATTGTTTAAATTGGGCAAAGTCAATAAAGAGAAATTGGAACTAAATCAATTTCAGCTGACTGCCATCGATGAATACGTCGGAGAAATAGATCATAACGAGCAAATTATTGAATTGCAAGAGAAAATTGCACGCTTGCAAAATTTCAAAGAAATAAAACAAACACCACTTCCTACCAATACCAAAGCAGTATTGAGGGATTATCAAATCAATGGTTATCATTGGTTGAGATTCTTGCACGAATATGGATGGGGCGGTTGTTTAGCAGATGATATGGGATTGGGAAAAACCGTTCAAGTACTGACATTCCTTCAATCATTGATCAATGAAAACAAGCAATTCAAAGCCTTGGTTGTCGTTCCAACATCTCTCATATTCAACTGGGAAAATGAAATTCTCAAGTTTACTCCAACGATAAAATACCTCTTGCACTCAGGGATGGAGCGCACCCGAACAACCAATGATTTCAGTCAATTTCAATTGATCATCACTTCTTATGGATTATTGAGAAGAGATTTGGAAATGTTTAAATCATTTGAATTTGACTATGTCATTCTCGATGAAAGTCAAGCGATAAAGAATCCACTTTCTAAAATAAGCAGAGGCGTGCGATTGTTGAAAACCAAGAATAGATTGGTCATGACGGGAACTCCTGTCGAGAATTCTACCTTTGATTTATATGCTCAGTTGGACTTTTCTAATCCTGGCATGTTGGGCTCATTAGAGAATTTTAAAACCAATTTTGCGTATAAAATTGATAAAGAACAAGATGAAGAGACAGCAGCAAAACTGCGCAAAATCATCTATCCATTTGTTCTCAATCGAAAGAAAGAAGTTGTTGCCAAAGAGCTTCCAGAGAAAACGGAAATCATATTGTTCTGTGAGATGGATGTAATTCAGCGCAAGATTTATGAGACTTATAAAATTAAAATTAAGGAAGAAATTCGCGAGGCAATTGATGAGCAAGGCCTAAATAAAGCAGGCTTGCATATCCTTCGAGGCTTGACAAAACTGCGTCAATTATGCAATCACCCCGCATTGCTCAATGAAGAGGATTTTTCAAAATCGAGCAGTATAAAGATGAATCTATTGTTTGAACATCTAGAAGAATTATTGGAGAATAAAAAGAAAGTATTGGTCTTCTCCTTCTTCAGTTCTATGTTGGATTTGGTGGAGAAAAAGATGATTGATAAGCACTATCAATATGTGAAAATTACGGGCGAGACAAAAGATAGAAAGGGCAAAGTGGAGGAATTTCAAAATAATGAAGACACGAAAGTCTTCTTGATTTCCCTCAAAGCAGGAGGGACAGGACTCAACCTCACGGCGGCAGAATATGTATTTTGATTGATCCATGGTGGAATCCAGCCGTTGAGCAGCAGGCGATAGATAGAACGCATCGCATAGGGCAAGACAAACATATCATTGCGTATAAAATGATTTGCAAGGATACGATTGAAGAAAAAATACTTCAATTGCAAGTAAAGAAAAAAGCCATTGCGGATGATTTGATCAATATTGAAAGCGGATTGCTGAAGAAATTGACAAAAGACGATGTCATGGAATTGATTGGATAATGTCAACTAAATAACTAAGGACTGAAAGTCCTTCGTGCATTGCGTTTAATAGCCACGAATGCATGAATAAACCAGTAATTTATTCGTGCATTCGTGGCATTTTTAAGGAGCTAAAGTGACATGCACAAAGTGCATTGGTTTAATTTTTTATATCAATAAATGCGTTTATGAAAAGAGGGACTTATATTTTAAATACGTTGGAAAAGCTCTATCCAGAGACGCCAATTCCGCTCAATCATACTGATGCATATACATTGTTAATTGGTGTTGTATTATCGGCGCAATGCACAGATGAAAGGGTAAATCAAGTGACTGCGGTTTTGTTTAAACAAGCCAATACGCCTCATGCGATGGTCAAAATGACTATAGATGAAATCGAGGCTATTATTCGACCCTGCGGATTGAGCAAGAACAAATCCAAGGCATTATACAATCTCTCACAAATTATTATTGATAAGCATCACGGTGAAGTACCAGATAGTTTTGAAGCATTGGAAGAACTTCCAGGAGTAGGTCACAAGACAGCATCTGTCGTGATGTCACAAGCCTTTGGTGTGCCCGCATTTCCTGTAGACACCCATATCCATCGATTGGCCATTCGATGGGGATTGACCAATGGAAAAAATGTAGAACAAACGGAGGCAGACTTGAAAAGAATATTCCCCAAAAAATCTTGGAATAAATTGCACTTGCAAATCATCTTTTACGGTCGTCAATATTGCCCAGCTAGAGGCCATAATGAAGAGAATTGTTTGATTTGTAGTAATTGTATGAAATATGCGGTATAAGCATTCTTAAAATGCTATTCAAGACCTAAAGATAAATCCTTTCGTGGTTTAAATGTCCCAATTTTATTTTTGAATGTTAATAAGTTTTTATCGCTTCAATTAGCTGTAAAATTTACCTTTATAAACACTGTTAATATCACAAAATAATATTCCTCAAAAGAAAATTATATTTGCTCATAGGATTTTTACCCAATAGAATTCCTAACAACTAACAGCTAACAACCAACAACCATTTTAATGCAATTCTCCCATCTCCACTGCCATACACAATACCACTATTAGATGGTGCAACTTCAATAGCGGGGATGATGAAAAAAGCTGCCGCTGATGGCATGCCAGCAGTGGCTTTGACCGATCATGGAAATATGTTTGGAGCATTTGAATTTGTCAAAGAAGCGGTTAAAAACAAGCTCAAACCCATTGTGGGCTGTGAATTCTATGTTGTGGAAGACCGACATAAAAAGTCATTTACAGGTGGAGAAAAGGATAGGAGATACCATCAATTATTGCTCGCTAAAAATCAAAATGGCTATAAAAATCTTTCTAAACTTTGCTCACTCGGCTATATAGAAGGCCAATACAGCAAATACCCGCGCATCGATAAAGAACTCATTCTAAAATATAAAGAGGGCTTGATTGCAACGACATGCTGCCTTGGGGCGATTGTGCCGCAAACCATTCTGAATAAAGGCGTTGAAGAAGGAGAGAAGGTTTTCTTGGAATGGTTGGAAGTATTTGGAGATGATTATTTCATCGAGTTGCAGCGACATGAAATTACCAATATTCGCAATTCAGGCTGGAGTCAAGAAGACATCAATCAAGTTTTAATCGGTTGGAGTAAGAAGTATAATGTACCGGTAATTGCAACCAATGACAGTCATTACCTCAATGAAGAAGATTTTACAGCACATGATATTTTACTCTGTTTAAACACGGGAGAAAAAGTAAGTACTCCTGTTGCATTGGATGATGGAGAGAGTAAGAAGGGATTCAGATTTGGATTTCCCAACAACAAATTCTTCTTCAAGACCACGGCTCAAATGGTGGAAATTTTTCAAGATATTCCTGAGGCATTGGACAATACCAATATCATCGTCGATCGAGTTGAAGCACCGGAATTGAAGCGCTATGTCTTATTGCCTAATTTTACTCTGCCTGAAGGATTTACTTCACAAGATGAATATTTAGAATTCCTCACTTATGAAGGAGCTAAAAAGCGCTATGGCATTCTCACTGCGGAGATGGAAGAGCGCATCAGTTTTGAATTATTGACGATTAAAAATTCTGGTTATCCAGGCTACTTCTTGATTGTACAAGACTTCACGACAGCCGCTCGAAATATGGATGAATGGGTTGGGCCGGGAAGGGGATCTGCTGCAGGTTCTGTGGTCGCTTATTGTTTGGGGATTACGAATGTCGACCCATTGGCATATAACTTACTCTTTGAGCGTTTCTTAAATCCAGAGCGGGTTTCATTGCCCGATATCGATATTGATTTTGATGATGAAGGTCGAGAAAAAGTCATCGATTATGTCGTCAATAAATACGGCAAAAATCAAGTAGCACAAATCATCACATACGGCACCATGGCTGCAAAGTCATCCCTAAAAGATGTAGGAAGGGTGATGGATATACCGCTTCCTGAAGTGGATAAGGTCACTAAATCGCTGCCTGATGGATATTCTCTCAATGAATTGATCAACGATGAAAAATATGCATCGGAGAAGAAAGATATGAATGCTGAGCAAATTGTCAAAGCGGAGGATTTTAGAAAATTATCCAAAGCTGGTGGACAAATAGGAGAGATGATCAAGCTAGCTGTTGAATTAGAGGGCTCTGTCGCAATACGGGAGTGCATGCTTGTGGCATTATTATTACGCCAGAAGACATCACCAATATCATCCCTACTGCGGTATCCAAAGACTCGAGCTTATTGTTGACCCAAGTGGATAATTCGTGTGTGGAGAGCGCAGGCTTGCTCAAGATGGACTTCTTGGGATTGAGAACCTTGTCCATTATTAAAGAGGCAATAAAACTCATTCGAGATCGATTTGATATTGACATCAAGCCCGATGATATCCCGCTTGATGATCCTAAGACATTCGAATTATTTCAAAGAGGTGAGACCAATGGCATTTTTCAATTTGAAAGTGCGGGCATGCAGAAGCACCTCAAGGCTTTAAAACCAACGGTGTTTGAAGATTTGATTGCGATGAATGCCTTGTATCGACCAGGCCCGATGCAATATATTCCCAATTATACCAAGCGAAAGAATGGGGAAGAGGCAATTACCTATGATTTGCCTATCATGGAAGAAATTCTCAAGGAGACCTATGGAATCACCGTTTACCAAGAACAAGTGATGTTGCTCTCTCAATTGATGGCGGGATTTACTAAAGGTCAAGCGGATAGTCTCAGAAAGGCGATGGGTAAAAAGAACATTGCCGATATGGAGAAAATGTATACTAAATTCATAGAAGGCTGCGCTGCAAATGGCTTGGATACAAAAATCGTAGAGAAAGTATGGAAGGATTGGGCAGCATTTGCGGAATATGCCTTCAATAAATCCCACGCCACTTGTTATGCATATTTGGCCAATCAAACAGCCTATCTCAAGGCAAATTATCCGGCGGAATTCATAGCAGCTTTGCTCACCAATAATATGAGCAATATCGACCAGATCAATTTCTTCTTGACTGAAGCGCGAAGATTAGGTATTAAAATATTAGGTCCGGATGTCAATGAGAGCAATGTAAAGTTCTCCGTGAATAAGGATGGAGCTATTCGATTTGCACTATCTGCGCTTAAAGGCGTAGGAGAAGCCGCTGTGGAAGAATTGATCAAAGAGCGCAAAGCCAATGGCGAATTTAAAAGTGTATTTGATTTAGCGCAGCGCGTTAATTTGAGGAGTTTCAATAAAAAAGCATTTGAATCTATTGCCTATGGCGGCGGTTTTGATTGCTTTACAGATATTCATAGGGCTCAGTATTTCAAGGATGATGGCGAAGGTACATTTATTGAGCGCTGCATTAAATTTGGCAATAAAATGAATGAATCTTCTGCCAATACAGGGGCTTCATTATTTGGCGACATGGCGCCAGTCGCCTTGGCAGTGCCTAAAGTGCCAGATGTGGAGCCATTTAGTCTATTGGAAAAACTCAATCATGAATTGGATGTTACCGGCATTTATATGACTGGACATCCACTTGATCGATATAAGAAAGAGATTCAATCCTTTTGCAATGCTACTTTGGCCGATATTCCAGAATCAAATGGAAAAGATATGTTGATCGGTGGGATGATACAAAAATCGATGATTGCACTATCTAAGCAAGGCAAAAAATATGGTCGATTTACCCTGCAAGACTATAATGGAACCTTCGAGTTCATGCTGTTCGGCGAGACTTGTTTGCGCTTTGAACACCTCATTAAAAACATCGGCTTGCCGATTGCTATTCGTGGAAAATATACTACGAAAAAGGGGTGGAATGGGGAGGAGCGCACTGAATTTGAAATGTCAGAAATCCATCTCTTAGATGAGATGCGCGATAAGATGACCAAATCAATTAAAATTCAATTGGCACCAGAGCGCATCGATCAATTTTTAATTGATTCATTGGAAGATATTTTCAAGAAGAATGCTGGAACATTGACGGTCAATTTTACAATTAAAAATGAAGAGGATAAATTATCTGCCAATGTCTATTCCAATAAATACCGCGTCAATGCCACAGAGGATTTGGTGACGAGATTGAATGTTGAATTGGGCGAGGATTATGTATTGGGGAAGTAGCTCGTTGACGAGCTATTTCAATAAACGAAATCCCGGTGCCTGAGGCACTCGATGGCACCACCACACCTGTTTGAATTAACGAAATACCGGTGCCTGAGGCACTCGATGGCACCACCACACCTGTTTCAACAAACGAAATACCGGTGCCTGAGGCACTCGAAGGCACCATTTTCGTCATTTTTTCAAATCTCTATAAGCCTTTGCTAATTCAGGCAATTTATCGTTTTGTGAATTTATCAATGCTTCCTTCTTTTTTCTGCTCCATTTTTGTACTTGTTTTTCCCTATAAAAGGCCTCGTCTATGCGCTGAAATACTTCGTAGTATACTAATTTAACAGGAAGTCGGTTCTTTGTATGATTTGCTCCTTCTCCGCTATTATGCTGAAATAGCCTTTGTTCTAAATTCTTTGTACTCCCAGTATAATAGCTACCATCAGCACATTCCAATATATACATCCATCCTCTCATTTCAAAAGTTTAATTAAACATTTTTTAATTCTCTAGTTAATTTCATCAATACAAAAATAGGTTGTTGAATGTGTAAGACATTCTTAAATGAATACTATATGCTCATTAATCCAATGCAATTTTTGTCCGGTAAGGAATTGCTTCATACTTATATAAAATTCTCATCCTTTTTATCTAACCAAATATAATTGTTTTATAATTGGTTGATAATTTAAAATTATGGCCCCCATCCATTACAATCATAAAAAAAATCCCCTATTTGATTCGTTTTTCACATATTTGTACTGATTATTTAGATAGATTTTCTATCCCAATTTATAAAAACAATTGATGAATCTCATACAACAAACCATCAAAAATTCCCTTTCCATTGCAGGAGTTGGATTGCACACAGGTAAAAATGTACAAGTGACTTTTCTCCCTGCACCCGTATTTCATGGAATAAAATTTCAACGAGTCGATCTTCCCGATCAACCCATCATCGATGCCGATGTTGATTTAGTGAGCAATACTGCCCGCAGCAGCACGATTGAAAAGGGGGCCGTCAAAATTGTAACTGTAGAGCACTTGCTCTCTGCCATTGCTGGTTTAGAAATCGACAATATCCTCATTCAATTGGATGGCGAAGAATTGCCCATATTGGACGGATCCGCTGCACCTTTTGTCAAAACGCTAAAAGAATGTGGCATTGCACCGCAAGACCAACCGAGAGAGATATTTGAATTGAGACAGAATATTGAATTTGAAGATCCTAAGACTGGCGCCAAATTATTGGCCATGCCATGTGATCAATTCAAAGTCACGGTCATGATTGATTATAATTCACATATCATCGGACCTCAGCACGCCTCTTTAGACCATATCGAAGACTTCGAAAAAGAAATTGCTCCGAGCAGAACATTCGTTTTCTTGCATGAATTAGAACAATTGGCCAATGCCAACTTAATCAAAGGCGGAGATGTAGACAATGCCATCGTTTTGGTCGATCGAATGCTCGATCAATCAGAGCTTGATAAGCTTGGCGTTTTATTCAATAAAAAAGATATCCGCGTAGAAAAAGAGGGCATTTTAAACAATGTCAAACTCAATTTTCAAAATGAGCCTGCGCGACATAAATTGCTCGATGTTATTGGCGATATGACCATGATTGGTATGCCTGTCAAAGCGCATATTATAGCCACTAGACCAGGACACAAGGCGAATACAGAATTTGCCAAGCAAATTAAAGCATTGATTAAAAAAATCAAAAACACAACTCCTGTTCCAGCTTATAATCCCTCTGCTGCGCCAATTTTGGATGTACAGCAAATCAAAAAATTATTGCCTCATCGATATCCATTTTTATTGGTCGATAAGATCATCGAGATGAATGAAAAGGAAATTGTTGGGATTAAAAATGTGACGTTTAATGAGAATTTTTTTCCTGGACATTTTCCAGACAATCCTGTCATGCCGGGTGTCTTGCAAATTGAAGCCATGGCCCAATGCGGTGGATTGCTCGCCATGCAAGGAATAACCAATCCTGAGAAATACGATACCTATTTCTTAAAGATCGACAAAGCTAAATTTAAGCGCAAGGTCGTTCCTGGTGATACTTTAATTATGAAAATTGAATTATTGGGTCCTATTAGAAGGGGAATCGCAGAAATGCGCGGAACCATATTTGTCGGCGATTCTGTCGCTTGCGAAGCTGAAATGATGGCTCGTATCGTTCCCAATGGTCAATAATCGAATTTTCTAAAGTGGAGGAGGGTTTTATGCAATCGATATACATTATAGCAGGCGAACCATCAGGAGACCTTCATGGAGGTAATTTAATCAAGTCACTAAAATCAAAATCACCCGACCTCACCATTTATTTTTGGGGTGGTGAACACATGGAATCTGCTGGAGGCATATTGCGCAAGCACTATAAAGAACTCGCCTTTATGGGATTCTGGGAAGTAATTGTCAATATTCGAACGATCCAAAAGAATTTTGCTTTTTGCATGGCGGATATTTTAGAGAAAAAACCAGATGCAGTTGTGCTCATCGACTATCCTGGCTTCAATCTTAGAATGGCCAAATGGCTGAAAGAAAGAGGATTTAAAGTGATATACTACATCTCCCCGCAAGTCTGGGCATGGAAAGAGAATCGCGTGAAAGATATCAAGAAATATGTCGACAAAATGTTTGTCATCTTGCCCTTTGAAAAGGAATTTTATAAAAAGTGGGATTATGAGGTGGATTATGTCGGTCATCCACTGCTCGATGCGCTGCCGCCTATCTCTGAGCGGAACCAACCTACGAATATTATAGCACTTTTACCTGGTTCGCGCAAACAGGAAATTGAGCAGAAATTGCCTATATTCTTAAAGATGATCGCTCATTTCCCCGATTATCAATTTATCATCGCTGGCGTAACACATTTGGGAAAAGATTATTATAAGCCCTTTCTTGAGAACAACGCTTGTGATATCATTTATGATGATACTTATTCTCTCTTGCAAAAAGCAGATGCTGCTCTGGTGACTTCTGGAACAGCCACTTTGGAAACAGCTTTATTTAAAGTGCCTCAAGTTGTATGTTATAAGGGAAATAGGTTGAGTTATGAAATTGGCAAGCGATTGATCAAGGTTCCATTTATTGCACTTGTCAATCTCATCATGGGAAGAAAAATTGTGGAAGAACTCATTCAAACAAGCTTGACAGAAGATAATCTTGTAAGAGAATTGAATCGAATACTAGATCCTATTCATAGAGAAAAATTATGCCAAGAATATGATGTATTGAGGAAAAAATTGGGAGAAATTCCCGCATCAGATACCACCGCTGAGGGGATATTGAAAGAATTAAAAAACGTGTCATGATTATTCTAGAAATGGATGAAAGACATACATTGAAAGTGCATAAAGATACTGGTAAAGCTAGGCTAACATTGACTGCCGATGGAATCGATTTGGCTTGTAAAAAGGAATCGAAGAAAAGACTGCTTGAATATTTGAAACCTATTGAAGCGCATCTTTTCAAAGGCAGATTGCAATTGATCATATCCATGCAAGATGTTTTCATACAATATAAAGAAAATATTAAAGGACGCGTAAATAAAGCAGATTTAATTCAAGCCATCGAATCATTATGATATTTTATCTAGACCATATTCATCATGAAAACTATTTGCGGCGGTGCATAGAACTTGCTGAATTGGGCAGGGGAGAGGTTGCCCCAAATCCGATGGTGGGCGCTGTATTGGTTTATCAAAATAAAATTATTGGTGAGGGTTGGCATCAAAAATATGGTAAAGCCCATGCTGAAGTGAATTGCCTTGAATCAGTTACTGAAGAGAATCAAGAATTCATTTCACATGCGACTCTCTATGTGAGTTTAGAACCTTGTGCTCATTTTGGAAAAACCCCGCCTTGCGCCAATTTAATCGTTGCCAAGAAAATTAAAAAAGTGGTGATCGCTTCCCTAGACCCCAATCCACTTGTCGCTGGAAAAGGCATTCAAATATTAAAGGATAATGGTATTGAAGTAATTGAAGGCATTTGCGATGAAGTGCAGAGAAACTTGAATAGACGGTTTTATACAAGCCACTTACTAAAAAGACCTTATGTGATGCTGAAATGGGCCCAATCTAAAGATGGGTTTATCGGAATTGAAAATCAACGCGTCAAAATTAGCGATAAGAAGACCGATCTGCTGGTCCATCAATGGAGAGCTGAAGAACAATCGATTCTTGTGGGCACCCGAACTGCCTTGATTGATGACCCCCAACTAAATGCTCGTCTATTTTCAGAAACGAAACATCCCATACGGATTGTTCTTGATCGAAACCTTGCAATCCCTTATAAAGCCCATTTATACAATGATAAACAGCCTACCTTTATATTTAATGCTATTGAAAACAAAGAGATTTCAAATAAAACACATCGAGTGAAATTAGCTGATTTTTCTCCTCAATCAATCGTCAATACAATTTATTCCTTGGGAATCCAATCTGTTTTAATAGAAGGCGGTGCAGCTGTTTTAAATGAATTTATTATTGCCAATATCTGGGATGAAGCTAGATTGATTCAATCTGATATGACGATAGGAATAGGTATTTCTGCACCTAAATTGAATGATCATTTTATCCTTCAAGAAGAGCGAAGAATAGCGACAGACACCTTGTTTTTCTATCGCAATACATCACAAAAGATTCAAGCAAATAATAAATAAATTGTTTTAAGTTTGTTAAATATTGATTCGATGATTACAATTTTTATTATTATTCTAACAGTTGGTATCTCATTCTATGCTTTTGGCAACCCCAAAGTGATGAATGATTATCTCTTTCTAGTTCACCGTATCAACAATCAAAAGGAGTATTTCAGGTTTATTTCAAGTGGTTTTATACATGCTGATTTCAACCACCTTTTGTTTAATATGATTACGCTATTTTCCTTTGGGTCTTATGTTGAGGCGTATTTTGATGCGATTTTTCCCAGCAATTCCAAAGTGATTTTGTCTTGTTCTATATGTCGGCAATGGTTGTATCACAAATCCCCAGTTTTTTTAAGAATAAAAATAATTATCAATATGCATCACTAGGCGCATCTGGCGCTGTTTCTGCTGTTTTATATGCGAGTATTTTATTTGACCCATGGTCTAAGATTTATTTTTTTATGATTATTCCCATACCAGCAGTTATTTTTGGAGCACTATATTTGGCCTTGAGTTATTATATGCACAAAAATAAAATATTCAATTGGGAACATCTTGTTCATATTACAGGAGCCATATATGGCTTTATATTTCCCGCTTTATTTTACCCAGACTTATTGTTAAATTTCATCAATCAAATCATACCAAATTAATCATTTTTCTATGAAGCAATTGCTCTGCGCCATCCTTTTTATTATTAGCGATATCATGCGATAAAGTTGATCCGCTGACAGAACCCAGTCTTGTCATTCATTTTAAATTCGATAGCACACAAACTAGACTGAACAATCAGGGGCAATTATCGAGTTTTGATTCTGGTCATGTAGGACAAAATCCCCAATTTAAATCTATGCGCATTCACTATATTGAATTGAGTCAATTTTACTATACCCAGGTTGGTGATGGTGACAATATTTACAAGACTGAGGAAACGAAAATTGGAGGTGAAAATGCCATTGTTTTTGATAAACAAACCGTGATTGATCCAGTGAATAACCTAATTAGAATTCCATTAAAGAACCTAAAGGCCGATGATTATGAATTCATCAGAATATCCATTGGATATCAAGGCTATGATGTTTTTGCAACGGCGAATTTGAGCGATTATGGCCTTGGCGAAGTAAATTTTCCAATGCGAATTGCTTCTTTTTTGGGCTTTAATACCTATATTGGTAAGCATACAATAAAAGATTCTACCATTACTTTAAATAGAAATAAAATGCAAGGGTACTGGGCAAGCGAGGTGCATTTAGCCCAAGGACCTTTAAACTATCATAAAGTTATTGAAGGCCAAGCACCAGGAACCACTGTTGTAAATCCTATATTTTCATTTTCTCCAATTCCAAGCGGCTCTTGTCTTGTTACTTCAAAGTTTGAAAACAAAACACTTAAAATTGTACCGACAGCGAACGCAGACAAACATATTGAAGTGAGCATATCAACCAATAAGTCTTTTGAATGGAAGGATGCCAATTCAAATGGCAAATGGGATGTTTACCCAAAAGCTGAACAAGTTACAGATATGGGCATTCGGGGCATGAAATCAACTGTTTCAAATTAAATTTCAACTTACAACTTAAATATCAATTTTTATGAAATCAATTTTATCATTTTTATTCTTTATCGTCTTTTCTTTATCTATTCAGGCGCAATTGAAAAATATCAGCTTTGAAAGTTGGTATAATGGCGTCAATAATCTCGCTACACCAATCGGTGCAATCAACGTAAATTATAGAGATCCTGTGGGTTGGACAACATTGAATCAGGCGTCCAACCTCAATCTGTCATTCCCAGTTCCGATTGATGGTGTCCAAGCTGCTAGACAAGATACCTCTAACAAATACGACTCGACAAGTTCAATTAGATTGAGAACAGAGGAATTGGTGCTGCCAATTGTTGGCAATCAATTGATTCCAGGAGTGGCAATCAATGGATTATTTAAAATTGATGTGGCCACTTTGCAATTAGGTGTTTTGCGCATACCAGGCACTGGAACTCCCATTTCCTCAAGACCTAAGGGTGTTTATGGTTATTTTAAATTTCATCCAGCAGGTGGCGATACTTCAGATATGATTGCCATTTTGAAAAAAGGAACTGAAATTATTGCTATGGCGAGATTCTCGCCAAAAGATTCTGTAAAAACATGGACCCGTTTTGATTTGAATTTTAAATACGAGAGTTGCACCATGCCAGATACGATTGTCATTGGATTCTCTACACAACTATTGGAAAATGCAGGTGGCCCCAACGGCACAGTCGGAACAACACTTTGGATTGATAGCGTAGGGATTGATAGCCTTGTGGGATTCAATCCTCCACTTCCTCCACACGCAATTAATGATTCCGTAGAGATAAATTGCCTTTCGACAACAGATGTTTTCTTTAAAGCCAATGATTTTACCTGCAATTTGCCAGTAAAATACACTTATGGAGGACAATTAAATGCCAATGCAGGCATCCCAATCCTAATGGGCAATGGACCAAGTCAAAAATTACAATACACCCCTCTCGTATCAAATTTCAAGAATGATTATATTGCCTATACAATTTGTGATACAGTTTCTGGACTCTGCGATACAGGGCTAATCGTAATCAAACTCAATCCTATCGTCAATAAAATGAAAAATGATATAGATACTGCAATTCAAAACACCTTGAAAAATATCCTAGTAAAGAAAAATGATACCCTGAGCAATTGCTTTAATACAAATACTTTATCCATTTCAAATGGCCCGAAAAATGGAACAGCAGCGGTTTCTGCCAATACGAGCATCAATTATACACCAAAAACTGGCTTCTCAGGCAAAGATACATTTAGTTATAAGTTTTGTGCACTCTTAACCGGAAACACTATTTGCGACTCCGCAATGGTTTATGTCACAGTTAAATCAGTACCAACGAATAGTGGTTTAACGAAAACAGAAGCCTCCATCGCATTTTATCCAAATCCAACCAATGATTTTATTCATTTCGTGAATGTGGCTAATTTCGAGACGATTGAAGTTTTCAATATGACTGGACAATTACTCAGAAAAATGAATATTCAACACAACTTTGAGCGAATTTCAGTGATGGATTTATTAGAAGGGAATTATTTCTTTACCATTAAAGATAAACAAGGCAATATAGTTTTGAAAGAGCAAATCAAGATTGTACATTAATTGATTCAATCATTTTAAAGGCTTATGAATGCAAACATTTATAAGCATTTCTTTTTATGAAGCATAAAGTCATCTCTTTTCTATTTATAGTTTGCAGCTTCTCTGTATTGGGTTGGTCAAGCGATTTTATAAAAATGAATATCTTGTTCGCTTCATTGGGCGCAACAGCAACATTGATATTCATTTATCCTCATGCGCCTTTTTCAAAATGGAAAAATGTAATTGTCGCATACGCATTGAATTATGTGATATCCATGATGATGTTCACCCTCTTTCCCAATCACTATTTCACATTGGCTATCGTTTTAGCTTTGACCATTCTTGTCTTGGCTCATTTCGAATATACCCATCCTCCCGCATCGGGCATTCCAATTGCACTTTTTTTTCAAGAGCATAAATTGCAATTTGGTTTGATATTGTTAATCAGTTTGTCATGGCTAATCTTCATGGCTTATTTACATTCAAAAGCCTTATCTAAATATGGCAAAGCACAATGATATAGGACAAATTGGAGAGCTGCTCGCCAAAGGCTATTTAAAGAATAAAGGCTATAGGATTATGGCTGAAAATTATCGATTTGAAAAAGCTGAAGTTGATATTATTGCTGAAATAAACCTTGTATTGTATTTGTTGAAGTAAAAACGAGAACCAGTCAATTTGAATTGCCAGAAGCCGCCGTGACAAAACAAAAAAGAAAATTACTAACCCTCGCTGCCGACAATTTTCTTTATGAGCATCACTTGGATGCATCAATCAGATTTGATATAATTTCAATCATAATTGAAAATTCAATACCGCATTTCACCCACATTGAAGATGCCTTTTTTGAAATTGACACTTAATTCGCATGTTTTTAGCTTTTTTAAGAGAAATTTGAGCGAAATTTCTCCCAAAAATGGTTGAATCAGATTAAAATCTATATATTCGCATCCTCGTGAGAAAAAACCTAGCCTTCATTTTATTTTCCATCCTCTTAGTATCGTGTGAAAACACCCAAAAATTATTGAAGAGCAATAATACGAAATACAAGTATACAGTTGCCATGGATCGGTTTAATAGAGGAAAGTACTTTCAAGCAGTGCCAGTTATCGAGCATTTATTGCCGCTTTATAAAGGGACAGATACAGGAGAAATGCTCTATTTTACGCTAGCAGAAGCTTATTTTAAAAACGACGAATTCCTCGTAGCAGCTTATCACTATAAAAACTATAGAGATTTATACTCGACCAATCCAAGGCAGAAGATGCCTTGTTTAAAAGTGCCTTATGCTATTATTACGAATCTCCAAGACATCCCTTAGATCAAACAGAAACTAAGAATGCCATTGATAATTTGCAGTTGTTCATCAATGAATACCCAAATAGCAGCAAGATTCCTGAAGGGAATATATACATGTCCAAACTGCGCAGAAAACTTGAGTTAAAAGCCTATGATGCCGCAAAATTGTACTATAGAACACAGAATTATCGGGCAGCTGGTGTATCCTTTAGAAACCTCATCAAAGAGTTCCCCGATATTGCTGAAGCAGAGGAGGCCGTTTATTTAGCAACCAAAAGTGATTATTATTTTGCTGAAAACAGTGTGGCGTACAAACAGCCAGAGCGCTTTATTCAGGCATCGCAAAGCGCAAATGAATTTTATAATAAGTACCCAACTAGCGTTTATACAAAAGAAATTCAAGAAATTCAAGAAAAAGCTTACTTTTACACCATCAAATCAGCATATGATTGGGGACAATCAGCATTTTTTGATAAGCGAATTGAAGGTTTTAATGCTGCAATAGATAATTATAGAGATTATTTCAGCAATTTGAAAATTCAAAAAGACATCGAAAATGCCAATATGATTGTCGAAAAGTCATATCAAAATATTGTGAAAACAAATTATGATTTGGGTGAAGAGGCAAAATCTGAAGGAGATAGAAGAAATAGATACGAAGCAGCAGTCAAAGCTTATTTGTTGTACATTGAAAAATATCCAAACAGAGCTTCGAAAGATTTAGAAACCATGTATTTAAAAGCATCAGAAAAAATTAAAATATAAAATACCTTATGAGCAAATTGAAATCATATAATTTGGCAAATACTAGCCACCATGCGACTACCCAAAACTTGGATAGTATTTATTCTAAAACAGGGAATTTATACAGATCTATTTCAATCATCGGCAAGAGATCAAATCAAATTGCAAATGAATTGAGAGAGGAATTACAGACAAAACTCAATGAATTTTCTTCTTATACAGATAATCTTGAAGAGATTTCTGAAAATAGAGAGCAAGTTGAATTGTCTCGTTACTATGAGAAATTGCCACACCCAACTTTATTTGCAACAAGCGAATTCTTAGATGACAATACCTATTTCAGAGAGCCTGATGAAGAATAATTTCTAAAAATATAAATACTTTTTAAACCTGTTTTGCATTCCAAAGCAGGTTTTTTTAATATATGCTACAAAATAAAAAGATACTCATTGGAATTACAGGAAGCATTGCTGCCTATAAATCGGCATTCCTCATTCGATTATTGATAAAAAATGGGGCAGAAGTCAAATGTATTATGACGGATGCCGCCAAAAAATTTATCAGCCCCTTGACAATTTCTACTTTGTCCAAAAATGAAGTGGTTTCAGATTTTTGGAATGAGTCCGAAACTTGGCATAATCATGTTGAATTGGGCTTATGGGCTGATTACTTTATTATCGCCCCTGCTTCGGCCAATACGCTTGCTAAGGCGGCGAATGGCCAATGTGATAATATGCTCATGACCACCTATCTATCCGCCAAATGTCCCGTTGCATTTGCGCCTGCAATGGATCTTGACATGTGGCAGCATCCTGCAACGAAGAGAAATATTCAATTATTGAAAGACGATGGAAACGGAATTATCCCGGTGAATCATGGTGAATTAGCCAGTGGTTTGATTGGAGATGGTCGTATGGCAGAACCTGAAGAAATTATTCAATGGTTGATGTCTCAACTTAAGTAAAAAAGAGGTAAAATGCGAATTCAATTATTTTCGCTTATTCTTTAACTTCCCATTTCTCAAGGCATCGATGAAATTATACCAAGCAATTGGATTGGTCAATCCATAAACAGGCATGGTTGAATTGTTGAAATTTTGCTGAGTTTGCAATCCTAATGTATATCCAGCCATTTCTCCGCCATCATACTCCAATGAACGCTCTGCGCGCTCTAATCGCTGTAAACTGAGGTTTTGTTGAGCTCGAATTAAATCATCATTATTATTCAATTGTAAATCTACGAATGCTTGTTTAAATTCACTCATCGTATTCCATGGCACAATGATAATTTCTGATAAGTCTACTATATCTCTCGACAAGATTTGCAATGCTGTAAATTTATTGCCTTCAATGGTATTGGGAATAATATACTTCGTCTCTTTAAATCCCAAACATTTGAAAATTAAGGTGTCATTCGCAGATACTACCAAAGAGAAATAACCCTCGTAATTGCTGTTGTTCCAATCTTTTATTGATATTATAAACTTGCCTCCCAAAGCATACGGGAAGCATTGAATCGCGGCTAGGAGTGAGAAGGAATCCAGAGAACTGAATGAGCTTCGCATTCTTTTGAGCTATGCTTATTTGCTGAATAAATAAGAATAGAATGGTTATGGTAATTACTTTTTTCAAGGTTGCAAACTTATTAATTTCTATAGGATTTAAACAAAAAAATATTAAGTCAAAAATAGTTAAGGACTTATGGCTTCATCTGAAATTGCTTGAAATTCCAGCCAATTATTCCTCCGAGCATACCACTAATTCCACCTATAGTTGAAACGAGCAGCATCAATACCCAAGGTTGTCCTATTTGAAAGAGTGTCGCAATTTTTTTCGAAAGAATGGATTGATTTTGAACATCTAGATACCATGATATGCAGAGCCAAGTAAAAAAAATAGTCAAAAAAGGCACTAGAACAGCATCTCTATAAAAATGATTCGCTACTATAAAGACGAATAAAGCGCTGAATAACATACCGATCCACCAATATCCGGTTACAAATGAGACTAGACAATTTAAAATTGCATATACTAAAATAGCGAGCCAATTCTTCATGCTTACTTATTGGAGTGAATTTCAATGATCTCCCGAATGGCTGCATTATTAATAGCATCCGGCAGATGTTCGAATATGATTTCTATAAATGAATTATCTTCAGCTAATACATCGTTTAACAAGGCCAAAGCTTCGGTCATGCGCTCCATTCTATATAGCAATAAAAATCTAGAGCATTTCGCATAATATATATTTGGATGGATATCATCCAATAAATCCAATGTTTCTAGTGCTTCATCGAAATTGCCCATATTGAAGTGGTTCATCGCCATATTCACCCAGGAACTCACAGATGAATTGCTCTGGCTGATTATATTCAGCAAGAATACATTGGATTTTTCGTAATCCTCCATTTCAATATAGAAATCAGCCCCAAATTGCCAATAGATTATATTAGTATCATCGAGGGAAATAGCCTTTAAAAAAGATTCTTCAGCTTGCGCATTTTTATGTTCCTTTCGATATGAAATTGCAATTCTGAAATATGCCTCCGCATATTCATTATCTTGAGCAATCGCCTTTCTAAAGAAAGTTCGTGCTTTTATCTGATCATCTAAAAAGAAATAGCACATCCCGATATTGCAATAGGTATCCTTATGTTGCTTGAATATTTTCTCTGCTTCAAGATAATAATCCAATGCCTTTTCGTACAGCTCTTTTTCAAAATACAATTCTGCACAATCGAGATAAGCAATGTCAAAGTTTTCATCGATGGCAATAACATATTCTAAAGCCTCTATCGCCTTGTCTTTCTCTCCTAAATTGCTATATGCATGACTAATATTGTACCAAGCATTGATACAATAAGGATGTTCTTCAAGAATTAAATGATGGAATTCAACGCTCTCCCGGTGTGTTTCAGTCAATTCTACACAGAACCACAATCGATTAAAAGCCTCTTCATTTTCGACATTCTCCTCAATGGATTTCTTTAAATAATGCAATACATTTGCATAATCTTCCTCCAACTCATATACATCTGCTAATTGCAAATACAAATTGTCCATCTCTTCTTCACAGATTTCTATGGCATCTAGCAATATGGATTTTGCCTCTTCAAATTTATTCAACTTGATGAATATTTCTGATTGAAGAATAAAGTAATTGGCATCAATTCTATCGATGAAAACGTTATTGTCCAATAAGTCTTTCGCTTCTTCCAACCGATTGAGCTCTACAAGCGAATCTGCCTTCTGCAATAAAAAAACGGGGTGATTTGGGTGCAATATTAGCGCTGCTTCTGAAATTTCATAGGCTTTATTCGCTTCATCTTCCTCTAACCAAAATTCGCGATGATTTCTTCGAGTTCTTCTTCCTCTAGGTATGAAAGGGTTCCCTTTGCACACATCAGAGTATAAATTGATCAGCTTTTGTCTTTAGGCATCGTAATCAAATTCGTAATATTCGTTATCACTCATAAATCTATATTAAATGAACTGAAATTTGTATAATTGTTCAATAACATCCAACCATGAAGGCAAACAAATATCCATTTCTAACTGCATTTTTAACCTTCTTTTTTTTGCACTTATCCACAGTGGCATCCAATACTCCTGTATATTGGCAGCAAGCGTTGGATTATAAAATCGATATCGCCTTAGATGATGAAAAAAAAGAATTAAGTGGAAGCGTTATTATCAAGTATTCCAACAAATCTCTAGACACACTCAACTACATTTATTTTCACATTTATCCGAATGCATTTAAAAACTATCAAACCGCCTTTTCTAAGCAATTATTGGTCAATTTAAGAACGGATTTTTGGTTTTCAAATGCAAGTCAAAAGGGTTGGATCGATGGACTCAATTTTAAAGTCAATCAAAAAGATGCTGGATTTCAAATCAATGATACTTTTATTGACATCGGCAAGCTCATACTCAATGAGCCATTGCTGCCCAATCAATCTATCGAAATAAGCACCCCATTTCATGTAAAATTGCCTTTTTGCTTTTCTAGGTTGGGCTATAGCGATTCTACCTTTCAAATAACACAATGGTATCCTAAACCTGCTGTCTACGATAAAGATGGCTGGCATGCAGTGCCATACTTGGATCAAGGGGAATTCTACAGTGAATTCGGAAATTATCTCGTGAATATTACAGCTAAATCCAATTATTCTATAGCTTCAACAGGAAATCTTATTGCTCAAAAAGTACAAGCAGATTATACAACAAGAACCTTTGAAGAGAAGAATATCCATGACTTCGCATGGTTTGCTAGTTCAAAATTTCTTGTAAAAAAAGATAGCTTTTTAATAGGGGCTTCACAAAAAATCAGCGAAGTGTATTATCCAACTGATTTATTAGAATATAGCAATTGGAGAGAGGCCAATAAGTATCTCAATCGTTCAACTGCATTCTATTCCAAGCATATTGGCAATTACCCATATCGAAAAGTTGCAGCTGTAAAAGGCAGTCTCAAAGCGGGAGAGGGGATGGAATATCCCACAATTACCGTTGTTACAGATGATTCCTATGATGAATTATTAGATGAAATAATTACGCATGAGGTTGGACATAATTGGTTCTATGGTATGCTTGGCTCCAATGAAAGAAAATACACTTGGATGGATGAAGGACTCAATTCACTCTATGAATTGAAGTATATGAATGAATATTATGGCAATTATGTGCATGAGTTCGGTCGTTTCGCAAAATATATATTTGGACTAGATCATCTCAAAAGACAGGATCTGTTTTATTACCTCTATCAATATATGTCGGCCAATAGACGCGATCAAGCATTGAATATAAACGCTGATGAATTTACCTATGCCAATTATGCCATCATGAATTATGGCAAAACGGCCTTAGGATTGATGCAATTAGAGCATTCATTAGGCAAAGAGCTCTTTGAAAATAAAATGAAAAACTACTTTCGCGAATGGCAATTTAAACATCCACAGCCTGCAGATTTTGAAATGTACTTCAATGATTCTAATAAACAGGATTGGTTTTTTAGGGATTTATTGAATACCACCAAAACCTTTGATTATTCAGTGTATCGCGTGCATAAAAATTCGATCACACTTAAAAATAAAGGAGAAATTCCTGCACCTACAGAATTGCATATCCAATACAACGATCGTACTATTGACACAATTAAAATAGATGGATTCTTCGGCAAAAAAACGTGGAATTTACCTCGAGAAATTCAAACAGCGACAATTGATCCGAATCGCATCACTATAGATATCAATCGACAAAACCACTTCTATAACCGCCATGCGCTATTTAGAAAGCCAATTAAGTATAGAATATTGCCAGGAGTGCCAGATCCTAAGTACCATTATGTCTACTTAAGCCCAACAATCGGGGCGAATGGAAATGATGGATTTATGCTGGGAACAGCCCTATACAACAATCTATTTACTCCGCACAAATTAAATTGGATATTGAACCCAATGTTTGGATTAGATTCCAAGAGTCTAGTGGGAAATGCTTCTGCGGGGTTAAATCTTTATAATAAACAAAAAGTAAATTTTCAAGCGAGTATAAACCTTAAACGACATGCTTATCGCTATTTTACCAATTCTTTTTCTAATGGAGAAGAACATCTTTTCTATAATAAAATGGGAGGTCGATTTTCTGTCAATTTTAAATCTGGGAAGGAAGTTAAATCTACAGATCATTCATTTTATTTCACGAATAACCATATATGGCTAGAGGAAGACTTCTATGAAAACAATGCGTTGATTGTAAAACCTTACTACTATCAAATTAATGAATTGGGTTACAAACGCAGTAAAATTGGTGCGCTATTTTCTTATCATCTTGAGTCCAAAATCAATCAGAGAGAGGCGAATGTCAATATTCAAGCTGAGTGTAACCTAAAATTTAAATATGCTCCTAAAGGCTATTTTAATTGGCGTCTTTATGGCGCTGCCTATGTTTATCGAGAGGCGAATACAATTATTGGAGTAGCACTTTCGAATAATACTGCTGCTGGTGGTTATCAGCCACATGACTATGCATTTGATGAAACTTTTTTACAGAGAAACAATGCTTTGCAAAACACCTTTCTAGCGCATCAAGTTGCATTAAATGAAGGTGGATTTAGGTCTTTTATCAATTTGGGAATTGCTGAAAACTATCTGTTTAGTTCTAATTTGGAAATAAAATACCAAAAATCCCTATTGTATTATTTGCTTCTCTCTTGCTTTTGGGATTTTATGCTCTACAACAATATTAAAACGCCACAATTGGCTGCAGAAGGGGGAATTAGCTTGGTAATTTTAAAAGATATTCTCGAAGTACATTTCCCCATCCTAATCACCAATAATATAATGGACGATCACCTAAAAGGCGCCACAAAGGAAAAAATAGTTCAGCGATTGACTTTTACATTAAATCTTCGGAACTTCAACCCACACAAAGATTTGAATGTTTTAAACCGACTTTGAACTATTTGAGTTTTTCAATTTCCTGATTTAATTCATTCTCATCAAAGGATACCATCTTTTGACGTTTTTCATCCCATAGATTTGCAAAGACGGTTTTAAAACTCTGCATAATATTGATCTTATTGGTATGTTTTTCAAATTCTGGATATTCTTTATTACAAGCCTCCAAATTATAGTTAGGAATTGACGGACTCAAATGATGAATATGATGATATCCAATATTTCCTGTCAACCAATGCATGAATTTCGGCAAGTCATAATAAGTGCTGCTCTTTACCGCTGAAACGACATAATTCCAGTTATCTGTTGTCGTTTTATATATAAATTCATATTGATGTTGAACATAAAAAACCAAAGGGCATAAGTGCCAAAAAAGAGCAAGTTAATCCCTTGAACAATAAGAAAATCAACTTTCATCAAATAAGTGAGAAGTGAATAAATACCAATAAATGCGAGATTACTCCATTTTACGGTCTTAAATACTTCAGAGAAAACACCTGTCTTAAGAAAAGCAAAACGATTGTATATAGCAACATAGGTAAACCCGCCAATGGTGAACAAATAGAAAGGACTTCTATAAATTCTGTAACGCACTTTTGCCTTCCAATCTAACTTCGCATATGCTTCTGTAGATAAGCACTCAACATCGCCTACATCTGAAAATTCTAATTTTCCATTGTTGGCATGGTGAAAATCATGATTTGCTGCCCAATATTTATAAGGGATTACCGTTAATACACTCGCAATTGTACCAACAATATCATTGAACTTTCTACTTTTTGTAAATGATTTGTGGCCACAATCATGTTGAATAATAAAAATTCGCCCTAAAATGAATCCATTTAAAATAGCAATCAAAACAACCCAAAGAACCGATTCTTGAAGCATATAATATTGCAATGCCCATAATGCGAAAAAAATACCAAAACTATTAAAGACTTGGATAAGTGCCTTTTGTGTATTTGGAATTTGATATTTTTTGAGCTTTATATATGCCAATCTTAAGGTCATTGAGCAGTTCTTCTTTATTGAAATTTGCCATAGGTTTTTAAAATAATGCGCAAAGTTAATCCTTATTCACCAAGTATAAAGGTATTTGTTAACCTTTTTAATTAACAAGTCAACAATGAAAGCAAAATGTTGATTATCTAATATTTAGAAAACTATTCCATCGCGCGTCTCAAAAATTGATTCATGGGCAAAATGGTTTTAAAATCCGAAATGATTGTTTCTAATAATTTATCCGAACAAACCAACGATGCCGGGTATTCTTTCCAAAAGTAAAATTGTTTATTAAAGATGAGTGGCTGCGCTTTTGCGTCTTCCATAAACTCCTTCGGAATCTGTTTGTTTTTTTCTCCGCGAATTTCACCAAAGGCTTCTATGAATTTTTTATCTTTAGTCAATTTCTCAAACTCCTTCATATTATAAGAAATTTCTTGTCTTATTTTGAATAGAGATTCAGTGGATGGCGACCAAGCCCCACCAGCCAAACTGACTTTATCTGCTGAGATTTCCACATAATAACCCGGGCTCTCATGATCTTTCTTTCCAAACTTGGATATTGCACAGGAGCGATTTAACTTATAAGGAGATTTATCCTTTGAGAAACGAATATCCTTATTAATCCTAAATATCGCTTTTTTATAGTCAGTATTGACCTCTGAATCGAACTTGTAAATGGTATTTGCTAAATCTTGGGTAAAATTTTCAAAGGGCTTCTTCACTTCGATTTCGTAGGTCTTTCTGTTGAGATCAAACCATTCTTTGTGATTCTCTTTGGCGAGTTCTTTAAAAAATTGAATATATGCTTTGTTGAAATACTTCATGTCAATAATTAAGCTTCAAATATAAATCAAACTTCTTGATTCAAGGCGATTTCACTTACTTTTTTGGCAAGACTAAAAGAAGAATGATATTTTACTGCATGATTAATTACAATCCCAAAGAGTGGTTTACGTTTATTTTTAGATTCCACAAAGCAGATACTTTTAGAAAGTTAATTCCAATGATGGTTGCTTTGTCCATCTATACCTTTCTTATTGTTTGTCTGCAGAAGTTTGTTTGGCATCTGCCCAATGACTATAGATTGAAGAATATCACCCAAATGCATACCATGATTGGTTTTGTTATTTCTCTATTATTGGTTTTTAGAACCAATACTGCTTATGACCGCTGGTGGGAGGGAAGAAAACTCTGGGGTGGATTGGTAAACAATTCTAGAAATTTAGCCCTAAAATTGAATTCAATATTAGAAAATAAAGCCGACAAAATTTTCTTTTCAACGATGATTTCAAATTTTAATTTTTCACTTAAAAATCATTTAATCAACAAGACCAATAACAATCAAATTGAATCCACTGAGGGGTTTGAGATAGAAAAATTGGATAAGTCCAAGCATATTCCCATGCAAGTTTTAAATGTAATTTTCGCGAGATTAATTCATTACCTGAATTCAAGGATGGTAAAAATTCAACCACCTATTCATCAATCCAGAATTGATGTCGTTTGCCGATATATGCGGTGCTTGTGAGCGAATAAAAAATACGCCAATTCCCTTTTCATACAGCTCATTTATTAAGAAGTTTATTTTCTTTTACATCATGACTTTGCCCATTGGATACACATTTATACTTGGATTTTATTCAATTCCAGTGGTCGTTTTTATCTTTTATGTGTTAGCGAGTTTAGAATTGATTGCTGAGGAAATCGAAGACCCTTTTGGAAGCGATAGCAATGATTTACCCATCGAAAAAATTTGTCAAAATATTAAGAAGAGTGTTGCTGATATCCTTTTATAATGAGCGATTCAACACGTTCAATCAATTGTGATTGACCAACCAAGTCAAGTAATTGGATTCAATTTTTTGAAATTCAATTTCCAAGTTAACTTTTAACTTAGCATGGCTTACTTGAATTGTTATTCTTCTATCTCTTTGAATAGAAAATGGCTGAATAATAATTTCTTCTTTAAAAATGATGCCGGATATCTCAAGGTACTTAAACACAGTCTCCTTGGCGCTCCAGCAGAGTATGAGATATTCACTTTTCGTCAACTGGTATAAATGCTATTTCAATTCACTCATAAACTTGCGTTCAATACGCAAAACGCGCTCATCGATTTGCTCCAAATCTATAGAAACTGGATAATTTTTAGAATGAATAGAAGCAGCATATCCATTCGTATGCGTTATGGAAATATGCTCTTTAAAATTAGTGATAATCGGTTTGCCATTTGCCTTCTTATTTAGAAAAACAACCTCATCCTTATTGAGCAATTTTTTGATTAGATACCTTGAAGCCAGCCACTCAAGCCGTTTAAGTGGATGTGAAATTTCTTCTAGTTCTTTCGTATCAAATGATGTAAATTGAATTTTAGAATTGAAAAATGCTTCTTCTTCTTCAATTTTCCACACTAAAATTGAACAAAATTTCTCGGAGATATGAATCAATTCTGGCAATTATCCTTCGAAATTAATAGTGAGTGTAAATGTGCGCTGAAACAATTGGTCGAGTAAATTAATATTTTGATCAGATTGGTATTTGGGATCTGCATTGAAATTAAAGAACCCATGACTCATTTTAAACTCTGGTGCCAATATAAAATAGGGGAAATAGATTTGAAATCCAACGCCATATTCAAGCGACAAGTCATGTCTATTCGATTTTATAGCTGTAGGCTTGAAGGTATTATCTTTGTTAGATGCCATATCAAAATCATAGCGAATCCCTCCCAAGACGCAAATTCTGAAATCATTGATGGGTTCTGATTTGAATCGAAGAAGGAGCAGGAGTAGATACAAATATGGAGGATATATTCTTCGTCTCAATAAATCCAGTAGTATGCGTATAGGTTATGTTTCTTTCCGTAAATACTAGGGATGGAATTAAGCGCAAGTCAAAATATTTATGAAACTGCCAATTTCCAATAATTCCTAGGTTAAATCCTGGACCTAGTTTACTGTCTACAAAACTTACACTATCATTGCTAGGCATAATTACCCTGCGTTTGACATTCATATCTCCGGCATTTACGCCCAATGAAATCCCATAATACAAAGTCTTTTTCCCTAATTCGTGATAATTGATTTGTGCTTGTAAAACAACTCCCTGAACAAAGAATATGGCAACAAAAAATAGCTTACTAAATGATTTTAATTTCATAATTTTTTATTTCTCACAGGTGTACATTGCACAAATTCCAAAAGTCAATGGCGTGTATTGTACATGATTAAATCCAATGCCTTTCAATATTTTGCACAAAATCATTTCCCTCGGGAAATGCAGCGACTGATTCAGGAAGATAGGTATATGCCCGGTGATCTTTTGAAAACAATCTGCCTATCCCTGGTGCGATATAGTGAAAATACAACTTGAAAAGTGGCGTAATCAAAGGGTTTTTAGGTTTCCCGATTTCCAATATGACCAATTTTCCCTTTGGTTTCAAAACCCTCAACATCTCAGATAATCCCTGTTTTAAATTTTCAAAATTGCGCACTCCAAATCCCACTGTCATCGCGTCAAACATATTGTCCTCAAACGGCATTTTCTCAGAATCCCCCTTGATGAATTCAACAATAGTTGAAACGCCTTTTTCGATACTTTTATTGCGCCCCCGCTCTATCATTCCCAAACTCAAATCATAGGCAATAATTTTTTCAGGCCGCAAACTCAATGCTTCAAATGCAAAATCACCCGTTCCTGTCGCCATATCCATGATGAATTTCGGTTTAAAGGCAGATAAAAAAGCAATGGCTTTCTTTCTCCAATAAATATCGATGCCTAAAGATAAGAAATGGTTGAGAAAATCATAGCGATGTGCAATATTATCAAACATCTCCTCTACTTGAATTTTTTTGCTCTTAGACTCGTCTTGATATGGGGTTATATGATTGATAATCGGTTGTTTTTAGGTGATTCTTATATTCTAAAACTTTGCCTCGGAAACCAACTAATAAGTCTGAACCGATAACTTTACTTTACTTTTGCAAAATTAATAAAAAGCGCGATTGAACGTGCAAATGTATTTATGAATATAAAATCCACCAAATTTATTGGTTCATTCAATAACTTAGACCAGTGCCCAAAAACAAATTTTAAGGAATTTGCATTTATTGGGCGATCAAATGTCGGTAAGTCATCTCTAATCAATTTCTTAACTCAAAAAAAAGACCTGGCGAAAGTTTCCAATACCCCTGGTAAAACACAATCAATCAACTTCTTTCTCATCAATGAATCTTGGCACTTGATAGATTTACCAGGCTATGGATTTGCTAAGCGCAGCAGGTCATTGCGCGAAGATTGGGAAAAGATGATGCAGCGATTTTTCCTAAAAAGAGAACAACTGCATTGCGTGATGCAATTGATTGATAGCCGAATTCCACCTCAAACGAAAGATCTTGATCATGTCAATTGGTTGGGGGAAAATAATGTCCCATTCGTCCTCATTTTCACAAAAGTAGATAAAAAAGAAAGAGCTGTTTGCTTGAAAAATATACAATTATTTAAAAATGAATTGCTTAAGTCTTGGGAAGAATTACCACCAAGTTTTTTGACTTCCTCGGAAGAAAAAGTTGGTAGAGAGGAAGTTATGGATTTTTTAGCCAATGAATTATAATTAGTAATTGTGCATAAGTTATAAGTCAGCGTTTCTCATTTAGGATTAATTTTGTCATTAAAATCAAATCAATATATGTTTAAAAAATTACTTGTATTTCTAGCAAGCATCATTTCCCTTTTTACCAGTTATAGTCAATGCGATAATATATTCTTTAGCGAATATGTCGAAGGATCTAGCAATAACAGAGCCATTGAACTCTATAACCCAACCCCAAATCCAATCAATTTGGCTGGATATAGAATAACCATGAAAGGCTTCAATAATGCTGGTACTGCCAATTCTGTATTCTTCAACCTCAATGGAACGATTGCCTCCAAAGCAACTTATGTTTTAGCCAATGACCAAGCAGATTTGAATAATATTAGAGCGATTGCTGATACTATTATTCCTGGAGGAGGTGGAAGTATCATGAATTACACAGGTGACGACGCCTTGATTCTATCAAAAAGTGGAATTACAATTGATGCCATTGGAACTAGAAATGCTGTAGATCGCTCTCAGGTTGATTCTCCTATGCTCAAAGACCATACTTTGATTCGAAAACCCAATACCGATAAAGGTGATACGTCTGATTGGTTGACTAGCGCAAAAAATTCTTGGGAAATCAAAAACAATAATTTCTTTTCAGACTTGAAAAATCACTCCTCCAATGTTTGTGGTAGCACCATCGATACCACTGTTAGATTTGGATCAATTACAAGAACAGTAGATGAGAATGTTGGATTAATTACCGTTCCAATTCGTTTAAATATTGCGAATCCAACAGCAACTATGACTGTAAATGTTGTTCTCTCCATGGGCGATCCTGCTGATGTGAATAATTTCACCACGTATACGAGCACTTTCCTTCCAAATGCAACAACAGATACATTGAAATTTACGGTTACTGATGATGCAATTGCAGAGTATAAAGATGTTTTGAAGTTTTCATTGAGATCCCCTTCCACAAATCTAGTTTTGAACAGAGATAGCGTATTTACACTTACGATTAATCCAAGTGACAATCCACCTGTAACAATGACAATAAGCGCAGTGAGAGGAAATAACACCAACGGGATACCTGATTCATTTGGAAAGTATCCAGTAATTTTAAAGGGAATTGTTCTAGGTACAGAACAAGATGCATCTCCCACTGGTATTCGTTTTACACTCTATGACCAATCTACTGGAACCAATGGAATTCAAGTCAATTCTCCTGCCAATAATTGGGGAAATTATGTTGTTAAAGAAGGTGATTCTGTATTGGTTCAAGGAAAATCAATCATTTTAATGGTTTAGCTTCTATCGACCGATTAGATACCTTTATCAAATTAGGCACTGGAACAGTCAAATCACCTAAAGTGGTGACCAATCTTAATGAAGCTTCTGAATCAGATTTAGTGAGATTAAATAATTTAACTTTTGTTAGCGGAACATGGCCAGCAGCGGATATGACAGAAAATTTGATGGTTCAAGATGGCGGCGGCAATCAATTTGAAATTAGGTTGCAAAACTTCGGTGGTATATACGGCACAACCAACCTTTTCACAGGGAACTTTAGCATAGTTGGAATTGGTGGTCAATTTGACGGTGCGCCAATAAAATCAAGTGGCTATCAATTATTGCCAAGATTTAAAACGGATATTATAAGCAATCCAACTTCAATTAATTCAATTGAGAATTTAAACACGATTTCTATTTATCCTAATCCATCTAATGGCGTCTTTAGTCTAAAATTGAATGTATCAGAAATAGACCAAGCTACTATTACAATTTTCAATGCTGCGCTTCAAACCGTTATAGCGAAGTCAAGTCAACTTGAAAAAGGAGATAATATCATTTCTTTCAATCAAGCGATTCCAGCTGGAACCTATTTTGTAGAAGTGAAAACCGATAATCAAGTTAAGACACAAAAATTGATTATTCAATAATGCGCTTTAATCAAATTAAAGAACCTCGAAGTCCAAAAGCTTCGAGGTTTTTTATTTATAAGGCTTCACCTATATTGAGCTATTTTTCATAAGTTTGCACTTTAATCACGTTTTCAAATACCCATTACTTTGAAAAAAATCTTTAACGATCCTGTTCATGGATTCATTTCAATGCATCATCCGATTTTATTGGAAATCATCGACCATCCATTCTTCCAGAGATTGAGAAGAATCTCGCAATTGGGTTTGACCAATTACGTCTATCCAGGAGCTAATCATACGCGTTTTCATCATGCTCTCGGTGCGCTGCGCTTGATGAAAATGGCTATTCCAACCCTTAGAGACAAAGGAAATCAAATACCTGAAGAAGAAGAAATTGCCTCTTGTATCGGAATACTTCTTCATGATATTGGACATGGCCCTTATTCACATGCGCTTGAAAACCCCATTATCAAAGGCGTTTCACACGAAGAAATCTCCATTTTGATGATGGATGAATTGAATAGACAATTCGATGGCAAATTGACTTTGGCAATAGAAATCTTTAAAGATCAATATCACAAGCGATTTTTGCACAGCCTTATCTCTGGGCAATTAGATGTCGATCGTTTGGATTACTTAACGCGAGATAGCTTTTTCACTGGCGTAAACGAAGGGGTCATCAGCCATGACCGAATACTCAAAATGTTGGATGTCTATGATGGCAAATTGGTCGTCGAACAAAAGGGCATCTATTCAATTGAGAGTTTCTTAATTTCAAGAAGATTGATGTATTGGCAAGTTTATCTGCACAAAACTGTGCTATGCGCAGAAATGATGCTTATAAAAGCCATGGAAAGAGCAAAAGAATTGGCGAAGAAAGGAGTCGAACTTCCATGTACTGATGCTCTGCGGTATTTTTTGTACAACGATTTTTCTATTATGAATTTCACTGGAAATACTTTAGAGATGTTTGCTCAGTTAGACGACAATGATGTATTATCTGCACTGAAATATTGGAAAAATCACCGTGATCCTATTCTCGCTTATTTATCCAATGCGCTACTCAATCGAAATCTATTCCTCATTAGACAAATAGAATCGAATAGAAATGATTTAAAACTTCAAGAACAAAAAGTAAGCAATAGCTTTGGATGTAAAATTGAAGATGCTTCTTTTCTCGTCTTCGATTTGACGATTCGACATGCCGCCTACGATATTCAACACGATAAAATCCTAATTATAAGCAAGGATAATTCTGTCAAAGATATTGTTGAAGCTTCAGATTTTACTTATCTCAAAGACTTAGGGGTTCCTGTCTCTAAGACTTATCGCTTTGAATACCAAATCAACTAAGCGACTATTTAAAAGATAAAATTCAAAGAAGATAACAAACAGACATTATCTGTTTTAAGTGCATTCAATTTCTGTCGGAAGATAGGCTGGTCAGCATTTAAATACTTAATTTCATTTCTAAATACGATGTGTTTTGAGAAATGATAGTCTATGTTAAAAGAATATCCATCAACGGCAATTCCAGAAAAATTATCCAAATTGACAATCATACTTTTGGCATCGCTAAATTTTTCAAGTCTTGCTGCAAATCTCCACTTTTCGCTGTGTTTATATTGCATGGTGATGAACGTGCCAATCACTTTTTTCCCCACATTGGTCAATCCATTGATCTGCTGAAAACCTAAATCAAATCCTATTGAGCCATTGAATTTTTTAGAAATTTCCGATTGGACATAGATATTGTGGTAATGCCTGAATTCTCGTGCATTCATATATCCCAAGTAATTGCTGTAGTTGAAATTGAATTTATCATTCATCTTATATTTGACTTGCATACCATAACCTAGCGGACTATTCCTTCTCAAGCGCTGCCAGCCATTTAATATAGAAACGGAGATTTCCAATTTCTCATTGATGGATTGATAAGATAGTTTCGCTCCAGCTTCGTAATAAGGCGTGTTTTCACTGATCAAGGTTCTAGAAACAGTTTTATTGTCCAATCCAATGGCTGATTCCATGCCGATATGGGAACTAAATATGCCTGCGTCTAACCAAATACGATGTTTCGGAAAGATTTTAAATCCAACATTGCATTCAGATAGGTATTTCAATGCATCTGGCTCACCAGCGAGATTCCTCTCCACAAATGACCCCATTTGCAATCCCAAATTAGCGCGATACGATGCATGTTCTAACTTTACTTTTAGTTGAGCATAGTTGATGCTAAACTCTCTATTCTTGTGATGGCTGACGTAGAGATTCGGCCTTTCATTATTGTAATTAGAGTCAAATGCATAACTCAAATAGGTTTCTCCATAGCCGCTAAATACTAATTTTGCTTGGTTGGGCAATTGAATTTCTTGTCCAAAAATCGGCAAAACGAATGCAAATGAAGTGATGAAAATGAGTTTTTTTAACATGAAAATGGGAATTAGATTGGTTAAAAGTAAAAAATGATTTATTTTGCACTAAATATATTTTAGGATGAAAGGCATATTAACGCTTATTACAATTTTTTCTTTTCTCAATCATCATGCTCAAGTAGTGCCCAATGCTGAATATGAAATGGCACAAAGCATTCCAAATGAATTATTTGATAAATTTAAAAACTACCATACTTTTCTTATCGGTGAAATACACGGCACGCAAGAAGGCCCCATGTGCGCTTTGGGGTTGATCAATGTTTTGAGCAATAATAAAGAGAAAGTACTCGTCGCACTTCAAATTCCTAATTCAGAGCAAGCGCAAATTGAAAAATATTTGAAGACCGGTGACTTTGCTATTATTGAACGCATGCCTTTCTTTAATGTTGAAAAACCAGATGGAAGAAATAGCAAAGCAATGGGTGACTTAATTCGCGGCATATACGGCAAAAAAAATGTTCGTGTGGTCTGTTTTGACATCGACCCAACCAACAAGGCTGAGTTAAATGACAGAGAAAATTTAATGGCCAAAAACATTGCAAAAGCCTCTAGCCAATTCAAAGACGCAAAAATAGTTTGTCTCACCAGTCAAATGCATTCATTCCTCTATAAGTACCAGACAAACGATGCGGAATACATCGAGACAATGGGATATTTGCTTAAAAAAAACGAAAAATTTGATCGCTCAAAAATGCTCTCATTGCAAGTTTTATTTAAAGGCGGAAGTGCTTACAACAACGTAGGAGGGAAGATAGGCGTCAACCCTTTGACTGATGAAATTGGAAATAAAGCCGTTTTTACTGGAAGACCAATTTCCATTTTCATTGCTGAGAAGGATTCTGAAACATCTATTTATAATGGTTGCTTTTTTATCCAAAAAGGAAATCCTAGTACTCCATTAAATCAATAATCCTTTATTGATTTTATATGACACAGCGTCAAATTTTTCTAAACAATATCGCTCAAACCATTGATACGCCATTGATGCTAGAGATAGCTAGTGCAAAAGGTGTTTATTTGGAAGATGTACAAAAAAAAAAATACATCGATTTGATTTCTGGAATTAGTGTGAGCAATCTTGGACACTGCCACCCAGCCATTGTTAATGCTGTCCAAAATCAAGTGGCTAAGTTTTCTCACCTCATGGTTTATGGAGAATATATCTATGACCCCGCTGTGCGCTTAGCAAAAAAAATTACTGATTTATTGCCGAGCACTTTAAACCAGGTCTATTTCACCAATTCAGGCGCAGAAGCCGTGGAGGGAGCATTAAAATTGGCAAAGAGATATACTGGGAGAAGTCAGACCATTTCATTTAGAAATGCCTATCATGGCTCAACTGCTGGTGCACTAAGTGTCATGGGCGATGAATTTTTTAAATCAAATTATAGACCACTCATTCCGGGCAATAAAATTATTGATTACAATGATTTTGAAGCCTTAGCTCAAATTGATTCAAATACTGCTGCTGTTATTGTGGAAGCAGTGCAGGCGGAAGCAGGAATATTACTACCCGCGCCACATTTTTTAGAAAAACTCTCTGAGCGATGCCGCGAAATGGGCGCTCTGATGATTCTTGATGAAATACAAACAGGCATGGGGCGCACGGGTAAATTATTCGCTTTTCAGCACCATCATTTTGTTCCCGATATATTATTGCTTGCAAAAGCATTTGGCGGAGGGCTTCCCCTTGGGGCATTTATCGCCGACAAAAATGTCATGCAGGCAATTTCTCATCACCCAATACTCGGACATATTACCACCTTTGGTGGCAATGCAGTCTGCTGCGCTGCAGCCGAAGCTTCGCTAGATGTGCTAATTTCAGAGAAAATCCTAGATGATGTTGAATCAAAAGGAGCATTTTTTGAAAATGAATTGAAAAAAAATCCAGAAATTCATCATGTTCATCGCGCTGGACTATTGATGTCCATTGATTTTGATACTTTTGAAAGAAACAAAAAAATCATCGATCGATGCATTGAAAACGGCCTTATAACAGATTGGTTTCTATTCTGCAATTATCGCATGAGAATTGCCCCGCCATTAAATATCAGTTTGGACGAATTAAAGTCTGCCGCTGACATTATTCACAAATCGATTAAAAGTATATGAGGTTAATATGCGCATTTATAATCCTTGTTTTCTTGTTTTCATGTAACAAAAAATCAAGAGAATATTCAAATAAATACGGTCGATACTGGCACTAATCTTATCCTGCGAAGCATCTATTTTGTGAGTGATAGCGTGGGATATATAGTTGGCGGCACACTGTATGACAAAGGAATTTTACTTAAAACAATTGATAGGGGAAATTCATGGAAACTAATCAATGAATCCTTAAATGGCGGAGCATTCGGACTTGTCTTTTCTGACGAAAAGAACGGACTCGTATCTGCTTGGCCTAGCAGAATATATAAAACAGTAGATGGCGGCAACACTTTTCAATTGTTTGATGGAATTCTAGATAATATTATGAGAACGCCCATCTTTATTGATAGTCTAAGATGCATAGCAGGAAGCGGTATTGGTTTTGAATCTGGCTTTTTATGGCGCAGCAACGATGGTGGGAAAAATTGGACAAGCGATACTTTCAATCGCTCCATTAATGCCGTTGTAATGCAAAATGCGCAAGATGGTTTTATCGCTACATATGGATTGATCTTCAGAACTGCTGATGGCGGAAATTCTTGGATACCAACAGAATCAAAAGGAGATAATTGGATGAATATTTCATTTCCCTCTTTTAATACTGGCTTTGCCATTGGCTATGAAGGTAAAATTATAAAAACGACAGACCATGGTAATACTTGGCATACATTGGTTGGCGGAAATAATATTATTTCAAATACTGGTCAGTGGACCAACGCAAAATTTGTATCAGAAAATCGCGGTTTTATTATAGGGTTTCAAGGCAATATGAAATACACCAATGATGGTGGATTTTCTTGGACCAATCTGGATTTATTTGAAGAAAATAACTTGAGAGATATTTGGATGTTCAATAAATCTGAGGGAATTATCGTCGGAGATAAAGGCAAAGTCTATAAAGTCCAATTTAATTTGTAAACTCTTTGCCGAAGCATGACTGTATTAGTTGACAACTACGATTCCTTTACTTATAATTTCTTCGACTATATCAAACAAGTTGGGGAAGAAGTTGTCATTGTTAAGAATGATGAATTGACCATCAAAGAAATCGCTTCACTTCAATTTGACAATATATTGCTCTCTCCAGGACCACGAACGCCTATTGAAGCGGGCATTATGATGGATTTGATTAAAGAATACCATAAGCGCTGTCCCATTTTGGGCATTTGTCTTGGGCATCAAGCTATAGGTCAATTTTTTGGCGCCAACTTAAGAAAATCAAATAGGCCAATGCATGGCAAAACTTCCTTGATTCAGCATGAACATCATCCTGTTTTTAATGGCTTGAATAATCCATTTACAGCGATGAGATACCATTCTCTGATACTTGATGAACTTCCATCTAAGATGAGATCAATTGCGAAAACAGAAACGGAAGAAATCATGACAATTGTCCATGAAACTTTGCCTATTCTTGGAATTCAATTTCACCCTGAATCCATTCTGACAGATGGTGGGCCAATAATCATTAAAAACTGGTTTGACTATATACACGCACTTTCCAACAAAATCGATTAGATTAGCATTCCAATTCAACATCAATCAATGAGGCTTTTTACACTCAAAAGTTTATATTCTTCCATCGCAATAATCTGCGCAGGAATTATGTGTTTTGCCTATCTTCCCGATTATCCCATATCTATGTGGGATGAAGCTAGATTGGCCAACAATGCGCTAGAGATGGATCTCTCAGGGAATTGGATCGTCACAACATTTGATCATGTTCCAGATTATGGAAATGTCAAATTCCCCCTGTTGATTTGGTTGCAAGTCCTCAGTATGCGATGCTTTGGATTCAACGAGTTGGGTATGCGCATGCCCATTGCCCTATCCGTATTTGCACTATGCATTTACCTTTTTTGGTATTCTATTCAATTTTTAAAGGATTATAAAATTGGACTTTTCGCAATGCTCGTATTGGTTACATCCAATGGTTTTATGGATATTCACGGCGGTAGGACAGGAGACTACGATGCCATGTTATCCCTTTTTACCACAATCTCTGTCTTGTCTTTTTATAATTATACGCAAGGGAATAATAGAAAACAACTTTTGATCAGTTGCATGAGTTTTATCTTGGCGGTCTTTACAAAGAGCATCGCTGGTATGCTATTTATCTTGCCCATGTTCGTCTTTGCCATATATATGGATAAGTTGAAGCAACTATTTTCGTCAAAAGAATTTTATATTGGACTAGTTTCTTTTTTTGTTATCATCGGCTCGTATGTATTTATTCGAGCAGGATTGCAAGGAGACTATATCGAATCCATCATTCGAGTAGATACTATTGGTCGCGCAGTGAATGCTATTGATGGACATGTTCATCCATTTGGCTATTATTGGCATCTGTTTATTCAATTTCATTTTGCCTATTGGGTGCTTTTTTTTATTGCAGGACTTGCCTATGCCTATTATGAAAAAGCTTTTCAATACCGATTGCTCATTGGCTATCTGGCATTGCTCATCTTTTTTCATTTAATGACCATATCCTTGTGCACGTCTAAACTGAAATGGTATAGTCTTCCCAATATTCCGCTAGCTAGCATCATTGCTGCCATTTTCATCAATGAAATCTTTAAGATATTGGCACAGCAAAAAAGTAAAATATTTGCTGCTTGCTTTGTTCTCGCCATTTTCATTTTGCCGTATTTTCAAGTATTCAATAAAATACATAATGGGAGTGGACTTACGCATGATTCCTCTCTGAAAGCAGCCAGCGATTTTATAGAATCCAATCGATGGAATCAGTCTCCTTTAAAATGCATTGAAGAAGGTTACTCAGCTGACATGCAATTTTATATAGGTTCTGCCAAACGCGCGAATAAGCCCATTAGTGCTGTTTCAATTGATTACGCGCTGAAAGGAGATAAGGTCATGTTTTACAAGAAGACTATTTTTGAGCAAGTTCAGAAGCGCTGGCAGTATCGCGTTATAGAGCAGCAGGATGATTTTTATTATATGGAATTAATAGAAAAATTATAGCGCTTCTTTTATACTCAGCTGAATGCGCTTGCGCGCAACATCTACTTCCAATACTTTTACCATGACATGTTCCTGAAGTTTAACTGCCTCATTGGGGTCTCGAATGAATTTATTGGCCAAATGGGATATGTGAACCATACCATCTTGCTTGACGCCGATATCTACAAAAGCTCCAAAATTGGTGATATTCGTTACAATTCCAGGGAGTATCATCCCCGTATTTAGATCTTCCATATTATTAATTCCCGCCGCATACTCAAAAGCCTTCATTTCTGCGCGTGGGTCTCTGCCCGGCTTTTCCAATTCTTTTAGGATATCTTGCAAAGTGAATAAGCCTTGTTTCTCATTGATGTATTTTCGAATATCAATCTGTTTCCTCAGCGAAGCATCCCGAATCAAAGCATCAATATCGCATTTTAAATCTAAAGCTATTTGCTCCACCAAACCATATTGCTCGGGATGAATGGCTGAATTGTCCAGTGGATTCTCCGCATTTCTAATCCTCAAAAATCCAGCACATTGTTCAAATGCTTTATTCCCCAAAAGAGGTACTTTTTTTAATTCTTGTCTATTCTTGAAATCTCCATTGGCCTCGCGGTAATCAACAATATTTTTAGCGACAGTAGGACCAAGTCCCGCGACGTAATTCAAGAGATGTTTAGAGGCGATGTTCAATTCAACCCCAACGGCATTTACACAAGATTCTACGACAAAATCCAATTTGCCCTTGAGTTTGGTCTGGTTGACATCATGCTGATATTGTCCGACTCCAATCGATTTGGGATCAATTTTAACCAATTCGCTCAATGGATCCATCAATCTTCTACCAATGGAAACAGCCCCTCTGACGGTGATATCTCTATCTGGGAATTCTTCTCTTGCAGCAGTTGAAGCAGAGTAAATAGAGGCGCCGGACTCATTGACACTAAAAATACCTATCGCTTTGTTAAAGGCGATTGAGCGACACAATTGCTCTGTCTCTTTGCCCGCCGTGCCATTTCCTATAGCAATGGCCTCAATTTCATATTTTTCTGCAAGGAATTTGATGGTTTCAATGGACTTTTGATATTCTCCTTGAGGAGGATGGGGATAGATCACCGTTTCATGAATCAATTTTCCTTGCTTGTCCAATACGACCAATTTACATCCTGTTCTAAATCCAGGATCAATGCCCAAAGTGTTTTTTTGTCCCAGAGGTGGAGAAAGCAACAGTTGTCGCGTATTGGTCGCAAACACTTCAATGGCATCTTCATCTGCCTTGTTTTTAAGCGCCATTCGCATTTCCAATTCGATAGAGGGTTTGAGCAATCGCTTATAGCTGTCTGTTATTGAAATTTGAACTTGTTCCCACTATCGCTGTCATTCAAGACAAAGAGATTGTCGAGAATATCTAAGGCCTTCTCTTCCTCTACAGAAATATCTAAGGAGAGAAAACCCTCTTTTTCCCCTCTGCGCATCGCTAAAATTCTATGGGAAGGACATTTTTGCACAGATTCTGAAAACAAAAAATAGTCTTTGTATTTAATGCCCTCTTCATTTTTACCTCGAATGACTTTAGACGAAATAATGCCCGTTTTATTGAAGAGTTGGCGGATTCTATCCCTCGATCGGATGTCATCGTGAATCCATTCAGCCATGATATCCCTCGCACCTTGCAAGGCATCTTCTCGATTTGCAACCTTTTCGTTGATGAATTTATCTGATTCGCTTGCAATATTCAATTTCCGATCCTGTACGAAAATTGATTTAGCCAAAGGTTCTAATCCATTTTCAATAGCTACACTATATCGCGTTTTTTTCTTGGGTTTATAAGGCAGGTAGATATCTTCGAGTATGGTAATATCATTGCATAAATCAATTTTCAACTTTAGTTCTGGACTCAATTTACCCAGCTCTGTCAAAGTATTCAACACCGTTATTTTCCGCTTTTCTAAGTCTTTAAAATAATCAATGGAATCCTTGATCTGTTCTATTTTGATCTCATCTAAATTCCCAGTCGCTTCTTTTCTATATCGGGCAATAAATGGAATGGTATTTCCCGCTTCAAAGAGCTGAAAAACTTGAACAACCTGATTTGATTGAACAGACAATTTGGTTGAGATGGTATGAAAATACTTGTCTAACATAATCTGATTTGAGCCGGCAAAGAAAACCGCTTGAAAATGATTTTTCAATTTCTTATGCACAATAGGTCTTCAAAGGAATTAAAAAGAGGATAACTTTGTTGAAAACTTAGCAAAATAAACTGAATTTAGGCATTATTTTTGCTACAAATACGTTGATTATCAATATTTTATTTTAAACCTATCTACCTAATTATCACTACAATATGTATAAATTAATATGTGTATTCGTCTTATCTCTTGCCTCAAATCTAATTTTTGGTCAAAATTACATTGCCGATAGTATAGAATTTAACCCAAGCACTGAGATTGGTTATTATAGCATTGAATCGGGTACTTTCACCAAGAAAGCAAAGCAAACTTGGGATATTGGCTTTGGAAATAACGCCCATGAATATACCATCAAAATTAATGATATCGGCGGGGTTAGATTGTGGAAGACGAAGAAAGCAGTTGCCGATTTTGCTTCTGTCAGTCTCGCAGATACAATCAACGAAAAATTCAATGCAGAGACTTTCTGTTTGCATGGTGCCTTTGATAATTTGCAATACGATGAAGTCATATCAGGTGGAAATACCTTTTACCAAACTGGCTGGTCGTTGATGAATATGGCTTCACATAATGGAATTGGAGATTCGGCCTTCATCATTAAAACAATCGACAATATTTATAAAAAGTTGTATGTCAGCTATTTTGTAAGCCCTTCTCGACAATATAAAGTCCAGATAGCCAATATCGACGGAACGAACGCCAAAGAATTGGTTATCAATAAAAACAATACAGATACGATCAGCTATTATTCCTATTATTCCATTACCAATGAAGCATATGTGGCTACAATTGAGGAAAAATACAATAATTACGACTTGGTCTTTAGAGAGTTGATTAGCAATGGAATCAAAAAAGCGCCAGCAATTCTTACGAATAATTCCTATTCAATCCTCGCTTCCCTCACTTCTCCTTTTAGCCCATATAAAGACTTAGCTTATATCTATGCTCCAGCATATAGAGCAAATGGAGTTGCCTACACAGCAGCCATTTACAATAATTCTCTTGGGAATAGAGGAGTGAAGACGATGAATGACATTGGTTTATCATGGTTAGATGTAAATACTCAAAAGCCTTTGGCAAACAATAGCTATTTCGTTCGCGACCGAAAAAGCTGTATTTGGCAATTTGTGGTAACAGATTATTCAAACAATGCTGGCTTGGTCAAAGTAAAATTTTTAAAAAGCAACTTGAATCGATGCCCATATGGTTTGAAAGTTTATAATTATGCCAGTGAAAATATTTTCTATCCTAATCCTATTAAATCCAATGAATTACTAAATTTCAATTTGAATATTGATTGGATTGGCACGAATTTTAGCATAGTTAACATCGCGGGTTTAGAAGTGATGAGTGGGACTAATAATGGCCCTTTGGACATTTCCAACCTAGCAAAAAGTATTTATTTCGTAAAATTAATTGATAATCAAAAGAATATCATCAATATACAAAAGCTGATTATAGAATAAAGTGGTTAAGAGTTTGAGTCGAATCTTTTTTGTTTTTTGTTTTATTATTATTTCTAAATCAATCTTTAGTCAAAGTCAGTACGACAATATAAGATTGATCAATAGGGTTAATAAATATCCAATCTCCAATGCTTATGCATTCTTCTTTAAGAATGGAAAAGTCGTATTTAGAGATGAATCAGACTATGATGGTTATTTAAAGTCTCCCAGCCAAGCATCTTACGACTCTGTTTTGATATCAGGGGTAGAAATCAAGCCTATAAAATTCAATAACAATGAAGTTTCTGGAATATTGTTTATTGAATCAAAATCTGAACTCGAACTTAAACAAATACTCGTCACGGGTCAAATTTTGCCCGGAAGCAAGTTTAATTCTCCATTTTCCGCCAAAGTAATATCTAGTGAAGATATCAAACAAAAAGGGGCGAGCAATTTAGCAGAAGCACTTCGAAGTGAGAATTCTATACGAATTGTTCAAGATCCAGTTCTTGGGGCAAAATTGACCATGTTGGGTATGCAACCCCAAGATATCAAAATCCTGATTGATGGGGTACCAGTGATTGGAAAACAAAACGGAAGTATCGATATCAGCCAATTAAATCTCGCCAATGTAGAGAAAATTGAAGCTGTAGAAGGCGCTTTATCAGTTATTTATGGCCCAAATGCTACTGGTGGAGTCATCAATATTGTCACCAAGAGAAAGCAACAAGAGAAATGGAGTTTAGGCTTGAACTCGCACAATGAATCTGTAGGTCAATTCAATCAAAATGTCAATCTTGGCTTGAATATCAAAAAACACATGATTAATTTAAGTTTAGGTCGCACCGTTTTCCTAGGCTGGGATCCAAATCAAGATTCTTTTAAGTTTTTGCCAAAGACTCAAACAAGGGATTATTTGTGGAATCAAAAGGAGCAATACTTCGGCAATCTATCATATGCCATTCAATTGAAAAAATCCCATTCGATTAGAGTGAAACTAGATGCCTTTACTGAAAGAATATTAAATCGCCTCAATCCAATTTCTGTATACTCAAATTATGGAGTGGATGATTGGTATCACACCAAGCGATATAATATGGGGGTGTCTTATAATGGCAGAATCAACCACGACATCAATATTGAGTCCAATGCATCATATATGCTCTATCATAGAATTTTTGAACAGAATTATAAACAACTAGATAATGGCAATTTATTCTCCTTGCAAACCACCAATGATTATATCAATACCCTCTTTAATCGAACATGGATATCCTATTCTAAAGAGAAAAGCAAGGTGAAACTATTGGCGGGTTATGAATTCAATATGGATAGGGCTCAAGGAGTGCGCATTTTAGATACAGTCAAAACCCTTTATGATTTGGGTATATTGACTTCATTGACCTATTCACCTTTCACCTCACTATTACTTCAACCGGGAATTCGCTTTACATTTAATTCAAAATATTTTACGCCAATTGCACCTTCATTCAATATAAAATTCAACCCGAGTAAATCATTCAATATGAGATTCTTGATCAGCAGGGCTTTTGTATCTCCGGATATCAAAGAATTGTATTTTGAATTCAAAGACTTCAACCACAATATCATTGGCAATGAAAATCTCGCAGTGGAATCTTCTACAAATCTTCAATTGGGCTTTTGAAGTGAAGAAGCAAAAAGCAGAAAAAGAAAAGTATTCTTATAATTCAACCCTCAATATCAATTTCAGCGATAAGAAAGATGCGATAGAATTGGTTTTGATAAAAAGAATTTGCAAGAGTTTCAATATAAGAATATCGGAAAGACAAGGATATTGAGCATCGCTTACAATATGAATATCAATTTTGGCAATGTTAAATCAACCCTAGGAGCTGCCCTTATCGGGAATAATAAGAACTTTGATCAAATCATCAATCCTAAAAAAGATGTATACTATGGAACTACTGAAGTCAATACTTCTCTTTCATACTTTGAAAAAAATAGCAAACTAAATCTCTCCTTGTATTACAAATATGTCGGTTATAGCGCCTTTACCAGTATTAACCAAGCAACGCAGCAGTTGGAACTAACCAGTCAATCACCTTACCAAATTTTCGATATTACACTTTCTCGCTCTTTCTTTAAAGAAAAAGTCTTTTTAAATATCGGATGCAAGAATTTATTAGACGTCGTCAATATAGTTCAAAATGGCTCTGGTGGCAATTTTCACAATAGCGGATCAAGTCAGCCAATGCTTTGGGAAGGTCTTTCTTCATTGATTTGAAAATTGATTTGAAACAAGCTACTAAAACGAATGTCAATGATTAATCAAATACAAACATATATATCTAAGGTAAAGCAAGGCGGTGTTCTTATAATGCTCATTCCTTTCCTTTCTTCTTGTATTGATCAAAAGGAGGACTTGATTCCATTCGTGCCCCTCAGCACACAATCAGTTGCGCTTGGGAGAACTATCAAAATAAAGTTTACTATAATTTAGCGAGTAAAAAAGTGGTGAAGTCTGCAGACCCCTATGCATGGGATATTGCGTTTGACTGTTCTGCCAATGGATTTAAAATCTTGGTCAACTCTGCCAATAAAGCAAGTGTGGTGAAATTTGTAGGGAAAAAATTTGAGACATTATTCAACTTTCCTGATACGACCATACCTGAATACCCAAGAGATGTCAATGAAAATTCTGCGATTGGACATTGGGGGCAATTCAACAGCAATGACCCAATTTCATATGGCCATATTTATCTCATTGGACGAGGAACCAGAATTAGTGATGGTAAAATATTGGCTCCTAAAAAGATGGTCATCAATAGCTGCACCAATGGTGTGTATAGTATTACATACTCAAATCTCGACAATAGCGATATTCGCGATGTCTTACTTTCTAAAAGTGGTAATGCAAATTTTGTTTATTACTCCATGGAAGAGCATAAAGTCATCGATCAAGAACCAGATAAATCACTTTGGGATATTGAATTTACCAGATATACAGCGGAAGTGTTGCCTAATTTCCCTTATTTGGTCAATGGAATCTTGCTTAATCCATCATTAGCCATCGCAGTATATGTTGATTCAACCAATTCAAACTTTGACAAACCCATCACCAAACAAAATCTGTTCGATTTTAAATACAATCAAAGTATTGACGCCATTGGGTATGATTGGAAAACGATAGATTTTCAGGCAGTAAATGCGACCTATAAAATCAAAGAGCGCATGTATTTTATCAAAAAGAGAATGATCAATTTTTCAAACTCAAGTTTATTGACTTCTATAAAGCGGAAAATGGAAAATTCATCAAGGGATATCCAACTTTCTTGTTGGAAAAACTCAATCTCTAATTTCTCCTAGAATAAGGATAATTGCTGAATACCAGGACCAGCAGGGACTTCTTTCTTTGCAACTGGCTTTTCAACCTTTGCTTTTGTTTTTACTTTTGGCTCACCTTCTTCAACCTTACTTGATTTAGACTTTTCAGTGCGAACTGTTTTAATTTGTTCATGTTTGACAGTATGTGATTCTTCACTTTCGACATATGGATTATTCTCCATTTCATAATGCCTCAAGCCAATTTCCCGGATTTGTTCAATTAAGGGCAATAATTTTATTCCGTAATCGGTTAGATTATATTCAACGCGCGGCGGCAATTCCTTATAAACGGTCTTTTCTACCACTAAATGATTGGTCAATGATTTGATCTCTTTGGCGAGCATTCTTCCAGAAATACCTGGAATAGAGTGCTCTAATTCTGTAAATCGCTGAGTTCCACGAAATAATTGTTCTAAAATGAGCAATCGCCATTTTCCTCCAAAGACTTCATTGAACTTTCGAATTGGATCCTGTATGTCTAAATATTTCATCGTTGAACTTGAAAGTGCAACTTTAGGCTGAATTATCCAACAAAACAAATAAATCTATTAACATTTTGTTCCATCATTAAAATGGGGGAGAAGTCCTTCTTTTTTAATGGGCAAAAAAATAATTTAAATCTAAATAATTGTTTTTCAATAATTTGTGTTAATATTTATTTTATTTTATTAAAAACATTTCGGTTTTGGCACGATATTTACAATAAGGTCAGGGTAAGTAGATAATACCAATATGAAAGCCTCTTTAATTTTACTCAATTTTATTTTCTTTAGCTTCTTCGCAAATGCGGAGAACCTTGAATTGAATGAAAAGCAAGTAATTAGAAATGCCGATGCTGCTGTTTACAAAACAGTTCGTTTGATGTTGCACTTTACAGAAAACGCTCGCTTGATTACTTCAACAGATATGCAAAATTTGATTTCTGCTTTTTCTGCAGATCAAAAAATCTCTGCTACAGAATTGAAAGTATTGAAGCAATTAGAAGGCAACCAAGCTCAATTCGCTATCGAAAGTCCTTTTACAAAGCAATTATTAGTGATCAATAAAACCATCGCAGCAAATGCTGAGACAGCACTCAACTTTTTCTGGGATAGAATGAATGAGAATAGAACAAACAAAGATCAAATCGCGAATTACCTTTATTTACATTTGCCAGGCAGATTCTTCGAATACTACTATCACCACCAAGATAAATCAGATGAGATGGCTACTATCTTAGATGAGTATATGAATTACATTTGCCAAAACAGCGATAAATCAGAGTGGAACTATTTAAAAACTGAATTATCTAGAATCTATACTCAAATCAACCTCGGTAACAAAGAGAAAGAAGCAGAATACAGATTGTTGGTTCAAAATACTTTCAAGAAAGTAAGAACAGCATACGATGTGCCTAAAATGCAATTGGCATTCGCATATTAAAATTAACTATAATAATAATTAAAAAAGCCTCTTCATTCGAAGGGGCTTTTTTTTGACCCCAAGGGGAATTGAATCCCCCTTAATAAAAGATCCATGCCCAATATCATTTGCGCAAGCTTAAAGCAAAGCTTGTGCCCTTTAATAGTCTTAACATTCTTAGTTTTGACTTCAAGATTTTTTTCATAACCTTAAAATATGTGCGCATTTATAAAGTCTAGGTCTAGATGCACCAACTCGACTTCAGACAAGCCTCGAAGCATCGAGAAGAGGAGTATTGGGTGAATAATCTCAATTTAATTCAAAATTTGTTATAATTAAACTTGTTATATTTGAATGATAGCAAGAAAAAAGCCACGAGCTACAAGCTTGAGGTCGTGGAGGGAAATTTTAAAAGCAAAACATTCCAGAAGATGGTTTGGTAATTAATGCAAGTACTTATGAAACATATATTTTTAATTTTGGTTATTATTATGATTTACTCATGCAATGAAAATGATAAAGATAAAAGCAAAATGCTTGGTGACGACTATCGACTTTATAAAGGCACTTCATTTTGGGAACTTGCAAAAGCAACAAAAGCAGATGATTTTGAAAAAATGGAAGAACTGGTGAAAGAACAAAAACTTGATATTAATAAAAGAGAAGCAAAATTTGGACAAACACTTCTTTTTATTAGCATTCTGAACGGCCAAGTAGATGCTTGTGCAAAACTTTTATCTTTAGGTGCTGATCCTAATTTACATGAAACCTATAAAGATAGAACACCACTTATTTTGGCAGCAAATTTACCAAATGATGAGATTTCATTAGAATTAATTAAATTCCTATTAAAGTATGGCGCTAATATTAATGAAATACAAACAAATTTATCTCGAAGGATAGAGTATCCAGATTCAAAACCACTCAACTCAACTGCATTAATCACAGCTTGTTCTGACATTCGTGCAACTTCAAATCCCTTGCCTAAAGTTAAATTTTTAGTTGAAGCTGGAGCAAATATTAACTATATTGGGAATGGTAATATATCACCTTTAACAGAATGCTTATCTGCAAAAAAATACGATATAGCACTGTATCTATTAGAAAAGGGAGCAAATTACAAGCAGTTGTTTTGGGAACATAATAAATATGAGGAAAACAAACCAACTTATATTTTAGACTATTTGAGGCAACAAGTATTTAATTTTGATAGTAAGGAGTATAAATACAAAATGAAAGTAGTAGATTTTTTAAAGACCAAAGGCTTAGATTATTGGCAACATCCTGTACATCCTGAAATGGTAAAGGAAATTAAAAGATTACATCCTGAGAATTGGGAAGAATATTTAGAGAAGTATTAGGCTCAATTGCAAGAACATTAATTCCCGAAATAATTGTAAGTATTCAAAAAGTCAAAATCCTGCACTGTAATGCTCAGGGCGCAAGTGAGGTGATGTGTGAAGACACACAACAGGGCTTAGGGGACTCCATCTAACAAAGCTGCGCTGTGTGTCTTCGCACAGCGCAATACATTCACGAAATAATTCTATGTATTCACAAAGTCAAAATCCTGCACTGTAATGCTCTGGGCGCAAGCGAGGTGATGTGTGGAGATACACATCAGGGCTTTGAGGTATATAAGTGCGTCCATATCCCTTATAAGTCGGTGTCAAAATGATCCTCCCTGTCCCACATGTTCAAAGCTAGGTGCGACAAGCTCGCGATAGAGGAGGGGTTGCTTAGTTTAATATTAAGATGATTAGCCCCAACGCCAATCAAGACAATCCTAAAATCAAGTAAATCTTGTTCTGACAATAAGGAAAAAGCCACGAGCCACAAGCTATCGGTAGCAGGAATTCCAATAACTTGATTACGTTAAATCGCTAAAATAGTTGCGTCAACGTGCGAGATATCAAGGTTAAAACAAGAAAATAAAAAAAATAATTTAACCACAAATAAATGATAATCAATATAATAGATAATTTTTGTACATTTCAAGTGAAATTGTTTTAAGGAATTGTAACATTTCGAATAGTTCTTCCGTATAAAGAAGGGTAAGTTTAAATATACCATTATGAAAGCTACTTTACTATTCCTCAATTTTATTTTCTTAGCAAGTTTTGTAAACGCAGAAAATCTTGAATTAAGCGAGAAGCAAATCATTAGAAATGCAGACGCTGGAGTGTACAAAACAGTTCGATTGATGTTGCATTTTACAGAGAACGCTAAATTGATTACTTCATCAGATATGCAAAATTTGATTTCTGCTTTTTCATCTGATCAAAAAATTTCTGCTGTTGAATTGAAAGTGTTAAAGCAATTAGAAGGCAATTACGCTCAATTCGCTATCGAAAGTCCTTTTACTAAGCAATTATTGGTGATCAACAAAACAGTTGCTTCAAATGCTGCTACCGCTTTAAACTTCTTCTGGGATAGAATGAATGAGACTAGAACGAATAAAGATCAAATCGCTAATTACTTGTACCTTCACTTGCCAGGTAGATTCTTCGAATACTACTACCACCACCAAGATAAATCAGATGAAATGGTGAGCATTTTGGATGAGTACATGAATTACATTTGCCAAAACAGCGATAAATCAGAGTGGAATTACCTAAAGACTGAATTATCAAGAATTTATGTTCAAATTAACTTGGGCAACAAAGAAAAAGAAAACGAATACAGAATGATGGTTCAGAATTCCTATAAAAAAGTAAGAGTTACTTACGACGTGCCGAAAGTTCAATTGGCCTTTGCTGAATAATCACCCAAAAACAATATAAAAGGCTCCTTATTCTTTTGAGGAGCTTTTTTATTTCTAGGATCAAAGAAATATATTAATTATTTCAATTTTCAACCTACTTCGCTAGAAATAATTCCAAAACACTAACTATCAGTAAGTTATTATTGTTACAACAAGTGTCTAAAACAATCCACCCCTTATTTTGTTTAAAAATTTTTGATTTTAATTAGTAAAAAATAACAAGTTGGCACAGTTTTTCGTATATCTTATATGTAAGTTAATACGAACAATATGAAAGCTACTATTTTAATCAATTTTCTTTTCTTAGCCATCTTTGCAAATGCTGAGAATTTAGAATTAAATGAAAAGCAAGTAATCAGAAATGCAGATGCGTCTGTATACAAAACAGTTCGTTTGATGTTGCACTTTACAGAAAACGCTCGTTTGATTACTTCAACAGATATGCAAAATTTGATTTCTGCATTTTCTGCAGATCAAAAAATCTCCGCTACAGAATTGAAAGTATTGAAGCAATTAGAAGGCAACCAAGCACAATTCGCAATCGAAAGTCCATTTACAAAGCAATTATTGGTAATTAACAAAACAATCGCAGCAAATGCTGAGACAGCTCTTAGCTTTTTCTGGGATAGAATGAGTGCAAACAGAACAAACAAAGATCAAATCGCTAATTACTTGTACCTTCACTTGCCAGGTAGATTCTTCGAATACTACTACCACCATCAAGATAAATCAGATGAGATGGCTACTATCTTGGATGAGTATATGAATTACATTTGCCAAAACAGCGATAAATCAGAGTGGAATTATTTGAGAACTGAATTGTCTAGAATTTATACTCAAATCAATTTGGGCAATAAAGAAAAAGAAGCAGAATACAGATTGTTGGTTCAAAATACATTCAAGAAAGTAAGAGTTACTTATGATGTACCTAAAATGCAATTGGCTTTCGCCTATTAATAAAGACAAAAATTATAAAAAGCCTCTTCATAACGAAGGGGCTTTTTTTTGTCCAAAACCAAAAAATCCATATATTCGAACTCTTTTTCAAATTTGTGACCATTCGATTTCTCTTTTCACTTGCTATCACCCTAATATGCCTCAGCGCATGCCGAGCATCGGTTCAGGAGCGTCACAATATATTTAGATACAACCAAGCCAATGGAATCAGTTCCTTGGATCCAGCCTTTTCAAAAGACCAAGCCACCACCTGGGCTTGCAACCAACTCTTCGATGGCTTGGTGAGATTGGATGAACAATTGAACCTCGTTCCCGCTATTGCCGATTCATGGTCAATCGACCCAGCCATGACAACCTATACCTTTCATTTGAGAAGAGATGTCTATTTTCATCGGGATACTTGTTTTGCTGTTCCAAATAAAACGAGAGTAGTCACAGCACATGATTTTCAGTACTCCTTTGAGAGAATCATAGACCCCAACACAGCCTCACCCGGTTCATGGATTTTCTCTGGCCGAATAGATTCCGTTGAGCCATTCAAAGTCATAGACAGTTTTACTTTTCAAATAAAATTGCAGCGACCATTTTATCCTTTTCCCCTGTATTTTATCAAAGATGCCGAGGGGAAATCCTTGCCCTATCTAGATGGCGTGAAAATTAGCTTCATCGACAATAAAAAGACGGAATACCTCACTTTCCTCCAAAAAGAATTGGATATGCTCTCTGGCATTGATATTTCGTATTTGAATGAATTGATAGATAAAGATGGTCAATTGCAGAAAGACAAGCGAGCACTTGTAAAAATGCATACATCGCCTTATCTGAATACCGAGTATTTGGGATTTTTAAATGAACAATTCTTGCCCCAGAATTCTCCTTTGAGAAGTAAATTGGTTCGACGTGCGATTAATTATGGCATCGACCGAGCTGAATTGATTCAATATTAGAATTTTTCAGAAGAAGTTGGATTGCAGATTACGCCGACCCAGAGACCTATTTAACCTGTTTTTATTCTAAAAATGGTTCTCCACCGAACTATACCAGATTCAAGAATCCTTCATTTGACGGACTTTATGAGCGCGCATTGATGGAAAAAGAGGATTCAAAGCGCATTCAACTATATCGGGAAATGGATAGAATCATTATAGAAGAAGCGCCCATCGTGCCCTTGTTTTATGATCAAGCCATTCGATTTGCGCATGCAAATATTGAGAACATTCGTCCGAATGCAATGAATTTACTGGATTTGCGCAAGGTCAAGATTGTAAAATAGTTATTTGAATGGATTGGAAAATTTCTCATCCTTGAGCATTTCATGGTCTGTAAGGGCCTCTAGAAAGCTCACCAATGCATCTCGGTCCTCTAAACTAATTTTAATAAAATCAGGCGAACCATTCAATTTTAGGTGATTGTCCAATGACTCACTGTATTGAATTCCAGTGGTATAGTGATTGATCACTTCGTAGAGGGATTGAAATCGACCATCGTGCATATAGGGCGGTCTCACCGCAATATTCTTTAAAGAAGGTGTTTTAAATTTCCCAAAGTCAAAAGGAGATTTGGTCACAATTTGAACGCCCTCATCTTGATTATCTCGCAGACCATTATTGCGCGGATTGTCTCCGATAAAGGCATTGGTATTGTGACAGGAAGCGCAAGAAGTTGGCTGTGCGGTGAAAAATATGCGCTTTCCTCTATTCTCTAGGGAAGTGAAATTGGGAAAACTATCCAAATCTTTGTTCACCAAGGCGCGCCCTTGATCGTATTTAGAGCGATAAGATACCATTGAACGAACAAACTGAGCCAAGGATTTTGAAATGCGCTGTTTCGTCACCACACTATCTCCAAAAGCCCTCTTAAATAGGATTCTGTAGTAATCAATTGCATATAATCGCTTGACTAAACTATCGATGTCCATCCCCATTTCTAATTTATCTTGTATGGGCATCAAGACTTGGTCTTCTAAGGTTGCAGCCCTTTCGTCCCAGAAGAAACGACCACTTACATAGTATTTGGCATTGGCGAGACCCATAGAATGGCGATGGGTTTTGCCTCCTTCAAAGCCAAGACTCAATGTTGCGGTGTCGCTAAAGCCAAATTTTTGAATATGGCACGAGGCACAGGCAATGGTTCGATTGATGGATAGATTTTTGTCGTAAAACAAGACCCTGCCAAGGGTAGCACCTTGATCAGAGACTGGATTATCTGCAGGGGTATTGTCTGAAATTTTGATAAATTCACTCTGAAAAAAGCTGGGAAGGTTGAGAACAGCATAATTAAATGGCGTGGAAGGCAGATTTAGTCGCTTATTGAGCACAATTGCTTCATACGCATCTGGTGAAATCGTCTCATCACTGCATTGAGTCAAAAGACAAGCGCAAATAATAAAAAAGAGCAGATTTTTCACAAGTCAAAAATAGATATAAAACGGGTAATTAACAATATAGAATCTGTTTAAAACAAGGTTTACAAATTTATCCACAATCATTATAAATTTTATAAAATTATCTATACCTTTGCACCCGAATTTAAAATACCTATCAAATATATTAGCATGGCAAATATTGGAAAAATCAAACAAATTATCGGACCTGTTGTGGATGTATCCTTCAGTGGATCTGCATTACCTAAAATCTTCAACGCGCTTGAAGTGACTAAAGAAGGTGGACAGAAAGTAATTCTAGAAGTACAACAGCACCTTGGAGAGGATTCAGTGAGAACCATCGCAATGGACTCTACGGATGGATTGGTAAGAGGTCAACAAGCGACAGATATGGGTGCGACGATTACCATGCCTGCTGGAAAAGAAGTGAGAGGAAGACTTTTCAATGTTATTGGAGAGGCGATTGATGGGATTAATATTCCAATTTCAAAAGAAGGCGGATATTCAATTCACGGCAAACCACCTAGATATGAGGATTTGTCAACAGCAACGGAAGTACTTTATACAGGTATCAAAGTTATTGACTTGATTGAGCCATATGCAAAAGGAGGAAAATCGGTTTGTTTGGTGGAGCCGGAGTAGGTAAAACAGTATTGATCATGGAATTGATCAACAATATCGCCAAAGCGTATGATGGTATGTCGGTATTTGCCGGTGTGGGTGAGAGAACGCGTGAAGGAAATGACTTGTTGAGAGAGATGATTGAGTCAGATGTAATTAAATACGGTGATGAATTCAAACACTCTATGGAAAAAGGTGGATGGGATTTATCAAAGTAGATGGCAAAGAATTAGAACAATCAAAAGCGACCTTGGTATTCGGACAAATGAACGAACCTCCAGGATCAAGAGCGAGAGTTGCCTTGTCTGGATTGACCATTGCTGAGTATTTTAGAGATGGTGGACCAGATAAAGATGCAGGTGGACAAGGAAAAGATATCCTTTTCTTCGTAGACAATATCTTCCGTTTCACACAAGCGGGATCTGAAGTATCGGCTCTTTTGGGTCGTATGCCTTCAGCGGTGGGTTACCAACCAACATTGGCAACGGAGATGGGCGTTATGCAAGAGCGTATTACTTCTACTAAGAAAGGTTCAATCACTTCAGTTCAAGCGGTATACGTACCTGCGGATGACTTGACGGATCCAGCTCCAGCGACAACATTTGCCCACTTAGATGCGACAACGGTATTGAGTCATAAAATTGCAGAATTGAGTATCTATCCAGCGATTGATCCATTGGATTCAACTTCAAGAATCCTTTCTCCAATCGTCGTAGGGGATGCACATTATTCATGTGCTCAAAGAGTTAAAGAAATTCTTCAGAGATATAAAGAATTGCAAGATATCATCGCCATCTTGGGTATGGATGAATTGAGTGAGGAGGATAAAACAGCGGTTCACAGAGCGCGCCGTGTTCAGAGATTCTTATCTCAACCATTCTTCGTTGCTGAGCAATTTACGGGATTGAAAGGAGTATTGGTTCCTATCGAAGATACGATTCGCGGATTCAACATGATTTTGAATGGAGAAGTGGATGAATATCCAGAAGCAGCATTCAACCTAGTTGGTACAATCGAAGAAGCAATTGAAAAAGGTAAAAAATTAATGGCTTCGGCTAAATAATTCCATAAATTCATTACGAAAGTAGATATCATAACGCCAGAGCATACTTTATTTTCAAATAATGAAGTAAAAAGCATCATTGTTCCAGGAATGGACGGACATATTGAAATCCTCAACAATCACGCACCCATTATTTCACTTTTGGGCGAAGGGGAAATCACCATTAAATTTGACTCTAATACAGAGAAAATCAGTATTAAAAGTGGTTTGATTGAATGTCTAAAAAACAATGTAAATGTACTTGTTGAGAAATAAATTCAACACTATATAAAAGAATATCGAAAGTCTATGATGTATTAATATCATAGACTTTTTTTTAGGATATAAGTCAGAACAAACAATATACTATAAACAGAATATCAACATTTTATATCAATACAATTCATTTCATGCTTTAAGTCTAATTCTCAAGGGATTATTAGACAAAAAATGAGCAAAAGCCAATAAACATTCTAGATTTGTACCATTATGAGCCAACCATCAAAAGATTTATTTAAAGACATCGTTTCACATTGCAAGGAGTATGGATTTGTTTTCCCCTCGAGCGAAATTTACGATGGGCTAGGGGCTGTTTATGATTATGGTCCAAATGGGGTCTTACTCAAAAACAATATCAAAGAATACTGGTGGAAAAGCATGGTTCAGATGCACGACAATATTGTCGGTATTGATGCGGCTATTTTTATGCATCCAAAGACTTGGAAAGTTTCAGGCCATATCGATGCCTTCAGCGATCCACTTATCGACAATAAAGACTCCAAAAAGCGCTATAGAGCAGATGTATTGATTGAGGATCATATGCAGAAAATTGAGGACAAAATCGACAAGGAAGTCGAAAAAGCCTTCAAAAAGTTCGGAGATTCCTTTGACGAGGCTTTGTATCGACAAACAAATCCGAGGGTATTGGAGAACAGAGCGAAAATCGATCAAATTCAGGAAGCCTTTCGCATTGCCTTGGAAAATAGCGATTTAGATGGTCTAAAGAAGATTATTGAAGATTGTGAAATCGTCTGTCCAATCAGCGGATCTAGAAATTGGACCGATGTGCGCCAGTTCAATTTGATGTTTAAAACACAGATGGGCTCAGTGGCAGACGACAGCGATGCCATCTATTTAAGACCAGAAACAGCTCAAGGGATATTTGTCAATTTCTTGAATGTCGTCAATACGAGCAGACAGCGAATACCGTTTGGAATTGCTCAAATTGGCAAAGCGTTCAGAAATGAAATCGTCGCTAGACAGTTTATTTTTAGAATGCGCGAGTTCGAACAGATGGAATTGCAATTTTTTGTGCGACCAGGCGAAGAGGTGAAATGGTATGAGTATTGGAAAGAAACCAGGATGAAATGGCACCAAAAATTGGGCATTGATGCTTCAAAATACAAGTTTCACGACCATTTAAAATTGGCCCATTATGCTAAAGCAGCACTTGATATAGAGTTCGATTTTCCATTCGGTTTCAAGGAGTTAGAGGGCGTTCACTCAAGGGGTGATTTTGACTTAAAACAGCACCAAGAGCATTCGGGAAAGAAAATTCAATACTTCGATCCGGAGCTCAATCAATCCTATATTCCCAATGTGGTTGAAACATCTGTAGGCTTGGATAGAATGTTTTTGGCGGTGATGAGTTCGGCATTACAGGAAGAAATCATCGACAATGATCCGAATAATACGCGCACAGTCATGAAAATTCATCCGGTTTTGGCGCCAGTTAAGGTAGCAGTTTTGCCATTGATGAAGAAAGATGGCTTGCCAGAGAAAGCCCATGAGATATTCAAATTGCTCAAATTAGAGTTCCAGGCGCAATATGATGAGAAGGATGCGATTGGAAAGCGATACCGCAGACAAGATGCCATCGGAACACCGTATTGCATTACGGTGGATCATCAGTCATTGGAAGATCAAACGGTGACGATACGAGAAAGAGATTCGATGAGTCAGGAGCGAATACATATCGACCAGGTTTTGGAGATTGTTCGTGCCAGGGTAAGTTGGAATACGATATTGGCTTAAAAGACCAAACGAGCTCAGCCCTTTTAAACATTGAATCCATTTTTCCTATAATTTACATTATGTTAAGTAGTTGTTTTTGAAATCCCATTTTGCCTAGTATAAAATATATTCTCTACATCGCTTTTCTGTGTGTCATGTTCTACCCTTTGACCATGGGCTCCCTCTATTGTGATGATGTCATCAATTTTTTACACGGTAAAAATACCCATTCAACTTGGATTTCAAAAAGCATCGAACTTTCCCTCCATTGGATTCATTATGGAAGAATACTCATATTGCCTCAATTTACCGGCAGCGCAATTAATCAATTCGCCCATACCGTTCTTCAGTATAAATTGGTTTTGTTTGCACTCAATATTCTCGCCACGCTTTTTTGCTATGTATATATTAAACAATTGCACAATTCAATCAGTTTTGGATTATTCGCTTTCTTTTACCTAGGCATTATCCAATACCACATGGTTTTCGACGGCTATCATTCCTTCTTCGGCTATTATCCCATTCTCTCCATTTTGATCTATTCTTGTCTGTTTTTTCCCTTAAAACATCAAAAAACAGAAAAAAACACCTTCTATTTGGCTTCTATCCTCTTATTTTTCCTTTTACTCCTTTCTGGTGAGATTGGCTTGATTCTCCCTTTTGTTTTAATTGTTCAAACTTTCGCCTTTTCATCCCTGAATCGAAATCAGTTCAAAAAATTGATGCCCTATTTTGGGCTATCGCTTCTATATATCGCAGCAACTTATTATTTGAGACAGCATGCTGATATGCAGACTTCTTATGAGGGAATTCAATCCAATTTTGACTTATTCAGTATGTTTCGAACTTGGTTGATTCAATTATCAGCTGCGATTCCATTGACCAGCCTATATTCAAGAGCTGCTATTTTACAAACCTTGATTCTAACTGCACAAGAAAATTGGCTCCTCATGGTACTTGTCATAATGGGCATGCTGGGAATTGTTTGGATGATTCAAAAGAAATACAGCGATATTAAGTCCCTTCCCTCCCCCTTTTTTCGCCTTTGGGGGTGTAAAAAATTTTTTGTGTATAGGGGTGGGGTTTGTTATTTTTTCCCCTTTTTTCCGGGGGGGGGGGGGGGGGGGGAAAAAAAAAGGGGGTATTTTTTTTTTTTTTTTTTTTTTTTTTTTTAAAAAAAAAAAAAAAATTTTTTTTTTTCCCAAAAAATTTAAAAGGGTTTTTTTTTTTTTTTTAAAAAAAAATTTTTTTTTTCCCTTTTTTTTTTTTTTTTTTTTCCAAACAAGGGGGGGGGGGTTTTTTTGGGGGGGGGGGTTGGTTTTTTTTTTTTTTTTTTTCAAACAAAAGGGGTTGTTTTTTTGTTAGGAAAAAAGGAGGATTTTTTTTATATCCTTTTTTTCCGGGGTGGGGGGGGGTTTTTTTTTTTTTTTTTTTTTCGGTGGGGGGGGGGGGTTTTTTTTTTTTTCCCTTTACATTACACCGGCTAAAAACATCAAGGAAGGGTATTGGTTGTTTTTTTGTGGTTGGTTGGGGGCGGCTTTTTTTTTTTTTCTCCTTTCCCCGTTTCGGTTTTTTTTTTTTAAGTTTTTTTTTTTTTTTTTTTTTTTTTTTTTTTTCTTGGTTTATTTTTTTTGTTTGGGGGGGGTCTCCGGGCGGTCTTTTTTTCCCTTTTTTTTTTTTTTTTTTTTGTAAAGATTTGTTAAGGAAGGGAAGGGGGGGGAGAAAAGGTTTTTAAATTTTTTTTTTTTTTTTTTTTTTTTTTTTTTTGGGGGTTAGGGGGGGTTTTTTGGTTTTTTTTGGGATTTGGGGGTTGTCCTTTTTTTTTTTTTTTTTTTTTGGGGGGGGGGGGGGGGGGGGTTATTTTTTTTTTTTTTTTGTTCGTTCCGTCCATAAAGGTTTTTTTTATTCTTTTTTTTTTTTTTTTTCCCGGTCCCCTTTTGTTTTCTTTTTTTTTTTTCTGTTTAAAAAATTTTTTTTTTTTTTTTTTTTTTTATTTTTTGGGGGTTTTTTTTGGTTTTTTTAAAAATTTTTTTTTTTTTTTTTTTTTTTTTTTCTCCAAAAAAAGAATTAAAAATAAATTTTTATTTAAAATATTTACTTTTTTTTTCCCTTTTTTTTCATTTTTTTTTTTTTTTTTTTTTAAAAATATTTTTTAAAAATTTTTTTTTTTTTTTTTTACACTCTGCTTTTCCTATAATATTCTCGGAATCCTAGTTGCATTGCTCTGTTTATCGGCTGCAATCATTGCTCCTTCCATTAAATACCAAGAACAATTGAAATTCGGGATGGGTTATCTCCCTGTCATGATTCAATATCAGGCATTTGCGGCTATATTATGCCTCGTATTTCTTTCTATATCTCAAAAAATGAAACATATCCTATTGGGAGTATTTATCCTGGTTTCCTTAATTACCTATGTTTCTAATTTATCAGAAATTAAAAAAGCAAGCGATATACATGCGCCATTGAAGATGCATCGTTTATTTGAATAAGGCGGAACATTTTTAACCACAGAGTTTCACAGAGTTTTTCACAGAGTTTCACAGAGTTTTTCACGCTTGTCCCTACAAAGTGTAGGGAGAGTTTCACAGAGTTTTTCTTAACTATAGAGTAACACAGAGTTTTTCACAACTTGTCCCTCCACAACTAAAGTTGGGACACGGTACAAAGTGTGGGGAGTGTTTCACAATGTTAATCAAAACTTTTACCGATTACATTCTATGCAAAAGTAAGCAAAAAAGTCAAGGGCCGTTATTAAAATGAAAAAGATCTACGGTTCGGATTTTTGCCAGCGCGATTAAAGGTATTTGCCGCTATCGACAGTTTTTCTTTTCTTTGGTCATTCAATGCAAATATACGCTAAATGCCTGCTAACGCTCTAATCCTCACCTTGATCTTTAATCATTTTACTAAAATGGCCCGCATTGCGTAAATCGGGCGTTTATTAAAGAGAATTAATTATCATTGATAATCAGACAATTGTATAGAATCTTACTTCTTCTTCTTAGCTACCGTTTTCTTGGCGGATGCGGCGGTTCTGATTGGTGCTTCTTTTTTTGCAGCAGTTGTCTTTTTTGCTGTAGTCGTCTTTTTGGCTACCTTGGTTTTCTTAGCAGGACTTGTTTTCTTAGCAGGTTCTTTCGCTGCAGCAGCGGCTTTACGCCCTTTTTCATTGCCTCCTTGCTTATCGATCAAGTCTAAACAATCTTGCAAAGTCAATTTGGTCGCATCAACTGTTTTAGGGATTTTGTAGAAATCCTTGCCCTTTCCTCTTTGGATATATGGTCCCCAACGGCCATTCAAGACATAAATCTCCTCTGGTTCGAAGCTCATAATATGCTTATTCGCCTCAGCGATGCGCTTTTCTTCAATGAGTTCGACGCAACGAGTGTCTGTAACGGTATAAGGATCGTCTTCTTTTTTCAAAGAGACAAATTTGGAGTCGTGTTGGATATACGGACCGAATCGGCCAATGCTCACCTTCATTTCTTTGCCTTCAAACTCTCCTACTATTCTTGGCAATTTGAACAATTCCAAGGCTTGCTCTAACGTGATATTCTCGATATTCTGCTCTTTCTTCAATTTCGCATAGCGCGGCTTGACTTCTGGTTTGTTTTCATCAGTTACCCCGATTTGCACCATCGGACCGAATCTTCCCATTCTAGCGATAATCGGTTCGCCCGTCTCTGGATGATTGCCCAATGGACGCTCTCCCGTCACTCTCTCCGCTGTCAATAAGGTCTCTTCTACTTCTTTATGGAATGGTTTGTAGAATAAATCCATCATCTTAGTCCACTCCAAATTGCCATTGGCAATATGGTCAAACTCCTCTTCTACTTTGGCTGTAAATTTAAAATCGACGATATTCTTGAAGTTTTTCACCAAGAAATCATTGACCAAAATCCCTGTATCCGTTGGGAATAGCTTATTTTTCTCCGCACCAGAGACAAATTTGCCCTTGGACTGCTCAATTTTGCCATTTTTCAATTTGAGAATCTGGTAGATCTTATCGACTCCATCTCTAGAATCTTTGAGCACATAGGTTCTCTTTTGAATCGTGGTGATGGTCGGTGCATAAGTAGATGGTCTTCCGATGCCCAATTCCTCGAGTTTGCGCACCAAAGATGCTTCATTGTATCTCGCAGCGTGTTTAGAGAATTTCTCCACCGCTTCAATTTCTCTGCAAGGCAATGCCTCACCCACTTTCAATGGCGGCAATAGTTCCAATTTCTCTTCTGAATCGTCCTCGTCTTTTGACTCATTATAAACTTTCAAGAAACCGTCGAATGTGACGACCTCTCCTTTTGCTATTAATATAATATCATTTTTGTCGTTTTGAATATCGACAATGGTTCTCTCTAATGCTGCATCTTCCATTTGCGAAGCAATGGTTCGCTTCCAAATCAAATCGTATAAGCGCTGCTCATCGCTGCTGGCATTGATGGCATCTTGATTGGCAGAAGATGGACGAATAGCCTCGTGAGCCTCTTGTGCATTGGCTGACTTGGTTGCGTATTTGCGCTGCTTATGGTATTTCGCGCCGTATTTTTGGTTGATTTTTGCTTCAATCTCTTGTAATGCCGTATCAGAAAGACTTACGGAGTCTGTTCTCATATAAGTGATATGTCCCGCTTCGTAGAGATTCTGCGCGACAACCATGGTTTTAGAAACGGAGAATCCCAATTTCCTAGATGCCTCTTGTTGGAGTGTGGAAGTGGTAAAAGGCGCAGAAGGAGATTTTTTTCCTGGCTTTTTCTCTACATTTTTGATACTGAAATGGGCGCCGTTCAAGGCTTCCAATATTTTCATCGCACCGGAATTATCGGCTATTTCCTTGGTATATTCCGCTTTGAGGCTCGCTGGTTTGCCCTCATAATCCTTTACTTCAAAATCTGCTGTGAGTTTGAATGAAGAAGAAGAATTGAACGCCATGATTTCGCGCTCTCTATCTACGATGAGTCTCACTGCCACTGATTGTACGCGGCCTGCAGATAAGTTTGGCTTCACCTTTCTCCATAAAATAGGAGAAATTTCAAATCCCACCAATCGATCGAGTACTCTCCTCGCCTGCTGTGCATTGACTAAATCTAGATCAATTAATCTCGGCTTGCTGATGGCGGCTTTGATGGCTTTCTCGGTAATTTCAGTATACGTGATTCGCTTAGCTGTCTTTGGATCTAGGCCCAATACTTCACATAAATGCCAAGAAATGGCTTCTCCTTCGCGGTCCCCGTCCGTCGCGAGGTATACATCATCGACATCTTTGGTGAGTTTCTTGAGTTCGCGGACGACCTTTTCTTTATCTTCAGATACTATATAATGCGGTTTGAAATGATTCTTGATATCGATGGCGCTATCATTTTTAGGAAGATCGCGGATATGGCCATAGCTAGAAGATACAATAAATTTATCTCCCAAATATTTGGTAATTGTTTTTGCTTTTGCAGGTGACTCAACAATAATAAGGCTTTTGGGCATTTATACTTTATTTAGGATTTTTAAAACGGCGTAAAAGTAAAATATTTTTCAAAGTTGTCCATTTTCTTTCCTTTCCGACGGGTAAAGATGCTTATTTTTGACGAAATCAAAATTTTATTCAAATGGTCGCAGTAATTATGGGCAGTAAAAGTGATATGCCAGTCATGCAGGAAGCGGTTGATATGCTCATTAAATTTGATATACCACATCAAGTCGCTGTGGTCTCTGCGCATCGAACCCCGAAATGGATGTTCGATTTTGCAACGACGGCGCATGAGAAAGGCATCAAAATCATCATCGCAGGTGCGGGTGGCGCGGCGCATTTGCCTGGGATGGTCGCTTCTCTCTCTCCTCTCCCAGTGATTGGCGTACCGATTAAATCTTCCAATTCCATCGATGGATGGGATTCTATATTATCCATCTTACAAATGCCCGGCGGCGTTCCGGTTGGACAGTCGCTTTGAAATGGCGCAAAAATGCTGGATTTTGGCGACTCAAATTCTAGGGCTGCAGATGAATGCATCCAAGAAAAGGTCATTGCTTACAAAAAGGAATTGGAGGAAATGGTACTGAAGGGGTAATTTTGAATTCTGAATTTTGAATTTTGAATTAAGCATTAGGGGAAAAGGATATTTCTGAATTTTGAATGGAACATTGGAAAAAGCGTTAGAATCAGTCAGAAAATTTAATTAAAACTTTTGAATAGATTTTTGTACTTTTAATTTAAAATCTGAATATGAAAGAAAAACTGCATTTGCCCATACTTATTGAACAAGATGAAGACGGTGTTTATATTGTGTCGTGTAATAGTTTTAAGGGATGTCATTCCTATGGAAAAACGGTAAATGAAGCGATAGAAAATATAAAAGAAGTTATTTCAATGTGTATGGAAGAGCAGGTAGTTTATGAAAACAGTAATCAATTTATTGGATTTAGAGAACTTGAAATATCTATTTAATGTCTGTATTACCTACTATTTCAGGCAAACTACTTTGAAAATATTACTTAAAATTGGATTTGAAGTTGTTCGAATTACAGGATCACATCATCGATTCAAGCATCCTGATGGTAGAATAACTACTATACCAATTCATGGAAATGATGATATACCTAAAGGTTTATTGCGAAAAATAATACGTGAGGATTTGCTAATGACAGTTGAAGAGTTTAATGAAGTGAAATAAATAAGCATAAAAGAGCCATTTTCTTTTTTGTTTTTAGGATTTGTTCTTAGTCTTGACAGAAGGAATAATTTTGAATTATGAAGCTTGAATTAAGCATCGAGAGCAAGGGTTAGGATATGTCCTTAGTCGCAGACATACGGACAGCGGCATACTAAGAAAAGCAGGATTCGTTTATTTTTGGAATAAGTCCTAGCACCTATTAAATTAATCATATGGTAACAATCTGTATAATAAGTTAAAAGTTAAAGGATTTGCGCGCAGTTGCAGATTTGCGGACAGCTGCATACTAAGAAAAGCAAAGAATTACTGAAACCAAGTCTTGCTTTTAAATTATTAAATACGTGGTATTAGCATTAATAAAGTATTTACTTAAAAAATCAACAAATGAATCTTAATCCAATAAATGACTTTATCGGGAATCTAAAAGACAAATTCAATAATCCCCATTTTTTGGGACCTTAATTTTTGTATGGTTTGTTCGAAATTGGGAACTTGTATATACACTTTTAATTTTGATAACGATTGTACACTTGAAGACAAGAAATTTTTTATTCGTTACTATTATCATGATAAAACTGTTTTATGTGAACTATTTACTAATATCTGGGAATCAATAGTATTAATGCTTTTAGGCTATTTTTTAGTCAGTCTCAACGAGAGTGCTAGTAACTTGGATTGAATTTAATTTAATGCCTTTTATTACTAATAAAATAATAAGCGAAAAAGTTGTTAAAAGAGAATTGTATGAGGAAGTAAAAAATGAACGTAATCAATATTCTGATATGTATGAGGAACAAAGAAAGCAAGTAAGAATGCTTTCTAAAGATTTTGATGAAATTTCTAAAAATTTTGAGTCACAATCAAAACAAATTTTGAATCAAACTGATGCTATAAATAAATTAAATGAAACAATAAACATAGAAAGGACAGAATTCCAAAATACAACTAATGAATTGCAAAAAACAATTAAAGTCAGAATAGATGAAAAGAATGAAATTAAAAAAATTAATGAGGCAGTTTTAGCCATAAACAAAGAAGTAACTGCACAAAATGAAGAATATAGGAATTTATATAACGATAAGCCCTATTGGGATAACCAAACTAAATATCCATCGCTAATTGAAGAGACGATTAAACAATTAAACGAAGATAAAAAACTTATATTATTTTATCAAGTTGCTAGTTTTATCAATAAAGGAGGAAATACTGATTCTGATATTTTAGATGAAATGCTTAATTACAAATTGATTGAAATGGACTCCAGTAATTTCCCTCAATTAACGCTTTTAGGTTCTTTTATCTATTCACAAAAAAAATCAGTATATGATTAAATACTTTTAAAGTTAGTCTCTTAAACGAAAATGATTAAATTTAAACAAGAATTATTTTTGGTGAAAAAATATCATATTAATGATTTTACCCCGTTCGTCCATTTGTAATCTGGAAGCAACATTTTTTACTTTCATTCAATTACAAAATTAAATATACCAAATCGCGATTTATCGAATTACAAAATCACAAGGCATCCGCGTTGCAAATACAGACGAGTGGACAGAATAATTTTGAAGTATGAATTTTAAATGGATCATTGGGGTAAGGGTTAGATTTGTCCGATTGTCACAGACATACGGACAACGTTGAATAGTCAAGGTTAATATTTTTCTATTCACAATCTTTACTGATTTTTGATTTCTAATTTTGATTTAAGTGAATGAAAAAAATAATATCTTTCAATTTTACACATGAATTCAATTCACGCATCAATACGTCATAATCATCAATCATTAAACATGTTACATTAATATGAGTTTTGTCATCAAAGTATATTCTAACAAAATAATACAAATCTGATGGGTAATATGGAAAGAAAGAACCATTCAATGCTTTTGACCTAAAAACCTCACTTAATTGAATTTGATCTTTATTATAAGCGTAGTATTTATCTCTATTTTTAATTCAATTCTATTATTAGAAATAACAAGTTCAGTAGAAAAATTTTCAATTAAAAATAAGATATGATAATAAATTGAGGACCCATAAAGAAATATGAATATTGTAAAGATAAATAATTCTGAACCTTCGTAATATATTAAATCACCTATGATATTTAATAATACCCCTGCTATTACTAATGGCAGTAGAATTAATTTTAATACCTTTAAATTATTATTTGCGCTTATCTTGTATTTCATAATATAGCTTATCTACCTGGGTACCATTTTTTGTTTTTAAGATAGTATCTATGAACAAATATAGAATAAGTCAATTCCCTTCTCCTACCCTGCCGTATCCGCACTCGGGCCATAAGTGCCTGGCAATGGGATATTCAATAGTCGGAGGTAAACGGTCAATTGTCCGCGGTGGTGGAATAGGTGATTGAGGCACCAAGTGCGCACGACATTTTTCTTAGGCATGGTGAAATAGATTTGCTCTCCATTTCTCATCGTCCATGGTTTGTCGAATTCGGCTTCATCGATCTCTGTCAATATCTTTCTGCTTTCGCCAATTAAATCATGCAAAGCCAATAGATCGGCATTGGTCTTATATTCTTTGGGTGTAAATCGCCTTTAGAAAAATCCAATACATCATGCACTAGGCATTCTTTCCACCATCCACTGATTTCTGCTACGTGCACGGCGAGTCGCTTTAAGGTCATGGACTTTTCATGTGGTTTGAAATCGCCTTTTTCTTCAATAGGAACAAGGGCGAGTAATTTGCGGGTACTTGCCGCTTCTTCTTTCACTTCTGCTAATAGGGATTGACTTAATTTCATATAGAATTAGATTTTGTACAAACCTAGTATTTTTTTTTGATTCAATGCTAATCGCAAATAATATTCAAGCCCTTTTATATTGAACAAGAGTTCTTTGTGTGATATAGATATCCCACCTATATTTATAAAATCAGGTTCTTAAATTTAAAGACTACATTTGAATTCTAGGCATTCGCATTTTCTGCAATCAGTCGTATAGAATATCCAATATTCTCATATACTATAATCCATCGCTCTGCTATTAGATGGACATTGATTGACAATTCATTTTTGCTCTCGCAAATCTTCGAATTAGAATTACAACAATCAATCTTTTTAACCATTTATATTTTCAAATGATGAAAACAAGTCAGTATTTTATTGCAGGGATTTTAGGGGTAATTTTTATGCTTTTTGCGGGGTGTGATTCTAATGAAACGTATGATTGTTCAGGATCTACATGCATTTCAATAGAAAATGGTGTCTATTCTACTATTGAAGCTTGCAGAAAAGATTGTGAAACGCCCAATGCGACAGGCTATAACTGCACAAGTGGCAATTGTGTATCGGTATCAGTGGTGCGACTTATACTTCTCTATCAGCTTTGTCAAAGCAATTGCAATAGCAGTTCCGAGGCGCAGGATACAATTGCACAAGTGGGAATTGCGTATCTGTTTCAAGCGGAGCAGCTTATTCAACACTATCGGCTTGTCAAAGTAACTGCAGTGGAACAGGAACAGGCGGTGCCGGGTATAGATGCATCAGTGGGAATTGTACTTCTGTAACAACAGGCTCCAATTTTTCAACTCTTTCAGATTGCCAAACAAATTGTAAATCGACAGGAAAAATCAATGTTAAGATTTATACAAATCCAACGGGCGCTTGTCTAGCAAGCGAAATTAATTTCAAACTTAGATTTTTTGCTTTATGCGCTCATGGCGTTACTTTTCAAGGACTGAAAGCAGGAATTTGGACTAATGGAAAAGATGTTGATGGTGATTTTATTACATGTCTTTTTGGAAATGATCAATTTGAAATATGCAATCATGATGGAACAACACTTAAAAACTGCATGTATAAATTAGAATGGGAAGTCACACCTAAAAAAACTTCCTATCCCGCAAGTTGCATATTAAGTGGCGTAACCAATGTTGATTTTCAAAATCAAACTAAAAATGTAGTAATAAAGTGGATTTAAATTCAATTCAATATAAAGTAAAAATTAATGTCACTTCTTAAAAACATCATAATATATGAAAACAAGATTATTTTTTTTAGTAGGCATTTTGATAATTATTTCAAGCCTATTTATTGGATGTGCTGAAGAACATTATGATTGTTCAATGGATATTTGTTCACCAACACAAGGCGGTCCATACTTGTCTATGGCAGCATGTCAAAAGGACTGTGGAGGAGCAAGTGGGTCTGGATATATTTGTACAAATAATTCATGTGTTCAAGTTTCAACAGGAGCTAAATATGGAACCATTTCAGCATGTCAAAATAGTTGTGGCAATACAAGTGGGGCTGGGTATAATTGCGTGAGTGGAAATTGTGTATCTGTATCTAGCGGAGCAACTTATGTTTCACTTTCTGCTTGTCAGAGTAATTGCAGTAGTTCAGGCGGTGCAGGATACAATTGCACGAGTGGAAATTGTGTATCTGTTTCAAGCGGAGCAGCTTATTCAACACTTTCCGCTTGTCAAAGTAATTGCAGCAGTTCTACAAATTTAACATTGGATGATAAATGGATAAATTCTAACGGAAGTGTAATAACAATATCTGGGTCAACCGGAATATATACTGTTTTTGGTCCTAGCAACCAAGCAATTGCGAATTTGGGTTTAATCAAGTTAGGTGACCTCGGTCTCAAAAATATTAGTAAAACTTCAACATACAAATGGAATTGCTTAGCATTGTGTTCTTATTCTGAAAATTCTGTTGTAAAAGCGCTGTTTTGGTCCACAGATGGCGTAATTACCATGAGTAATGATGGAAAGACTATTTCTATTTTTTCCAATCGAACCTATAATGGGACTCCTTCCTCGGGAACGAGTACTTATATGCGTCAATAAAGCTTTACTTTTTAATTTTCAGAATCATTTCCTCATCATAAGATAAGTCTTTCAACCTAGAGGCGAAGAGTATGAATGACATCTTTCAATTTTCTAAATTCAAAGTTCAATATTGATTTATCGCAAAGAATGTTCAATAGTATTATTAAGCGTGAGCGATCGCAGCTGGCATCTCTACACAGTATAGGGATAAAGCGGAGAGCGCGACCTCCCGATTATCAATTAATGAGTACCCACTATCCTATGATGAGTGCACATTACTTTATAACGAGTACCCATTATCTTCTATGTCAGTACAAAATTTCTTATAATGAGTACTCATTACTTTATAACCAGTACTCATTATCTCATAACTAGTACTCATTATCTTATAAGTGGTACTCAATATCTTGTAATGACTACTCAAGTTCAATTCATTTGTACCTACTATTTTGAAGATACAGCCCGATTCTTATAACAAAGCAGGGGTAGTGCGGTTCTATAAAACTTATGCAGCAGAAGCGCATACTCTTGTATAATATAATTTGAATATCCTAATTCCACCAATGTAACTCCCTTTCCTTTGGAGAGGGCTGGGGAGAGGCATCATATATTTAAAGTTCATTGCTGTTTTTGATAAAAATGCTCAATAGAATTACTAAGCGTGAGCGATCGCAGCCGGCATGCAATAAGGCGAAGAGCGCGACCTCCCGATAGCTATCGGGAGTGGCACGCCATAATTAATGAAGATAAAATTCTCAATTGAATTTATTTCATTCACTAAAAACGAAGTGATTCAATTCAAAATTCAACATTCAAAATTCATCATTAATTTAAACCTTCTCCACCACGACTGCCGTGCCATAGGCCAAGACCTCTGTCATCCCTGCCATGACTTCGTTGGCGTCGTAGCGCATGCTGATAATGGCATTGGCGCCGATTTTGAGCGTTTTCGAGGAGCAATTGATAAGCTTCTTCGCGCGTGCGCTCGCAGAGATTGGTATAGATGGAATTCTTTCCTCCGAATATCGCCAAAATACCTCCTGCAAAATTGCCGAAAATGCTTCGGGAACGCACGGTGATGCCGCGAACGAGCCCTTTGTGTTCTGTAATTCTATAGCCCTCTAAATGTGTACTCGTGGTAATTAACATGGTAAAATGGAATTTAAATAGTTGGTTTCAAATATAGTATATTATCTTTGTGTATTAAATGAATAAAAAAGTCAAAAGAGGAAAGCACCAAACTTTCCCAGATAATGAAATTTTAAAGCTATTAGCATCCAATCCAAACAAGTCTTTTAGCCTTTCTTCTCTTATGCAGCTCCTCCCCAAGCGATACGATTTAGAAAAAATCGACCAAAGTCTTTCTTTTTAGAAAATGCAAAAAAAATCATGAAAAAAATGAAAAGTTCTCTGCTTACAGAGAGGAAGCTGAAAAGAAATCAGTACAAACGATGACCGGTAAAATCGATATCGCCCGATCAGGCGCGGTATTTGTCATCAGCGACGAGTCCGAACGCGATATATTTATCTCTGGCAAGCCCCAACAGGGCATATTGCAAGGTGATATTGTAGAAGTGACTATACTCAAACACAAAGAGGGATCGCGGCCCGAAGGGCGCATCTCCAAGATTATCGAGCGATCGAGTCACCGATTCATCGGAACGATAGAAGTCAAACCGAATTTCTGCTTTGTACGTGTGGACAGTGAATGGCTGCGCAATGATATATTCGTCTTGCACAAGCACCTTCGCGGCGCTAAAGACGGCGATAAAGTGGTGGTGAAAATCACCAAATGGAATCCCGAAGATAAGAATCCAACCGGCGAAATCATAGAGACATTGGGCGAATTGAATTTCAATGAAATGACCATGCGCTCTATCTTGATGGGCAATGGATTTAATTTGAATTTCCCCAAAGAAGTGGAAGATGAAGCGAAGAAAATCGATGAAACCATCTCGGATAAAGAGTTGAAGAAGCGATTGGATTATCGAGACATCACCACATTTACGATTGATCCCGATGATGCCAAGGATTTTGACGATGCTATCTCGGTGCGCAAATTGAGTGATGAGATTTGGGAAGTGGGTGTGCATATTGCAGATGTATCGCATTATGTCATTCCGCATACCGCGCTAGATAAAGAGGCCATTGAGCGATCGACGTCGGTTTATTTACCCGATAGAGTTTGTCCGATGCTGCCTGAGCGCTTGTCGAATCATATTTGTTCGCTCAGACCCAATGAAGAGAAGCTCTGCTTTGCCGTGATATTTCACTTCAATGCCAAGCACAAGATGGTTGAATTCAAGATTGCTAAAACGGTGATCAAATCACATAGACGATTTACTTATGGTGAAGCGCAACAAGTGATAGAAACTGGTGTGGGCGACTTTGCGACGGAAATCACCAAGATTGCAGAAATTGCTCGATCGATGCGCAAAGAGCGTTTTGAAGAAGGCGCCATTGCATTTGAAACAACAGAAATACGATTCAAACTCGATGAGAATGCAAAGCCCATCGAAGTAGTCATCAAAGAGCGCAAAGAGGCGAATATGATGATTGAAGACTGGATGCTCTTGGCGAATAAGACCGTGGCGAAATACATGGCGCGACTCAAGTTGAATGAATTGCCGCTGCCATTTGTCTATCGAATTCACGATACGCCAGACCCTACTAAATTGGCGACTTTTAGAAGTGTGGCGCAGCGATTTGGTCACAACCTGATGATATTCAAAGACCCGAAGGATACGGCGAATACCTTGAATCAATTGATGGAGAAAATCCAGGGCAAACCAGAGCAGAATATCCTCGAGCAATTGGCGATTCGCTCTATGGCGAAAGCGATTTATACAACAGATAATATAGGACACTATGGATTGGGATTTGCGTATTACTCGCACTTCACCTCTCCGATCAGAAGGTATCCAGATATATTGGTGCATCGACTTTTATTCGATCAATTGCAGGGAATTAAACCGACGATTACCAAAGAAGAATTGGAATTGATCTGTAAGAAAAACTCTGAAATGGAGCGCGCCGCGAGCGATAGCGAGCGACAGGCTACTAAATTCAAACAAGTTGAATACCTCCAAGACCGCATAGGTGAAGAGTTTGAAGGCATTATCTCGGGCATGATTGTCAAGGGATTTTGGGTTGAACTCAAGGCGAATAAATGCGAGGGCTTTGTGGACTTGCAATCTGTATTGCCTTTTGATACCATTACCTTCGATGAAGAGAAAATGGAATTGAAAGCCATGCCTTCAAAGCGCATCTTTAAAATCGGCGATACGGTGAAAATTGCTGTTGAGGGTACTGATATCAACGAAAGGAAGATATGGTTTAAGTTGGTGGAGTAGTTGTTGGGTGTTCGTTGTTAGTTGTTAGGAATTAGTTGATGGTTGTTGGGGTTTGGAGTTTAATTAATTCAATTTTTAACCACAACTTGTCCCGGCAAAGTGTCTGGGAGATTTGCGCAGAGTTAATCCCTGAGATACACCGTATGAATAGTGTCTGGGGTTTGGAGTAATAATTGAGTCACCCAATGATTCAATTTTTAACCACAGAGTTGCACAGAGTTAATCCTTGATATAGAACTTATGAATGGTATCTGGTTACTGGAATCAGGAAATTGTTTGCACTAAGCGCAGATAAGCGCTAACTTCAGGGTATACTTGCGCCAGCATTCCCCCTTCGGGGGCTAGGGGGCTAAATTCCTCTTCATTCCTTCTAATCTGGTCCTTTGGATGGGGCTGTTTTTAAAGAGATTTTCGAAGACTTCATCGGTCATCTCTATCCATTCTTTTTTGGTGAGGTGAAGAAATGCTTCGCTGGGCATGAATGCCTGCTCTGAATGGGGTTTTGAGCGGGCATTGATTGGACAGACATCTTGACAAATATCGCAGCCAAATGCCCAATTTTGAAACTTTGATTTCATTTCCGAGGGAATGATGGCATCTTTTAATTCGATGGTAAAATAGGATATACACTTGCTGCCATCCACTTGATATGGGGCCACAATTGCCTCTGTGGGACAGGCATCGATGCATTTCGTGCAGGTGCCACAATAGTCTTTGGCCAAAACAGTATCGTAGACCAATTCTAAATCGAGCACGAGCTCAGAAAGGAAGAAAAGCTCCCTTTATTTTTAGTCAGCAATAAGGTGTTTTTGCCAATCCACCCTAAGCCAGCCTTCTTTGCCCAAACCCTTTCCATAATAGGGGCGCTATCGACAAAACATCTGCCATGTACCTCACCTACATTATCCTGTATAAATTGCAATAATGACTTTAATTTATCTTTAATTACACGGTGATAATCCTCGCCATAGGCATATTTTGAAATCTTCGGTGCAAGCGGATCATGCTGTGTTTGATCGGTATAGTAATTACTGGTAAGGGAGATGATGGTTTTGGCGCCATCAAAAGAATTTTCTTGGGTCGAGGCGCAAGTCCATATGTTTGTTCATATAATCCATCTTGCCCTGAAATCCCTGTTTTAGCCAGTTTTCTAGCTTATTCGCTTCATCCTCTAAGAAGGTCGCCTTTGAAATGCCGATGGCATCGAATCCCAATTCGAGTGCTTTTTTTTTAATTTTATAACTGAGTTGTGAAATATCCATGATTAGGGCTATTCAGACATTGATAAGTCTTTTTTCCAAGAGGAGAATCTAAAATACAAAATGGAAAAGAGGAATAGAAATATCCAATAGAAAAACTCTGTACTCCATGCCCAAGCTAGGTTGAGTTTGAGTACTTTGATAACGGTATAAGCATATCCCATGTATACGAGTAGCGTCAAACTCTCTATGATGAGGGATTTCTTCGTATCGCCGAGGCTTACCACGCCTTGAAAAAAAGTATTTCCAAATGGGAAAATAAACATGGCCATGATCACGAGCATCAAAGGTTGTTGAGACAAATCGAGGATTTCGCGATCTTGTGTAAAGCTCAATAGCCAATAGTCTTTCAAAAGAAATGTGATGATTAAAATAACGGTTATAATGGCGAAATTGATGAGGATAATTTTCTTAATTGTCGGAAGAATTTGATGGATGGCCTTCTGCCCTACTAAATTGCCCACAATGGTATTGGTGGCGGATGAGAGCGAAAATCCAGGAATAGAAATGACCATATAAATCGACTTTACAATCATAGAAGCCGCGAGGGATTTGGAACCCATGGATTCAATCCAAGAAAAGAAGACCAACCAAGAACCCAAACTCACAAAATGTTGAATGATGAGTGGCGAAGAAATATTGGTGATCTTAGAAGCGACAGCTGCTGTAATGGATTTAAATTTAAAGAGTTGATAAGTAGAAATATAGTGTTTATTCCACCAAAAACTGCCCACGAAAACCAATAGGCATAGGAAATCGGAGATATTGGTCGCTAGCGCAGAGCCCGTCACTTCGAGGCGTGGGAAACCCCAATTGCCGAGAGCGAGGAGGTAATTCAAACCAATATTGGAAAGGGAAGTAAGCGCTGTAGATAGAATGAGAATCTTGGTCTTACCCAAACCCGTGTAGAAACTTGCCATCAAGTAGGATAGATTGACAAATAAGAACGACCAAGAGCGCATGTCGGAGAATTCGATACAATATTGCAAGACGATTGGATCGCTGATAAATAGAGATAGAATGGGTGCAGAAAAGAATTTAAAAACTAGAAAGGATAAAAAACCAAAGGTTCCGAGGATGATGAGGGATGTGTCAAAATAGGTTCCAATCTGCCCTGTTTTATTGGCACCATCGAATTGAGCGATGAGTATTTGAATCCCTTTTGAAAAAGCCCAACCGATCATGCTGATGATAAATAAAAACAAACCGCAGAATCCGGTGGCATCCATATGAGCATGGCCAATAGAGCCCATGAACATAGTATCCGCCATCGCTGCAAGGGCAGACGAAAAACTGCCGAGCATCATGGGAAAAGAGATGTCAAAGATTTCTTTATAGGATACATTCGATTTCACTTGGCTAAACTATTTATTTTTGCGATACGAGGTATTTTATATTTCATTCAATCAATATTTTATACTTTTACCTAGCTTATGACAACGACCTATCCCGTTCAACATATCCATTCGCTGAATAATATTGCGATACGAGAATATTCATTGGCAGATATCGAATCTGCTGATTTGAATATCCATGTTTACCATCAATCGATTGTTTTTTCTGTCTATCAACCGCAAAAAAATGCCTTTATTGGATTTGTGCGCTATCAGTTTGAACAGGCAGTGGACATGGATTACCTCTTTTTGAAATTAAAATTGTTGAAATCGACAGAGGAGTTATTAAATTTTACCTTTAAGAAAAAAATCATTCATATCGCCACGAATGGAGCGATTTTAATCCCCAGTGATTTCTTCCACAAAGATGCAATGGCTTCATTGTACGAATTCAATTTCACCAAGAAATATGAAAACTATTTCACCATTTCTGTTGGCAATATTGAAGTGATCAGCGGTCTCACTTATCGCACCAAATTATTCTTAGATGAATTGTTTGGAAGCTATGAAACTCAGCACATCGCCTATTCACTCCTCACCTATTTTCAAAAGATTCAAGTATTATCTACGACGAGTTCTTCGATATTTCTTCATATGATCGATGGTTCAGCGTTTATCATCGCCTATGATGGAGGAAAATTGATATTCTACAATCAATACTTCACCAGAAATGAAGAGGATATGTTATATTATATCTTGGCGGTGTATGAGCAATTGCAATTGAATACAGAACACCATGAATTGGTCTTGTCTGGATGGATCGATACGCGGTCTGATATGTATAAATTGATGTTTAAGTATATCAGAAATATATCTTTTGCGAAGCAGATATTTACCAAGCATATTCCACCTCAATATCCTCTAGACTTGCAATCTTGTTTTATTGATGTTTTTAATTCCCATTTATGAAAATCTTTTACACAACAGTATTCATAGCATTTTGTCTTTCAAATTCGAATGCGCAAATTGGTCCGAGCAAGCAAGGCAGCATAGGTTTGACCAGGAAGTTGACTTGGGAACTTATCCCTTTGAAAACATCAACCCCGTTTTTCAAAAGATAGAGGAAGCACCTAAACCCGCTTCTGATTTGGGATTGAAGAAAGAATTTTTACATAGAGCGCGTTTGAAATTGGAATCAAAAAACCAATCAAAGTCAGCCAATGCCGCATCAGATGCATCAGAGATAAAAATAGAGCCATCTCTTCAATTTGTAGGCAATAACCCAAGTTCTACTCCGAATGACAATTCTTGTGCCATGAGTGATTCAGGTCATATCATCAGTGTGGTGAATAGCAATATGGCCATCTACAATGACACGGGCAAGCAATTGAGATTTATTGCACTTTCATCGTTTGCAAGTTCTGTCTTGGGAACTATGTCCTCTATTTCAGACCCGAGGGTTATCTATGATCCAAACGAAAAGAAATTTATAGTCACTTTTTTTCTCGGGGCGACTTCACGACCAATCAAATATCGTCGCATTCAGTAAGACGTCCAATCCCATGTTGGCTTGGAATTTTTACATATTCAATGGAAATCCGAATAAGGATACCACTTGGTCTGACTATCCCATCATTTCACTTTCTAAGAGCGACTTTTTCATCACGTTCAATCATGTCAAAGACAATACGCCATGGCAGCAGGGATTTAGGTATTCCGCGATATGGCAATTCGACAAGAAGCGCGGTTTCAATGGCGACAGTATTAAATACAATTATTGGAACAATATCAAACACCAAGGGAAATCGATTTGGAGTGTCTGCGCTGTTATGCAATCGGGATTATTGCAGAGCGATGAGATGCAATTCTTGTCTGTAAGGCCTTCTGATTTAAATAATGACACTGTTTTTTTACACAATATCAGCAATTCCTATCAGTCAGGAGCAGCGAGTTTTTCGACCAAAGTATTGAAAACAAATCTATCTTATGGCCTCTCCCCAAATGCGATTCAAGCGGATAAACAGCAATTGGCGACAAACGACGCAAGGTTTTACACGCAGTAAAAATCAATCAAAACATCTATTATGTTCAGAATTGTAGAGAGCCTGTGAATTTGAGGTCAGGTGTTTATTTAGGCAAATTAAATCTCAGTAATAATTCCATCAAGGGGCAGATTATTTCCTATGATTCAATGGATTTGGGTTATCCTTCTATTTCACTTGTTGGCAATTATGCGCTGGATGAAAAATGCATCATCAATGCATCATTTGTAAAGAAGAATGGATTTGCTGGTGTATTGGCACTGTATAAAGATAGAAATGATGTTGTGCACGCGCCATTGATGTTAAAATATGGTTTGAGCAGCATCAATGTTCAGACGAACCCTTCAGATACCATTGAGCGTTGGGGTGATTATTCTGGCATTCAACAAATCTATGGAGACCCTAATAGTGTTATTCTATCCCATTACTATGCAAGAAATACCAATACGCATGGCACTTGGATTGCGAAATTGACTTTATTAGATAGTCTCAATGAATTTACATCCATCCATAAAAATATATCGAATGCGCATCGCGTTGTTTACAATAATCCATTTGAGAACAATTTAGAATTGATGTATGAAATGACCAATGGGGATTGGGTTGATATATCTCTATACGATTTGCAGGGGGTGAAAACTAAAACGCTTTTAAGAGATTTTTATAGCCCTGGGAAATATAAATTTTCTATGAATACGGAGGAGTTAAAAAGAGGAATTTACATCTTAGAAATTGCCTCTGAAAAGAATGGAGATCCAATAAGAAAGAAGATTGTACGAGAATAGTCCACTTTACTTTTTATCGAGATTGGATTGAATCCATCGCATCATGCCTAGTGTGCTATAATACACTTCTTCAGCATAAAAGTTTTTCATGTTTTCAATGCTTTTTTGATATTGCTCAAACAATTCATGATGGTCATCAGTATGTTTCGCATTTTTAGCGATGTTCTTAAAAAAGGCTATGCTCACTTTTAAAAACTCACTTTCAATCTTTTTCTTTAAAACCAGTCTTTCTAGCGATTTGAGCAGATAAGAAATCAAGGTAAAATTGCCCAATTCATAGTGAACCATAATATATAATATTTGGGTGTATATAATAAAGTCCAAGCGAATATCCTCACCATAATTATCCAATATTTCTTTGATATTTTTCACCGCTTTATCATAGTCTCCAGTGTGAAAGTAGGCGTAAGCAGCAAAGTAATATTGAAGGATTAAATAGGCAGGTTTGAAATTTTTGATATTTGTGACAAACACTTTTTTATTTGCTAAATATTGTTCAAGGCACTTTTCAAATTGGTCGTGATTGGCATAATAGATGAGTTTGCGCTCAGAGCTATAGCTAAACGCCTCATGCTTTGTCACTCTTGGAATTTCAGTGTTTTTAGCAGAGGCGAGGCGATCAATTTTTTCAAGAATTCCATCTAGTTCATCATATTTGTCGAGTTTATATGCTCTACTATAGTGATTGGCATATACGGCCAAATACATTTGAGGAAATGCATTAAATATAAAATTGCTTTCTTCAATTATTTTAATCATTTCAGAAGAATAAAAATAAGCTTCTTCATAATTATCGTCGTAGTAATTGCACCAGATTTTTATCTCATAAAATGCATTTTTGCATAAACAGATTGAGCTAGGCTTATATCATGCATGAGTGGATGCTCGCCAATGGATTTCAAGAGTTTCTTATCCTCTTCCATAAAGGTATTGCCTTTTTGGCTGATCAGAACGACTGCTTTTTGCTGCAAGCGCTTATATTCAGCAATATTTGCCATTTTATGGAGACAATCCATTTCTAATTCATGTTCTTCTTCAATAAAATCAGCTTGTTTTTGAATATTACCCATGCGCATGACACATTTCCTCTTCTTCTTCAAAAATTGCAATTGAAAACTAAACAATTGAAACTTCACGGCGATATCCATATAGTAATCAATAAATTCACAACAAAAAGTAACTAATTGTTTATCTAAAAGTGTTTCAATATCAATTAATGCTTGATGGAGGGTATTTTCTAAAGAGTTTTCCTCATTGAAATTTCGAAGGCTGCGAAGGAGGAGCTTGATTAAATAGCTTTTCTCGTAAGATAAATTGATTTTAGAATCGAGCAAACTGCCCTTCAGTTCTCGCTCACTGGCTTGTTTAGCAAGGGCATCAAATATTTTGAGGTAGTTTTTGCTCTTGGACTCATCGGTCATTAACTTAAAATACCTTTTCTCGTTGACACTAAGTGAATCAACCAATCCCTTCAAATATTCTAATTTCCATGATTTCATTTTCAGGGCAAATTTTGATTTTTAAAAAACGAATCAAATATAAGTATATCAAGCCATAAAGCATCCATTTTAAGAACTGTGGATAAAATTCGGAATCCTATTTTTTTTACACATACTCTTTGTTAATATCTTGATTGGTGGGGATTTCATCATTTCTATGCTCAAATATTTTTAATAAATGCCGTAAATCAAATTCTCAAAAGACATAAGCCCTTATAAAATGACTATTTTTGATGCCCTTTTAAAAGGAAACTTTATTTAAATTCAATCAATACGATGAGAAATTTTTTCGCCTCCCTAATTATGATGCTTGGCCTTGCGGCAGCAAATGCACAATCAGTTACAGTTACCCAGCCCAACGGTGGCGAAGTGCTCTATGGTTGTCAGAATTATCTAATCAAATGGAATTCTTCTGGAGTTTCTAATTTCTGGAATATCGACTATTCACTAAATGGCGGTTCCATTTGGGTTTCTGTTGCGTCCAACCTAAACATTACCAATGGTCAGTATTCATGGACAGTTCCGATGGTAGCTTCTACCAACGTACTCGTAAGGGTCTTAGATTATAATGCACCGTCAAAGCGAGATAGTTCGAATGCGCCATTTACCATTCAACTTCCTATTTTGGTTACCTCACCGAATGGTGGAGAGAACTGGCAAGGACTTTCGTCCAAAAATATCACCTGGACACCCGCTGGGACTTCAGGGATATTCAATATATCCTATTCAACAAATAATGGAGGTTCTTGGGCAAGTATTGCGACGAATATCGCCGCCAATAATTATACTTGGAATCCCGTCGCAAACAATCCTTCGACACAAGCGCTGATTCGCGTTCAAGATGCAACGACTGCTTGTCAGCAAGATCAATCCGATTTAGTATTCGAGCTATCCAGCACAGCCAATTTTGAATAACCTAATGGAGGTGAAACATGGTATACTGACCAGAATAGGAATATTACATGGAATACATCTACATTCTATACCAATTTGAAATTAGAATATTCAATAGATAGCGGCAATACTTATAACCTCATTGCTACTACGCCCAATACAGGAGCATATTCTTGGACAGTTCCCAATACGCCTTCTACTAAAGTTTTTATAAAGGCTTCGAATGCAACGGGCTCAACCATTAGTGATGTAAATAATGCTGTATTTAAGATTGAAAAGCCAACTAATTTCCTCACATCGCCCAATGGAGGTGAGAATTGGAGACCATTGAATACCTATAATATCACTTGGGATAATACCAAATTTATCTCTTCAGTTAAATTAGAATATTCTTTGAATAATGGAACAACTTGGACAACCATTACGAATAGTGCGTCTAACAGCGGTACTTATGCATGGTTAGTTCCTGCACCTCCTACTGTTATGCCGACAAATCAGGCATTGATTAGAATAACGAATGTGACTGTTTCTGCTATCATGGATACGAGCAATGCTACTTTCAATATTATTGATCGGTTCAACTTTCAACTCCAAACGCAGCGGGGACATATGTATCCTGCAGCACCATGGGAATTACTTGGACTGCACCAGATGGATTTAATAATTGCAGCAGTTTGAATACGCCTACCTCTTATCGCAATACTTATGACATTTATACAAGTGTTAATGGCGGACCCTACACCCTCATTGCAACAGAGTATCATACCCAAGGAGTGACAGGATATGGATATACATATACAATTCCAGATATTGCACCAGCTTCAATTAAAGTCAAAATAATTGCGAAATACAATCCTGCTTGTTTCCCTACCACACCAATATTCTGGCAGGATAGCAGCGATTTCAGTTCAACACTAAATGCACCTTCAGGAAGTATAACAGTTCTTACACCAAATGGTGGAGTGAATTTAAATGCCAATACAAATTATAATGTGACATGGACAGCTTCTGGTACAAGTGGTTTTTATGATATACAATACAGCACCAATGGAGGATTATCTTATGCAACGATTGCATCGAATGTCAGCGGAACTTCATACAATTGGGCTATTCCAAACATGGTGAACAATGCAAATGTTTTTGTTCGGGTCAGAGATTTTACAAATAATTGTAGAAAAGATGCATCCAATGCTGCAAATACGATTAATTCAGCAAAACCAGTACTGAATTCTCCAAATGGTGGGGAAATATGGAAAGTGGGAAACAATCATAGTATCTCATGGAATACTTCAACAATCTTAGGCAATGCGATATTAGAGTTTAGCACAGACAACGGCCTCAATTGGAATAATATCGCCACTGTTTCTAATTCGGGTAATTATTCTTGGGCCATTCCAAATTTAACGACCAATCAGGCATTGGTGAGAATTAGTGGCAGTGCATTGACTAGCTTTTTAGATACGAGCAATGCCGCCTTTACGATTACCTTACCTACTCCAGTTCTCACTTCGCCTGATGGGGGCGAATCATGGCAATACAATAGTACCTATGATATCACATGGGATGCTTCATCCATTACGAGTAATGTAAAATTAGAATTTTCAATTGATAGCGGAACAACCTGGTCCGTGATTACGAATAGTACGTCGAATACGGGAACTTATAGTTGGTTAATTCCTGCAACATATAGGGTTTTACAGAATAGAGCTTTGGTTCGTATAACCAATGTCACCTATCCAACTGCAATTGATACATCACCTAATTTTTTCACGATAAGACCTGCAGTTCACGTAACAAGTCCAAATGCAGCTACTACCTATACATCATGTAACAATCTCAATATAACTTGGACAGTAGGAAGCGGATTTAACAATTATCTAAGTCAAAATACACCAACGAGTTATCGCGGAAGATTTGAAATATATACGAGTATAAATGGGGGTAGTTGGAGCAATATTTGGACAGAATATCATAATCAAGGGCAAACCAATTATTCTTTTAATTACGCCATCCCTGATGCAGCTCCAGCTAGTTTAAAAGTAATGGTCATAGGCTATTACAATCCAACTCAATATGGTTCGAATGTGCTCTATTGGGCAGATAGTTCAGACTTTTCTTCCAATATTATCAATCCAACTGGGACTATAACTGTTTTATCTCCAAATGGAAGTGTCAACCTCACTGCACTGACAAATTACAATATTACATGGTCTGCAACTGGTTCAAGTGGATTTTACGATATCGGTTATTCAACATCTGCGACATCAGGTTTTCAACATTGCGTACAAATGTGACAGGTACATCTTATAATTGGAATGTAATAAATACCAATTTGCCAAAAATATATATATCAAAGTACGCGACAACCAAAATAATTGCAGAAAAGATGTATCCAATGCGCCTAATTCAATTATTCCAGCACAACCTATCCTTACTAGTCCAAATGGCGGCGAAGTATGGAAAGTAAATAGCAATCAAAACATTACATGGAATACAGCAACATTCTATTCGAGTGTTGTTATTGAATTTTCACCTGATGGAGGTTCGAATTGGAATACTGTTGCTACAGTTGCAAATACAGGTTCGTACTCTTGGACAGTGCCGAATGCCATTACTTCAACTTGTATTATTAGAGTAAGTAATAATGGCAATCCAAGTTTATTCGATACATCTAATGCAAATTTCACCATCAATTTGCCAGCACCAATTATAACATCGCCGAATGGTGGTGAAACTTTTACTTCTATGAATTCGACCAATATCACTTGGGATGCCTCTTCTGTTGCATCTAATGTGAAAATTGAATATTCATTAGATAGTGGAAATAATTGGACACTTTTGGTTGCATCCACCTCAAATACAGGAACTTATCCATGGACACTGCCAATGATTCAGGAAAATAGAGTTGCATTGATTCGCTTAACAAATGTTTCGTTTCCTTCTGCAATCGACTACTCAGATGCAGTGTTTAATATCCGCCCACCAGTCTATGTAAGCGTATTAAATAATATAACGACACTCACGGCATGTTCAACACTCAATATAAATTGGCAAAGGACAAGTAATGCCAATTACAATAATTATTCTAGCAGCGATGCAGCTCCTTCGTATAGAGGAAAATATGAATTGTATTACAAATTGGATAATGGCGCTTGGACTAATTTTGCAACGGAAGAAAATTACCAAACTACTACATCTTATTCATACCCTCTTGTAATTCCAGACAATCCAGGAAGTACCATAAAAGTCATGGTAATTGCCAAGTATAATACGCAGACTTATGGATCACCAGCACCTAATTTTTGGGTGGATAGCTCTAACGCCTTTGCCAATATTGTACCTCCAACTGGAACAATTACTGTCACTGCTCCAAATGGTGGTATTAATTTGAATGCAAATACCAATTATAATATAACTTGGACGGCAAGTGGAGCATCAGGCTTTTATGACTTAGGTTGGAGCACATCAGCAACTTCAGGATTCAATCTAATCGCATCAAATATTTCTGGAAACAACTACAATTGGGCTGTTCCAAATATGAATAGTGCATCGATTTTTATTAAAATACGCGATTACAACAACAATTGCAGAAAAGATGCATCGAATGCTGCCAATGCAGTAATTCCTGCGCAACCATTATTGACTAGTCCAAATGGCGGTGAAGTATGGACCGTGAATAGTTCAAAAGTATTACGTGGAATACTGCAAGTTTTTATACTTCAGTCGTGATTGAATTTTCTCCTGATGGTGGAAACAATTGGAATACGGTTGCAACAGTCGGCAATACAGGATCTTATTCTTGGACCGTTCCAAATGCACTAACCAATCAAGCAATGATTAGAGTGAGCAATAATGGCAATCCGGGCTTATTCGATACATGCAATGCGAATTTCACAATCAATCTCCCAACACCAAATATTACCTCTCCAAATGGTGGAGAAACTTACCAGTCTTTGAATGGGACAAATATCACATGGGACGCCTCTTCCGTTGCTTCCAATGTAAAAATTGAATATTCATTAGACAGCATGTTGAATTGGCAACACTTTAGTTGCCTCTGCATCAAATACGGGATCTTACCCTTGGACAATCCCTATGACACAAGAAAACAGAAGAGCATTTATCAGATTGACCAATGTCTCTTTCCCTTCTGCCATGGATACATCGGATGCTAAGTTTAATATTTTACCTCCTGTTTATGTAAGTTCGCTAAATAGCATTACAACACTTGCAGCGTGTTCAAATTTAAATTTAAATTGGATAAGAACAAGTAATGCAAATTACAATAATTATTCAAGCAGTGATGCTACTTCATCATATAGAGGAAAGTATGAATTGTATTACAAGCTCGATAATGGTACTTGGATAAATTTCTTTACCGATGAGAATTATCAAACAACTACATCATATTCCTACCCATTGCAAGTACCAGATAATCCTGGCAGTACGATTAAGCTAATGGTCATTGCCAAGTACAATACGCAAACTTATGGTTCTCCTGCACCAGTTTTTTGGGTAGATAGCTCGAATGCATATGCAAATATTGTATCTCCAACAGGTTCAATAACAGTTTTAACACCAAATGGTGGAGTGAATATCAATGGAAATTCTAATTATAATATTACTTGGTCTGCAAGTGGTTCAAGTGGCTTTTATGATATTCAATATAGTCCAAATGGAGGTGCATCATTTGCTACCATTGCTGCCAATGTTAGCGGAACATCTTATAATTGGGCAGTACCGAATATGAATAATTCAAATATTATTATTCGCGTGCGAGACAATCAAAACATCTGTAGAAAAGATAATTCAGATGCTACGAATACAATTATCCCTGTAACACCAGTATTGACAAGCCCTAATGGAGGAGAAGTATGGAATGTAGGAACCAATCAAAATATTACATGGACTGCATCAACCATTTATTCATCAGCATTATTGGAGTTTTCAACAGATAATGGAAGCAATTGGAGTACGATTGCAAATGTTTCCAATACGGGAACTTATGCATGGACAATTCCAAATTCTCTTTCAACACAATGTTTAATTAGAATTAGTAATAATGGCAATCCAACTCTGAATGATGTGAGCAATGCTGTATTCACGATCAATTTACCAAAGCCAATTATTACCTACCCGAATGGTGGTGAAATTGTACAATCCAATGAAACAGAAAACATCACATGGAATACAACAACGGTTTCTAGTGGGGTTAATTTAGAGTATTCAAGTGATAGTGGTGCAACATGGTTTCAAATTGTATCTAATTACGCCAATACAGGATCATATCCATGGTCAGTTCCAACAACTTTTGAGAATAAAACTTTTTTGATTCGTTTAACTAATTTTTCATATCCCTCATCTTCGGACACATCAAATGCTGTATTCACAGTAATTCCAAGAATTTGGGTATCCACGTTAAATACGACTGCAAACTATACCGCTTGTAATGCAGTGAATATATCATGGCTTAGATCAAATAATACAGCATTCAATAACTATAATAATACAAACACCTATCCAAACTTTTACGAGATATATTCAAGTGTCAATGGCGGTGCTTGGAACTACATAGCAACAGAATACAGTTATATAAATACCTACTCTTATTCTACAAGTTATACCTTGCCTGATATTGCTCCTGCAACGATTAAGTTCTTAGTCATAGCAAAATACAATACATCCATTTATGGTGTTGTTGCACCTTATTGGTCTGACAGTTCAAATGCCATTGCAAATGTGGTAAGTCCAACGGGAACCATTACAGTAACATCACCAAATGGCGGTGTTAATTTAAATGCCCTGACTACACACAATATTACTTGGACAGCGAGTGGCACATCTGGATTCTTTGATGTTCAGTATTCTACCAATGGCGGAGCAAGTTTCTCAACCATCGTATCAAACATCAATGGCAATTCTTATACATGGTCTGTTCCAAATCTCAACAGCAACAATGTCATTATTAGAGTACGAGATAATCAAAACAATTGTAAGAAAGATGTCTCAAATTCAGCAAATACAATCGTTCCAGCTACACCGGTATTAACATCTCCAAATGGAGGTGAAGTTTGGAATGTTAATTCATCGCGAAATATTACTTGGACCGCTGCTACATTATATACTTCGGTTGTAATTGAATTTTCAATAGACAATGGAACCACTTGGAATTTTGTAAGTGCAGCAACAGGAAATACCGGTTCCTTTGCTTGGACAGTTCCTTTCAACCCATCGACGCAATGTAAGATCAGAATTTCAAATTTTGGGAATCCTTCGGTTTTCGATGTAAGCGATGCCAATTTCACCATTCAAATTCCAAGTCCAGTGCTACTCACTCCTAATGGCGGAGAGACTTGGTATGCAGGCACTTCAAATGCAATCACGTGGACACCTTCAACTGTCTTTAGTACCACAGTGAATCTCGAATATTCTATAGATAATGGTTTAAACTGGTCAACTATTGCAAACAATGTCAATAATACAGGTACTTATAATTGGACAATTCCAAATGTAAATTCAACAAGTGCCCTTGTAAGAATAAGCAATAGCGCGAATACAGCCTTTTTTGATGTGAGCAACGCCTTGTTTACTTTGAGACCATACGTCAGAATTACGACACCGAATGGAGGAAATTTATTGGGTTCTTGTACACAAACTTCTATAGGATTTGAGCGCTCACCATTTTATACAAATTACAATATTGAATATTCAATCGACAATGGTTCTAACTGGCTAAGTCTTCAAACAAATACAGTTTATAGTTCAACATTTAATAATTACAACTGGTCAATTCCAAATACATCCTCAACGCAAGCGCGTGTAAGAGTATACCCAACAGGGGTTATTCCTAACGGTGATCAAAGTGATGCTGTTTTTGTGATTAAGAGAGCTGTTACAATTATTCAACCAAACTTTGGTGGGGTTTTAGTTGTTGGTTCAACTTATCCAATTAAGTGGTCATCAGATGGTATTTCCAATTTCTATGACTTAGCATATTCAACAACTGGACCAACTGGACCTTGGACAAACATTGTACTCAATTACAATACTTCAACGAATAATTATAACTGGACTGTTCCAAATGCTCCATCTACGAATTGCTATATTCGAGTAAGGGATAATTTAAATACTTGTAAAGAAGATATTTCTGATGTCGCATTCTCTATCTCTACTTCAGCAAATCCAATAACAGTGACAGCGCCAAATGGTACCGATTCACTCAGTGCTTGTTCAAATTACAATATCACTTGGACAGAAGTAGGTGGGCCTATTGGAACATATAATATTAGCTACTCCATAGATAATGGTGTTAATTATATTCCAATTGTATCAAACTATGCAACAACCTCTTATTCATATAGTTGGACCGTTCCAAATATTAGCTCTTCAAGCACCCTTGTTCGAGTTCAATCAGCTCCAAATCCTACATTATTTGATATCTCCAATGCATTATTTACCATTTTACCAGGTAAAGTAAAGACCAATAACGACACGACAATTTGCCTTGGTGCATCTGTTCAGATTAATACAACAGGTGGCTCTACTTATGTATGGACACCAACAACAGGATTATCTAGTTCAACAATTGCCAATCCAGTAGCTACTCCAACTGCAACAACCATGTATATTGTATCTTCCACCAATGGTTCTTGCTCATTAAGCGATACATTGAATATCACGGTAGTAAATGGTGGAAGTCTATCTGCTTCCGTTAGCATTTCCCCTTCACCAGGAACAGCTATCTGTGCAGGAAGTGTATTAACTTTAACTGCTACGCCTAATAATGGTGGAACGAATCCTTCTTACCAATGGAAAAAGAACGGAACAAATACAGGCGTTAATGCTCCAACCTTGATTACATCGACTGCTGCAACTAGTGATGTTTTCTCTTGTATCATGACATCAAATCTATTGTGTGTTTCAAATAATCCAGCAACTTCAAATAATGTCACGATGACTGTTTTCCCTGCGGTCACTCCTTCTGTGACAATTTCAACGCCATTTACGACAATATGCAGCGGAGCAAATGTCACATTCACAGCTAGTCCAACCAATGGCGGTGGCGCTCCATCTTATCAGTGGAAGAAGAACAATACCAATATTGGAACAAATTCAAATACATTCTCAAGCAGCACATTGAGCAATAATGATGTAATTTCATTAGAAATGACTTCAAATGCTAATTGTGCAGCACCATTGATTGTTAGCTCTAATGCACTTTTGATGACAGTGAATCCAAATTCAACACCAAGCATCAGCATTTCGGCATCGACTACATCTATTTGTACTGGTTCAAATGTTAACTTCACCGCAAATGCATCTAATGCCGGGGCTTCTCCAACTTATCAATGGAAGATTAATGGAACAAACGTCGGAACAAATTCGCCAACGTTTTCAACGACAAGTCTTGCGAATAATGACAATGTTACATGTGATGTAACATCTAGTGCTACTTGTAATACAATTTCAACTGTTAGTTCTAATGCTATTCAAATAAGTGTTTCATCTTCTGTTACACCTTCTGTTTCCATCAGTCCTTCTACAAATAATATTTGCGCAGGAACAATGGTTACTTTTACTGCCACTCCAACGAATGGTGGATCTACACCTACATATCAATGGAAAGTAAACAATATTAACGCGGGAACGAACTCTTCAACATTTGCTTCCAGCTCACTCAATAATGGTGATTCAGTTAAATGTGTCATGACTTCTAATTTTGGATGTGCTTCTCCATCTTCTGGTACGTCTTCATCTGTGGGTATGTTAGTCAATCCAACTACTCCACCAACCGTTTCAATTAGTTCAACATCTAGCACAATTTGCGCTGGCACAAATGTCACTTTTACAGCAAATCCGACGAATGGTGGCGCTTCTCCATCTTATCAATGGAAATTAAATGGCAATAATGTTGGAGGAAATGCATCTACTTACAATTCTTCTGCACTTGCTAATAACGATTCTGTATGGGTAATCATCACCTCTAGCAGTTCATGCGCAAGTCCAAATAATTATACTTCTAACAAGCTTGTTACAACTGTAAATCCAGTTGCCACACCTTCGATTTCTATTTCTGCTGCAAGCAGTAATATATGTGCTGGAACATCTGTTTTATTCACAGCGACTCCTTCAAATGGAGGTTCCTCCCCTATTTACCAATGGAAAATTAATGGTACAAATGTCGGCACAAATAGCACCACTTATTCAAGCTCAACTTTAGCTAATAATGATGTAATCACTTGTGCACTCACTTCTAATATTGCTTGTGCAACTTCTGCAAATGCCATTTCAAGTGGTATTTTAATGACAGTTACTTCAAATTCAGTTCCTACAATCAGCATTAGTACAGCAACGACAACTATATGTTCTGGAACAGCAGTTACATTTAATTCTTCGATTACCAATGGTGGCGGTTCTCCTGCTTTCCAATGGAAATTGAATGGATCAAATATTTCACTTGCCAATGCTTCTTCTTATACTACTTCTGGATTGGCAAATTCAGATGCAATTTCTTGTGTATTGACGAGCAACGCACTCTGTGCAACTCCAAATACCGCTGCATCTAATTCTGTGAATATGACTGTCAACACTTCTGTTACACCATCTATTTCTATTTCAGCTTCTAGTATGAGTATATGTGCTGGCAATTCAATTACTTTGACTGCGGTGCCTACCAATGATGGAACTACTCCTACTTATCAATGGAAGAAGAACGGAACTAATGTTGGAACAAATAGCCCAACTTATATTACAAGCTCACTTTCTAACCTTGATAATATCGTCTGCGATATGACCAGCAATGCCCTTTGCGCAACTACGACAAATGTGAGTTCTAACTCATTAGTCATTGGTGTCAATACTACCGTTACTCCATCTGTAAGCATCACGGTAAGCTCAAACAATATTTGTGCAGGTACTTCTGTTACATTTACAGCAAGTCCAACAAATGGCGGCGCATCGCCAGTGTATACTTGGAAGAAAAATGGTACGGTGATATCTGGTGCAACAAATTCAACTTATAATTCTACGTCTTTGGCAAACAATGATATCATCACTTGCGAATTGACTTCTAATGCCCCATGTGCAAGCCCTGCAATTGCAGCATCTAATCCAATTCAAATGGTTGTAAGCCCAGCATTGACACCTTCTGTATCAATCACTGCAACTACCACGACAATCTGTGGAGGTACTAATGTTAAATTCACAGCATCCCCTACGAATGGAGGTACTACACCAATTTACCAATGGAAAGTCAATGGTTCAAATGTCGGCATCAATGCAGATACTTTCTCTTCAACAACACTTGCAAATGGAGATGCTGTAACATGCAATATGACTACGAGCCTAACTTGTGTTACAACTGCGATAGGTGCTTCAAACACCATCACTATGACTGTGAATTCAAGTAATTCTCCTTCATTGACGATTTCAACACCGAGCATTTCAATCTGTAGCGGTGCAAGTATCACTTTCACTGCAAACCCGACAAATCCAGGTTCTTCTCCATCTTATCAATGGAAATTGAACGGTTCAAATGTTGGAACGAATAGCCTTACTTATATCAATAGCTCTTTGAACAATAGTGATACAGTATCTTGTGTTTTGACCAATACTAATTTATGCGCTGCAAGCAATACTGCGATTTCAAACAAAATAGGAATGACTGTCAATTCGACTAATTCACCAACCGTATCAATAAGTTCAAATGTAGGAACAACTATTTGCAGTGGAGCATCTGTAACATATACTGCTACTCCTTCTAATGGCGGACCTTCACCTTCTTATCAATGGAAAGTCAATGGAACGAATGTTGGAACAAATAGTACATCATTTGCAACTTCATCCTTAAATAATGGCGATGTCGTAACTTGTATCATTTCAATTGTCAATCCATGTGCCGCTTCGACAAATGGCACGTCAAATGCCATCGCCATGTCAGTCAATAGCTCAGCTTCACCAACAGTTTCCATTGCAGCCACAGCAACCACAGTATGCTCTGGAACTTCTATTACATTTACTCCGACACCGACAAATCCTGGTTCTTCGCCAACATATCAATGGAAAGTAAATGGAACAAATGTCGGTACCAATAGCAATACATTTGCATCATCGACCTTGTTAAATGGAGATAGTGTTCAATGCGTATTCTCAAATTCAAATTTATGCGCTACAAGCAATATGGCCTTCTCTAACAAATTGGGATTGACAGTTAATTCTTCTGCTTCACCGAGCATTACAATCAGCGCGCCAAGCACGAATATTTGTGCAGGATCAAATCTCACATTTACTGCAGTGCCTACTAATCCAGGAAGTTCACCAACTTATCAATGGAAAATTAATGGAACTAATGTTGGAACAAATAGCACAACTTATTCTTCTAGCACATTGAGCAATGGAGACGTGGTAACTTGTAATATCAATGTTATCAACGCTTGCGCTGCAACTACCAATGCCGCTTCCAATGCAATCAATATGACTGTGAATAGCAATGCTAGTCCGTCTGTTTCCATTGCTGCATCAAGCACAAATATTTGTGCAGGCGCCAATGTATCATTTACCGCTACGCCTTCTAATGGAGGGGTTAGTCCAACTTTCCAATGGAAAGTAAATGGATCAAATGTTGGCACAAATAGCACAACATTTGCTTCTTCTTCAATCAATCATCTTGATACCATCACTTGTGTAATTTCTAATTCAAATATTTGTGCAACAAGCAATGTCGGAATATCCAATAAAATAGGAATGACCGTAAATTCAACTTCTTCGCCAAGTATTAGTATTAGTGCACCTACAACATCTATATGTGCAGGATCTAATCTCACATTTACAGCAGTACCAACGAATGGAGGATCTTCTCCAAACTACCAATGGAAGATTAATGGATCCAATGTTGGAACAAATAGCACGACATTCTCTTCAAGCTCTTTAATCAATGGCGATGTTGTCACTTGTAATATTAGTATTCTAAATGCATGTGCTTCTAGTACAAATGCGAGTTCTAATGCTTTGGCAATTACAGTAAATAGTACAGCAAGTCCAAGCATATCAATAAGCGCTTCGAATGCGAATATTTGTGTTGGCGCTAATGTAACATTTACTGCAACACCATCAAATGGAGGATCAAGCCCTTCTTATCAATGGAAAGTAAATGGTTCGAATGTTGGCACCAACAGCACGACATTTGCTTCAAATGCATTGAGCAATCTAGATACAATCACTTGTGTGATTTCAAATACCAATATCTGTGCTTCTAGTAATTCAGGTGTTTCTAATAAAATAGGAATGAATGTTAATTCTAGTTCTTCGCCGACAATTTCTATCAGTGCTCCAACAACCAATATATGCGCAGGATCTAATGTTGTATTTACTGCAGTACCTACAAATGGTGGCAATGCCCCTTCATATCAATGGAAAGTAAACGGCTCTAATGTAGGCACAAATAGTGCAACATTTGCAACCAGCACTTTGAGCCATGGTGATGTCGTTACTTGCAATATCAGTATTATTAATCCATGCGCTGCTAGCACAACTGCCAGTTCAAATGCAATCAATATGACGGTCAATTCAACATCGAATCCAACCGTTTCTATTTCTGCATCTAATACGACTATATGCGCAGGGTCAAATGTAACATTCACCGCTACACCTTCAAATGGTGGTGCTTCGCCATCTTATCAGTGGAAAGTAAATGGTGTGAATGCTGGAACCAATAGCAGTACTTTTGCTTCCAGCTCGCTTAGCAATAGTGATACAATTACATGCGTTATTTCAAATACCAATCCATGTGCAACGAACAATAATGGCATTTCAAATAAAATTGGAATGATTGTCAATCCAACGGCAAATCCATCCATTACCATAAGTGCTAGCAGTCTCAATATCTGCGCAGGTGCAAACATCAACTTCACTGCAACTCCTACAAATGGTGGAATTAATCCTTCTTATCAATGGAAAGTGAATGGCTCAAATGTAGGCACCAATAGCAATACTTATTCATCTTCAAGTTTAAATCATGGAGATATCGTCACATGTTTTATCACAACTTCAAATATCTGCTCAGTATTGAATACAGCAAATTCAAATAGTTTGAACATTTCAGTCAATCCAACTGCATCTCCTAGTTTGAGTATTTCTGCTTCTTCACTCAATATTTGTGCAGGAACGAATGTAACCTTCACAGCAAACCCCCTTCTAATGGAGGCACAACGGCAGCTTATCAATGGAAATTAAATGGGGTAAATGTAGGAAGCAATAGTCTTACGTATTTAAATGCAGGACTTCAAAATGGAGATACCATTTCATGTGCCATTTCAAATACAAATGCATGTGCTACTAACAATAATGCGATTTCAAATACTTTGACAATGGTGGTAAATTCTACTGTTACACCATCAGTAAGCATCAATGCTTCAGCAAGTTCAGCTTGCCAAGGAACAAATATTACCTTTACTGCAAGCCCGACAAATGGTGGCAGCACTCCTACTTATCAATGGAAAGTAAACGGCAATAATGTTGGAACAAATGCAACAATTTATTCAAATGCTTCATTAAACAACAATGATAGTGTTTGGTGTACTATTCTTTCAAATGCAACTTGTGCCATCACTAGTCCAGTAAGTTCTAATAAGACTTTGTTGACAATTACCGCGCCTGCAACTCCTTCAATATCGATTTCTGCAAGTGCTACCACAATATGCACTGGATCAAATGTAATTTTCACTGCTACTCCAACAAATGGCGGTGCTTCTCCAACATATCAATGGAAAATCAATGGAATAAATGCTGGAACGAATAGCGCTACCTTTGCTTCATCTTCATTGGCAAATGGCGATATCATAACTTGCGCATTGACTTCAAATGCAACTTGTATTACTACGCCTAATGCAAATTCAAATGCGGTAGCAATGACTGTGAATACCACAGTTCTTCCGACTATTTCTATTAATACAGGAACAAATACAATTTGCGCTGGCACGAATACCACGTTCACGGCTAGTATCACAAATGGCGGTGCGAGCCCTGCCTTCCAATGGAAACTAAATGGTGTAAATGTGGGCACAAATAGCAATTCATTTAGCAGTTCAACACTAGCAAATGGAGATATTGTAACTTGCATATTGACTTCAAATGCCGTTTGCCCTTCTTCAAATAATATTGCATCCAATGCAATAACGATGACGGTCAATCCTTCTGTTAGTCCATCCGTTAGTATTTCAACGCCTACTTTAACTGTCTGTGCTGCTTCAAATGTCACATTTACGGCAAGTCCAACGAATGGAGGCACAACGCCAATTTATCAATGGAAGATAAATGGAACTAATGTTGGAACAAACTCTCCCACATTCAGTTCAACAACGCTTGCCAATGGCAATATTATTACTTGTTTGATGACTTCAAATGCCACTTGTGCATCGCCAGTATCTATATTGTCTAATTCAATCACCATGACTGTTACAAGTCCAGTGGTTCCAACTATTTCAATAACAGCGAATAAAACAACGATTTGCGCAGGCAATGCGATTAGCTTCAGTTCAACCATTACCAATGGCGGATCTAGTCCTACATATCAATGGAAGGTAAATGGAATCAATGCAGGAACGAATGCTCCGACATTTAATACATCTACATTATTGAACAGCGATGTGGTTACTTGTGTATTGACTTCAAATGCTACATGTATTACAAGCGCAACTGCAAATTCAAATGCGATTAACATCACCGTGAATAGCAGTGTAGCTCCTTCTGTTAATATTTCAGCATCATCGACGACCATTTGTTCAGGAACTATGGTTAATTTTACTACTTTCCCATCAAATGGAGGTGCCACCCCGACATATGCGTGGTTTAACAAAGGCATTCAAATTGGCACTGGAGCTGTCTTTAGTTCTTCAAGTCTTGGAAATAATGATACCATTTATGCGATAATAACAAGTTCCAATACTTGTGCTTCACCAGCAACTGGAGAATCGAACAAAGTGGTTATGACTGTCAATACATCCGTGAGTCCGACTATTAGTATTGCCGCTTCTAATGCTTCAATTTGTCCGAGCGAGATTGTCACATTTACGGCTACCATAACAAATGGTGGTTCAAACCCAATCTATCAATGGCAAGTAAATGGATTCAATGCTGGATCCAATAGCCCTACTTTTGTTTCTAGTACATTGAGCAATGGAGATGCGGTTAAATGTATTTTGACATCCAATCAAATATGTGCCTCACCAACTGCTTTGAACTCTAATACCATCAATATTTCAACGAATAGTCTGGTTGTTCCAACAGTCTCAATAGCAGGATCAGCTAATAATATCTGTCCTGGACAACCAGTTACATTTAACGCAACGAGCGCTAATGGCGGAATAAATCCAACCTATCAATGGAAAATTAATGGATTACCTGTCGGAACAAATTCATCTTCATTTGCAAGCACAACTTTGAACAACAGTGATATTGTCTCTTGTGAAATGACGAGCAGTTTAGGTTGCGCTTCGCCTAAAAAAGCGGTCTCAGCCAATATTATCATGATTGTCAATACTTCAATTCCTGCAACGATTGGTATTAGTCCAAACAAAAAGAATATTTGTTCAGGAGATCTAGTTACTTATACTGCATCGATTACAAATGGTGGGGCAAGTCCGACCTATAGTTGGAAGGTAAATGGGGTAAACGTAGGCACAAATTCAGCGACATTTGCAACGACTAACTTAAATAATAACGCAATAGTCAATTTTACCTTGTTTGCCACATCGACTTGCGCAACTGCTGGGATTTTATCAAATGCTGATACAATGATTGTTAGATTAAAACCAGCCCTACCTGTAATTCTTGCTTTAGGAGATAGTTTAAAATCTTCGGTTTCTGGAACAAGTTATACTTGGTTTGTGAACAGCACAGGCGCTGGTTCTAATAAGATTAGCATCAAACCAAAAACACCTGGAGCGTATAAAGTAGTTGTAGAAAACAATGGGTGTTATTCAGATAGTTCGGTTGCTTATATGTATCAACCAAGCTTAGCAATAAAGTCCTTGGAAGACATTAAAATATTTGCCTATCCAAATCCAACAGCCGACAAAGTATTTATCAAACTCCCGAGCAATAATGCCTATATAGCTAAAGTATATGACAAAAATGGCAGAGTGGTTATGGAGGAGCAATTGGTTAATGACCATGGCAGTGCTGAACTTAATACAGATAGAATAGCATCGGGGATATATACTATCGAGGTGAGCAGTAAAACTGAGAAAGGAGTTATTCGATTGAGTGTAATCAAATAAAATTTGATTAATTAATTCTAAACACATTTTAAAACTTGTGAGGATCATCTCCTCACAAGTTTTTTTGTTAAAAACTAAACTATTTTTGACTTTTTAGTTTAATTATGTGTTAAAAATCAATATTTTGTAAAAAAAACTTGAATACTAATAAAATGTATATATATTTGCGTATTATTATTATTTATTAACAATTTCAACAACAATGTTTATCATGAAAACAAATCTTTTAGAGGCTTTATCTTTAAGCAACATCGATGTTTTATCATCAGAGCAAGTATCTATGATTAAAGGTGGATGCCACAGATCAAGAAGACCAAAGTGCCGTGTGCGTCGCCCAAAATGCCACAGAACTCGTCGTCATTGTGGAACATCTTCATCTTCATCTTCAACTACGAATGTTTGCAATCCGCCAGTAGTAATTGGAGGAGGAGTTTAAGAACCTCACAAAAAATTCATGAACACATAACGAAATAAACAAAAAAAAATAGCTAAGCAATTAGCTATTTTTTTTTTGCTTTTTTATTAAGATTCCTAGACTTTTTATTATTCCCGTCAAATTCTTTACCCTTTTTGATGTATTTGGGTGAATACATTTTTGAATTAGAGCAATCAATTCATGGCTAACATGCTCCTCATTGGCAGTTAGATTAGCAAAGTGAATATTTTGAGCCTTTATATTTTCAGTAATTGCTTTCCAAGTTTTTTGCTTTAAAGGGCACTTTTCGATATAAAAGAATATAGCCAAGTATGCCTACTTGATAAATATCTGAACCCATTGTTGCATTTGATTGCACCACATTAAAATATGAGTCATTGAGTCTCTCAGGCGGAATAAAAGCATGTATTCCTCCTTTTCTAATATTAGGCAAATCTATTTCACTAGTATGCAAGGCTAAGCCAAAATCAATCAATCTAACTCTTAAATCTTTTTCAATCAGAATATTTGAAAAGTGAAGATCCCCATGAATATATTGATTATGTTGGAGATAGCTAATACTTTCTAGGATTTGATACCATATTTGCATCATTTCCAAAATCGAATATTGAATGGATTTACTAAGTGCAAATTTTCTTAAACTAGTCCCTTGTATAAATTCTATCACTCCATAATTCTTTGTCTCATCATATTCTATTAATTGAGAAACGCTATTATGTTTACACAATAACTTCAATATGATAAGTTCACGATATAATACCGCATGGGCATAAGCCTTTTCTTCCTCCGTATAGCCATCTTTTAATTGATAGAGTTTTACAATTACCTTTTGTTTGTGCTGATCCAAAGCTTCATAAACTTGAAATGTATCATGGCTATTAAAATGCTTTGTTATTTTATATGTATCAATATATTCACCTACCTTATAAAATTTCGGTTTATTTGACTTTATATCTTGAACTTGATTTGATTCTTCAATAAACTTAGCGTTGAGCAATTCATTGAAAAATGAAGTAAATTTCTGGCTACCAAGAATTGGGTCTAAGGAGTTCTTTTTAAAAAAATCAATTTCGCATCCTCAGCAGATATGCTCTTTTAAATAGTTTGATAAAGTCAGCAATTACTTTATCAAAAATGAATACTTTATCTTTAAAAGTATCATAGAGTCCTACTTTATCTTTAATTTTTTACTTTAAAGGATTCTTCCCAACGTTTTTGAGGAATAAATCTGAATCGTTTAGAAAGTATGAATTCTTTGATTGGAGACAAAGGCAAATTTTAGTTTGTAAAAATATTCTTTTTCATGACATTTCCTTAAAAACAAAAAACCTCCTAAGATTGCTCTTAGGAGGTTTTGATTTTTGATTAACCGCTATATCTTCGGTTAATAATAATTTAGGCGGCGACCTACTCTCCCACCTTTTACGGAAGTACCATCGGCTCAGTGGGGCTTAACTGCTCTGTTCGGAATGGGAAGAGGTGGACCTCCACGATATAGCCACCCTGATCTGCAATTCTGAATTTTGAATTTTAAATTATGAATTTAAAAACAAACTATTCAAAATCGATATCATGTGGAATCGTGACGTATAAATTTTGAGCTTTTACAAGCATTCAAAATTCATAATTCAAAATTCATCATTTTTATATGACATTGACTGGGCAAATAACAAAGGTTGCATGTATTCCTAAATCAATTAGGAATGAAAAGAAAAGTTTCATTAGAAAGTTTACGGGTAATTAGTACTACTTGGCACACATATTACTATGCTTACACCTATAGCCTATCAACGTCGTAGTCTTCGACGATCCTTATAAAGAGAACTCATCTTGAAGTGGGTTTCGTGCTTAGATGCTTTCAGCGCTTATCCCTTCCCAGCTTAGCTACTCAGCAGTGCACCTGGCGGTACAACTGATACACCAGAGGCTAGTCCACATCGGTCCTCTCGTACTAGATGCAGATCTTCTCAATTCTCTAACGCTCACCACAGATAGGGACCGAACTGTCTTGCGACGTTCTGAACCCAGCTCGCGTGCCACTTTAATGGGCGAACAGCCCAACCCTTGGGACCTTCTCCAGCCCCAGGATGTGACGAGCCGACATCGAGGTGCCAAACTTCCCCGTCGATATGAGCTCTTGGGAGAAATCAGCCTGTTATCCCCGGCGTACCTTTTATCCTATGAGCGATGGCCCTTCCATACAGAACCACCGGATCACTAAGTCCTACTTTCGTACCTGTTTGACCTGTCGGTCTTACAGTCAAGCACCCTTATGCCTTTACACGCTACGTACGGTTACCAAGCGTACTGAGGGTACCTTTGAAAGCCTCCGTTACTCTTTTGGAGGCGACCACCCCAGTCAAACTACCCGCCATGCAATGTCTCCGTTTAAAACAGGTTAGACTCCAAGTAGTAAAAGGGTGGTATTTCAACGTTGACTCCACAATCCCTAGCGGAACCGCTTCATAGTCTCCCACCTATCCTACACATTTAATACCCGAAGTCAATGCAAAGCTGTAGTGAAGGTGCACGGGGTCTTTCCGTCCCGTGGCGGGTAATCGGCATCTTCACCGATACTTCAATTTCACCGGGCTCGTGGTTGAGACAGCGTCTAGATCGTTACACCATTCGTGCAGGTCGGAACTTACCCGACAAGGAATTTCGCTACCTTAGGACCGTTATAGTTACGGCCGCCGTTTACTGGGGCTTCAGTCGAGAGCTTCGCATTGCTGCTGACCCCCTTCTTTAACCTTCCAGCACCGGGCAGGTGTCAGGCCATATACTTCATCTTGCGATTTTGCATAGCCCTGTGTTTTTGTTAAACAGTCGCCTAGACCTATTCTCTGCGACCCTCATTGCTGAGGGTGTCCTTTCTCCCGAAGTTACAGGACTAATTTGCCTAATTCCTTAACCACGGCTCACCCGAGCGCCTTAGTATACTCTACTTGACCACCTGTGTCGGTTTCCGGTACGGATTCTATACACCTAGCCTTAGTGGGTTTTCTCGGAAGTATGCTAACCTGCATTATCAACGCATCCGAAGATTTGTTGTACTATCGTGCATTGACTCATCGGCGGATTTCCCTACCGAATCAACGTCTACTCACTTTAACGAACTATTCCGTCAGTCCGCAGCAGTTTTGCTCCTTCGTCACCACTTCGAAATGTACAGAAGTACGGGAATATTAACCCGTTTTCCATCGGCCTCCCCTTTCGGGTTATCCTTAGGATCCGACTAACCCTGATCCGATTAGCGTTGATCAGGAACCCTTGGTCTATTGGCGAAAAGATTTTTCATCTTTTTATCGTTACTTATGCCTACATTTTCTTTTCTAATCACTCCAGCCTTCCTCACGGAATAACCTTCACCGCTATTAGAATGCTCTCCTACCGCTTGCATTGCTGCAAACCCGAAGCTTCGGTACTATGTTTGATGCCCGAGTATTTTCCGCGCTCGATCACTCGACTAGTGAGCTGTTACGCACTCTTTAAATGAATTGCTGCTTCCAAGCAAACATCCTAGCTGTCTATGCAATCGAACATCGTTTTGTCAACTTAACCTATACTTCGGGACCTTAGTTGATGGTCTGGGTTGTTCCCCTCTTGGCGCGTGACCTTAGCACCCCGCGCCTCACTGGTGTTACTATTATATAGCATTCGGAGTTCATCAGGATTTGGTAGGCTATGACACCCCCTAGTCCAATTGGTAGCTCTACCTCTATATAACATAATCACACCGCTGCCCCAAAAGGCATTTCGGAGAGTACGAGCTATTTCCCAGTTTGATTGGCCTTTCACCCCTACCCACAAGTCATCCGGAAGCTTTTCAACGCTTATCAGTTCGGACCTCCAGTGTGTGTTACCACACCTTCATCCTGCTCATGGGTAGATCACAAGGTTTCGCGTCTACGCCCGCTAACTTAACGCCCTTTTAAGACTCGCTTTCGCTACGGCTTCTACCATTCTTGGCTTTAACCTTGCTAACGAGCAGTAACTCGTAGGCTCATTATGCAAAGGCACGTTGTCAGGGCACTAAACCCCTCCAACCGCTTGTAAGCGCACGGTTTCAGGTACTATTTCACTCCCGTGTTTGGGGTACTTTTCACCTTTCCCTCACGGTACTAGTTCACTATCGATCTATCAGGAGTATTTAGCCTTACGAGATGGTGCTCGCAGATTCAGACAGGGCGTCTCCGACCCCGCCCTACTCAGGATACTGCTAGGTAACATAATCATTTCAAATACAGGACTCTCACCCTCTATGGTTGGCTTTCCCCGCCATTCTTTTATGATTATATAGTCCACATTGCAGTCCTACAACCCCAGGTATGCACGCATGCCTGGTTTGGGCTTCTCCGCGTTCGCTCGCCACTACTTGCGGAATCACTATTGTTTTCTTCTCCTCGGGGTACTTAGATGTTTCAGTTCTCCCGGTTTGCTCTCTTTCGAGTACCATAACTTCATTATGGTGGGTTGCCCCATTCGGATATCTATGGATCAAAGCGTGTGTGCCGCTCCCCATAGCTTTCGCAGCTTACCACGTCCTTCATCGCCTCTGATAGTCAAGGCATCCCCCGTGCGCTCTTATTTACTTTCTAATGTCTTTGCATCCAAATCATCTTTTGCTATGATTCGGCGCTTTTCTTTTTGTGATAATTAGCCGTAGCTAACTATCTCCTTTGTTATTTGCCAGTATGTCAATGAACTCTTTTTGCTTTCTCAACTTGCGTCTCACCAGTAATCGGGGCATTACTCCTCCTTAGCCAATAACTACAAATCTTCTGCAGATATGTCTAAACCGATTTTACTCGATTTGTCTTTCAATTTTGATAAATCAAACTACTTTGATCTATTGTTTTTCCTTCTTTTCTATTCGCACAACACTTTTCAATTCAATTGAAAAATAAAGTGGAGAATAACGGAGTCGAACCGTTGACCTTCCCGATTTTCAATCGGGACGCTGCCAGTCGATTGTCCTTCTTTTCCTAATCTCCTTTTAAGTTATCGATTTAACTTAAAAATAAAGTGGAGAATAACGGAGTCGAACCGTTGACCTCCTGCTTGCAAGGCAGGCGCTCTAGCCAGCTGAGCTAATCCCCCCTTTGTTAATTGTATCAATTTTGAATTTTAACTGCCGAACTCAAAATTCAAAATTTATAATTTAAAACCAGCTGAGCTATGGGACTTTGTTTGCCGCGGTCCTGCTTGTTAGTCAATCACTACCTTTATCAGGTTGCGCTTGTCTGTGGCTGAGCCTTTGTTCAGTATAGTTTTGGTTGAAGAAAACCAATCAGATATATCTTGTTTAAGAACGTTTTTTTTTTTTAATTAGTTGTTGGTTGTCAGTTATTAGTTGTTGGAAGATCCCGAACAAATAAAAACATATTACCTACAACAATATTAATAACAAGTGTAGAAGAGTTAATAGTAAGCTAATTGAGCGTCTCTAAAAAGGAGGTATTCCAGCCGCACCTTCCGATACGGCTACCTTGTTATGACTTAGCCCCAGTTACCGGTTTTACCTTGGACGACTCCTTACGGTTATCGCCTTCAGGTGCACCCAGCTTCCATGGCTTGACGGGCGGTGTGTACAAGGTCCGGGAACGTATTCACCGCAACATGGCTGATTTGCGATTACTAGCGATTCCAGCTTCATGGAGTCGAGTTGCAGACTCCAATCCGAACTGAGATAGGGGTTTTGGGATTCGCGCACCATCGCTGGTTGGCTGCCCTCTGTCCCTACCATTGTAGCATGTGTGGCCCAAGGCATAAAGGCCATGATGATTTGACGTCATCCCCTCCTTCCTCTCTGCTTACGCAGGCAGTATCGCTAGAGTCCCCAACTTAATGATGGTAACTAACGAAAGGGGTTGCGCTCGTTGCGGGACTTAACCCAACACCTCACGGCACGAGCTGACGACAACCATGCAGCACCTTGCTGGCGACTATTGCTAGCTATAAGCTTTCACCTATATTCCCCCAGCATTCTAGCCTTGGTAAGGTTCCTCGCGTATCATCGAATTAAACCACATGCTCCACCGCTTGTGCGGACCCCGCCAATTTCTTTGAGTTTCATCCTTGCGGACGTACTCCCCAGGTGGAATACTTAACGCTTTCGCTTAGACGCGTACAGTGTATCGCACACATCGAGTATTCATAGTTTAGGGCGTGGACTACCAGGGTATCTAATCCTGTTTGATCCCCACGCTTTCGTGCCTCAGTGTCAATTGCGGTTTAGTAAGCTGCCTTCGCAATCGGTGTTCTAAATCATATCTAAGAATTTCACCTCTACATGATTTATTCCGCCTACTTCAACCGTATTCAAGCCCAACAGTATCAATGGCAGCCACTCGGTTAAGCCGAGAGATTTCACCACTGACTTAACGGTCCACCTACGGACCCTTTAAACCCAGTAAATCCGGATAACGCTTGCACCCTCCGTATTACCGCGGCTGCTGGCACGGAGTTAGCCGGTGCTTATTCTCTGGGTACCTTCAATTCCCGATAAATCGGTCTTTTATTCCCCAGCTAAAGGAGTTTACAACCCATAGGGCATTATTCCTCCACGCGGGATGGCTGGATCAGACTTGCGTCCATTGTCCAATATTCCTTACTGCTGCCTCCCGTAGGAGTCGGGCCCGTGTCTCAGTGCCCGTGTGGCTGATCATCCTCTCAGACCAGCTACCGATCATCGCCTTGGTGGGCCGTTACCCCGCCAACTAGCTAATCGGACGCACGCTCATCTCACACCGCCGGAACTTTAATTTAAAGAAGATGCCTTCCAAAATACTATGGGGTATTACTCATCGTTTCCAATGACTATCCCCAGTGTGAGGTAGATTGCGTACGCGTTACGCACCCGTCTGCCGCTAAGTATTGCTACTCCGCTCGACTTGCATGTATTAGGCCTCCCGCTAGCGTTCATCCTGAGCCAGAATCAAACTCTCCATAGTGAGTTTATCCTGTTTATTTGATAATCTAAATTTGTTGCACCTACTCGATAAATCAAGTAAGCGACTTTTTTGTTAATTACGCTTGCTTATTTTTTGTACAAATAATTTGTACCTATTAACCCTTATTTTCTACAACTTGTCAATGAACTAATTCCTCCTCCAAATTTTACCCCAGATTCAGACTTGTTAAATACAATGGATTCGAACCACTTTAATTCGCCTACCGAAATATTTTCTGCTTTATTAAGAATATCTCAATCGATATCCCTCTTACCACTCAAATTCTTACAACATCTATAACCAGTTTTTTCTCACCAGCTTTAAATACGTTTTCGCTCAAACGGAGTGCAAAAGTAATAACTATTTCTATTCCTCCAAACTTTTTTTAATTATTTTTCTTTCTAAGTCGTTTTTCACACTAAAACATTGATTTTCAGCCGAGGAATTTTCAAAAAAAATTCAATCTTTTTTTTGACCCAAGCCTTTAATTGCCTCTTATAAAACAATTCATTGATTTAAAGATTGTCTTCAATTGCATTCGTGCAATCAAAGAGATTTTCAATGATAAACAAGCTTGTTTTGTAAAGCGCCTCTTCCCTATGACTAGGCAATATTCACACCGAATAAATAACCAACCAGGGCTGTTAAACCCATGGCAACAGTCCCCCAAAATGTTACGCGCATGATGGCTATAAAAATGCTTGAACCACCTGTCTTTGCGGCCAAGGCCCCTAGTAAGGCGAGAAATAATATTGCAAAGCCATACAAAGCATATACCATGTTTTTTAATGGCATAAAGAGCGTCACAATAAGCGGCAGAATACCTCCCACCGTAAAGGAAGCCCCAGACGCAAATGCAGCCTGAATCGGGTTGGCTTGAGAGAGCTCATTAATGCCCAATTCATCGCGCATATGGGCTGCCAACGCATCGTGCTCTGTCATCTCCAATGCGACCATCATAGCGGTTTCCTTCTTCAACCCTCGCTTCTCATATATATCTGCTAGACGCTGCAATTCAATCTCTGGCATCTCTTCCAATTCTTCCTTTTCACGAGCAATATCAGCTGTTTCAACATCTGTTTGCGAACTGACAGAGACATATTCCCCAGCAGCCATAGATAGCGCTCCAGCCACCAATCCTGCTAATGTTGCCAAAACAACAGGTTCTCTCGTGGCACTCGCCGCAGCGATACCAATAGCCAAACTGACCGTAGATAAAATTCCATCATTCGCCCCTAAAACGGCTGCTCTCAGCCAATTGCTTCGCTGAACATAATGAACGGATAAATAGTCCTCTTTTTGATTTTCCATTGGTCTTTCGTTTTGTATAACCTATAAGCATAAAGGTAAGAAAAATTCAAGAAATTCTATCATTAAGTGTTTCGATACAAAAATTTGAACAATACAGATTGACATAAGTTGCATAAGCTCAGAATTTAGCGCAGTGCAAATGACAACCAATACAGCAACGTTTAGCATTTGCGCAGTCAAATAGTATTTTAAAAATAAATTTTCACAAGCAAAAGCGAAAGTGTTTTGAAAGATTGCCTCCTTTTTTTGTACTATTGATATTGCAAAATATTCCATTTCACTAGAATCCAACAAAAATAATGCTTCGAATTTTATTGGCTATCCTATTTGTCACTCAAGGTTTACAGGTATCTGCGCAAACTTTGAATGACCCGTTCTACCTCAATTATTACTTCTTTCCCAATGCGGATTTCAAGAAAACAAAGGGAGATTTTGTAGCAAATACTTTTGAAATGGGTGCTACAGCGCCTGCTATTAAAATAGGAAGTAAAATAAAACTATATAACGCCCTCTATTATAGAAACACCAAGTTCTTTTTCTCAGATTCATTTTCCGAACATCACTCTCTTCCTGATGTATTGCACGATATCCGCTATTCGCTCATTTTGCGCGCTGAAATCAACAAATACTTTGAGATAGTCGCATTGCCCAGATTGCTCATCAGGGTGATCTGTCTCAGACTTTTGGAAGCGCCGATATATTTCCGTATTTCGTATTGCTCGGCAATTACGCTGTTAATGGAAATCCAAATTTCAAAATTGGTGTCGGAATCGCCCTCAACAATGACTTTAGCCGCAATGCCCTCATTCCAACAGGCACATTATTCTATGATAGCAAAAAGATAAAAATTGAAATCTCCTACCCCAATGCGAATTTTTTATACAAACAAAATAAAAACTTTGAATGGGGTCTCTTTGCCAATGTCGATGGCTATATCTCTAGAATCGCTCCTTATCAATACGGCACAGAAACTGCATATTACCTGCGCTCCTTCCAATTGCTCATCGCCCCTACCCTTTCGCACCGCATCCACAAGCATTTGTTTGCACATGCCAAAATAGGCTATGCAGGACTTCGTAAATTAGAAATCATGGATAAGGATTTCATAGCAATTCAAAATCAGGATTTCAAAATGAATGAATCCATTTTCTTTAGATTTGGTATAAGTTATAGATTGAATAATTAATAAATAGACAATACAATAGGGCTTGATTATAATTCAAAACTTTGCATTTAGCAAAATCAGTTATAATTAATCTGTTAATCGATAAATACCGAATCTTTATCTTTTTAGTAAATTTGCACAATCATTATAAATGATTTCAAACAAAAGAATATTCAAACCATTAAATTACAATGTGATGAGATATATAATAGATATAGATATAGCTGACAATAAATTAAAATTTGTAGAAGAGTTTTTCAAAACTATTTCTTTTGTGAAAAAAATTAGAGCAATCGCAAGCAACGAAATTACTAACCCTGTTATATTGCAAAGTATTGAGGATTATGAAAAAGGAAAGACAAAACCGACACCGCTTAATTTAGCTGAACTTAAAGAAATGATTCATGCTTGAGCTCCATTTCATGCCGAAAGCATGGCAAGATTTGGGTTGGTGGATGAAAACGATATTAAAAACGTAAAAAAAATTTATAGCCTTTTAGAAAACATGTGTAAGACCCCTTACGATGGGCTTGGACAACCAGAACAGCTTAAAGCTAATTATTCTGGGTATTGGTCTCGTAGAATTAATCTCGAACATCGCATTGTTTATAAAGTGGAAGAAACTCAAATCATCGTGCATTCAATCTATGGGCATTATCAGTAAACTAATACATGAATTTTAAAAGTTGAAAGAGATTTTGTAAAACAGCACAAAATTAGAGAAAATGATGAAATTTAAGATAACTAAAGGAGGGGAAATTAAAGGACATTTAGATATTTTTGTCACACATAATCTAGATGAATTCGACGGGAAAATAACTAAATGGGAGGAAGTTTCAATCCATGGAGATTCTTAAGGATTGAGATCGTTTGCGAAACTTTTAAATAAATTAGCAAATCTCAATCAAGAAGAAGTAGAAGACAAATATCTTCCAATAGGTGCAAGAGAACATTACCATTTGAGACCTAGATTAGAACTAGCAAATAGCTCTTATAAAGTAATTGTAGGACGACTTGATGCTAAAGGTACTGGTGCTTACTACGATAGTTTTATTCCCAAAGACTAGCATCTTATATTTGACAAATTTGTGAATTATGTTTTGAATATTGTTGATCTAATAAAGCTCTGCTTACTTGCGGACTTTTCAATAATAAAGGGGAATATTATATTAATTAAGACTCTAAATAAGCATCCAAAGTCTCCATCAATGCATTGATTTGAGACTCATTATTGTAATAATGGGTAGATACGCGCACTGCATTTAACTTGCCTTCATGCACGTGTCTTAAAGTGAATCGATGCTTTGATTTAGCAGCAAATTCAATAAACTTTTGCGCATCTTTTTTGATAAAAGTAAAAGCAGTTTGTGCCCCTCTAGATATATCTTCTTTAGGCGAAAGAATTTTCACATCCCCTTTGAATTTCTCCAAGCCATTCTGTGTATATAAACTCAACGCTTTCCTCTTTGCTCAATGCGATCAATGCCAATAGATTCATACCATTCAATGGCTTTTAGCGAAGCTTCATACATCGGTCCACAATAAGTCCCCGTGCTGAATCGCTGGGTCTCATTGACTAAATCAGCTGAATCCATGATTGGAATTTCGACCGTCATATCGAATTTATTCAAGGAATATGCACCAACATTGTGCACCCTCGTCGCATTCAATCGATTGGGATTTATATAGACATACCCCATGCCGAGCGGTGCCAATAGCCATTTGTGGAGACATCCGGCATAATAATCACAATCGATATCTGTGATATCAAATCGAATCATTCCCAGTGGATGTGCACCATCCACGATTGATATAATTCCTTTTTCTCTTGCCAATTTGCAGATCTCCTTGATGGGCATGATCTGTCCAATCGTGCAAGGAATATGCGGAACGGCAATGACTTTTGTCTTAGCGGTAATGGCTTTTTTAAGGTTGTCCAAGGTCTCTGCAGCTGTCATTCCCAAAGGAAAAGTCTTGATGCGAATTCCTTCCATTTTTGCTCGATAGAGCCAAGGCGCGCAACCTCCCACGTGTTCATGTGTTGTCATAATCACTTCATCATCGCGCTGCAATTCAACACCAAAACAGGCGATATTGAGTCCTTCTGTAACATTTTTTGTAATCGCTAGAGTCGTATGTGGGGCATTGACGATTTTCCCCAATGCTTTTTTGAGTCTATTAAAATCAGATGGATAAGCGCCTTTGAAAGCTACTTTTTCAAATTCCTCTTGCAATGATTTTAGAACAAGATTCGGACTAATGCCCATGGTACCGTTGTTCATAAAGATGATGTCCTTATTGATAGAAAATTCTTTGGCGATTGATTTCCAATCCCTATTGGCATTGGATCCGATCGGTTTAGTTTCCACAGAAGTAGTCTCAACGATATTCGCATTTAATATCGTTGGAATTCCAGCTAGTGCAAAACCAGCTTTTTTAAGAAAGTTTTTTCTATCCATAATTATAACGAAGATAATTAATATTTGAAAATGGACTATTTTTTTTGAATGCTATTCAAACAGCCTTGTAAATTACTAAAGCGAAGCTATATCTCGATGAATCTGCTCTTTCAATGCCTCGAGCGAGGCAAACTTCTGTTCTGGGCGAATAAAATTAAGGAGATTCACCCGCAATTTCTCTCCATAAATATCTCTGTCGAAGTCTAAAATATGCACTTCAATCGTCTGCTTATTTCCATCAACCGTTGGTTTGACACCAATATTCATGATGCCTTTGAATGCTTGTAAGTCTTTGTCAACCACTTCCACGCCATAGACGCCATTCATTGGTATCATTTTATCCATGTCCTCCAATTCGATATTTGCAGTTGGAAAACCAATCGTTCTGCCCAATTGGTTGCCCTTGACAACGCGACCTTTTAAAGTATATGGATAACCCAATAATTGATTGGCCAATTCTATATCACCAGTAGATAGCGCTGTTCGAATTTTTGAAGAGCTGACAATCATTTCATTGATCGATTGAGGATTGATTTCAATCAATTCATATTGATATTTATCTTGAAAAAATCGGAAAGTCTCAATATTGCCTTTTCTCTGCGCGCCAAATCGATGGTCGTAACCAATGACTATTACTTTGGGTTTAAATTTTTTAATCAACACTTCTTCAATATACGCTTCTGGAGACATGGTTGAGAAATCCCTGCTGAATGGGTATATCACTAAATTATCCAATCCCAATCGCTCCAAATTCTCCATTTTCTCCTCAATCGTATTGATTAACTTGAAATTTGAATCAGAAAAGAGAATTTTTCGTGGATGGGGATAAAAAGTCAGTAAAATTGCTTCTCCTAGAATCGACTTTGCTTTATCTTGAATGGTTTGAATGATTGTATGATGTCCAGCATGCACGCCATCAAAAGACCCAATGGTTATTACGGGGTTAACAAAAACAGGCAAATCGTGTATATCATTAAATATCCTCATGATGGAATTCCCTCCTCAGTCAATTGATTGATTTGTTCTATCATTTCATCCATAGAACTTGCATTTGACAATAAATAATTCCCAATGCGCGTTCGGCAAAGGGAATTCAAATAAGCCCCAGCTTGAAGGGCTTTGCCAAAATCTTGTGCTATACTGCGAATATAGGTTCCCTTGCTGCAGACGATTCTGAATTCAACGAGGGGCAATTCAATTTTTGTAATTTCAAACGCTTCAATAGTAATATTTCGAGGCTGCATCACCATGTCAATTCCTTTTCTGGCATTTATATAAGCGGGCTTTCCATCTTTTTTTATCGCAGAGTATACGGGGGGGTCTTGCATGAGATTGCCCATAAACTGCAATGCAGTGGCATGGATTAATACATCAGTAATATGATCGGTATTGAAATGCGCATCTATTTCAGTCTCGCGATCAAAAGAAGGTCGAGTGGCCCCAATAAAAAAGCTGCCAGTATATTCTTTGACGGCGTCTTGTATCCCTTGAATCGTCTTGGTGCTCTTGCCCGTGCATACGACCAACAAACCAGTAGCTAAGGGATCTAAAGTGCCAGCATGACCAATTTTGAAGTTCTTACCAAATGATTTTTTGAGTAGCCATTTCAACTTGTTGACAGCATCAAAGGATGTCCATTGAAGCGGTTTGTCGATTAAGAGGGTTGCTCCATCACCGATATGTTTGAGCGTGAGATTCTTATCAATCATTATATCGAGCGTGATTAGACAATTTCAATCCTTGAGCGCTCAATTAATTCAATAAATTGATCGAAAAGATACCTTGAATCATGCGGACCTGGCGAACTCTCTGGGTGATATTGCACTGAGAATGCCATTTTATCTTTGCGCTTAATGCCCTCAATCGTGCCATCATTTAGATTGACATGCGTAATTTCAACGATTGATGACTTTTCGATATCATTGCGATTCACTTCAAATCCATGATTTTGAGAGGTGATTTCACATTGTCCTGTGATAATATTCTTGACAGGATGATTCAATCCGCGATGCCCATTGTGCATTTTATGTGTAGAAATACCGCTTGCAAGCGCAAGAACCTGATGTCCAAGACAAATTCCAAAAAGTGGAATATTCTTTTCGACAATTTGTTTGACCGTCTCAATATCTTTAGTAAGTGCTGCAGGATCTCCTGGACCATTGGAGATAAAGTATCCATCTGGACCCCAAGTTTGCATTTCTTCAAACGATGTATTTGAAGGAAATACACGGAGCGAACATCCCCTGCTGGCGAGGTTTCTCAAAATGTTTTTCTTTATGCCTAAATCGAGCACAGCGACTCTAATTCTGGAGCTATCATCACCATTATAATCGAAAATCTTAGTGGTAGTGACTTTAGACGACAATTCCAATCCATTCATATTGGGAACGAGTGCTAATTTGGCTTTGAGCTCATCAATATTATCTGATTCAGAGGATATGATGCAATTCATAGCACCTTTATCGCGAATGTATCGCACGATGGCGCGCGTATCGACGCCTTGAATGCCGACAATATTATTCTCTTCAAAATATTCTTGCACATTTTGAGTGGCTTTTATTCTCGAATATTCTTCAGAAAAATCGCGACAAACAAGTCCTGAAATTGTTACCGCATCAGATTCGACTTCTGCTTTGGTGATACCATAATTCCCGATATGGTCATTGGTCATCAACAATACTTGTCCGAAGTAGGATGGATCAGTAAAAACTTCTTGATAGCCCGTCATTCCAGTATTAAAACAGAGTTCGCCTGTTGTAGTACCTTTTTTGCCCGCTTGATATCCGTGAAATATAGCGCCATCTTCAAGAATGAGTATGGCAGAGTTTTTAATCTTATTCATTAAAAGGCAAAATTAGTCTTTTTGAAATTTCTTTTAAAAATAGTTTTTAACAATTTACCATAAAACATTGCTTTAAAATGAAATTTTCAAAATAAATTAAGAACGCAACCAAATTATCTGATATAGACTAATTAAACGTTTCAGCATATACTTCTAATTAAAACCAAATATATCAATACCGTAGAGCGAAACTATTTGAAAATATAAATTGTTCAAAAGGTGTTATTTGATTATTTTTACAGAATTAATTTATCTCTATAATGAAACTTTTCTACTTTTCTACGAAAGCTCTTTGTGCTAGTCTTATTGTTTTCGGAGTTTTCTTTTATTCAAATTTCACTTTTGGACAGATTGCATTGCCCATTTCATTTCCTAAAGAAAATGTTTTGGAAACTAAAATGTATGATTATACCAAAGTGCCTGCTTATATCAAATTAAAGTCGGGACAATACAATCTAGAAGCAGCCGTTCAAATCATGGAAAACTATTTCCAACCAAAAGGAGAAGTAAAGCTCCAATTGCTCAATCAGGAGCAAGATGAAATTGGCTTTACGCATTATAGATATCAGCAGATTTATAAAAACTATCCTGTCTTTGGCTCCATGTATATATTCCACGTTAAAGGAGGCTATGTAGAATCAATTAATGGCTTTTTATATGATGAAATCCAATCAAATTCCATTCAAATTAGTGAATTCACTGCACTTTCAAATAGTTTAGATTATATCAATGCCAAACAATACAAATGGCAAGATGCTCAAGAGGAAGCTTTCTTAAAAGAGATTAGCAATGACCCCAATGCGACTTATTTCCCGAAGGGCGAGATGCAAATAGTCTCTAAAGGTGGTGATTTCTATACACAAAATCCAAGTTTAAGACTTTGTTATGTATTCAAAATCGAATCGAAAGATCCAGATGATGTTAAAGAAGTATTTGTCGATGCGAGCAACGGTGAGATTGTATTTACAAATCAAATTTTAATGCATGCCAATACTAATGGTAAAGCAAAAACGGGTTACTCTGACACACAAAATATTGTCACAGATCAAACTGGTCCAACGACCTATGTGTTGAGGGAAACTAATAGAGGTGGATTTCATTCATTAAGTGGATATAATGGAAGTAATATTTACACTTATAATTATCAAAATCAAACTGCGCAAACAACAAATAATTTTTCAGATGCTGATAATTTCTGGAATAATGTCAACGCAAATTGGGATGAATATGCTACAGATGCTCATTGGGGCGCAGAAATGACTTATGATTATTATAGAAATAAACATAATAGAAATAGTATTGATAATAAAGGAATTCAATTGAGAAGCAGGGTTCACTACGATGTGAAATCATTTGCTAATGCATCTTGGAATGGACAATATATGAGTTATGGCGACGCCAATGGAAAGCCATTTACAGCATTGGATATTGCCGGTCATGAGATTACTCATGGCTTGACCTCCAATACATCTAAACTCATCTATGCCAATGAATCTGGAGCTTTGAATGAATCCTTCAGTGATATTTTTGGTGTTGCAATCGACTATTATGCGCGTCCAAACAAAGCCAATTGGGCTATAGGGGATGAATTGGGCTTAGCCCTTCGATCGATGTCCAATCCAAAATCAACAGGCGATCCTAATTATTATTTTGGCATTAATTGGTATCCATTGACAACGAATCCAAATCAATTAAATGATCAAGGAGGGGTGCATACCAATAGCAGCGTGCAGAACTTCTGGTTTTATTTATTAAGTGAAGGCGGTTCAGGTAAAAATGACAAAAATCTAAATTATTTTGTTAAGGGAATTGGCGTAGATAGCGCTGCCAAGATTGCCTACAGAACAAATGCATTCTATTTATTCCCGTCTGCGAAATATGGAGATGCTTACTTCTATTCATTAAAATCAACAGAGGATTTATATGGTATATGCTCTGAAGCATATAGATCAAATCTAAGTGCATGGAGCGCTATAGGATTTGGCAAACCAGGCTCCCCAACGAATACGCCTGATTTTACTACCAATAAAGTGGAAGGTTGCAGCTTGCCCTTCATTGTTAATTTAAATTCAAAATACTACAACAAATCCACCAATTGGAGAATTGAGAAAGTAGGTCCAATCACAGGAGATAGTAATTCTATCTTTATTTATGAATTTGGAACTTATACGGTGACCATGATTACTGACGATGGATGTAAAGTTGATTCAATCACAAAACCTAATTTATTGACCGTTGCGCCACCAAGTCCTCCGCAGGGAATAAATGGCAATAGAATTGATGCCGGCAGTGTTATCTTGTCAAGCATAAAAGATACAGGGCTCATTGAATGGTACGATGCGCCAAAAGATGGCAATTTATTAGATGTCAACGATGAATACGCAACACCGCCAATAACGAGAACAACTTATTACTATATTCAAAAATCTGTACCTGGTCCACTCGCAGCAGTAGGTCCGAAAGACAATACTTTAGGAACGGGCTCTTATGTAAGTACAGCGAGTTCTTCTAATTATATTGTGTTCAACTGTTTGAAAGCGTCTACGCTTGTCTCTATTGTCGTCTACTCTCAGCAATCCAAACCTAGAACATTCCAATTGAGAGATGCAACTGGTACAGTCTTGCAAGAACAAAACATCCAAGTGGGAACAGGCAAACAAACGGTGAATTTGAACTTCAACCTTCCAATTCAAGATGATTTGAGATTGACAATTTTAGATACAGAAACACCACAATTTTATAAAAATACTGCTGGCGTATTATATCCATATGTATTGCAAGATATGATCATTATTAAATCGAGTGGCAACCCTACTGAATATCCATTTTTCTACAATTGGACTATTCAAGATGCCCCTTGCGTAAGTGAGCGGGTATTGGTTAAAGCCATCATCAACAATCTAGAAGATAATCGAATTTTAACTTTGAATGACAACATTAAAGTTTATCCAAATCCTAGCAGCGATTATTTCATTATTGAACAAACGGGTATAGAAAATTATCAATCTTTTATGCTCACAGATGTGCAGGGTAGAATTGTATTAAGAGGAAGTCTTGCAGATAGCGAAAAATCAAAAATCGACATCACAAGCTTAACGAAAGGCATTTACCAATTAAAACTCATTGGCAACCAATTGGAAGAACTCAATCACAAAATGATTATTGAGTAAAATACTTGCGAAATTAAGACTTTGCAATAAATCATACAATATTGATTATTTTTGTCTTTTTCAAAAAAGGCATTAGCATAATTTAATATCCGTTTTTAATTTCGCAATATTGAAACAAGCATTAATAAAAAAGGGGAAAGTTCTTGGAGAAATCGTACCAAGTCCTCTTGTATCAGAAGGATCTGTCCTTATAAAAGTCGTCAACTCTTGTATCAGTGCTGGTACTGAATTGTCAAGTATTGCCAATTCAAAAAAACCATTGATAAAAAAAGCGCTAGAGCAACCTGAGCAAATAAGAGCAGTGATTGACTTTGCACGAAACAATGGTATCCAAAAAACAATAGAGCGGATCAAAGGGGTCACAGATGGGGGAAAGCCAATCGGCTATTCACTCTCAGGAATTGTAGTTGGTATCGGTAAAAATGTTGATTCATTTTGTATTGGAGACCATGTTGCCGCTGCTGGAGCTGGCCTGGCAAATCATGCAGAATTTGTTGATGTTCCAGAAAACCTCGTCATGAAAATGCCATTGGGAATGCCCTTTGATAAAGCATCAACAGTGACTTTGGGAGGTATTGCTTTGCAAGGTGTGCGCAGAGCAGATATGCGATTGGGCGAAACTTGTATCGTGGTAGGAGCTGGAATACTTGGCTTATTGGCTCAACAAATGCTTCAATTGAGTGGTATACGGGTTATAGTATTAGATCTCGATGAAAAGCGATTGGAAATTGCAAAAAATTGCGGAGCTTCTCTTACCCTCAATCCATCTAAAGAAGATGCGTTAAAAACCGTCGAAACTTTTACCGAAGGCTATGGTGCAGATGCCGTCCTATTTACTGCTGCTACTGGCAGTTCAGAACCATTGAGCCAATCATTCAAGATGTGCAAGCGCAAAGGAAAAGTGATATTAGTTGGCGTGGTAGGGATGGAAATAAAGCGGGAAGATATTTATGCAAAGGAATTGGATTTTCTAATATCCACGTCCTATGGCCCTGGTCGGTATGACAATAATTATGAACAGAAGGGATTGGATTATCCATTTGCTTATGTAAGATGGACGGAGAATCGAAATATGACAGAGTATTTGAAATTGGTGCATGAAAATAGAATTCAATTAGATGCACTCATCAATAAGGTTTATTCAATTCAAGATGTAGAAAAAGCATATGGAAGTTTGACTGGTGCTGACAAACCCATTATTGCTTTATTGTCCTACGATCATGAAAGTATTAAACAACTAAATACACAAAGCACAGAGAATGAATATATATTTAGACTAAAAGACACTCCTATTCAAGATGGCATTATCAATGTCGGAATCATTGGTGCAGGTGCATTTGCCACTGGCATGCATTTACCAAATTTAAAAAGTCTTCAGAACAAATACAAAATCACCGCGATTCATACGCGGACAGGTTCAAAGGCTAAAGCAATCGCAGAGCAGTTTAATGCAGATTACGCAACAACGGATATCGATCAAATCCTTCAAGATTCGAAGATTCATTTAGTCATCATTTGCACTAGACACGATAGTCATGCAGAACTTGCATTAAAAGCATTGGAAGCTGGTAAGCATGTTTTTGTTGAAAAACCACTCGCAACAAAACAAGAAGATTTAAATAAACTCAAGGCATTTTTTGATGCAGATAATTCACCAAAACCGATGCTATTTGTTGGATTTAATCGAAGATTCAGCAAAAGTGCTCAAACAATTAAAAAGCAAATTAAGGGTAGATTAAATCCATTATTTATTCACTATAGAATGAATGCAGGGTATATTCCACAAGAGAGCTGGATACATGAAGATGGCGGCAGAATTATTGGGGAAGGCTGTCATATCATTGACTTGATGAATTTTTTCACAGAGAGCAAAATAAACTCCATTTCTTTTGAAAGCCTCTCTCCTGCCAATTCAAAATATTCTAGCAACGACAATAAGCAAATTATTCTAAAATATGAAGATGGTTCCGTATGCTCAATCCATTATTTTGCGGTAGGAAATAAATCAATTTCGAAAGAATACATGGAAATTCATTTTGATGAAAAAACCATTGTTATGGATGATTATAAATCCTTAAAAGGCTATGGAATCAATATTCCAGAATTGAATTCTTCCATCTCAGATAAAGGTCAAGCGGATGAATTGCTGCATATCCATGACTATCTCACGAAGAAAAGTTCAAAGCCACCCATTGAATTTTGGGATTTGGTGCAGACGACAGAAATCAGTTTTGCAATTGCAGAAAATTAGAAATTAATATTAAATGCAGATATCCATTATAGTTGCTGTATCAGTAAACAATTGCATTGGCAAGGACAATAAATTACTCTGGCAATTGCCTGTGGATATGGCTTTTTTCAAAGAAAAAACATTAAATCATTGTGTTTTGATGGGCAGCAATACTTATCGATCCATTCCAAGCAAATTTAGACCTCTTCCGAAAAGAACGAATATTGTGCTAAGCCGCAAAGGGTTAGATGAGAATTTGGAAGATTTGCATGTGGTAACTTCGTTGTCTGATGGCATAAACAAAGCAAAATTATTGAATGAGAAGGAATTATTCATCATTGGTGGTGCAGAAATCTACAGACAGAGCATTGATAGAGCAGATACAATCTATTTGACTAGGGTTCATGTTCAGCTAGAAGGGGATGCTTTTTTCCCAGAATTAGATTTGAAAAAATGGACATTGTTTTCAACAAAAACCATTTTAAAAGACGAAAAAAATGAGTATGATTGCACTTTCGAAATTTGGAATAAAAATTAGTTTATGAGCACATTCTTTGATATCCGTTTTTTTATTGTTTTAGTCTTATTGTTTGCCTCAATTGGTTATAATTATTATAAGAAAGAGGAGTATGAAGACAAAAAAGAAGAAGCAACCTATTACCACATGCAAAATAACATCTTGTATCTCAAGTACAAAGAATTGGAAATGAAATGTGATTCAAACAATCATCAATAATTTTCAAATAATATTTTGGTGAATGAAATATATTTCTATATTTGCACTCGCTAAAAAGCAAAGGATTGGTAGTTCAGTTGGTTTGAATGCCGCCCTGTCATCCCTACATAGTGTAGGGACGGGTTCGAGTCCCCGTACAGACATTAAAAGTTAATACTCAAATTTGAAATAATGGATCGGTAGTTCAGTTGGTTAGAATGCCGCCCTGTCACGGCGGAGGTCGCGGGTTCGAGTCCCGTCCGGTCCGCAGTTTAAAAGGATGCCTTATATAAGGCATCCTTTTTATTATAAAGTATGTTAGATTTGTGATAAGTTGCTTCTTAGACAACTTAAACTATTTAAACAAAGTATGAATTTCTACGTTTACATCATTCAAAGTGAGCGTGATGGCACGTTCTATAAAGGATATACAGAATATCCAGCCTTGAGAATTGAGCAACACAATCTTGGAGAGTGCTCATATACTTCAAACAAAACTCCTTGGAAATTGGTTGCTTTGCTTCAATTTGAAACAAAGAGTGAGGCACTGATTAAAGAAAAGAAACTAAAAAAATACAGCAGTGAAAGCCTTCGCGCTTTGATCCAATCTGATCAAAATAAACTAAACGATGGTGTTGGTTAGAATGCCGCCCTGTCATCCCTACATAGTGTAGGGACGGGTTCGAGTCCTCCCTACATAGTGTAGGGACAGTATATTTAAGGTTGTCTTTTAGACAACCTTTTTTATTTAAACAAAGTATGAATTTCTACGTTTACATCATTCAAAGTGAGCGTGATGGCACGTTCTATAAAGGATATACAGAATATCCAGCCTTGAGAATTGAGCAACACAATCTTGGAGAGTGCACCTATACTTCAAACAAAACTCCTTGGAAATTGGTGGCTCTTCTTCAATTTGAATCAAAAAGAGAGGCGCTTATCAAAGAAAAAAAATTAAAAAAATACAGCACGGGAGAGTCTAATTGCCCTTATTCATTCAAATCAAAATATACTAAATAGTTCAGTTGGTTAGAATGCCGCCCTGTCATCCCTACATAGTGTAGGGACGGGTTCGAGTCCTCCCAACATGATGTTGGGACAGTTTAAAAAGGATGCCTTATATAAGGCATCCTTTTTTATTTAAACAAAGTATGTTAGATTTGAAATAAGTTGCTTCTTAGACAACTTAAACTATTTAAACAAAGTATGAATTTCTACGTTTACATCATTCAAAGTGAGCGTGATGGCTCTTTCTATAAAGGTTTCACTGAGAATCCAAATCAAAGGATTGAACAACACAATCAAGGTGAATGTACCTATACGTCACAGAAAATTCCTTGGAAACTGGTTGCTCTACTGCAATTTGAATCAAAAAGAGAGGCGCTTATCAAAGAAAAAAAATTAAAAAAATACAGCACGGAAAGTCTAATTGCACTTATTCAATCAAATCAAAATATACTAAACAGTTCAGTTGGTTAGAATGCCGCCCAGTCAATGCAAAAGCGGAAGATTTGAAATCGCTGTTGACATTATTTTTTACTTCGCTTAATCAGTATAGATCCTTCAAAACAAAAAGCCCCAATTCTTTCGAATTAGGGCTTTTGAAAAATAATCATTAAATTCTAGTGTCCGTGACCAGCGCATTTTTTATCGCCCGTCTTTCCTTTGCAACAAGCCTTTCCTGCTGGTGCTTGATTTGCTGCATCTGCTGCTGCAGCTGTTTCTGTTCCGTTTGCTGGAGCTGCATTTGCACCTGCTGCACCCGTTTTTCCTTTGCAACAAGCTTTGCCTTGAGCAGCGCCTGATTTACAACATTTTTTATCTTTTGAACAAGCTTTTCCTTTTTCTTCATTGCCACATGGAGCAGCGATTGCGTAAACTGAAAATAAAATTGATAATCCTAAAAGTAATTTTCTCATGATAATATTGATTTAGATGTTTTTAATCTTTTACAAACTTAGTAATAATATTTCTTTCTCCTAATTTTAAAATCAAGGAATATAACCCTTTAGGATAATTTAACAGTGAAAGTGTTCGAAGTTCATCCCCTGAAACCCATTCCAACGGCATATTTCGACCATAAATATCTAAGATATGTGCTGTTTCCAATGGCATAGAAGTGCGTATTTCTATAAAATCACTACTGGGATTTGGATAAATACTGAATATTTTTTCACGATTTTCCAAAGATGAAAATGATTGATTTTTAGCCTTCGGTTTGGGCTCGTAAGTCTTGGCTGGATTGCATGTTAAAACATTAAACAAGAATGTTGTCATGTGATCTAGTGTTAAACTCAAGGAAGCTGTAACACCAACAAATGGTGGATGTGCAGCAGAATTATACTCGTCATATACACTATAAATCCCCATTCGATCCGTGGCTTCTTTAATTGTTTTACTTCAAATAAAGATACTGGCGCCAATCCGCCAATAGGCTTGCCATAGCCATTTAAAACAGTGGCATCATTCGTAGAATGACACATATAAACGGGATAGTCCATTTCATTTAAAAATGCAGTATCACCTAAAGCCCCAGCAAAAGAAAATACCCCTTTAGCCTTTGAAGTATATCCAGCATTGCCGCTATTCCCTTCTAATCCTCCAATTGAATTCGCCCAATTCAACCAATTGGCTGGCAGCTTATCTCCTTGGTCCATAAAGGTGAGATTTAAGGCTAATATCCCTCCAGCACTTGTTCCGCCAATAAAGATTTGATTCGAATCAATCCCCCAATGAATCGCTGTATTTATTGAGATATCTCAAAGCCGCTCTTCCATCTTGAATGGCTCGAACGACTGCTTTTGTCATACTTTCCTCAACAAGGAGATTGAATGAATTATCCAATCTATAATCAATGCTGATGCATACATAACCCTTCTTAGCAAATTCATTGGCTAGATATACCAATTCGGGCGAGCGCTTATCGCCAGAGACAAATGAACCACCAAAACAGAAAACCAAGCACGGTCTGTTCTTTGCAGTATCGCTCTTTGGTTTGTATAAATCAAAAAACAATTTTTGATTGGTATTGTCGTATTTTATATTTTCTCCAAATTGGATATTTTGCATGGTATCAACTGCAAATAGATTGTTGACATAGCGACCATTGCATTGAGCATGGCTCAATTGGTAAACAAAGAAGAAAACGATAAAGAATAAATATTGTTTCATTAAATCAACTTATAAAATTAGGACTTTCTAATAAATTCATATTCGCGCTCAATGCGCACAATTCGCACTATATATCGCTCATACCACTTATCTATCCCCTTTTGTTGGGCATAGATATGATCGGTATGTTTTTTCCAAGCTTGTATTGTCGCTGTATCTTTCCAATATGAAACGCTTATTCCCAAGCCAGTTCTAGCACTATCCATTCCCAAAAAACCTGGATACTTCTTCGCCTCATCTTCTAAAATTTGATTGTAGTGCGCATATTCTTCATCTGTTTCAGACAGAAGAGAAGTAAAAATTACGCCGTAATAAGGCACTTCGTATTTAGCTGTCATCGTTATTCTATAATTATTTTTTGATTCAAAACATATGACTCTCCAGTGATTTGAACGATATATTGCCCTTTACTTAAGTCCGAAAGGCTCTTCCATTCAGCATTTCTGAGTACAAACGAATTGAATTTCTTCCCTTGCATATCGATGATCGTGATATTATAATCCACCAACTCTTGTCCAAGAATTTGCATTTGATGATTATCGCTATTAAAAATAAAACGAATTTTCGAAGTCCATTGATCGATCGAAGAAGGCGGCGTTACTTTAGGTTTCGCAGCAACACTATCCACAGAAGCAAAGACGCCTAGACTTAAGTTGTTGTATGAACCATAAGGAGTAAGTTCATTTTTACACGCTTTTACCATATAATAGCTCTTTCCAACTTTCGGCATAGTATCTAGATAAACCAGCGTGGAGCTAGAAACACTATCTTTTAAATTAAACTTGCCCATAAGAGAATCTGCGCGGTAGATATAATACTTCAATACGGCATCATTCGAACTCGTCCAAGTGATTTTAACTGTCCGATTACTGTCTTGTTTGCTCGTCACCAAGGCTGATGCAGGCGTAACAATATGCATATGCAAAGTCGGATCGCCCATAAGTGATACATGAACACCGGTAGCAAAAGCGCCTTCAAAATACAAATTTCTTCCTGCAACAAAATTGTTTTGAGTTTCTAAAGTTGAAAAACCGATCGTGTTTCCAAGTGCCAAATGGTGAAAATACCATTGAGGACGGCCACCCCAGACAGAAGTCAGGTTAATTCCATCGCCAGCAATAGCACTTCTGAGGAAATTATTATTATTGTCCCAATCCCCAAAATACGAACCAAAATACCCTTGAAAAACTGCGTTCATTGAATCTTTAACTTGCGAAGAACTTGCTACACCTATATTTTGCGTGTAACCGCCCGTTGAACTCACCTGTGCAAATAGATATTTATTGTTTTTAATCAAGGATAAAAAATTACTTGAAGCCACTACAGTACTGTCTTTTCCAACAAGTGCATACGCATTTTGAAAAACATTTCTTCCTGGCACTTCTCCACCTAATATGCCAAGTCTATCTTCTATACATGCTTTTCTAGGCACTTTTACCAATCCATTTTTAAACTTATACACTTTGTCAAAATAGCGCTTATATAAGCTGTCTGCGGTCACGCTCATAGAGGAAAGGCTATCTAAATAGATTCTTCCCACCGCAACTTTGAGCAATGATCCAAAGCTAGATTCATCGAACTTCCCATCACCCGGTAAATTTTTATTTTCAACTCTTGCAGGTAATGTTGAATTGAGATTGGTATTGACATTGACATCGCTCCAAACATTATTATCCATATCACCATAAAACCCATCAGCTGGCCAAGCGCCTCTGTGTTCAGGATGCGCATCTGGATTTAAATTGCCACTGTAAGGAATAGGAACCTTTCCAATTAAAACAACAGCATGTGGGCTATTGCCAGCATGAGATTGAAACCATTGAATTATTTTCATTTTCACATCGGCAACGGGCTGGTTATTATTCGTCACAATGCTGTGAATGCGATACCCATCTTTGATCAAATCCATTTTGAATCGATCGATATAGGCTGGAATTCTAGCTTGCAAGCCACTATCGCAAACTACCATGCAATATCCTCTATCGTGATCTGCTGGTGCATTTTCGCCTGCTGCAATATTGCCATAAGCATAATTCCCGCTAATCGTCTTTCGAATCATATATTCAAACTTCACGCCTGGCATGAAACTATTGTCTGTATAACTCGTATCATTTCCTGTAAGCGTCGCCAAGGTAGTCCAAGATCCGTCGGTAAATTTCTTTTTATATAAAATGACATTGGTGGTATTGCTAGTGAAATTCCAATTGAGAACAGCTTGAAATGGATTTGACGTTGAAAAGGAATATTTCAAAGGGACGATATAAGTTGCCGCAATTTGACCATAACTAATTTGGCATATCATCAAGAAGAATAGAATTCTGAGCATAAAGGGATTTTTAACAAAGATAAAAAAAATGACTTATTGTATCTAAAGTTCTATTAAAGGATGCTAAATGAGTTCAATCATGATAAATCACTTAATTTTGTCCTTTTAAATTTCAACACTTCTATACATTGCCATTTTTAAAAGAATCCTTCTCTCCCATTGCCTCCAATGCTACACAAATTCTAATACTAGGGACAATGCCAAGCGATGCGTCCCTTGAAAAGAAAGAATACTATGGTCATGCCAGAAATCGATTTTGGCGAATCATCTCAGAAATAACTCAAAGCGAAACACCCCTCCATTATGAGGAAAAAATTGATCTGCTTGTCAAACATAAAATTGGACTTTGGGATATCGCTCAAAAAGCAGAAAGAAAGGGAAGTTTGGATAGCTCAATGAAAGATGTTATTCCCAATGAGCTAGAAGAATTTCTCCAAAACCATCCAAAAATTCACACCATTTGCTTTAATGGAATGAAGGCGCAAAAACTACATGACCAATTTTTTCTTAGAAAAAACAAAATCAAATATCTATTATTGCCCAGTTCCAGTCCTGCAAATGCGAGAATGAGTATCGATGCGCTAATTTTGTATTGGCGTGAAATATTATAAATAAAAATTGATGAATTTCAGCAATCCATATATCCTTATTCATACGGCAGTTTTTCTATGGGGATTTACGGCTATTCTAGGCAAATTGATCAGTTTGGATTCACTGAATCTTGTTTGGCACCGCATGCTCATTGCTTCTCTGGCATTTGCTATACTCAATGGCGCAATTGGTGGAGCTAAGAAACTTCCGAAAAAAGCCATCCTTCGATTGGGCGGTATCGGCTGTATTGTTGCATTGCATTGGATATCATTTTATGGATCCATCAAAATTTACAATTCAGCATCTTTAACATTGGCGTGCATGGGCACTTCTGCCCTATTTTCCTCGCTTATTGAGCCCTTTGTCGTCGGTAAAAAATTCCAAAAATCAGAATTATTCATTGGTCTTTTATCATTCGTGGGCATTTATATCATTTGTTTGGCGAATCCATCACAAGGAAGCGAAGCCGATTCGACAAAATATTTTTGGGCCATTGTCGTTGGATTAATTGGTTCATTTCTAGCTGCAGTATTTACCTCACTCAATAAAAAGTATGCTGGGGAGTATGAGACGGAGGTAGTTAGTTTTATTGAATTATCCGTGGGTGGTTTGTTTCTAACCTTAATGATCCCCTTTTTCTCGACGGAGCGTTTTGTTTGGATTCCATCAAAAATTGACTTCATCTACCTCTTGATTATGGGGATAGTATGCACCAATTTCACCTTTAATATTTCCTTAAAAGCGCTCAAACAATTATCTGCATTTACGGCCAATCTATCTGTGAATTTAGAGCCTGTATATGGCTTTATATTGGCGGCCATAATATTTAAAGAGCATCAATTATTGAATATCTATTTCTATTTAGGCGCATTTCTCATATTGGCGAGTGTATTGGTTCAACCAATTATGTCATTTTTCAAATCAAAAGAGAAAATCGCATAGTCAAAAAAAAATCCCAGTATCTTGTCAAGACCTGGGATTAAAGGGAGTTGCGAGAAGGGGAATTGAACCCCTGACCTCCGGGTTATGAATCCGACGCTCTAACCATCTGAGCTACCTCGCATTTTTTTTGCGAGTGCGAAAATAAACCTATTTTTTAAAATCACTAGATTAAGTTGAAAAAATCAGTTTATTTTTCATATTTCAAGGTTAAATTCAGAGGCATATCTTAAAGCTTTAACCAAGACAACAATATGATTATCAACAATAAATTTGAACTTAGGCACTAAGTATGCTGTTAAAAGGAAAAATCTATGACTAATTTTTAATAACTTTGCGACATTGAAAAAGGCTCTCTCCATACTTCTATTATTTATCTACTTGCAATCTTCTACGCAATTGATGGAGTTTTTGAAAATTCCCTACTTAATAGAACATTATTTAGAGCACAGCAATCAAGACAATTCGATGACGATAGGAACATATATCTATATGCATTATGCCCATTTAGGTGAGCAGAATGACAATAACGACATGAAATTGCCTTTTAAATCCCTCAATACGAATCTACATTCTATTACGTCGTTTTTATCCCCATCTCCTTTATTCATTTTGGTGAAAACCCAGATCAATATTGAATTAAAGCAAATTGCTTATTCTTATTCTTCCTTTTACACATCACAATTTCTCTCTAATATTTGGCAGCCGCCAAAGACTTGTTAATTTATTTTAGAATTTCAAATTAGAAGCACCCATCGTGCTTTGCGCTTGTTTTTAATAATTAACAAATTAGAATATGCTAAACAAAATTATTGAATTTTCAATAAAAAATAAGCTCATTATTGGGCTTATGACTATTGCATTGATTGGCTATGGCACCTATCAAGTCACTCAATTGCCCATAGATGCGGTGCCCGATATTACAAACAACCAAGTTCAAGTAATTACGACAGCCCCTTCATATGGCGCCCTAGACATAGAGCGCTTGATCACCTTTCCCATAGAACAAGCCAATAGCAATATTTCAGGATTAAAAGAAATTAGGAGTTTTTCTCGATTTGGACTTTCCTTGGTGACCATCGTCTTTGATGATGAGACGGATATTTATTGGGCCAGACAGCAAGTGAGCGAGCGATTGATTGATATTCAGAATCAAATTCCTGCGAGCATTGGAACACCTAGTCTTGGGCCTATTACAACGGGCTTAGGTGAAATCTATCAATATGTCGTCAAGACTAAAAAAGGATATGAAAATAAATTCAGCACTACCGACCTCAGAACGATTCAAGATTGGGTAATAAGAAGACAATTGATAGGTGTTGAAGGTGTGGCGGAAGTGAGCAGTTTTGGGGGCAAACTCAAGCAATACGAAATCGCGATCAATACGGACAAGTTGCACGCCCAAAACATAACCATCAATGACGTTTTTAATGCATTGGAGCGCAATAATCAAAATACAGGAGGCGCATTTATTGAGAAAGGTCCAACTATATTATCTATTCGAACTGAGGGTTTGATTGAAAACATAGCAGATATTGAAAACATCGCTATTCCATTGGAAGGCCGATCTGGCATCGTTTTTATCAAAGATATTGCATCGATTAATATTGGCGCTGCCACGAGATATGGGGCACTGGGCTACAACGATGAAGGCGAAGTTGCGGGTGCTATTGTGATGATGTTAAAAGGGGCGAATAGCAGTGAGGTCATAAAGAAAGTAAAGGATCGAATAAAACAAATTCAGAAAACACTTCCTGAAGGAATAGAGATAGAGCCGTTCTTGGATCGAACTAAAATGGTCAACAATGCCATTGGAACCGTTGAAAAGAACTTGCTTGAAGGTGCGCTTATCGTCATTTTTGTCTTAGTATTATTTCTTGGAAATTTTCGCGCAGGACTCATTGTCGCCTCTGTAATACCTTTAGCAATGCTCTTTGCAATAAGTTTAATGAATTTATTCGGTGTGAGCGGGAATTTAATGAGCTTAGGGGCACTAGATTTTGGATTGATTGTAGATGGTGCCGTGATTATTGTTGAAGCTGTTATGCATCAACTCTATCACAATAATAAATTGAAAAAAGCAGGTCTTCTAAATCAAAACCAAATGGACGACATGGTTCATCAATCAGCCGGAAAAAATGATGAATAGCGCTGTTTTTGGACAAATTATTATTCTCATTGTCTATCTTACTAAATTTTTACACTACAAGGTATTGAAGGCAAGATGTTCAAGCCGATGGCACAGACAGTAGCCTTTGCATTGTTGGGAGCCTTTATACTCTCACTCACTTACATTCCCATGATGAGTGCCTTTTTTCTATCAAAAAACACCCACCACAAGCGAAATTTATCCGATAGATGATGGAGAAGACACAAAAGCTTATATAAAATCATTGACTAAAATATTGAGATATCCCAAATGTGGCAATTGGTAGTATTGTTGGTTTGTTTATTATAGCACTTATCATATTCTCCGATTGGGGGAGAATTTATTCCAACTTTGGAAGAGGGAGATTTTGCAGTAGAAACGCGCATACTCACAGGCAGCTTACAGACGAGTATAGAATATACACAAAAAGCGGCGGGGATATTAAAGAAGCGTTTTCCTGAAGTGGAGAAAGTGGTGACCAAGACCGGAAGTGGCGAAGTGCCAACAGATCCTATGCCCATGGAAGCAAGTGATATGATGGTAATCCTAAAAGATAAAAGCGAATGGACGTCCGCTGAGACATTTGATGAATTGGCAGAGAAGATGACGGTAGCGCTTCGAAGAAATTCCGGATTATCTATCGGATTTCAATATCCAGTGCAGATGCGTTTCAATGAATTGATGACGGGTGCGCGGCAAGATGTGGTGTGCAAAATATTTGGAGAAAACTTAGATACCTTGGCGTATTATGCAGAGAAAGTAGATAAATTAGCCAAGTCAATCGAAGGTGCGCAAAACATATATCTCGAACCCATTACGGGAATGCCACAGATTGTGATTGAATACAATCGTCCAATTATTGCTCAATACAATTTGAATATTTCTGATATCAATCGAATCGTGAATGTCGCATTTGCTGGTCAGAGCACAGGGCTTGTTTTTGAGGATGAAAAGCGCTTTGAATTGGTGGTTCGACTCGATGAAAAAGGCAGAAAAAGTATTGAGGACGTTCAAAACCTCCTCATTCCACTTCCGAATGGCGGTCAGATTCCGCTTTATCAATTGGCAAATGTCGAAGTAAAAAATGGACCTAATCAGATTCAACGAGAAGATGCGAAGAGAAGAATTGTTGTTGGTTTCAATATCCATGGGCGCGATGTGCAGACCATCGTCGAAGAACTTCAAAAGAAAGTTGAAAAAGAGATAAAATTTTCCGCCGGGTATTATATAACCTATGGAGGTGCATTTGAAAATTTAGAACAAGCTAAAAAGCGGTTGATGATAGCAGTTCCTGTTTCCCTATTACTCATTTTTATATTGCTCTTCTTTGCCTTTAATTCTGTCAAGCATGGTTTGCTCATTTATACTGCGATTCCACTATCTGCCATTGGCGGTATTTTCTTTCTCGCCTTGCGCGATATGCCATTTAGTATTAGTGCTGGCGTCGGTTTTATTGCACTCTTTGGTGTAGCGGTGTTGAATGGTATTGTATTGATTGCAGAATTTAATCGACAGAAACTCAATCATGCTTATTCACTGGCTAGAATCGTTATATCTGGCTCGACCTTGCGATTGAGACCGGTGATGATGACTGCTTTTGTCGCTTCTTTGGGCTTTTTACCCATGGCATTGAGCAATGGAGCAGGTGCAGAAGTTCAAAGGCCCCTTGCGACAGTTGTTATTGGAGGATTAATGGTGGCAACACTTTTGACACTTTATATCTTGCCTATACTCTATATTATTTTCGAAACGAGCAGTAAAAAATCAAAAAATATGCCTTCAACAAAATTGAAAATGATGATTTTATTTCTGGCAATCGGCTATCAAAATTTTGCTCAGAATTCTATTAATATAGATAAAGCCCTTGAATTGGCGAAAGTAAATAATCTGCAAATCACCAATGAAAAATTAAAATCTGACTATTCCAAGGCCTTGATTAAATCATCCGTGGATATCCCTAAAACATCTGTAGTTGGTGAGTTTGGGCAAATCAATAGTGCATATACTGATACCAGATTTAGTATTGGTCAATCGATTGCCTTTCCCACTATATATTCCAAACAAAAACAATTATATTATGAGGAATGGAAATCCAGTATGATTCAAGTTTCGATGGTAGAAAATGAAATCAACAAATTGGTCTATGATTGCTTTTATCATTATGTCTATTTAAAGGAAAAGGAGAATTTATTGCAACGCGCAGATTCTATGTATGAAAACTTTTTAAATAAGTCTGTACTTCGCTTCCAAAAAGGCGAGAGCAATTTGTTGGAGAAAGCGACGGCAGAGAATCAACGTGCGAGTATTCAAATACAAATGATTGAATTGAAACAAGAAAAAGAAATCACTTTGATTCGGTTTCAATACTTGCTCAACGCCCCTATTCAATATATTCCAGCGTCAAATAATTTGGTTATGCCGCTTACCCTAAATATTGATTCAGGCCAAATCGCCAATCACCCAAAGTTGAAAAATTTGGAGCAAGAAATGGCTATTTCAAAAGCGCGAACTGCGTTTGAAAAATCTAAATTCTTACCAAACCTCAATGTATCCTATAGCAATATGAGTATGATTGGAACAGGCTCAGACAATGTGCTATATAACGCTAGAACGCGTTTTCAATCAGGGCAAATAGGGCTTGAAATCCCCTTGATGTATCAACACAATCAAGCAAGATTAAAATCATCGAAAATAGCAGAGACGATTGCAAAAAATGAATATCAGTTTGGAAAATTGAATTTAGAAATAGAATACAAAAAAGCCATAGATCAGTACAAAAAGAAACTGGAAATCGTCCAATATTATGAAAAAACGGTCAACAAAAATGCAAAGACCATCGCCGAAATAGCCCAATTGCAATTTTATAATGGCGAAATAAATTACCTGGATTTGGTTACATTAATCAATCAATCTACAGCCATTCAAAACAATTATTTAGATGCTGTTCGCGATCTAAATCAAAGCATTTCAACCATCTATTCAATCACATTTAAGCCATAATCTCCCATGAAAAATATCAAGATATCCCTAGGTTTAATTTTACTTCTAAATGCTTGTACAAGCAAAAAAAAGGCAATAATCAACAGTCGCCCGTATCAGTAATAAATACCATTGAGCTCACGGACACTCAGTATGCAAATGCAGGCATTGAAACAAGTTCTTTTGTGAAAAAAGACCATTCATTCAACACTTAAGGTGAATGGAAAAATCGATGTTCCACCACAAAATTTGGTTTCCGTATGTGTTCCTTTGGGTGGATACCTCAAGAGCACCAAACTATTGCCGGGCATGCCTGTAAAAAAAGGCGAAGTCATTGCCCTTATTGAAGATCAAGAATATGTGCAAATTCAAGAGGAATTTTTATTGACAAAATCAAAGTTGTACTTTGCTGAAAAAGAATTCAATCGTCAAAAAGAACTCAATCAAAGTCAAGCAAGCAGCGATAAAATAACCCAACAGGCAGAGTCTGAGTATAAAAACTATCGAATCAAATTGAGCGCTTTAAAAGAAAAATTAAAGTTGATCAATATCGATGCTGATAAATTATCAGAGAATACGCTATCCAAGACTATTCCGCTTTATTCTCCTATTAATGGATTTGTTTCAAAAATCAATGTCAATATTGGGAAATACATCAATTCCACAGATATCATTTTTGATCTCGTGAATCCATCAGATATCCATTTGAATTTAAAAATCTATGAGAAGGATATCGACAAAATATCTATTGGGAATAAGGTTTACGCTTATAGCAATACAAATCCCACTAAGAGATATAAATGTGAAATTATATTGATTAGTAAAGATGTCAATACAGATGGAACGACAGAGGTACATTGTCATTTTGATCAATACGACCATTCACTTATTCCAGGCATGTATATGAATGGCGAATTACAAATACAATCCGCATCCGTGAATGCCTTGCCTGAAGAGAGCATTGTCAATTTTGAAGGAGGCAGTTATGTATTTGTTCAAAAATCAAAAAATCTCTTTGAAATGCGCGAAGTGAAGATAGGCAATCGCGAGAATGGATTTATAGAAATCATGGATGCAGCGGGTATGAACAATCCAAACATCGCTACAAAAGGGGCGTATAGTCTTTTGATGAAGTTAAAGAATAAAGAAGATTGAGTTCAATTAATTGCGTAAAAACTCCAATCCACGTTGGAGTTTTTTACCAATAATTGATAATAGCAGACCCAGTTTTATTGCCTGAGAATATCGACCAATCAATTTTAAAACTGGATGCGCATCCACTTGAAACTTGATTTCCAGAGGCATCAGTGCCAAAAGTAATATTTGCACTAAAATCAGAAGTTTCATAAGTATACTTTCCCTTAATCGGTTTCCATCCACCACATGTTGAATTGCTCTCCCATGGTTGAGAAACTCTTGTTGTGAAGGCATTTCCATATCGATTGACTCCCCAACTCTCCACTTTATTGGAACTGGAGGTACTATCCCCCTGTCACCTTAATATCTTGAGACTTGGAAGCAACTAGCATATGTCCAAGTTACTTCGCGTGCGATGTTCCATTTCCTTCTGATGCGTCCTCAAAAGTTACAATCAAATCACTGGCTCTCTAAATATTTAAATGAAATTGATCTCTTATATAAAGAGTCCAACCAATTAAATCCATCTACATTCGTCAAGGTCTTAAATCCATTAATTGTAAAAGATCGATTATTGAGATTGGTGAATTTGACTTTGTAATTGTTGTGACTTACCTTAAGTACAGCCCCTTTGTCGCTCCATCGCTTGCCTTGAATCAATTCGATTTGAATTTGACCGCTTCTAATTCTCGCTGGATATTGACATTCCGTTGTTCCATCAAAATTAATGTATAAAGTTGGAATGGCGGCATTTGCCTTACTTGAATCGATGGTTGCACCGCAAATGCGCTTGTCCATGACTTCTTCTCTTTTCTTAAATCCATCTACTTCATTGAGTAAAAAAAACTCCATTATTTGTATTATCAAATTCAGACTTAATATTGGAAGCATCTTCGTGGTTCTGCCCCACTTCTTCATCAATCAAATTAGCATTTTTTTTACAAGAAAATAAAGAAAATAAAATAGCAAGAGAAAAAGTAAAATAAGTTTTCATGCATAATGTTTGACTTCCTAGACATTAAAACCATAAAAAAGGTTGCATGAAAGATGATTACTTACACAATTTATCGGTGGAATTCAAGAATTGCAGTGATTTGTACCCAAAGTCACAAGCGATATAATCCGCCAATTTGGGTGACAATTTTATTAAATTCTGTTTCTTTATAAGTATCACTGTAAAATGCCTCTACCATTTGTAACATTCGTGTAAACAGGTAATGCCTCATCAGAAGATATTGAACTAGATTGAGCTTGTGAAGTAGCTAAAAAAACCGCATAATCCTTATTGATGATTCTAATTTTGACTTTGGTCTTTTGCAATAATCTTCGAACTAGATTGGGATTCACTTCGATATCAGAAAAAGCAGAAAAGAAAGAAGCGCCTTTTACTTTCATCTCGTAATTATTGCTATTCACGATCATATTGCTCAATGGATATGCATTCCAAGTAATGCTTTTCGTCGTAATATTGGAAGGTGTGCTGGGATTCCATTCCTCATAAAACATTTGAATATCGATCCCTGCAATGTTACTGCTAAAATCCTCTGAACTAATTGCCGTAGTGATAGAAAAACTAACATCTGACCATATTGAATCTTGTTTAGTAAAGAAAATAATCGGCGGTGTTGTGGCATTGGGAGAAATATTGGGAGATCTAAAATTAAACTCTCCAATCAAATTGGTTGTGGCACTGAATGCTGTTTGGTTGACGAGGTTGCGACAAGAGATCGTATAGGTATTAAATGGTGTAAGTTTTGCAACAAATCGATAGAGAATATTATTATCGCTGTAGAAATCTCCGGTATCTTTCACCAAACCATAATCTTTGCCATCTACTCTCTCGAGGACATATTTCTTATTGGTCTTTGTATCAACCAAATTCACTTCCAATTCGTTTTCCTTATAATAAATTGAATCGCGGTATTTAGCCATGACATAGGCACTGGTATTATTGGAGAGAAAGCCTTTTTGAATTCTGATATAGTGAACAGTATCAATGGCACTCAATTTTCCATAAATCAGCGGAATATCTTTATAGACGGAGGCGACATCAATTTCATTGGCACAACCAAACAATAAAACAATTGCAGAAATAGCAAATAAAAAACGTAAATTTTGTTTCATGGGTCAAATATCACAAAATATTTGGAAAGCAATTGTCTTTAAGATGATTATTTTTGTTGCAAATACCTAAAATAATGTCTATCCATAAAGAAGTGAAAAAAGTAACCACCCATGTCGTTCAGGCAATGAAAGACAGGGGCGAGAAAATTTCAATGCTAACTGCCTACGATTATTCGTTGGCAAAGATCGTCGATGAGGGCGGCATAGACATCATCCTCGTCGGGGATTCAGCATCCAACGTGATGGCTGGGCATGAGACAACATTGCCGATCACCTTGGATCAAATGATCTATCACGCATCATCTGTTGTAAAAGCGAGCAATAGGGCTTTAGTCGTCATCGACTTGCCGTTTGGCTCTTATCAAGGAAATTCAAAATTGGCTTTGGAGTCTGCCATTCGAATTATGAAGGAAGCAGGCGCTCATGCAGTAAAACTAGAAGGTGGACATGAGGTAAAAGACTCTATTCAACGCATATTGACAGCAGGCATACCCGTCATAAATCATTTGGGCTTAACACCGCAATCTATATACAAGTTTGGTACATACAACGTTCGTGCAAAAGAAGAAGCGGAGGCCGCAAAACTCGTTGAAGATGCTCATCTATTGCAAGAAATAGGTTGTTTGCTATTGTCTTGGAAAAAATTCCGGCTAAACTGGCGGAGAAAGTCGCAAAATCGCTTTCCATTCCAGTCATTGGCATTGGCGCTGGCGCCGGGGTTGATGGACAAGTCTTGGTCTTGCACGATATGTTGGGCATAACCCATGAATTCAAACCGCGTTTTATTAGGCGATATGCCGAATTATTTGATGTCATCAAAGAAGCTATCGGAAACTATGTGGATGATGTCAAAATAAAGATTTTCCTAATGAAAAAGAACAATATTAAAATATGCTTCAACAAATAGATGTCGAATCCCTTTTATTTATTGATATTGAAACGGTTTCACAAAAACCAACTTATGAAGAATTAGCCCCGAACTTTCGTGAATTTTGGGATCACAAAGGCAGTATCATCGCACCAGATTTTAGTCCAGAAGATGCCTACCAAAACAAAGCGGCCATATTTGCAGAGTTTGGAAAAATCATCTGCATCAGCATAGGCTATGTCATAGAAATGTATGGGCAACTAGAAGCTAAAATCAAATCATTCTTTAACGATGATGAAGCAACTTTATTGCGCGAATTTCAAGCTTTCATACATAAAATAGAAAAAGGCAAGCGCGTCTATAGCCTATGTGGTCATAATATCAAAGAATTCGATATCCCCTATTTATGTCGCCGGATTTTAATAAACAAAATTGACCTACCTAACTTTTTGGACTTTACTAGCAAGAAGCCATGGGAGGTTTCCGTATACGACACCCTGCATTTATGGAGATTTGGAGACTATAAAAACTATACCTCACTGAATTTATTATGTGCGGTCTTCGACGTCCCAACGCCAAAAGATGATATAGACGGAAGCATGGTGGGTAAAGTCTATTGGGTGGAAAACGATCTAGCAAAAATCGTGCGCTATTGTCAAAAAGACGTGGTTGCGGTCATGCAATTAATCCTCAGTTTGCAGAATAAACCTTTGATTCAAGAAGATAATATCCATATTACAACCTAGCCAATGATTATTCCCAATGAATTTCTTTTGAATCCCATCGATTTTGATACCTATCATCAAATTCATCGAGACTTTGTAGAAAAATATAGCCAAGATACAAGTCAAGTCAAGCATTATCAATACATCCAAGACAATTTGGAGCGGACGGCATGGGTTTTAAACAATATGCATTTAGAGAAAAAATTGTACAATATCCTCGATCAATTGCCGCCGATCAAAATGCTCGCTATCACAATGGATTCCTGCGGTGATGCATCCGAAATAATTCCACTCATTCATTCGATAACCGAAGCATCTGAGCACATCACGCTAGAAATTTATGAGCGCGATAGCCATCATGCCTTGATGGATTTATTCCTCACCAATGGTGCTAGAGCAATTCCCATCATCATCATAACTGATATGGAAAATCGCGTTTTAGCAAAGTGGGGACCTAGGCCAGCAGAAGCGCAAGCATTAGTTACAGCTATGAAAGAGTCCGACTTAAGTCCAAAGGAAAAGACCCAAAAATTGCACGATTGGTATCGAACAGATCAAACCAAATCGACACAATTTGAATTATACGATTTATTAAAACAAATACAAGAACAATATGAAAGTATCCGAAATTAAAATAAAAGTAACTGTAGATGACAACCATATACCCATTGATATCAAATGGATGGCGACAGATAGTGGTGTTGATCATCTCGTAGATTGCAAGGCGTTCAATCTCTCTATTTGGGATCCCATCGAGAGCAATTCACTCGGCATCAACCTATGGACAGATCAAATGCGCGTGGATGAAATGCATGCGCACTTTTTTAGGACCTTGATCAATATGGCCAATTCCTATCAACAGTCAACCGGAAATCCATTTGCAGTCGAGGATGTCAAAGCCTTTTGCAATCAATTGGCTAAGAAGACAAATGATTGGGAAGAGTCCAAAAAATAAAACCGCGTCAATGCTTCTATTTTGAATGAGCTTTTGATGAAGTATTTGAAAGGCAAAATGAATTTACCCCTATATTTACTAAAATGAAAAGGGAAAATAGTGACGCTTAAAGCGCAATAGCATCAATATCAATTCACGAAAATCCAAGATCAAATTAATCTTGCTTATCTCAGCATTGCTCATTGCTGCGATTACAATCATTGTCACCAATGAAATCGCCAAAACCATCGCCAAGGAAGAAGAACAGAAGGTAAAGATCTGGGCAGAAGCCATTCAAAGAAAAGCCAATTTGGTCAAGTTCACCCAAGAATTATTTGAAAAACTATCTTTTGAAGAGCGCAAAAAAGTAGAAGTATGGTCCAATGCCACCAACTTAATTCTCAGTGCAGAAGATGAAAAAACCATCACTTTTTTGCTCAATATCATCAAATACAACGACAATATTCCCGTGCTCATTACAGATAAAATGGGGGTGATTAAATTGACCAGAAATACAGATACCGGTCAAATAAAATCAGGTCAAATTCTTGCAGGAGAAGCCCTTCGCGACTATGCTCAATATCCGCCCATAGCCGTTGCTTACGAAAAGGACACCGATCAAATTTATTACAAAGATTCAAAGATATTCTCTCAACTAAAGATATTCCTCACTCAATTCAGTGCGTCTTTCTTAAGCGAAGTCGTATCGAATAATTCCTCTTTACCTGTGCTATTGGTAGATGCAAATCATCGAGTCATTGATAAGGGAAATATAGACGATGCTGAAATAGCCAATGCCCAATTGATTGAAAAATTGATTCAAAAAATGTCTAGCGAAAACGAGCCCATTCGCATCGATTTAGGAGACGGCATCGAAAAGACCATCTATTATAAGAACTCCGCGCTGATCAACCAATTGAAATACTATCCCTGGATACTCTTGTGCATCATCGGGGCATTTCTATTTATAGCCTATTATGCATTTAGCACATCGCGCAATGCAGAGCAAAATCTCGTTTGGGTGGGCATGGCAAAGGAGACAGCTCATCAATTGGGCACGCCGATTTCATCGCTTTCTGCTTGGGTCGAATATATGAAAGACCAGGAGGATTTAGACCCCATGAAGCGCAAATTAATCGAGGAAGTAGAGAAAGATGTCAATCGCTTGTCCCTGATTTCAGAGCGCTTCTCTAAGATTGGATCAGCACCTAAATTGGAAGAGCACAATGTCTATGAAACACTTAATAATTCGGTTGATTATATAAAATCAAGAGCATCTAAGAAAGTAAAAGTCGAATTGGATGTAGCAGATAAACAACAGACCTTTTTCATCAATAAGGCCCTATTTGATTGGGTGATAGAAAATGTATTGAAAAATGCGCTCGATGCCATCGATGGAGAGGGACAGATTTATATCAAATACTTCCAACTCAAAGACGATATCATTATTGAAATCAAAGATTCAGGAAAGGGCATATTGCCTAAAAACATCGCTTCGATATTCGAACCAGGGTTCACGACGAAGAAAAGAGGTTGGGGATTGGGATTGACGCTTTGCAAAAGAATTGTAGAGAATTACTTCAAGGGAAGAATTTATATCAAAGAGTCTGTCATCAATGTGGGAACGACATTTAGAATTGAGATTCCTGTTTAACACGATTCATTTTTCATTATTCTTGTTTTATTCTTTAGTTTTGCATGAATTATTTCAACAAGTAATTGACTAAACAGCGCAAAATAGTTTTAAGAGTCCTATTCCTCTTAGGTGTATATGCAATAAGCATATTGCCTAGTTTTGTCCTGCATCACCACGACACTGAAATCGTGGCATATCAAGTAGCCGACCATTGTGAAAAAGCGATCTACTATGGCGATTCAGAGGAGAAATGCCATCATCAATCACATCTATCTAAAACCATTGAGAAGTGCAACCTCTGCGATCATCACACTTTGGCGATTGATATCATTGCATTTCCTTTTCTCCATTTTTTTCATACAGAATACAAAAGTGAATTTAATCCTAAATTTGTAGATTATTATTTTCAAATTTATTCTAACGTCTCTAATCGAGGCCCGCCTAGTATTTGATTTGTTTTCCTCAATGGCTAGGCGACGATTTGCCTAGTTCATCTATTGATCAAATACTAAAACAATATTCATGAAAATTTATTTCATATTTATCCTGTTTGCAATCACAGCAAACAATCCTATCCATGCACAATACAGCATACATGGAAAGATTAAAGACGCACAATCTCAACAGGCACTTGCAGGTGCATCTATCTATTTCAATGATCTAAAAGCCGCTGTTAATTCAGATGAACAAGGGAATTATGCCATGAAGAATCTTAAACCCGGCAACTATTTAATTGAAATCAATCTACTCAATTACAAAACCACCATTCAGCAAATCCAAATGCAAAGCGATACTATCATCGATTTTTTGATGCTTGTGGCGACCAAAGAATTGACGGAAATCATCATCACAGGCGTCACGCGGTCAACAGAATTGAAGAGAAGTCCCATTATCATCAAATCCATCGACAAGCAATTATTAAATGAGGGCAGTTCGACCAACCTCATCGATGCACTTAAAAATGTCCCTGGCTTAAGTCAAATCATCACAGCAGGCTTCCATTTCAAGCCCGTCATTAGAGGATTGGGATATAATCGAATCATTTCACTCCACAATGGTATTCGACAAGAAGGGCAACAATGGGGCGATGAGCACGGAATTGAAATAGACGAATACAGCATCGATCGAATTGAAATCATCAAAGGCCCTGGCAGCTTGATGTATGGCTCAGATGGAATTGCTGGTGTCTTGAACTTTATTTCGCCCAAAGCATTGCCAATTGGGAAAACAAAAACACAAATCATTTCCAATTATCAATCCAACAATCAATTGATTGGATATTCATTTTCCCATTCAGGGAATAAAAATGGCTTGCAATGGTTGGGGCGATTCAGCAATAAATGGGCCAGTAATTATAAAAATGTCTATGATGGACCAGTCTATAATACAGGCTTTAGAGAAATAAATGGTTCCCTTTTTCTAGGTGTGAATAAAAAATGGGGTCATGCGCATTTGAATATGAGTACCTATAATTCCAGTGCGAATTTAGCAGAAGGGGAAAGAGATTCACTAGGACAATTTATCGCCATTCGACCAGATGGGAGCGAAATGACAGTAAACGCTGATGATTTGAGTGGTTATAAAATAGGCTTCCCACATCAAGCCATCCATCACCACAGGATATCTTCCAATAATTATTTTATTTTAAAAAGCGGAACCCTTCATGTTGACTTGGGTTATCAAAAAAATCTGCGACAAGAATTTGGCGATATAACGAATCCAAATGATATCGCACTGAACTTTGATTTGAATACAATCAACTACAACGTCCGATATAATCTGGCCAATATCAAGGGTTGGGAAACCTCATTAGGCTTAAGTGGGATGCAGCAAAACAATCAAAACAAGGGCTTAGAATTTTTTATTCCCGAATACAATTTATTCGACATCGGTGGATTTGTTTTTACACAGAAAACTTTTAATCGAAAATGGAATTTTGCTGTGGGTATTCGATTTGACAATCGCTGGATGCTTGGAGATGAACTCATATTAGATAGCATCGGAGTGCCAGTAAATAGTATAGATAGCGCTTCTTCCATCAAATTTAATGCATTCAATCAATCATATAATGGTCTATCTGGTAGCATAGGTTTATCTTATCAATTTGATCAAAATTCAACCTTAAAATTGAATTTATCGCGCGGATTTAGAGCGCCTAATATTGCCGAGTTGACTTCCAAATGGCAGGCGCTGAAGGCAGTTTTTAGGTACGAATACGAAATATGGGACTAAATTCAGAAATCAGTCATCAAATTGATTTGGCTTATTTTTTCAATACGGACCATGTCTCTTTTGA
>JADJOU010000013.1 GCA_016713645.1 Bacteroidota bacterium
AAAAAAATATCCCCATGATTGCTCATAGGGATTTTACTAGTTTATATGTTAGAGTATTTTTAGAATAGCAATTTATAGCCTTCTCCATGTATGTTTTGAATCTCGATAGATGGATCTCCTTTCAAATACTTTCTAATCTTGGTGATGTAAACGTCCATCTTCTTCCCGTAAAGTAATTATCTTGCTATACCGCTTTAAGTGCTACATCGCGCTCTAATACGCCATCTTTATTGAGCATAATTGCTCCAATAATCCCGCTTCTTTTGTGGTGAGTTTGATTTCTTCTTCACCCAATGTCAATGTCTAGATTCAACATTGAAGTGATATTTACCGATTTCAAAAGCTTTGGTGCGGCATGATTAACGCCTTTCTTTTTGTTCTGCGCAAAATAGCACTCCATACGAGCGATCAATTCATCAATTTCAAATGAAAACCCCAATAAATAATCATCCGCTCCTGCGTTAAATCCCTCCATCTTATCTTCTTTCACCGCCTTTGCAGTTAAAAGATTTTTAATAGGCACGCCTGCATCTACTTTGCGGAGAATCTTTCGCTAGCGTAAATCCGTCTTTCTTTGGCATCATTACATCCAATAAGAGCATATCGTAGGTATTCTTCTTGTAATTCTCCCAGCCCTCTCTTGTCCATTGCGAAATAAATCGACTGTGTCGGTGTTGATCTCAAACTGTCTTGTATCAATTGCCGGAGTTATTGTCATCCTCAACTAGCATAATATTGTTTTCTTGTCCATGATTTTAATGTTTAAATTTGAAATAACATATTGTTAAATTAACAATGTAAAAGTATGCCAATTTCGCATTTTCAAAAAGTTAAAGATAAAAATTAAAAGGATATCTACGGCGATATTGTGGACGAAGATTTCTTGTCGCCATGTTCTGCTTCCGAAAGCTGCGTCTTTAATGACCCATTGGGTGTTTTCAGTTCATAATTCACTTTGACTGGGAATCCCAAATCATATCGAATGACAGAAGTAATCAAAGTCCAATCGCAAGCCCAAGCCCGTTCCGATTGCCGTCTGCTTGAGCAATTTTGCAAAAAATTGAACTCTGCATCTGGTTTCTTTGGATCAGGCTGTCTAAATATATATTTCCAGCATCGACAAACACGACCCCTTTAAACCCACTTGAAAATATCAAATCGGTATTCAACAGATGCTTCTATGAGGATATCTCCCAATTCGTCGATCACACTGTTGGGATTAGTTTTATTAGCTCTAAATCCTCCGGTCCAAGGGTTCTGACTGAGAATGCCCGGAGAATATATTCGGTCCACCGATGAAGAATTGCTTGACATAAAGAGCAAGCTGTTTGAATTTCCATAAGGCGCACCTATCCCAAATTTTAATTTGGTATTGATTAACATTGTCATTCACCCGACTTTGATGCCTGAATTCATGCGTCATTTTTAAAGTTTGGGCATAATTTCTGCCCAAGACCATTTGTTTTATCCTTTTGACTTATGATGGCAGAGCCTAATTCGAGAAAATGTTTCCAACGGTTTCTAAAAACAATCGATAATTGAATAAATGATATTTGTTTTAGATATAAAGTTGTAATAAAAATTGTATTGCGAACCCATGATAAAGGTCTCTCAGGAAACTGTTTTTCAATAAACTATTTGAATCCAAACGCGCGCTTTGAATCCCGATGATAGCGAACTGTCCAAGAACAAGTAAGATAATACTTACGGTGAAAGGCAAATAGGAGTGTCTAAGTATTTACAGTTTTTATTCCATTCATATCCAAAACTAAAGGTGGTATTGTGGAGTTTATAAAACCCAATTCTATTTTCGTAATTGTATGAAGCATATATTTTGGACCGTGCGCTTGTTGTATGGCTCAGTTGCTTAATTCTAAAAGGAAGCAAGAATTTGTTGATATAGTATTCCGTCGATATAATAAAAGTCTGTTCGATTATTGTTGGAATTAGATGCTTTCTTAGAAAAATTAAATTCTGTTCCGACGGTTACAGATATACTCAATTTATCAAGCGTTTTCGTCAGATTCCGATTGTTGTATGCCACGGTAATACCACTTCCAAAGAGGCCTTCAAAATTGTTGTACGCTTCTAAATTGATCGAGTTGAATTGCTTCTTATATGGCGAAAGGGTGATTTGGCAATTTAATTTGTAAACGGAATCTGTGACATATTTATCTTGAAAAGATACATTGATAAACCTAAATTCACCCAATTCTGAAAGTTTTTGAATCGTTGCTAAATAGTCGTGTTTACTGTAAAGGGAGTCTTTATGGAAGTAGATATAATTGAGCAATGCCTGACTTCTGAATTTATACTTTTGATATAAAAACGTATAATCCCCCAATTGCATCGTATCCTTTTTGCTCTGCATTAGAGCGTTTTGGTCAGGGGTTATAATCTTGTACTATTGCAATATTGTCGATCGTATATTTCTTAAATTCTACACTATCATAATAAGTGGCCAATTTTACGTACATCTACATCATGTGTATTGTGAAAAGTATCAATTTCAAAGAAGACATAATCTTTAGTAAAGTGGTAATATCCAGCATCATTGACATTATCTGCAATGCGTTGTCGCTCGTTTTTATGGTTTGCAATATCGTAATTCGTTCCCTCTTGAGCAGTGTTCCGCCCATTTTATCATGCGCAATTTGCTCTACTTCGGTATTATATGGGAAAATTACATTTCTAAATTTAAAGGCTTTATTCGGCTTGATATTATAGGTGACTGTTGTGCGCCTTCTCTTGGTTTTGATGCTTGTATTGACTTCTGTGAAAAAGTATCCCTTGTTCTGATAATAATTTTCTAGCAATAGTTTTGAGGGATATACAAGGGTGCTGTCAAATATGACTGGGGCTTCGCCAACTTTATTTTTCATCCACCATCTAAATTTGTTTTCTCGCTTATTCGCTGATGCTGCATATAGCCAGAGTTTAAAGGGAATATGAATAAAGTTCGCTTATTGGCTTTTGCTGAGGAATGAGTCTTCAATTCATCTTTGATAAACCATTTGTTGACCGCATCGTCATCAGATTGCACAATTATCTTATTTTGCTTTAAGATTGTCTCATTATCTTGCAAGAGTTTTGTCACATTGCATGAGCAAAGTAAACTAAAACCAACCAAGGTGATTAGATGATAAGAATAGATGCGTTTACTTTTATTGAGCAAAGACTTTATTGATTTTTTTACTAAATGATTTCAAAAGTACAAATAAAATACATTAGGTCCTTACATCAAAAAAATATAGGGGAGAAGAGGAGATTTATTGCAGAAGGAGAGAAGGTCGTTGAAGAACTTTTGCAATCAAATATTTCTGTATTTCAAGTTTATGCAACCCAAGATTGGTCAATACCAGCAGGTGTTTCTGCAGAAATTATCAGTAGCGATGAATTAAAGCAAATTAGCCTTTTGCAAAGTCCAAACAAGGTATTGGCAGTTGCTAAGACCCCTCAAACTATTTTTAAACCTGACCTATTTCCCTATCATTTATTTCTAGATGAGATCAAGGATCCGGAAATCTAGGTACGATGATTCGAACAGCAGAGTGGTTTGGCTTAAAGAATTTGTTTTGTTCTATGGAATCGGCAGAGCTATTTAACCTAAAACCGTTCAAGCCTCTATGGGCTCTATCTTTCGAATGAATATCCATCGCATGCCATTTGAAAAATGTGTGGAATTGCTAGCCCTAGTGCGATTTATGCGGCATCGCTCGCTGGAGAGCCATTGCCGAATGCGCCTATTCTACCTAAATCACTCATAATTGTCGGAAGTGAGTCTCGTGGCATTCAAACACAAACTTTGGCGCACGCCAATCATCTGATAAAATTCCCAAATACGGCGCTGCTGAATCCTTAAATGCGGGCATTGCTTGTGGTATTTTATTGCATGAATTTAGCAAGGCTCTAGTGACTCGATCCTAGATTTTCAAGCACATACTGCCTTGATTGGATGCGATCTATTTTTAGATTTTCTAGATAAACCAAATGGTCGACGCGAATGAATTCTTTCGGCATTTCATAGCTTGATAGCAATGGTTTGATCTTCTCAGCTAGCGCATCATCCTTTTGTTCAATTCATAAATCAAGATCATTTTATTTCCCAATACCTCGTCTGGCATGCTGCTAATTAGAAATTGGTATGGCATCAAATGTTTTATCTTCTCCTCAATAATTTCAGGACTTATTTTTACTCCGCCTGTATTGATGATATTGTCCAATCTTCCAAGAATCTTGAATTGATTTGACTCATGCAGTTCAATGATATCATTGGTTTGAATGATTTGGCCCGTTTGAATTAATTGGTCTTCAATTTTGCACATCCTCGCTCATCAATGCTGATTTTTACCTCAGGCAATGCATTAAAATAGACATCCTTCATCTCTCGGATAGCAATATGGCTAATAGTTTCTGTCATTCCGTAGGTCTCATAAATCACGGTTTTAAACCTGATGCAGTGATGAAATCAGAAAGTGCTTTAGGCAAGGAACCTCCGCCGATGATGAGTTTGTCAATGCGACTCAGGGATTCAATATTGTCAATAGCGATATGATGCAATTGATACGGTACCATGGCTGCAAAATTTATTTTACCCTCAAAATGATGAAGGAATTTGAGCAGTGGTTCTTTCTTTGGCGAGGTGATATATAGATGCAGATTTCCTATCAATGCCCTTATCACCATGGAGTTTAGCACCAATATATTTGCAATCCATACACAAAAGTGCATGCATATCCGCTTTCAATTGAAAAAACGCATTGGTCCGACGTGCAGACAAAATCATCGAGTTTTTTTTATTTGAATTTCTTTGGGAAGTCCTGTCGAACCAGATGTATACGCAATGACATAATCTTTCTCATTGACCCATTCTTCTATGAATGACCAAAACTTTTTCATAGTCTTCATTCGCCAGTTCCATTTGCATGCGAACAATATTGAAGAGTCGATTGTTTACAATATCAATTCCAGCGCCTTCTGCAATGGGTATTTCAATAATTTGATCTGCGATATAAATCTTCATGAGGCTTTAATCATCTAGGCCTATAAATTGATCAATTTCTCTTCTATCGTGCTTTGTTGGACGACCTGCACCTCTATCTCGCGTCCCGCTTTGCATATGAAAAGCAGATTTGATAAAGCTCGGTTTTCTGATTCTGGTGTCAAGTCTTCATAGCATTCAATAGCGATGGGTGCACCAACTCTCTTTTCAAGCAATTTGACCACTTTGATCGTCTTGACATGATGTTCAATGCGCACTTTGATGATATCACCGACTTTGATTAATTTAGAGGGTTTGGCATTATCGCCATCAATCTTTACTTTTTGCCACTATCACAGGCTTCTGTAGCGAGTGTTCTCGTCTTGTACAATCGAATTCCCCAGAGGAATTTATCAATTCTAACTTTTTTCTAGATTCATCGAGTCGGTATTTACAAACGATATTTTCAATAGTATAAATATGCGCCAATCCATGAGCATCTCTCATATTATTGCAAACAAGTAGAAGCAGCAATACATCCCAAGTGAATGTATTTAGATTAGTTGGAATTAATGGTGGACGCCGCCATCGCCATGCACATGACCATGGGCGATTTCATCTGGTGTCGCAGGGCGAACACTCACAATCGTTCCAGTGAAGTGCAATTCTTTATCTGCCATCGGATGATTGAAATCCATAATCACTTCTGTCGATGTAATTCCTTTGATAATGCCTGTCAATCGATGCCCTTCGTCATTATTCATAGGCACAGCTGTTCCTATCACCAAGATATCCTCCATCAATTTTCCCTCATGATCTCTAAAGGTGTCAATAGGTAAATTGACAACTTGTCTTGCGTCAGATACGCCATATCCCTCTTCTGGAGATACTTTGAAGTCATAATGATCACCCGCTTTCAAGCCTTGAACATTGCGCTCAAAACCGACGATGAGATTTCCATGCCCGTATAAGAATACCAATGGATGGCCTTCTTTCGAAGAATCAACTAAATCCCATTCACGCTGCTCGTTTTGAATTTTGAGTTCGTATGTCATGGACACAACTTTGTCTATTTCTATGATCATTTTATAAATTTTGGGAACAAATATCTCTGTTTTTCAATAGCCTTTTTATTTATTTTTATAAATTCATGGAATAGTCCGTATTTTCAGCGTCGAATTGAATACAAATATGAAGTTTATTGCCAAGACATTTGCAGGGTTAGAAGATACATTGGGACGCGAAGTAGCGGCAATTGGAGGGTCAAATATTGTTAAAATAACTCGTGGGATTGCCTTTGAGGGAGATAATGAAGTGATGTATCGAGCCAATTTGTAGCGAGAACCGCACTGCGTGTATATTCCTTTATTTGAGTTTAAAGTGCCAGATGAGCAAACCCTCTATGAAGAAGTGAATGGAATTGAATGGGAAAAATTATTCAATACCAAGCAGACATTCGTAATCGAATCGATTCTCAATAGCCAATTATACAATAACTCTCAGTATATCTCTCAAAAGACCAAAGATGCTATTGTAGACCGCTTTAGAGATCTCTTTGGCGAGCGTCCTTCTGTGAGTAAGACCGATGCAGATTTTAGAATTCAAGTGCATATCTATCAAGATAATTGCAGTATTTCACTCGATACTTCTGGCAAACCGCTCTTTATGCGCGGTTTTAGAAAAGAGGACTCAAGCGCCTATCAATGAATGCCTCGCAGCTGGATTGGTTTTGCTCAGCGAATGGGATGGAAATTCTCCCCTCTATGATGTGATGTGCGGCAGCGGAACAATCCCCATTGAAGCAGCGATGATTGCCTCGAATATGGCGCCCAATATCTATCGCAAAGGGTTTGGTTTTGAAAAATTTAGCAAGTTTGATAAGCCTCTATTTGACAGTATTCCGCTGAATTGCTTGCGAAAATCGTCGATAAATCGCATTTTATCTACGCTTGTGATATTGCTGGCACTGCGATTGATACAGCCAAGATGAATTTCTTTGAAACGAAATTGCGCGGCATGAATTTCTTGAAATCAGATTTCTTTGATTTAGGCACCAATTTGAATTCAGGCACCATCATCTTCAATCCCCCATATGACGAGCGTTTGAAAGAAGACGATATCGTCGCTTTTTATAGAAATATCGGCCATCACTTGAAAAATATTTTTGCAGGATTCAAAGCATGGATGATCAGCTCAAATAAAGAAGCACTTAAAAATATTGGACTCAAACCCAATAAAAAATACCAATTATACAATGGACCGTTGCCAAGTGAATTCTGTTGTTATGAAATCATTAAAAAGAATCAAATCAATCCTTCATGAAACGCCTTTTGCTTTAGTCATTCTTTTCTCACTTTTATCGAATGGTTTAGTCGCTCAAGCAATCAGCGAAAGCACGAGAATCTCTATTCTCACAGCAGATGGCGGCAATGAAATATACAATACCTTTGGACATACCGCTATTCGCGTTTCAGACTCTAGCCTTTCTTATGATGTCGTCTATAACTATGGAACATTCGATTTTGGCGCGCCGGGATTTATACAGAATTTTATTCACGGTAGATTGGATTATTATGTCAATGCTGAGCCAACTGAATATTTCATTGTCAATTATCAATACCAAAATCGCTCAGTACACGAACAATTTCTATATCTAGATAGTCAACAAAAAGCAAGCATCATCGCTTTTTTGGAATGGCATGCATTGCCTGAGCATAGAGGTTATCGCTATAACTTTTTTATTCGACAATTGCGCCACAAGGGTGAGGGATATTTTTATCGCAGATTCAGCAAATTTTCAAGTGAATTATGCAGAGAATACCGACAAGTTTACATTTCGAAATCTCATTCACAACTATTCCTATAAAGCCCTTCCGCTATTGGATTGGGGATGGATTTATTGCTGGGAACGCGATGCGATAGAGTGATTACGGCCAAAGAATTGACTTTTTTACCAGATTATATCTATAAATCCTATGCTCTTTCTTATAATAAAAAATTAAATGCGCCGCTGGTCTCAAGAGTCAATGAACTCTATATCGCTCCAGCGATTGATAAACCAGTTAAACTATTTACCCCTTTCATTTGCAATTCAATCATACTTGTTTTCTCGCTTTTGATCATAGGACTTGAATACAAGAAGAAGCGACATTTTAAAGTCTGGGACGCAATCTGGATGTTCGTGCTGAGTATCTTGGGCATTTTAATGACTTACGAATGGTTATTCACCGAACATACTGTCACGAAATACAATTTCAACATCCTTTGGGCCAATCCAATCTTCTTATTCACGGCAATATTTTTATTTATAAAAAGCATGAAGCGCTCTATGGAGATGATCTTGCTCATTATTGGTGGTCTATTGCTTTCAACGCAATTGTTCTTTTTTACCATGCCTCAGCAATATCATTTGGCAACATATCCTATCATTTGGGCAGTCCTTATTAGAATATTATGGATATGCTATGGTTTGAAAAAAGCTGATTTGTCGATGATATTTTGACAGATTTTGATGCAATTAGCTGACGAAATTGCGCATTTCAATTTGGTTCCTCTGCCAATATTACCAATGTCTGCCATGTTTTCCTTTATCTCAAGAATTTATTGAATTGGAATAGAATTCGATAGTAGATTGCTAGTTAAACAACTAAAGCATGGATACTAGAAAATTTACCATTAAGACACAAGAATCACTTCAAAAAGCGCAAGAAATTGCCTTGGAGAATCAAAATCAGACCATCGACAATTGTCATTTGGCGCTGGGATTATTGAATATAGATGAGAATTTAGTTCATCAAATTATAAAAAGAATGGCGCCAATATGGCCAATATTCGAGGCCCGAAGCTGACAGAGCTCATCGCTAAACAGCCGCGCGTTCAAGGCTCTAACGAACAAGTGTATTTGACCAATCAAGCCAATCAGACCTTGATTAAAGCGCAATCATTCATGAAAGAATTCAAGGATGAATTTGTGTCTGTCGAGCATGTTTTTATGGCCTTTCTCGCTCAAAATGATGCGACAGCGAAAGTCTTTAAAGATGCGGGCATCTCTGAAAAGGATACCAAAACAGCGCTTTTAGAAATGCGCAAAGGCAATCGAGTAACGGATGCCACCTCTGACCAAACATTCAATGCGCTTGAAAAATATGCCATCAATTTAAATGCATCTGCAGAGTCAGGCAAATTAGATCAGTCATTGGTCGCGATGAGGAGATCAGAAGGGTATTGCGTATCCTCTCTAGAAAATCTAAGAATAATCAATATTAGTGGGAGAACCAGGCGTTGGTAAAACAGCCATTGCAGAGGGAATCGCGCGTAGGATTGTCAGCAAGGATGTACCTTCTACGATTGAAGATAAAATAATCTATGCATTGGATATGGGCGCACTCATCGCTGGTGCCAAGTACAAAGGGAATTTGAAGAGCGATTGAAATCGGTCGTCAATGAAGTGATTCAGAGTGAAGGAAGAATCATCCTTTTCATCGATGAAATTCACCTTGGTGGGCGCAGGAAAATCCGATGGCGCTATGGATGCGGCAAATATTCTAAAGCCAGCATTGGCAAGGGGAGAGTTGAGAGCAATTGGAGCAACCACATTGGATGAATATCAAAAATATTTTGAAAAAGACAAAGCCCTAGGGGCGAAGATTTCAAAAAGTGATGATTGATGAGCCGAATGTCGAAGATGCCATTTCAATATTACGTGGATTGAAAGATCGATATGAGAGTTTTCATAAAATACAAATCAAAGATGAGGTGATTATAGCTGCAGTTGAATTGTCACAGCGATACATCACCGATCGTTTTTTACCAGATAAAGCCATTGACTTAATCGATGAAGCGGCTGCTAAATTGCGCTTGGAGATCGATTCAGTGCCTGAGAAATTGATGAATTGGGCGCAAGGTCATGCAATTGGAAATCGAGCGTGAAGCGATTAAGAGAGAGAAAATGACAAAGTGAAATTGGATAAGATCGATGAGAATTTGGCCAATTTAAATGCTGAAAAAAAGACAGTTTAAAGACGAAATGGAATAATGAAAAAGCCATAGTCGATAAAGATTCAAGCGGCGAAGAATAAGATTGAATCATTCAAATTAGAAGCGGAACAAGCGGAAAGAGCGGGCAACTTAGCTAGAGTGGCGGAAATACGCTATGGTATTGATTAAAGAACAGAGAAAGCTATCGTAGAGCATGAAGGCAAATTGCAAGAATTGCAGAGCAATGGTAAAAATGCTCAAAGAAATCGTCGGAGCGGAGGATATTGCGGAGATTGTTGCGAAGTGGACGGGAGTTCCTGTCACTAGAATGCTGCAGAGTGATATCGAAAAGCTATTGAACATAGAAGATGAATTGCATAAGCGCATCATCGGTCAGGAAGAAGCGGTTCAAGCAGTTTCAGATGCTTTGCGAAGGAGCAGAGCGGGATTACAAGATCCTAAAAAACCCATTGGCTCATTTCTATTCTTGGGAAGTACAGGGGTTGGAAAGACTGAATTGGCAAAGGCTTTAGCGGAGTATATGTTCAATGATGAAAATGCCTATATCAGAATTGATATGAGTGAATATCAAAGAAAAACACAGCGTATCGAGATTGGTGGGTGCGCCTCCGGGATATGTGGGCTATGAAGAAGGCGGTCAATTGACTGAAGCTGTGAGAAGAAAACCCTATTCCGTGGTATTGTTGGATGAAATTGAAAAAGCACATCCAGACACCTTCAATATTTTATTGCAAGTGCTAGATGATGGCCGATTGACAGATAATAAGGGCAGGATGGTAAATTTCAAAAATACCATTATCATCATGACTTCGAATATTGGATCTTCTATTATTCTCGATGGATTTGGTTCCCTCAAGTCTGATAATGATATCGCATATTATGAGAAGGAGTTGAGATAAAAACCAAATTGATTGAATTGCTCAAGACCACGGTGAGACCTGAGTTTATCAATCGAATTGATGATATCGTCTTGTTTTATCCATTGCGCAAAAAAGATATTCGCGCTATTGTGAAAATACAAATCAATGGCATTGAGAAGATGATGGAACACAATAAATTCCAAATTGAATTGTCTGAAAATGCAATCGATTATATCATTGAACAGGGCTATGATCCAGAGTTTGGTGCAAGACCGATGAAACGACTCATTCAAAAAGAAATTGTCAATCCACTTGCCAAGAAAATTCTCGCTAAAGAGTTAAACAATCAAGAGATGATTTGTGTGGATGCTATTGATGAGCATGTGGTTTTTTTACAATAAAAAAGAAAAGCAATCTTAATAAGCTTTCAGTTGCGTTATGTTAAGAATTTATCGGTCGGTTTCCCATCGAATGATAGATTTGAAGATTATTTTAAACACTACTGCTGATTGCTATATAGTACTTCGTATTTCATGCTAATATTGCGGTGAAAACTTTCAGGAAGCATTGCCCAGTCTCTCAGCTCAACTAAAATGGGGATATTGCTTTCTTTTATTTTTTCGCAAATTGCCGAATATACGTTTAGCGGAAATGGTTTTAAATTTTTGCTGCGAATGACTAAATCTAGATCGCTTCCTTCATGCGCAGTACCATTAATACGGCTGCCATAGGCCCAGACCTCCATAGGGATATCCTCTTCAGAAAAAATCTGCATCAAAGTTTGTCGATCTTTTTCTCTTAGGAGCATTTTTATTCGGTATTTAAATTCACAATAGCTTTTGTTAAATCTGTTGCGTCAGCCATGAATTGAGGTAAAAGGATGAGTGTTTCTTCTGCAAAGTTAATTCCATAATCGTGAGCAGTGCTGTTTCGGTTATCGCGATATTGTAACCATCGCTCACAAGCTTCTGGATTGATAATATTTCGCAATACAGCATGTCGAAACACTTCCTTAAAAACTAATTGGTCAACGGCATTTGCTGAATGAAAAAATGGCTTTAAAGATTTGCGCAGTAATTTACCGCTTTGCTCTAAAATAATTTCAAACTCTTTAATACAGGCTGATCGATACATATCATAGTCTATACTTTCAGGGTTGGCTTTTTTTAGTAAAGTAAGCGCTTTGTCTAATGTAGCAATGCACCTTTCTATGTATGAGGTATCTATCTTCATATTGTAGGTCCTATTTCAAAATTGGTTTGATTCGATTCATTATTCACAAATATATGAATTTCATATTGCAATTCTTTTATGGCTTAATAATTTGAAAGCAAATAATAGCGTTTAAAATCTGCCTGATCTACTTTACGTACTTCAAATCGCAGGTTTTAACTGTCGTAAAGTCGTAATAGGTAATTTTAAAATCGATTTGCGTATTGTTTGGATGTAAAATCCAGAACCCGATATATCATAGCTCGTGGTGAATTGAGAGGGAATACTAATGCTCGTTCCGTCAATAAATCCTTTGATGTCAATGCCTAAATTCAAGAAATTGGTGATGGTGATTTCGTTGGCGGCATTAGGGCCTTGTTCGATATAGTTGATCTGACTGATATAGTCAAAAGCAATGCAATTTCCAAATACTTTGTAGATGCCCGTATATTTTTAGCCGTGACAATATCACAATTCCCACCTTCAAATCCAGGGACACAGAGCACTGACCATTATAACAAGCCATATTTTGAGGGCATTGAACACTGCCGCATGATCCTCGATCACAGCTATAGGTCAATGTCAAAAGTGCTAGAAAAAGAAAAAATATATTTTCATTATTGTTGGATGATATTAAGTTTGTAAAAATAAACAAACGATATGAATTCTGCTCAACTGAATATTGGTTCGAGAATAAAGCATCCTCAATTTGGGGTAGGCTGCATTGTAGCCATGGATAAGGAATTTTATACCATTTACTTCAATGATAGCGCTGAAGTAAAGGTGGGTCGCGACTACAGTGGATTTGAAGTCGTCGAGGCATTGAGATTGCTCAAGCTTCTGTTAGTATAGAAGATGTTGAGTTGGCGCTTGAAAATGTCTTATATAAAATGAATGTCATCGATGAGCCAGTAAAATTGGGTGATCGATGGATTAGAGGTAAGATGATATTGCATCCCGGCAGTGGCGATTTGCAGTCGAAGGAATTTCCCATCGAAACTTTTTTTCACAAAATAGTCATGTTGCGCGATCGCATGCGTGTATTGGAACAAAACATCAATTCCCATGCAAAATTAAATGATGAGGACAAGGTGCATCTGCAGCAATACATCACAAGATGCTACGGCAGCTTGACTTCGTTCAATATCTTATTTAAAGACAAATGGGCGCATTTCAAAGGAGATAGCAAAGGCGATTAATTCCCTTTAATCAATTTTTGCGTATAGGCCAATTGTCCGTCAACACTGATTCTGCAAGTGTAAATGCCTGCATCTAATGTTGCGATATTCAAATGCAAGGTTTGCCTTGAACATCTTCATAATGCAATGTTTTCAAAATTTGTCCTTGAGCATTGATTAATTCGATATCAATTGGTGCTGATTCTACTGTTGTGAAATTGATAGATGCTATATCAGCTGCTGGATTTGGATAAATTTTGCCAAAGTGTCGAAGGTTTGATGGTCTCTATACCTAAGCTTCCATTGATTTTAAAACTATAGAAACCACCTTGGTCTGCAGTGATAGGTTTGGTCAGTCTTTCCATTATTGGATGTCGCTATGATATAATATTCAATTTGGTTTCACAGAACTAAAATTTAAATTAGTGACGAAATTATCAGCAGTGGTATTTGTTAGTTTAGCAGATTTATAAAGGGTTTCACCTTTCTTTCTATACATAAGAGTAGCATTTGCACCACTATTATTGGCAATTTCTGTTTCAAAAGGGAAAAGCCCCATCCAATCTATTGTGTCGGCATATAATTTCGGTTTAATTTTCATTGGATTTTCAACGTGTAATTCTTTGGTTATACAATGAATAGAGCCGCCTGAACCATCATAAGGCCTCATATCGATCGGGTAGATTTCATAACCTGGATAAATTTTTCTTATCAATGCGATTGCTTCATCATCTGCTTGTTTATACCCATCAACTTCATTATGAAAGATTGGTTGTATAATGGTCTTATTGACTATCAGGTGATTCATATAAGTTCTGGTATAATTATTATACTCCGTGCCTGATGTATACCAACTCCCATTGTCTTTGGGAGGTAAAGTCCATATACCTAAATTTGAATGGTTTATTGTCATAGTTTGTTCTAGTCATTAAGGTGTCTAGATTTTTTGAAGCTATGGCATAATCTTGGAATTGTGGTATGTTTTTCATCTGCTCTGGAAACTTGGCAATTACATAGGTATTCTCATCCAACATGTCTAGGTATAAATCTATATGGCCTGTACCTCCATCATGCGGCAATAAGGGCAAGACATCTAATTGATTGAGATTGAAAAAGTGGTTGATACTATCCTTGGTTTGTGAATTGCTCCATCCATATTCATTTAAATTACTTCAAGAACCATTGAAGTGGTAACCATTCTTCCATTTCCATCCATGAGGATATTTCCTCCTTCAAAATTTGTTTGGTAGTTTGAACAGGATAGCCCAATTTCTTTCCCCATTTTGAGGCAATAGATTCTTCTTTATCTCTTCCTGGATAATACTTCATGTCAATCCAACCAATGCTGTCATTGGCTCCATAATAGTAATCCACTGGCCGAAATCTCTAGCCCACACATCATCCAATTGTTCTACCAAGAAGACATAATTTGTCAGTTGGTAGCCCTTATTGCTCATAGAAAGTCTTTACTTTATTGGAATCTGCTGCAGGATAAATATTGATATATACCGTGGCATTTCCCTTTTGAATTCCTTCTGCTAACTTGCCATGTATATTGGCGTATTCACTTGACAATAGGACATCTATCACCCCACTTGTATATGGCCAGGAGATGAATACTCCTTGCAATTCTTCAAACTCTCCTGGAAATCTTGCATCGGAATTAAATGTCTGAATAGATTTTTTTATTGAAGGAGATTTATCTTCTGGTACAATGGTTTTAGAGCTATCCACCTTTTGATAATCAGCTGGGATTCTTTGATGCTCTTTTTTGAATAATGCGCGATAGTCTTCTTTGGATAGGGATTCTAAGTATTTTATAAACAGCTTGCTCTTTAGGTCTTGTGTAATAATTGTTTGAGCAACGGATTGAAATGAAAGTAAGAAGGAATAAAATTAGCGCATATCTCATAAATGATTGGTTTGGTTCAAATCAAATATATGATTAAAACCAAAACAATCGAATTATTTTTGACTTAGAAATAGATTTTTTTTAAAATATTACCAAATCTTAGTTTGGATCATTTCTGCAACCACCTCTCTTCTCAAGGTTTTGGCATTTACAAGATAAGATCCAACATTCTTGGCCAAGGAAATATATATTCTGCGCTCAATGCCCGTTGAAAAACTATTGATGGCATCATAAGATGATTTTCGAACCTTATGGACCGCTTCATATAGATAAATTTGAAACAACTTATATTTTGTATCCAATCCAGGGTCGTTGGGGAATTTTTGTCGCAATTTTTCAATCCTCAATAGAGCACTTTCTGCGATATAGCATTCTGCGAGAATATCTGAGAGATTCATAACGATTTCTTGTTCGTCGATGAGTTTCTCTTTTAATTTTGATCCAGTAATGGCACCGAGCAATAAGAATGTATTCTTGATATTGCGGAGTGTGCTTCGCTCATAAGTCAATCCCGTCTTGGGTTGGAATGGCCTAAATGTTTTCAATAAATTCCAAGGAATTTTCTTGAATTCGCCCGGAATATCAATTTCTTTGTTCTTAAATGCGCGTTTCATCAATTCTCCGTAGGCGAGCATGCGATTGATTTCATTCGTCCCTTCATAGATGCGCAAGATGCGCGAGTCTCTATAGCCTGATTCTATGCTGTTTTCAGCACTATATCCATCCCGCCAAATATTTGAATGGCCTCGTCGATGACAATCCACGGTCTCACTGCATTGCACTTTGAGAATGGCACATTCAACGGCATATTCTCTGATGGCTTTGATCTTGGCTTATGACGAACTTTCACCGCTTCTAGAACTCTCTGGTCTTGTCATCAATATTGTCGCCACACCTGTACACGCCAGGTTCATTTGCAGAATATGCGCGCAGCCATCTGGCCCAATTTATGTTGAATGGCTCCGAATTCAATGATGGATTTTTTAAATTGCACGCGATCTTGAGCGTATTGCATCGCTTCGGAAAGGGCGAATTTGCTGCCTCCAATGGAGCCCGCAGCGAGTTTTATTCTGCCTGTATTGAGAATATTTAAAGCCATCTTGAATCCTCTCCGCGATTGCCCAGCATGTTCTCAACTGGAACGGGACAATTATTGAAGAATAGTTGTACGGTCGAAGAACCCTTTAATCCCAATTTTTTTTCTTCTGCGCCTCTTGTAATCCCGCCAAAGGCGTATTCCACAATAAAAGCCGTTAAATTCTCATCATCATCAATTTCGCAAATACAATTAAAATATCTGCATAGCCTCCATTGGTAATCCACATCTTCTGGCCATTGATGAGATAGTGGGTGCCAGCTTCATTCAAAATAGCCTTTGTTTTGCCAGAATTCGCATCAGATCCCGCGCCGCTAAGAGACAATAGGGCCGCCTTGTTTTTGCGGTGACAATATTGGGTAAGTATTTTTCTTTCTGAGATCTGTACCACAATAGACAATGGGCAAAGAACCGATGGAAGTATGCCCCAAGGGAAGTTGCAAAAGGATAGACCTAGAGCCATATTTTCTGAAACAATCAATCCGTGGTGGTAAAATCCAAATCGATGCCGCCCATTTTTCCTCTCACCAGTTAGACCGCACTTAAACCCCCATTTCCAGCCGCTTTTTCCGAGCAAATCGATAGCGGTTGTATGTCTTCGAAACATCTGCATGCTTCGCGACGACGGGTTGAACTTCGTGGATACGAAATCACTACCATGGTGCGTATCCCGTTTTGCTCCTCACTAAATTCCTCAGTATAAAAAGGGTATCGATATTTGCCCAAGCTTTGAGTAAGAATGAACCGTCTTGGCACATACTATATTTTTTTGTAGATATAAGAAATTCATAGAATAATTAAGTATAAAAAACTTTGATTTTACTAGGGTGGATTCCCTTATATTCGC
>JADJOU010000014.1 GCA_016713645.1 Bacteroidota bacterium
ATTGGAGTGGAGCGTATAAGTGTATTCTATGGCGATTTTTTTGGGAGCGATTTCAGTCGTCTTCCATTTACCGATGAATTTATAAAATCCCAACATCCAAGCTTGAAGTCATAGACCTCGATTTTCCAATAAGCGTTTTTCGATGCGCTCAATCACCTTATCTCTGGAGGCAAATCCACCGCCTTGTGAAATAGACTTGGCAACAAATACCTTTTTTGTCCCGCCGGTTTACCCCAACTTTCATCCTCCGTGCAATGCGTCACCTTGGGCATTAAGCCATATCCGATTGTACTTTAGATACATCGCAGAGCATGGGTGTTTTAAATGCGCGCTCTAGGGAACATTCAAATAGGGCTGTAATGGTTGTTTGGCAGGTCATTTTCTAGATGTATTAAATGGGTGAATATAATACACGAAAGTGAGGTTAAATTTTGAATAAGTGACAACTATAATCTAAACAATAGTGCCCAAGACAATTCTCTCTGATTTGACTAAATCTGGTCTCCAATTGGGATCTAGCGCAGAGGTGCTGAAGCCTGTCTGTGAAGTAACACCCCCCGGACCTGCAAAATAGGGAACGCTGGCATGTCGATTGACGTATTCAAGTCGTATTGTCAAGCCTTGATTGGGCATATAATCAAAATTGGTAGACCAATCCCACGCTTTAAATGGATCGCCGGGATTGGCACTGAATGGGAATGCTCCTTCCGTTTTAGTTGGGTCGGTAGCACTCGGCAGTGGACTCGCTTGTCCTGTTCGGTGAGCACTAAATAGCGACCGGGATTGGTCATGGCACCACCACCCTGTCCAAGCGCATTTGTTTTGTGCAAACCAAATGCGGCGATAAAACATAGCTGATGCAAAAGTATTGAGCAGGTCCTTGAATGCTATCGCCGTCGCTGAAACCATTGACTCCTCCGCCTTTTTCAAATCCAAAGTCCACGGTGAGTGAGAAAGCAGATTTCTGGATGCCTGTGGATTTTGGATTGTTGAAATAGCGCAACAAGAAACTATTGTCCGAGGGGAAACGCTTTCTGGCAGGTATTCCTGCAGCATCGGTTCCGAAATAATTATTGGTCAATAATTTGATATCGCTATTGGGCATCCAAGTGATATTGCCACCAAAGCCTGGCATGCTGTTGAATTTGCCATAACTCTGCCATCCATTGATGATCCACGGCTCGATTTTTAGCGTTTTGCTCGGGAAAATTTGGACCCGCAATCCATTGAAAAACCATGGTGTATTATCAGAAGTAAAAGAAGCTTGGTATTCCCAATTTTCCGCCTGATAGAAGGAATTTAAACCGATATAAGACATGAACAATCCCGCGTCAATATTGATTCCATGCAAGGCATTGATATGATAGCCCGCATAGGCTTCACTGAGATAGCGATATACATTGGCCAATTGATATTGACCTCGATATGGGCTGTAATCATTGCGAGGGACGACGATTGAGCGCGTTCCAAATTGAGTCATAAATCTAGCGCGTGCACCTTTATAATAAAAATCTCCTCCAAAATGCAGGGCAGATAATTGCACTTCATTATTCCTCGATAGTGCCGTTGAACCAACCACTGTATTGTCATTGGGATTGTTGAATGAATACGTATAGTTGACATCCACTAGAATACTCGGCGTGAAATATTTGATGCCTTCCCAAATATTGCTGGTTCTTCGGTCGCTGCCATTCTGCCAGGACATGTCGATGCCTTCAAAAGGTTCGCCTTTTTGTTTGTTTATTTTTGCTTGATTTGTTAGAATCGAATCACTTGATTTGATTTGGGCAATAAGGGATTTTTGAAATCCTGTAAGAAATAAGAATGAGATAAAGCTGATTAAAAAGGTTTTCATGATTTAATTAAGATGCAGATGCTTGCTAGATTTTTATTTGAGTCTATATTTTTCTTTTGTAAGCCAATAATGAATCTAATTTTTATAGGATTAAATACAGTGAATAGCATAAAGGAAATATGGCGCAAAATTGCAGCGAAACCTATCTGTAAATCATAAAACTAAAGGGGATTCGCATAAAGAAAATATAAAGAGGGCCTTTATCACAACATTAAATAAATCGATAGCCCACGCCGCTTTCTGTGATGATGTGTTGAGGTTGATTGGGATTGTTTTCTATTTTTTTGCGCAGTGTGCCTACAAACACCCGCAAGTATTGTGTTTCCAACTGGGCTCCGACGCCCCAAATCTCTTTCAAGATATATTGATGGGTGAGCACGCGCCCCTTCATTTTTGATGAATAGCGCTAAGAGGTTGAATTCTGTTGATGTGAGCTTGATGATTTCACGGTCTTTGGTAACAGTATGAGCGACGATATCCAATTCAATATCGCCACAGACCATTTTAGGGGATTGATCCAAAGTTTGATTTCTTCGAATAGCAGATCGAATGCGCGCCAATAATTCTGCGGTTCTAAATGGTTTGGTGAGGTAGTCAGTTGCCCCGTTGTCCAATGCGGATACAATATCCGATTCCCCATTCAGTACAGAGAGCATGATGATGGAGCGATTATACCAAGTGCGCAATTCTTTTAAGACTTCATGTTCACTTTTATCTGGTAAGCCAATATCGAGGAGAATTAATTCAGGAGGGTGATTTGCTGCCATGATGATGCCCTCTTTGCCAGTCTCTGCCTGCCACACTTTATAGCCATTGCTCTCCAAACTAATCTCGAGCAATTTCCTGATTTGCGCTTCGTCATCGATGACTAAAATCTCAGGTTTATTCATTTTTAAATTGCTTAAATAGGAAGTCTCTGCGGGGATGCGCAATGTGAATCTAGCTCCACCACTTGGTATATTTTCCAAATGAATCGTCCCACCCATGGCCTCTGTAAATCCTCTTGCAATGGACAATCCCAAGCCACTTCCTCCAGTTTTTGTATTCGGCAGGCGATAGAATTTTTCGAATGATTTATCGATGAATTCAGGAAGAAAGCCCTCACCATTATCGCTGATTATGATTTGGCAAAGATTGTTTTGTGCATTGAGTTCAATCTGGATAGAAGTGTTAGGCGGCGTGTATTGAATGGCATTGTGGAGGATATTGTAGAGTACTTGCTCGACTAATCCAGCGTCTAGTTTAAAGAGGGGACAATCTTCTCTAGCTTCAAATTGGACGATATGCTGACCATCATTTTCTAGTTTTGGTATGAGGGTATGTATGAGGTCATTCATATCGCACCAGTCGCTGCTCGGCTTGAGCATCCCGCTCTCTAGCCTGCTCATGCTGAGCAAATTTTCCACTTGACGGTGCAATCGAATACCCGCTTTGTCGATTTCTGTCAAAAGGATCATGCGTATTGCGGGGTCAATTTTATCGCCTTGTTCTTTGAGGTGATCAACTGCTCCGATGATGGCGGAAATAGGTGTTCTCAATTCGTGCGAGAGCGAATTCAATAAGGTATTGTAGAGTTTGATGGTATGCTCGCGCTCCTCTTTTTCCCTGGCTTTTTTTTCTTCTCGCCGAATTTTAAATGACAAAACTGCATTGACGGAAGCGATGATAAAATAGAGGATAAACATGACGAGGTCTTCCGCATGTTCGATGTGAAAAGTCATGATGGGTGGGATGAAGAAGAAATTCCAGATCAGGGCACTCAATATGGCGGCGATAAGCACGGGGAGGCTCTCGAAGAGCATCGCCAAAAGGGATACTGATATGAGCAATATCAAAGAGACGAGGCGATAGCTGATGAATTGATTGGCTGTATAGCAGAGCAGTGAAGTCAATAAGACCAAAGCAATGCAGAAGGCAAACTGCAAGCTCATGGGGTATTTTCTGGTCTGATACGTTCTTAATCGATCTATATTCATGCAATGCAAAGGTAAGGACAAGGGTATAAAGAAAATATAAAGATATTGATTGGGGTGGGTAGGGACGTGGGGACGCTGGGACGCGTCCCATCGCGTCCCCACAAGTCCCTACCAATGTCTTGTTATGGCGAGAACCAAATATTCTAAGATCCATGCAATGAATGCGGAAATCACCAAGATTAAAGCAAACATGATGATTGCAGCAACGAATAGCAACTGTAGGATTTTGGTCTTGGGCAGTTTTGGGAATAGTTGGCTAAATCCCCAATACATCAAAAGAAATTCAAGGAATAAATTGACTCTCGTATAGAGGGTGAAATAGGGACCATCGTTCAGCCAATGAATGATGGGAAAGGAAACAATCAAGAATAGAAACCGCTGCCTGTCAAGAATGAATTAATGGCTAGATGCTCTACAAAATTATAGCCTTGTTTTTTGAAAGCCAGATAGGTTGAAATGGTAAAAAGGGGCACCAACAATAGAGCTATCCAAGAATAGTGTTTCAAGATCCAATCATTGATTGTTTCTAAACCCAACTTGGAAAAAACAGGATCCACCTCGCCATTATCGATGACGATATGCAAATGGAATATATGTCCTAAAACGCCATAGAAAGTCGCTAGAATAATTACATAGGAAATGGGTTGAAAATATTTCAACCGCTTGCCCTCTATATAATCATGTATCGCATGGCCCGGTCTATAGAGCAGTTGTTTTGTCGTATAAAAAATTTTATCGTTGAAATGAAAAATGCCATAGCGAATATCCATCCAGATGGAATGGAAATTCAAGCGATGGGTATTGGCTGATTGTCCGCAATGGCTGCAGAAATTGCCATGAAAAGTATGTCCACAATTTTTGCAGCTTTGATTCATGTTTCTTTGGGAATAGAATTCTTTATTTCATTTCAAATCTAATCAAATTTGTTGGGGTGGGAAAATCTTATTGAGATTGAATTGGGGAATGAATTGATAGCCCCTAAAAATCCAATTCCAAGGTGGGGATTATTATTTCTTGAATGATCGTCTGATACTCCTAATGGTTGGGATAAGCAGAATGGCAAAGGTCAGCGGTAAAAACCAATTACCTAAACCATCTATTACCCCTGTGGCGATCAAGTAATTTATTAGAAGAATAGAAGAGAATATGAATAGAACGGCTAGGTTCATTCCTCTTACCATGGTCGTTGCCATAGAATATTCTTCTTCCGCATTTTTCTCCGTGATTTTATTCATATAATTAAAGAGGTGTGGGTATTTAACCAATTGACCTAACCCAATAAAAATGACCGTAGCCATGATGGGAAAAATGAGTATGGTCATTTTATCTCCATAAGCATCCGTTTGTCCTTGGGCATTGAAATGCGTAGGAATCGTTGTGGGCAATTGTATCAAGCTGAACAAGGTCAATCCCCACAGGAAGGCCAGAAATACCTTGCTCAACAAGGTTATTTTATTGTCGAAGGGAGATGGGGTGAGGTTTATTCTGGGTCTAGATGACATCAGTATATTAATGGGGTTAATATTTTATCGGTATGATTGGTAATAGGGTTTTAAATGTAAAGAAAATAATTTATAATCCAAGGTTTTGGTTGTTGGAATGTTGGTTGGAACGCGTTGGGACGTCTGTAGGGACGCCATGCATGGCGTCCTCTGGTTGGTTGGTGTGCCGTTGTGACGCCTATGGGACGCCAATGGGATGCCAATGGGACGCGATGCATCGCGTCCCTACCGAACCCATTTTGCAGGGTTTTGAATGATATAATTGGTGATGCGATGAAATGATGCCTCATCGCGTATGATATGGTCGTGGTATCGGGATTGCCATTTAAATGTTGGGTCAATTTTTCTGGCGGCAATCGTCACAGATGATTTGAATCCGCGAATAATGGATGCCAGGTTTTTTGATTGGGGCGGAATTGGTTAATGGGGTTTGTTGGGGTTTTTGTGGGGACGCGATGCATCGCGTCCATGCAATCCCCAGAATCCCCATCATCCCGATAGACGCGATGCATCGCGTCTCTACAATTGGTATTATACCGATTTTCCCCAATGCCAATGATCGCATGAAAATGATCGGGCATTACCACAAATTCACCCTGGTATAAATTCATATCGGTCCGCAATTCAAATGTTTTTAACCATTCCGATTCGACAATTTTGCCGATTGGGGATAATTCCATTTGTTGGGATGGTTGGTTTTGTTGGGACGCCAAGCATGGCGTCCCCACCATTGTCCCCACAGTTCCAAAAAAATGTTCCCGGTTTTGTGTGCAAATGGTGATGAAATACATGGCAGCAGAACCGTAATCCCAATATTGCAAACGGGCAGATTCATTGCGGTATTTGTTTTTATATTTTTCCATACAATTGTTTTTATGCAACGCCTATTCGTCGCACACAGAAGCGTGAAACAAGTTTTACATGAATCCCTTCTTTGTAATTTCAAAAGTAAAAACAATTAGATTTTACTGCACAGATAATTTTTTAATCGTCAAGAAAACATTAATTACACACCAATTAACTCGCTCACTCATCAAACATACACATTCATACATTCCCCCTTGTTTGTCGAAAGAGGCTGATATATGTTTGTTGTACAATCGACATTGAACGCGTTTAACAATATCGAATTTGAATATTCAATTGAAAATAATATAATTGCTGAAAGCTATAGCTGAAGCTCATTTTAAACAGAGGCAATCATCATTTCTACTTAAAGGGAAATTGAAAAAAATATTTTATGAAAAAAAAACAAATCATGATTCTTTGTTTCTTAGCATTCTTTGCCAAAGAATCCACCGCACAAATTGAGGACATTCCCTCCAAGCGCACTGTCTTCTTTAAATACGATGACAATGGCAATCGAACCAAGAAATGGATAGACTTCATCGATTGCAATGGAGACAATTCCGGAAAGACGAGTTGGGAACCCGAGCTTTCGAAAGACAATTTACAGTCAATCGGTTTGAAGCTCTTTCCCAATCCTGCGACTGACCGCGTCAATTTATCCGTGAATACAAAAATTCCCGTGAGGGAATGTAAAATTATGCTGACGGATATGAGCGGAAAAGTCCTCTATCAAAAAGACAATATCGCCAATTATACATTGGAGACCATTCCCCTGAACATGATTCAGAGTGGGGTATACCTCGTCAAATTGACATTCAACGACAAGGTCTATACTTGGGAATTGATCAAATCCAATGATTAGTGAACAATTTTTAATTTTAAAAACACGTTGTATGAAAAATAAAATAATTCATGGGAGCCATCCACTATTGTGGGTATTCCTCCTCTTTTTTACAAAATTAAACAGCCAGTCAATCCCATTTTTATCGGTGAATAATAAACCGGCTGTGATGAATAGAACCTTGGATGTATCCAAACCCGTAGGAGTGATCAAGGGCAGTTTTGATGTCACCAATACAGGGGCATCTGCCTACAGTATCCCCGTCGATATTGCTCCTGGAACCAACGGCATGAAGCCAGATATCTCTATCAATTATAGCAGTCAAGCCGGAATGGGAGAACTTGGTTTTGGATGGAGCATCGGCGGGGTAAGTTCGATTACCCGCGTCAACAATAATTTTTTTCATGATGGCAATAAGAAGGAAGTCCGATTGGATGCCACAGATAAATTTGCATTGGATGGGCAGCGGTTAATTGGTTTGACAGGCGTCTATGGACAGGATCAATCAACTTATGCATATGAGGAAGAAAATTTTTCTAGTTTGAAATCGCATGGTGCTTCAGCAGATGGTCCAGATTATTTTGAGATGATCACACCAGATAATAAGACTATAACTTTTGGTGGGGGTGATGCCAATATGAAAGCACTTGGGAGCAATGTTACTTGCGCTTGGCGCATTAGCAAGATAAGAGATATTCATGGAAATTATATTGAATTTCATTATGCCTCAACAAGTGGTATCGATTATTACGAATCTTATTTGAGTGAAATACACTATACCGGCAATGATATGACAGGATTGAACCCTTATAATAAAATCAAATTTATTTACAACACTATTTGGAATAAAGAGGGTACCGTTTCTTATATAAAAGGCTATCCCATTCACAAGAGGCTTATTTTGAAAAGCATTGAATCATATGCAGAAGGAGTTAAATTTAATGAGCTGACCTTTGAATATTTTATCAATGAATTCAGACCAGAGAAGCGAAATAAATTTTTAGTCTTGGCGAATGCGACTGAAATTTGTCTCAAAGAAGTAAGACAGATTAGGAGCGGACAAGAAGTAAATTCGACATTAATCGAATGGGGTGCGAGAAAGGATGATGCGATCAGCAAATCAATCTTTAATTTTAATGTAGAGAAGAAATTGTATAAGAAGTTTATCACGGGCGATTTTAATGGCGATGGAAAGACGGATTATCTAGCACTTTATTACGATGATAGTGATATGGATGCGAGTGATTTTGTCTCGGATAGATTGTATATCTGCAAGGAGAATAGTCAGTTTGATATGGTGTCAGAAAACAATCTTGCTGCCCTTAAAATAGAGGTCGTAGGTGGAAGCACGGTCGATTACAATAATGATGGAGATGAGGATATCTATCTGATATGGAGAGACCAATCATCTAGTCATGGTCGCGGAAATGTATTTGAATACAATCCAATGACTAAAAAATTAGATCGCATGTCGAATCATTTGGATTTTACAGTTCTAAATGTCGGCAATTTTATTAATTATATCACTTGTTCAGCAGGAGAATTAAATGGAGATGGAAATATGGATATAGTCATTTTTCAACCCGATATCAATAATTCCATCAAGATTATACCAAAAGTTGAATTGCTAAATTCGAACAATCAAGTGTATAATTTTGCATTTAGGTCAATTAATCCGACTAGTATGAATTCTGTTAATTGGACTGGCGATGTGCAAGCATTTCTAACCGATTTCAATGGCAATGGAATAACTGAATTGACTGTCATTGCGCGTGATAAAGTGAAGAACAAAGACTATTTCAATTGTGTGGAAATCCTTGATGGAAAGAGCAATTATTTAGATATGCTTCCAAATGTTAGTTTAAATCCTAAAGATGATAATTATATGTTCGCTGATTTTTCAGGTGATGGGAAGACTGATATGGTATTGGATGCCGGTGGAAATATTATGCAATATTATATAAGTAATGGCGTCAAATTAACTAAAATCAATAAACGGATTATACTGAGTAATGATGCGGAAATCGCTTCTGGTCAATATAATTATCAAGGAGGAAGCTGCTCAGATATTAAATCTTATATGACGATGGGCGACTATAATGGCGATGGTAAATCGGATATTTTGGTGCGAGAGATGAAATTAGTCGATGCAGTTCTGGAAAAGTTCGACATAAATTACATGGTGAATTATTGCACAGGAGAAGATTTTGCAATGGAATCGATTAGTGTTTGGGGATATGGAATACAGTTCGATGAATGCGATAAGTTTAATCATATATATACAGGAGATTTTAACGGCGATGCTAAGACGGATATTCTTTTCAATCATTTAAACGGTGAAGACAATATCATTACCCATTTCAGAGCAGATGAAACTAGATTGTTGGTAAAGTCAATTTTAGACGGTCATAATAATAAAATAGGAATCGATTATCAAACTCTTTCACACAGAGAAACAAGTTCGAATGTCTATTATAAAACGGGAGTGAATACCTCGAATTCTGTCCTGGCTGTTCAAGGCCCTATGTATGTTGTTTCATCTGTTGAGAATCCAAATGGAATTGGCGGGAAAGCAACAACAACTTATCAATACAATGACTTATTGGTCCATCCAAAAGGCAGGGGAATGATTGGCTTTAGGCAGGTAATTAAAAATTTTCCGAATGGCACAACCTTAAAAACCAATATTGAATTGGATGATCATTTTTTTGTTCCTCAAATTCTGCGGTCGGAGATGAGCAGCAGTCAATATGGCGTGATATCAACTTCAACAGAATCATATTCAATCAATGAAAACGGTCTTGCGAATGGAAGATATATTAAGCAGTTGCTCATGGATGTTGCAACTGATCAATTGGCTAAAACTGAGACCGTGAAATCTTATGTATATCACGAAGCGAATACAAGTCCTCCAAATGCGAGATACCTTCCAACTAAAGAGACGCATACAATAAAGGATTTGTTGAATGGCACAGTTCAAAGCACAAAGGTGATTGAATTGGAGTATGAGAATTATTTAAATTTTATGAATGCCAAAGTAAAATTAATTAGAGAAGAGCGAAGTAAATTGGGGGATCCTCTCAAAGATACAAAGAGTTCAAGAGCGCATATATGATTCAAAAGGGCATGGTATTTACGGAAATTGAGAATTCAAACAAAGTAAATTTTTTAACGAAGCAAGATTATACTTATAATTCGTTAGGTTTGATGACGCATAAGTACATGACAGCAGATGGAAAGGTTCGCCATCAGGAATATGTTTATGATCCGAATTACCGCTTTGTTATCTTGGATTATAATCACAATTTGTCGCCAATTCCCAATGAGTTTTTATATGATGCAACAACTGGTTTGAAAACCATGGAGAAGCAATCATCCATTAATCCAAATGAATTTACTATTACGGAGTATGATGTTTGGAATCGACCGATAAAGAAAACAGAATATCCATATGGATTGACAAATACTATTGAGTATTTATGGAGTTCTGGAAGTGGTATTTCTTTGGCGTTATATGAAGTGAAGCAAACAAAAGATAATGCGCCAAATGAAATCAATTACTTAGATGCGCAAGGAAGGGTTTTGCTCAAGAAGACCGAATCTCTGAATGGAAATTTTACGAATGTGGCTTTTGAATTCGATGAGTTTGGCAAAGTAATAAAACAGAGCAATCCTTATTACAACAATGAAACGCCAAATTTTGTCTATGCAAAATATGACTTATTGGGCCGAAAAACAGAGGATTGGAATGATTGTGGCCAGCATACAATGTATACTTATGATGACTTTACAAATGGATTATATCATCAGAATCGCATTGTAAGGACGGTAGATGCATCAGGAAGAGAAAGAAAGTGACCAATGATGCATTGGGGAAAATTATTCTCTCTGAGGATTTAGGCGGCAAGATTGAATTTAAATACAATTGCTTTTTAGAACCATTTGAGATTATTGCCAATGGAATGAAAACAAGTTTTGAATACGATGAAGTGGGAAATAGAATTAAAATTTCTGAGCCAAATGCGGGTATAAGAGAAAGCAGATACAATGCAATGGGTTTGGTTATATGGGAGCGCGACTCCAAAGGAAATACGATCGATTATTTGAATTACGACGATATGGGGCGGGTTTTACAAAAGCGAATTTATCATGCTGCACTTAATAACGATGAAACCATATTGTATCGATATAATCAAGCACCTGGAAGCAATGGGTTTGGGCAAATAGAAAGGCAGTGAGCTCTTTTGGTACATCAACGGAGTATAAGTATACAGCCAATGGTGAATTGGAATCAACGCTTGAGACGATTAAAGGGAAGCTTTTTGAAACAAAAAATATCTATGACCCGAGCAATGGAAACTTAGCAGAGATTATTTATCCATCGGGATATCATGTCTATAATTCTTATGATAAAACAGGTCAAATTATCGCAGTGGGCGATGGTTCAAAGGTACTTTATCAATTGATAGAAGAGGACGCCATGGGAAGAGAGCGAAGTGTAAAATGGGCTCCAAATTCCATGAATGGTGGAGTGGAGAGCACTACTTCATATACGACTTGCAATGAACAAGTGCAGCAATCTGCGACCAAACTGATATCTCCAATAGGAGGACTACCATCATACGAAGTCTTTTATAATATTGGTGTAGTATTAGATCCGATAAGAGGAAATGTTATCCAAAGAGTTGATAATGTAAAGGGATTGACAGAATCTTTTGTCTATGACGATTTAGATCGGTTGACTGAAATCAAGGATTTCCATGGAACAAGAAAGATGTTTATGGATTATGAGGCAAATGGAAACATTAAATTGAAGTCAGATTGGGGAGATTATTTTTATGGCAATCAACCTATTCAGCCCAATGCTGTCAAGAGAATTTCAGGTGATTGTTGCGCAACAAGAGCGGCTTGTCTTGAATTTGATAAGTGTTTTGCAGAGCAGAATATTGTGTACAATGCTTACAATAAACCAGTATCTCTGATGGAAGGCCACTATCAAATGAATACGGAGTGCGATGTTAATGGCAATCGAAACTACTATGAATTATATGAGTATCCAAATGAAATATTTGGACCAACAACTATTAAAGAGATGGATATGAATACCTATCCAGATATAAAGACACATGCTTCTCTTCAATTTGGGAAAGGGATTCTTAAAAAGGAGAAATATTATGTTGGTTTGTTTGAGAATATCATTGATCATTCTAAATCGAGCAATATTGAATACAATTATGTGATGGGGCCGAATGGAATTTTTGGAGTCCAAGTGCACGATGTCAATACTTATGCAGACAATTTTTATTACTTCCAATATGATTTTCAAGGATCGATTATGGCCTTGATTGATGAAAATGGGAATATAGTCAATGAGTATAGTTATAATGCTTGGGGCAAAAGAAGAAACCCTTATAATTGGGAGGAAGTGAATATCACTTATCAACCAATACAAGTAAATAAATTCACTGGATGATAGATTCCTGGAATACCACCCGTCTTAGATCCAAATCAGCGAAATGATGAAGGCCCAAGGTTAACTGCAGATGCTTGTACCCCAGATTATGGGTTTATCATAGATCGCGGATATATTGGACAAGAGCATTTGGATTATTTTGGATTAATCAATCTCAATGCGCGTCTCTATGATCCATCTATTGGTAGAATGTTAAGTCCCGATAATCATGTAAGTGATGCGAACAATACGCAAAATTACAACCGGTATTCATATGCGCTCAATAATCCAATGAAGTATGTAGATCCCGATGGAAATAATCCAATCGCAATCGCAGCAGTAATTATCAGCGGCGTCATTGGTGCGTATGAAGGAGTGAAAATAGCCATGTCGAATGGATAGAATTTTTCAAATTGGCAGACCTATCTATACATGCTTGGCGGAGCTGCTATTGGAACCGCTTCTGGGGCAATTGGATCGGCAGTATCTTCTGGAGGATTTATGTCAAACACTTTGGCCATGCTCTTTTCTTCTTATACTTCTTCTTATGGAATGACTGTGATGAGCGGAGGTAAAGTGACACCATCCTTATTTTTTGGTTTTGGCTCAATTAATTTATCAACAGGAAAAGTAAATACAATTTTCAGCGAGGGCAATTCTTTTGGAGAAGTATTGGGATATGCTATAGGCGCAGTGGCAAATATTGCTGATTTCTTGAAGGGATTTAATCCAGGAGAAGCGCAAGTTCAAACTGAGAATAGACCTCTAGGCTCTAAAGATGTTATAGGGCACAGTCAATTATTAGAAACAGATGGAAAGAGTTTAATTGATTTTGGACCAAAAGTTCCAGGTGATTTCCTTAAGTTTAAAAAAGGAAGAAATGATTGGATTTCTTTTTCCTCAGACGGTCGGTACAATCAAATCATCGACTACCAAGACAATTTGACCCGAACAGGACAAATCGTGAGGGGATTGAACATGAATACCATCAGAAAAATTAGCACTAGACTCAATAATAAACCTGGCTTCTATAATTTTTTATTGAGAAGCTGTTCTTCAAAAGTATCTAGGGCATTAACTGCTGCGGGTTTGCCTGTGATTGGTTTACATCCATATCTTTTGAAACTCGAGTTGTCATTGATCAATATGGGTGTGAGACCATTTTTATCCGCTCATTATTTAGTAAACAAAAAATAATTTGTCAAAAGGGGATTTAATTATATTTGATTATAACAAATTAAAATTCTATGAAAACACTCAAGATTGCACTCGTTTTTTTATTGCCTACAATGTTTGTAAATGCCCAGTTAAAGATAGATGAACTGCGTTTTTATAAAGAATTTAACGGATTTGGATCGACGAATGGAATCTTGGCTGCTTTTAGAGAAAAAATGGAGAAAAATCACGATTCTCTATTTATAATGGATTCCACTATTGTTAAAAAAGCTGAATTTGAGGCCATCTTAAATGCATCGAGAAGGTGGCCTCATTTTCAAATGAAAATCAAGGAAATTGTAGCAGGGGAATTTGTCTCCAAGAACATAAAACATTATTTTGTCATTTGCAGTCCTGATTTTATCGTGGATATGACAGATAAAAAAAACTATACAGTTAAAAACAAACAAGATCAAATGAAAGTGCTCACCATATTGGAGAACCTGTCAAAAAAAGGATACTAATCTATACAATTTATAATATTAAATAAGACATAGCATGAGAAGAATTAATTTTATTTTGAAAGGAGTTTTACTCCTTTTTTTGTGCGTACAAAGCCAAGCGCAGAAAGTCGATTTTGTCGCAAAGAAATATCCCATCAATAATTCCATAGGAATCCCTTATACAGATGATCTCAATGGAGATGGAAAATTAGATATTATTCAAACACATTTTAAAACGAATCCAAGTGATAAATCAACAACCTATGGTTTATACATTAGCTATAATCAGGGCAATTTTGTTTTTAGCCCTAAAGTAAAGTTTGGTGATGAGTATATTGATTATTTTTTGAGAGGTGTCATCGATATCAATGCAGATGGAAAGCGAGATATGGTGCTCAGAAAGACATGGGATAGTTTAGGAATCGCTATACAGATAGATTCGCTGAATTTTACTTTAATAAATTTTCCGGCGTATTATCCCAATCCTTATGATTTAAAATATGCAGATATGGATGGAAATGGAAAGCTAGATATAGTATTTATGCAATCAGCGGGTAAAGGTCCTCTGAAAATAGTCTATCAAATAGATAGTCTTGTTTTTGCTGATAAGCCTTCACTGTACAGTTCTTTTAAAATTGCCAATAATTATGATATCGGAGATTTCAATCACGATGGGAAAATGGATTTGGTTTATTTTGAAAATATTTTTAGTACCTCTATCATGCATGTATACATTCAACGTGATTCAGGAATCTATAACGAACCAACTAATTACTTATTCTCCAATTCAAATAGCGTGCGAAATCTATGCATCGCTGATATCAATAATGATGGAAGAGATGATATTGCCGTTGCTTATGAGAGCAATTTTCGACAGAGAATGGCTTATCGATTGCAGGATTCACTGGGTTTATTCCCTGGAGCGACTAAGCTATTAATCATCAATGACACGTTGCCCGTGGAATACCTATCATTTACAATTAAGAAGTTGAATTGCAAAAATACTTGTCAATTGATTTGGTATGATAAATCAAAAAGAGTTATGACAATCATGGATTATAATGCGAATGGGTCTTGGACATTGAATAATCAGATCTTTAATTCAGCCCTTCTCATCAGCGATCCGTATTTAACCATGGGAGATTATGATGGAGATGGTAAACTGGATTTTTTCGATTTTATAAAAGTTCCCAATTATAAAACCAATCCAGTGACATTTTTTGATACCCTAAAGATTATCAGCAACCATACTTTGCCTGATTCATTTTCGCTTGCATTTGACAGCATTCATTACGATACAATACCAGATGCATATAGCGATGGAGTTTTAAAGGTGTATAAATTGCAAGAGTATGTAAGTTCTGATACGACCTATATTCGAAAATACGGCATAGTAGATGGTGTGATGATGGATAGATACACCATTTATAAGAAGTATTATTATGTAGAATACAATAAATGGACTTGCATTCAAGATACCATCTATCAAGTGAAAGGAGAATTTTGTGGTGATTCTATTCAAGATACCATCGTCAAACGGACGACCAATGAAAGGAAAGTGTATTTGGCGAGAGATACGACTAAGGTTATAAATTCATGGTTTGCGCAATATTATTTGCCTACGGTATTTGGCGCGGAGATCGTTAAAGCGAATCTATCAAGTTCAATCAATTTATATCCAAACCCAACAAGTGCTGAGATCAATATTGAAGGCTTGGATGAGGATGTTAATCCTGTGTTTAAAATCTATGATGTAGTTGGCAAGAATTATGAAATCACGGTAAGCCGCATGGAAAAAAAGGTCAAACTAGATGTTTCTAATCTCCCCGCAGGCATCTACTTCCTACAAATCATTCAAGGAGCCCATATACAATCCAAGCGGGTGGAAATTGTGAAATAGACGGGAGGAATCATTTGATTTATCGTGAATGGGTCGTTGGAACGGGATGTTTCGTTGATTGTAGGGACGCGATGCATCGCGTCCCGTTACAATGCGAAGCATCGCGTCCATTCATCGTTGGCGGGATGCATGAATTTGCGTCCTCATCGTTGTGCGGGATGCATCGCGTCCCGACCATATTTTTTTCATTCCTATATATTATTCTTCTTATATTGCAATGTAATTCGTTCTGATGAAAAATATATTTCTTCTATTAACCCTTTGCTGTTTGGGTGCCATGCATGCCCAGACACCCCAAGTAAAAATTACCAACCGCAATGGCTGCGTGCCCCTGCTCGTCAAGGTTCAGGACACCACCGCCTATGTGGGCAAGACCGCCGTCAACCATATTTGGTATTGGGGCGATAATACCAGTTTTACCCATATATCCGATACCGGCTCCCATGCCTATTACAACAGCGGTCTATACACCTTGAAAATGGTCGTGTTTTTCTCCAATGGCAGCGCAGATTCCGTGACTTATCCCAATATCATCAATGTCTATAAAAAACCCTCATCGATTTTTCCATCCAACCCAAAGTGGTCTGCAATCCCGGCAAGGTCTGGTTTGTAAACAAGACCAACTATGCCTGCGGTGGACGCAAATCCATGATTGTAGACTATGGCGATGGCATCATCGATGATTCGGCCAAGACCTTTGCCTTTAAAGATTCCTTCTTTCATAGCTATGCCAATGCGGGGGTATTCAATGTGAAATTCATCATCCGCAATGAATGCGGCTGTCTAGCGGATACGATATATTTAAATGCCGTGACGGTCAAGCAGACGCCCAAGGCGAGCTTTACCATACAAGATACGTTTTCCTGCGCGCCGAGTTTTACCACCAATTTTGGCAATACATCCACGCAATTGATCAATGCCCAGTTTGAGTGGTATATCGGCAATACCTTGACATCGACGGCGACTTCACCCAATCTGAGTTTTAATTCGCCGCCCTTTACCTATAATGTGCGCTTGATCGCCATCAATCCAGATGGAAATTGCCGCGATACTTCCACGAAAATTCCCGCTGTGCGCATATCCAATAAAGTGGTGAGCTATGCGGTGAGCAAGACGGATGCCTGTGCGGGGCGAATCGATACCCTTCAATTCTCCAATACTACCGCGGGAGCAACTGCCTGCTATTGGGATTTCGGCGATGGGACTTTCAGCAATAATTGTTTTCCCAAGAAAGTATATGCCTTTCCGGGGACATACTCGGCGACCTTGATTGCGACATTTTGGACAATGGCCGACTCTGCACCAAGAGTTTTTCGCGCACCATCACGGTCCACGACAAACCCAAGATTCAATTCTATGCGAGTGATACCATATTCTGTGTGCCGAAAATGGTGAATTTTAGAAACCTCACGACGGGTGCTTCATCATACCAATGGTTATTTTCGGGTGGTACGCCTCCGACTTCTACAGCCGCGAGTCCAAACATTTTTTTTAATAAAAATAGCCATGCCCAATTAATTGCCATCTCGGTATATGGTTGTCCAGATACTTTTATTAAATGGAATTACATCAATTATACTGGGGTGAAAAAAGGGGTGACCTATACGCCAGAGAGTGGCTGTGCGCCAGTATTGAGAACATTTACTGATTTCACCCAATTGCTCATTCCGGGGGATAGCATCCTCTCCATCGCTTGGGATTTTAATGGAGATAATGTCAATGATAAATTTGGAAAAACAGTGACGCAGAATTTTCCTTTTTGCCTTGTAAGAATAATATTCGACATCGAGTTACGACGAAGTTTGGCTGTATCGTGGATAGTATATTTACGCTGAGACAAGGCGTGCCAATCAGTCCTGATTTTCAATTCTTGGGATTTGCAGGTTGTAAAAAGGATTCCATGTTGGTGAAGTATACCGGTGCATTGCCGCCTGCTGCTTGTGTGGATATTTTTAGCGCCAATCTCAATCCGCCCGATAAAGAATTGGATTTGGTCAATCCCGTCTATGTCAAGTTGAGTTCAATAGGAAACATCAATCAGCTATTTACGATTACGGCCACACTCAACGGCTGTCAAACCTCGACGAGTAAAAATATTACCACCAATGTGACGGGGCCAATAGCCATCTTTAGTATAATAAAAAATTGCGCTTATGCGCAGCGAAGAACGCTCAATTTTGCAAACAATTCCATCGATGCGGATTCTTTTTGGTGGTATAAAAACAATGTGCTCTTTTCGCGAAACAAAGTTCCACCGACGCAAAATGTCAATTTCGGCACGACCTATTTTTCATTGAAGACATTCAATAAGACAACGGGTTGTTTTGATTCTACAACCACTAAATACCGCACGTACGATACGGTAGATATCTTTGTCTATCGAGATAAAATTTGTGAAACGGAAAATCTGTACGCCTACCATATGCATGATTCCATCGATACGAGGTCATGGTATTTGAATGGAGGCATCTATAAGAATTTTAATTTTTATGGATTAAATGGGGATGACAATATTGAATTTCCCATGATGCAAAAGGGCTTTTACAGTGTGACCCTCATCACCACGGACTACAATAATTGCATCGATACGTTCAAGAAACCATATATCGTCAACCGCCTCTATGGCACCATGTTGGCCGATAGTCCTGTCTGCCGCAATCAATTTGTCAAATACACGTTTAGATTGGATTCGTCATACTTGCCTTTATCTACCCATATTTTTAACGATGGCATTTCGGTGTACAATACGGGGACAGTCAATTTCAAAATGATCAAGTTTGCGACGGCGGGCAATAAAAATGTGGTGGGCTTGATGCGCGATGTCGCGGGTTGTCAAATCGTCAAGACGGCCAGTGTAAAAGTGGTGGATGTAAATGCATTTTTCACGAAGAGCATCGATAGTATTTGCCCGGGCCAGAGCATTGTCTTTACGCCGGGTGCTGCCGATCCCAATACGACCTATTCTTGGTCATTTGAAGATGCGAGTCCGAGTAGTTCCAATCAAACCAATCCCGGAGCTATTACATTTAATTCCCTCGGCAATAAAAATGTGAGCTTAGCCATATACAATGGTTTGACGGGATGCCGCGATACCTTCAGAGATATCGTCCACGTCATTCAACTCAAGGCAGGCTATTATACCGATAAGTCATCGGCATTTTGCAATGCCACCACCGTTTCTTTTTTTGATAGTTCGAAAGGGAATATTTCAAAATATTTTTGGGATTTTGGCGATGGCGCTGGGATGAAACAATTGACGAAGAATCCGCAATGCACCTACCTCTATCCCGATAATTATTGGATTACCTTGATGGTGGAAAACCCCGCGGGATGCAGGGATTCCATTCGACTGAATGCATTCAACCTCAATGGACCGAGTGCGAAATACACTTTGCGACAATTGGATAGTTGTGAAGATGCGCCGATGTCATTGGAGGTGAGAAGTAAATTTGCCACCAAGGTGGAAGTCGTCACGGGCTTGGGCATTAGCACATTTACCTATCCTGCGAATTTTTGCGGGGTGACCAATATACATTGTCTTGAAACGGTCAATTATACATTGACAGCGGTGGGGCCTTATACGCCGCAAATCTACGTGACGGATGGTTTGTGCAATTATTATTTACCGACAAAAACCGTTCAAATCAATATCTACGATCGACCAGATGCGCGGTTTGACATGGATTCTGCATTTTGTAAAAACACGTTGGTGCTATTGCGCGATTCGTCTATTTTTAATAAGTTTTATAGCAAGACATGGCTTTGGAACTTAGGCAATGGTGGTGGAACGGCCACTGCGCAAAATCCTATCTATCAATTTCCCCAATCGGGCAAACAAGCGGCGACGCAATATGTATCTAGCGCTCCGGGATGCATGGATTCTTTTGTTAAAATGGTGGATGTATTTCCGCTGCCTGCGGTGCAGTATGCCATGAATGATACTTGTATCAATATGCCCGTCATATTTGCCAATCAATCACCAAAATCATTTATGCGGAGTTTTCTTTGGAATTTTGGGGATGGCGAGATGGATTCAATCAATGCAACACCGATGCATACATATGCGAATGCAGGGAAATATCCGACATATTTGGTGATGATCGATTCAAATCATTGCAGGGATACCTTGTTCAAAGAGATATTTATCAATCGCCCGCCAGATGTAAATCTCTTGAGGGATACGATAAAATGTGCCGATGAAGTCTTGTATTTTGCGCCATTTCAATCGGATAAATTGGAGATATTGAATTTGTTTGAATCAGAGATATTTCAAGATTCTATTATCAAATCATTCAATACTGCGGATTATACATTTAAAATAAAAGCGACGAATCGAGGCTGCGTATCGGTATTGAAGGATTTGAAAATACGGGTCGTGCCGCTGAATCAAATTGATATTACTGCGAATCCAACAACGATTGATGTAGGGGAGAAGAGCCAGTTGAATTTGACGGCGAGTTTGCCGTATACCAGTATAGCATGGTTGCCAGTTGAATCGCTCTCTTGTGCTGATTGCAAAAATCCGCTCGCGAGTCCGCTGATGAAGACCTCTTATACAGCACAAGTTACCTATGCTTTGCAGGGGAAATCGTGCAAAGTCAGCGATACTATAGAGATTAATATTGATGATAGAGCCATTCAAGCCATCATTAAAATTCCGGGCATATTTAGCCCGAATGGAGATAATGTCAATGATAAGTATAGATTGAGTTTTATCGATCCTGGAACAGACGTACAAGAATATGTTTGTCGCATTTACAATCGCTGGGGCGAGAATGTCTTCGAATCGTTCAATCCAGGCGATTCATGGGATGGCACATTCAAAGGCTCTGTGCAACCCGTTGGTGCCTATATTTTGTTTATCAAATTTACGATCAAAGGGAAAAAGCCAATCGTCTATATGGCACCGATTAGTTTGGTGAGATAGGGGTTGTTTAACTATTACCACACAAAGATTTATTGTGATTTGATATTGATATTTAAAAAATTTAAATGAATAGTTTGAAGTTCTTATGTTGTCTCGAGCAATAGTATAGATAATCATAGGCTAGAAAGATATTTTTGTTAACTGCACCCATTCGCAATGCGGGCCTTTTTATAACGGCCCTTGATTTCTGCTATGCTCATGCTAGCGCATCCCACTTGCTATTCTTATGCGTTGACCCCTTGCTTACTTTTTTTGTCTAAGACAACGTAGTCGCCAATGAATATAATAATTTACAATTAGAAGAATGAATAAAAAAAAGTATATCGCCGAAGGCAAAAGATAATCAAAAATACTTATTTTACTTCAAGAATTGAGAAACTTCCTTTAAAGTAATTGCATTGAAATGGGATTCTCAACTTTGTTTTTTTATTTTTACTTTCGATTCAAATTGAAATCTATTTAATCACTAGAATAAGTCCATGTCTATAGCCCAACGCATTTTGTTTGTTTTTTGTTTTATCCTCATAGCGGCATGCTCTATTAAGAATACGACAGAGCCAGATCTATGGTGGCAATTGACAACAGGGGAGTGGATTGTTGAGCATAAGGAAGTGCCCAAAGTGGATTTCCTTTCTTTCACCTTTAAAGGCGAACCATGGGTGAATATTAAATGGGGCGCTGAAGTGATTTTCTATATGGTTGCAAAAATGGTGAGCCCTGAATTCATCGCCTTTTTTGTGGGAATGCTCTATATGCTCTTGTTTTATCTCCTCTTTTTGGTGTTGAAAAAAAGAGGTGGTTTTACACTCAATAATGCATTTGGCATTGCAGCAGCCTTGTTTATTGTCACCATCAGTCATCGCATCAACGGCAGACCAGAGGCCTTTTCATATTTGCTGACTGGCTTTTATTTGTTGATTTTTTATTTGTCAAAAAGCAATATAAAATGGCTGTATGCCCTCATTCCGCTTCAACTGATATGGACTAATCTCCACGAGGGATTTGGTATTGGTATCGTGATGATGGGTATTTTTGTATTGGGTGATTTTATAGAGCATAGAAAAGTCAATATTTCCTTGCTCGCTATATTATTGCTCTCCATGGCAGCGATGTTGGTCAATCCAATCGGTGTGAAAATTTACCCATACGCAATCAATATATTTACGCAGTTGCAGACGAATACATTCACCACAGAATTGTCCTCTTTCAGACAAGCGGAGTATTGGAATACTTTTGCCTATCTCAATCTATTAGGCTTTTTACTCTCTGCTTTTTATTTGGTGAAGAACTATTTAAGCAATAAGGGGCAGGGCTTTTGGAGTATCGTTCCCGCTTTTCATTTGATGCTCTTTATCGCGTTTTTCTATTTGAGTTTGCAGTCGAATCGAAACATTGTCTATTTTCAATTGGCAGCATTTCCGCTCTATTATGCTTTTTTTGAATAGGGGTAAAGTCGTGCAGTTGTCCATTTCCGTCGCGCTTGTCTCTATCCTCTATTTGATGGTGGTTTCCAATAAATTTTACGAGCGATTCGATGAGAATAATGCATTTGGATTGGAGATTCCACCGGCAAAGAATCCAATCGGAGCCGTCAATTTTATCAATCAAAATTTGAAAGGCAAGAAGGGTTTTTCAGATTTTTTTGTGTCGAATTATGCGCTATGGGCGGGTCGACCACACTTTAAGTCTTTCTTGGACTTGCGCGATTTAGATATTTTTACTGCAGCGGCGTATAAGAATAGTTTGTACTTATTGCAAAATCCACCGACGATGGTTTCACCCACTCAGACGATTTGGCAATTGGCAGATAGCGCGGATCATTATGATTATGTATTGGTTTTAAATAGGAGGAATTCATTCCGATGCAGCAATTTCTTTGGAGTGATACTGCATTTAAAATGGCCTATTCAGATCCATTGGCTTCTATTTATATTCGAAGTGAAAATGCTTATTTCACGGATAAAAAACCTGTTTGGCACACCTATCAATTCCTTCCAAATCACGCTTTGAGCAAAGCAATCAATCAGGTGTTCAATCCATTTTATATTTCGCTGATCGATCGTGAATCCGATGAGGCATATTACAAAGAAGGGTTGGAAAATGCGCTTGGGGTGAAGATTCCTTAAAGGTGGTTTCTCCGGGGTGGGGGTCGGTTCCCAACCCACGGGGGGGGGCCGGGGGGGGGGCCCCGGGGGGGGGGGGGGTGGGGGGGCTTATCAAGGAGGCTCAATGCGACAATATTTTTTTCTTTTGGAGGAAATTCTAAGTTGGGGCCCCCCCCCCGGGGAGGATATTTTTTTTCATTGAAAATTTAAAGGGTTTCTGGTATGGGTTTGTTTCTTGAAAATAGTCCTTGGGATTTTCTGATGTTGGCTCTAGTTTAGTAAGTTCTGGAGTTACCTAATGTGGAATATAATTTGCTCTGCATAACATCATCAGTTAATATGGCCATTGCGATAAGTATGACGGTTGATAGTAAGGAGACGTTTTTTATTTGATCTTTCGTTGTGAAACCCCAAAATCTGCATTTTGACTTATATATTATATTTATATTTGTAATTATATACATAAAATTAATTTATGAACTACACCTTAAATCAATTGCAAATTTTTTAAAAATTGTTCAAACCCAAAGTGTTACCAAGGCTTCGAAGAATTGCATTGACACAACCCCGTTACGGGAAGTTTTGACATTTCGTTTATCTGCGAAGTCGTGGGAAGGAAGACTACAATTTGGGCGTGAAATTGGGAAGCGAAATATCGTCTCAACAAATAACCCAACACGCACAACACACAACTCACCACTTATCCCGGCACTTTGTCAGGACGCGGCAACTCACCACTACCACCCAACCACACAACACAAGCACTTCCGCTATTCGCATTTTTTATCTCCGCTGCAACATGCTTTTTCTTCCACTTCAACCGTATCGGCCGAACAGCATGATGAAGTCGTATCGCAGGTTGGTGCAGTTGAGCATGAAGTCGCGATAGGCGCATGAGATGTATTGCTCTTGTATTTCTGCACTTCGAAATAGGTAAAGAATCCAATACTCGCAATCAAACCAATCCAGAATATCCATTTCGACCAATTGATGGTAGATTTTTTGGCATCGTCTACATCGCAGGCGCAATCAGTGGCGCAAGCAGATTTTGGCAAGACATAAATGTCGTAATAAGAAATTGTAAAAGCAACTGCACTGATGGCGATGAGCAAGGGTTCTAAGGCTTGCACAATTGGAGAGGCCATTAAGGTTGCTGATGAAATTCCAAATAGCGATGCGACAGGACTTGCGCAAACGCCCACGCAGGCGCCGCTTTTGCAGCATGCGAAAAATAGGGGGATAATAGAGCTGATGCTTCCTGTTATCGATGTCCAAATGGATTTGATTTTATTCATAATGCTTTTTCTTTTTTAATTAATACGCCTTGCGCAACATATCGGCATAGGCATTTGGTAAAACACTCTCCTCAACTGCTTGAGCAGCTTTCTCGATATCATAATCAAATCGAATGAATTCCACTTGAATGCTTTCTCTATTGAAAATATTTGAATCTTCACGTAGGGTTATAATGACATAAGAGCCTCTCGGGTCACCGTCTTTTGGCTTGCCGACTGAGCCGATATTGACTGCGTGTCTATAGGCGGTTCGTCCCTCTTTCTCATACTCGAAAATGCGATGATAGGGCTTGTGTGTATGTCCACAGAATAGCATATCAGCATCAACTGTTTCCATGATGCGCATCATGCTCTTTTCCTCGCGGTCTTCAAACAAGTATTCATTTATTTTTCTTGGACTTCCATGCACGAGGAGCAAATTCATTGAATGATTGTCCAATTGAAACTCGATGTTCAAATGCGCAGGAAGGGTTCTCAAATATTGTCTATTCTCATCGCTCACCAATTCATTGGTCAATGCGATGGACTGACTTCCCATGGCTTTGTCTTCATCAGTTTTGTAGGCACAACCGCAATCGTCAGAATTTCTTCCAACACCGAAGTCGTAATTTCCTGCGATGGTGGGAATGCCTCTTTTTCTGATGGCTTCGATGATTTCATTGGGCCAAATATTGTATCCGACCAAATCGCCAAGGCAATAGATGGCATCGATTTTTTGCTTTTCAATATCTTTGAAAAAGGCTTCTAATGCAGGTAAATTGGCATGTATATCGCTGAATAGGGCAATTCTCATGTTATAGTGTTTGATGAATTTGAATAATATTTTTTCTTGAACCAAAAAGCCAATTTCACCAAGGCAATTAATGCGGGCACTTCGACCAAAGGTCCTATTACGCCAGCAAATGCTTGTCCTGAATTGATTCCGAAAACAGCAATCGCCACAGCAATTGCCAATTCGAAATTATTGCCCGTGGCGGTGAATGACAATGCCACATTGGTGGAATAATCTGCTCCAAATTTTCGTGCGAGTAAAAAGGTGACGACAAACATCACCGCAAAATAGATAACCAATGGAATGGCGATGCGTACTACATCCATGGGCAATTGAACGATGAGTTCGCCTTTCAAACTAAACATCAATACGATGGTAAATAATAGGGCAATTAACGTAATTGGAGAGATGCGCGGGATAAATTCTTCGTTAAACCATTGCTCTCCTTTTATTTTGATGAGTAGATATCGGCTGAGAATCCCCGCTATAAAAGGGATGCCCAAGTAGATAAATACGCTGCTCGCAATTTGACCTATGGTGATATCAATGTCAAAACTTTTCATGCCGAATAGTTCAGGCATTTTTGTCAAATAGAAATAGGAGTAAACTGAATACAATAGAACTTGAAGAATGCTATTTAAACCAACCAAACCAGCGATGTATTCTCGATTGCCCTCCGCCAATTCATTCCATACAATGACCATGGCGATGCAAGGCGCGATGCCGATGAGGATTAAACCAGTCATATACTCAGGATAGTCCTTTAAGAAAATATAAGAGAGCAAAAACATGAAGAAGGGCGCAATCACCCAGGTGATGATGAGGGAGAGTCCGACCAATTTGAGGTTGCTAAATATCTGTGGAATCTTTTCATAGCGCACTTTTGCAAGTGGTGGATACATCATGAGGATAAGGCCGATGGCGAGTGGAATATTGGTGGTACCATTCGACATCGCATCGATCTGTGTAGCGACAGATGGGATGAAATAACCAATGCCGACGCCAATTGCCATGGCTAGAAATATCCAAAGGGTGAGATAGGAATCGAGAAAACTCAATCGACTTCTCTGATGCGCTGGGGTGCAATTATTCGCTGACATAGATCAATTTTAACAGCAACCGCCGCCTGGTGTACAAGAATTTTTACCACTTAATGTGCCTAGATTCACTTTCAATTTTTCTGTGGGAATGCCGCATTTGTCGCTCGCTAAGCAATTGGTTTGTTTGGAATTTAAAATGAATGCGCCATCGGCATAGCTCAAATCGTATTTGCCGATGGTAGAAGATTGATATTCCACTTCAATTTCTAAGTCTTCCATGCCGAGTACCTTTTCAGAGAGCTCGATGATGTTCAATAATTTCTGTGGTTTGAGGCGATGGTCAAAATCATTGGCATCCCACAATTGAAAATTGGCGACTTTCTCATCGCGGACAGTTCCACCGCAATCAATGAAGTGCTTGCTCACCACACCCACTTCCGTGACGTGAAAATGCGCTGGCACTTTTTCGCCATTATCTACAGTGAATGATACATTGTCTGCGGTTTTTAAAATTTCTTTGATTTCTGATAGTTTCATGATAATTTGATTTAAATGATTAGCAACAAGTTGTTTTTTTCTTTTCTAATTTGGTGGTGATCTGTCCGAAGTATTTCTGCATGGTTTGCAGGGCAGATTCATCGATGCAATAGCAGATGGCATTGCCTTCGATATTGCCCTTGATCAATCCCGCATTTTTGAGCTCTTTTAGATGCTGAGAAATGGTAGGTTGCGCCAAGGGCAAGGCATTGACGATATCTCCGCAGATGCATGTGTCCATTTTTAAAATATAATCTAAGATGGCAATTCGCGCGGGATGCCCCATGGCCTTGGCTATCGTGGCGATGGTATTTTGTTTTTCGGTAAAATGCTCCGTTTTTGATGCACCCATATTCGTATTATTATATTGCAATATTACGATAAAGATTTTATCAATCCAAATTATTTGGAATAATTATTTTTAGTGAGCCAGTTTTAAAAAGAAATTTTGCCTATGCTTTCTTTGATAGGAGCGGATTTCATTTATTTTGTTTCAAAATAATTTTCTGGATACATGGTTTGCCCATATTTTTTAAAAATGGAATCAATTTGATTTTTATCAGGTGGGGTATTGATCTTTAAGTATTCGGATATTTCACAAAAGAATTCATCTAATCCCGCTGGAATAACGGTGCAAAGCAATTTGGCAGGGCGATCGGATAGATTTTAAATCCACGAATCTGTCCTCCTTCGCGGATATTGATATAAGCGCCTTTTTCAGCGTGGACGCTACCATCTGCCGTGTTAAAAGTCACTTCTCCGTCAACGACATAGAATGTTTCTGTAAAGTCGGGATGGGCATGCGGATTGGGGCCTGCACCTGGAGGCACGGTCATTTCAATTACGGCATATTGTCCATCGGTCTCTTTTCCTGGAATAATGATTCTATAATTTCCGCCTGCAATGGATAATTGTTCGCCGGCGCTTGAACCAATGATTGATATATTGTTTAAATGGTCGGACATCTTGTTTATTTTACTTATTGGGTTTGAAATGAATAACGGGATTAAAGGTAAAGTTTTTTGCGCGAATTTGGTTTTTGAGAATTAATTGCTTTTAATGCAAGTTTTAAAAGGGTTCAAGAGGCAATAGTGCGATAGATATTGTCTTAATTTGGTTTTTTTGATTAAATAGGATTTTATGGATATGGAATGTTATGCAGAATTGTATATGTGGTAATTATATAAATAGTTTAAATGATGCTATAACCTTTGCAACAAGAACAAACCCATCTTTGCACCACAATAAAACACTAAACATTTAAACACACAACATGAAAAAAATAAACATTATCCTCGGTGTACTATTCATTGGCGCTTTGATGAATTCTTGTACGAAGAGTACTGCAGAATCTCCAAACATCTATTCTATCAGAATGACGGATGCTCCTGGTCCATATAGCGCAGTGAACATTGATTTGCAAGGCGTGGAAATCATGGGCAGCGATGGAAAAGCCGTCACCATGAACGTGAATGCCGGTATTTACAATCTACTCAATTTTACTAATGGATTGGATACCCTTATCGCGAGAGATACATTCGAGTTTACAGAAGTAAAACAGATTAGACTCATCTTAGGATCAAATAATACGGTTGTTGTTAATAATACAACTTATCCGTTGAGCACGCCAAGTGCTGAACAATCGGGCTTGAAACTCCAAGTGAATCATACTATGCAAGCGGGAGTTAATTATGAAGTATTGCTCGATTTCGATGCTAGTAAATCTATTGTAGAAACTGGAAATGGGACATATAAATTGAAGCCAGTACTTAGAACAATCGATCTCTCTATAAGCGGTGCAATTAAAGGAAATATTAATCCTATTGGATTATTGGCTTCTGTCAGCGTGAGTTCAGCAGATACGTTTTCTACCAATGTAAACGCCAAGGGAGAATTTCTTATTAAGGGATTGCCTGCAGGAACCTATTCGGTGACGGTAACGCCCGTTATACCTTTTTTACCTATCACGCTAAATAATATTGTCGTTACAACAGGAAACACAGCGAGTGTTGGAACGGTTGTTTTCTAACCTAGTTTACGCATTAGAATTCGTTATGAAAGGCTAAAATGAAAAGATAGCAAGGACGCTCGCAAGATTTTATGACGAAGGAATAGTTCTTCCTATTTTAAGGAATAAAATCGAGTACGTGCTTGATATCAAATCAGTTTAGCCTTGGAATAGAACTTCTAATGCGTAATCTAGGTTAAGATTGTTGTTGATCCGAAATTGTTGAAAATATATGTCCTGTGGGTAATCCTGCAGGACTTTTTTGTTTATGAAATTGGGTTGTTTCCTTTCCCCCCCCCCCCCCCCCCCCCCCCCCCCCCCCCCCCCCCCCCCCCCCCCCCCCCCCCCCCCCCCCCCCCCCCCCCCCCCCCCCCCCCCCCCCCCCCCACCCCCCCCCCCCCCCCCCCCCCCCCCCCCCCCCCCCCCCCCCCCCCCCCCCCCCCCCCCCCCCCCCCCCCCCCCCCCCCCCCCCCCCCCCCCCCCCCCCCCCCCAGAAGAATAGACCAATAGGTTGAAGGTTTAGCTATCAATTGCAAGATTAATTAAAATCTTAAGCACAATTCATCTGGTGTCAAAACGAGTAGTTCGGTATTGCGAAAGTCTTTGGTATTGCGCGTCACAATGCAGTTTGTTATGCAGATGGCTTTATTGTCATCTGTGTCTTACGTTTCTTGAAGTATTCCAATATTTCTTCTTTTGACATTTTGGATAACTTCTCACTCAATTTGTCTCGCTGTTGACGCATAAATTTTACCGCGTCAAATTTTTTTTCAGTCGTCTTCATATTTTTCAAATTGTCTATAATTTTTCAAATCCCAAGGTTTAAGTGTAAATAAAAGCAAAGAAATTTAGCAGGATGAATGATTGGATTGACGGGTTAATGTTTGATATTTTTATAGAGTCCTGTCAAAACAATACAGCAAACTGCAATCATAGCGAGTGCAAGCGTAACAAGCAAAAAAGAGATAAGTCCTTCTGCAAGCCCATAACCTTCTTTGCCTCCAGCAATGGGCATCATTTTGCCGGCGCCTGTAATGGCAGCTATGGTTACCGCAACAAAGTTTGCGAACGAACCATAGATCGTCAAGTAAAATGCTCTTTTTAACCACTTCTCATCTAATATTAGTTTACTCCATATCATTCCGAGGATGACCAAGAACATGCCATTCATGGTTCCTTCGAGATGCGCAGAAAGCCCCATTCTAGGATTCGTCATCATGGGAATACATAAACCAATGAGCAATCCAAATAAAAACAAGAGGATTCCAAGGAAGATAAGCCAAACGGCATATTTTTTAGATTGAATATGGTTGTTCATGGGAATGGTTTTTTAGTAGTGTTTTGTTTTTTGCTTTAGTAGGGACTAAATTACTCATTTTTAACCATGCGTACCAAGATAAAGTAATAGATATAATGCTTGGTATTATTATTTGTACTGTATTTATGGTGTTTGTTAATGTGAAATTGCACCAAGTTATTGGAAGCATATCACAAGCAGATAGCGATAGATGAACAATTGCCTCCCAAGCAGTCAGTCCTGCAAAGAATTTTGCTATTTCCTTTTTTTTAAAATTTCATATTGTATGCCGTTTAGTCATCTAGTCTTTCTTTGGCGAGGGGCAACGGTATGCAGCAGCAAGAAATTGGCGATTTCGGAGACGAAAACTGTCTGCCACCAATGCACTTGATACGAAGCAAAAAGCTTGGTTTAACCACGGAATCGTCAATTTTTCTAGGTGCTGTTATGCCTCGTTATTGAATCCAATTGACGGTAGATTCAATTATTTTCCAACTGTCATTCACTTTGTTTAATATCATATAGCCACCCCTGTCTTCAAATCTGAAATTTAAAAGGCAGTTTTCTCTTTTCATATCAAAAGTTACATCTTCGAAAAAAGGTTTTAGTGTAAAAATGTTATTGTAAATAAAGGCCTGTTTGTTAGTTCTTTCTTTTTTAATATTTGAGTCTGGATAATGGTACGACCGTTTATTTTCTTCAACCTTTTACTGTAAAAAAAGTCATACAAGGCATTATCAATGCTTTCTGTTTTGTACAACGTTATTTTGTTTGACCAATATATTTGTGGTGTTGGATTTTTCAAAGTGTCAACATGATCTATTGATACTGAAGCGAAATAATTGTACCTCATTTCCCGATAGACTGCGCTTTTCCCCAGAGAATCATGAAGTTTGTCTCGTAGATTTCTAAAGTAAAAGAGGGTGTCGAAAAGTAAAGTGCTTTTTGTCTGTTTCACTATTAGTGATGATGTACTAAATAAGATATACTTTTCTTTTGAGTTAAAATTTATGCTTTTGCCCCATTGTGATTTATTAATTAAATTAAAGTTTTCTTGAGAGTAGAGTAACTTTAATACTGAATTGATATCCTGAAGAAAGGCATTTTTCGACAACGTGTCTTCTGACCATGCTTTAACTTTAGACCATTCACATAATGTCTGATTATATAGAATGGTATCTCTTTTATTAAAAGATTTGATCAATTGCTGTGAAATATTATTTTGTGCACTGCTTTCTGTAAAGATTAGCACTAATAATATTGCAATGTGGCGTCCTGTATTCATAATGAGGCATAACTTTTTTATTAAGATGATTTTTTCTATCCATATCTACCCAATTTGAGCAGATAGAAATGATTAACAGTGTCCTTATTTATTGCATATCTTTTGTAATATTAGTAAGTTTTTATCCTACTTAAAAATCTCCTAAAAACACCATTCTCCCTTCTCCAACATCGCCCTGCAAATATTCCTCCTCGCTTGAACGGTATTGAAAAGTGGATATTTGGTGAAGCGCTTCAAGCCCATCATCATCATGGTCGCTTGATCGCCCTCCGCAAATCCACCGATGGCTTGTATTAGCTTGATTTAAGTAAAACAAGAACATGTATTTTCATTTTGTCCATTCTCTATTTTAAGATCGACAACTCTGATAAATTCTTTTTCGTTATTCGTCACTAATGTCAAATCTGCACTTTTTGCATGAGCAGCAATGAACATGTCTAGTGGGCCTATCGGATTTCCATTTCTTTCCAATTCAGCGCGTATTTTACCATACGTTTCCGTTGCACTTGCTCCAAAATCTAAAATTTCAATTGGTGTTAAAAATTTTTCCAAAGCCTCTTTATTTTTAGCTGGGTTTGCGCTTTTTTCTACTCCATAATAAAGTTCTGCTAATGTAATTGTAGAAATACCTACGCTTCCCACATCTAAAGTCAGAAGTTTGTCAAAAACCTGTCTTGGCTTCTTTTTAATGATGTAAATACAAATATTCGTATCGAGTAGATATTCCATTAATCAAATGATTCGCGTTCTTGTGTAGAAGGTTGATTTCTTGTTTCCAAAAATCTTTAGTAAAAATGCTTGTACTATCTATCAAATTCTGCCATGCACTATGATATGGAATAATTGAATAATATCACCAATCTTCTTTAGATATACTTTATCATCATCTATTCTCATGTCATCTGGAATACTTATAGCTTGTTCTCCATTCTTTTTGTAATATCAATAGTGGCTAATTTCATCTTCGTCTTTTATAATATCAAAGTTAGCTAAATTTTCTGAAATATGGCATGCATCATTATTTGAATCATATGCTGGGTCCTAAAAATTAAAGTTCCCTAAAAACACCACTCTCCCTTCTCCAACATTGCCCTGCAAATATTCCTCCTCGCTTGAACAGTATTGAATAATGGATATTTGGTGAAGCGCTTCCAAGCCCATCATCATCATGGTCGCTTGGTCGCCCTCCGCAAATCCACCGATGGCGTGCTTGCCCGAGATATGAATTTTCTCCAGTGAATCGGAGAGATAGGTTTTCGCGATATCCAAGATCAGCGAACTCTTATCCAATCCATTTCGATCGATCAATTTCTCTGCCCTCAAAATACAAGATTCACTGGCATAGACTTCCAAGAGCATGTCGGCAATATCCATCATGATCTCCTGCTGGTGTTCGAATGATTCTTTGAAATGCATAGCGGCTGCGCCTGCAATCATCAATATCGCTTTTTTAGCTTGTTCAATGACCTTTTTTTCTTTAGACAATACGCCTTCTTCTTCAACACCAAAATCGGGTATCGCCATCAATTCCTTTTGCACCGCCATCGCTGGTTTCATGATGTCCAATTCGCCCTTCATCGCTTTTTTCATAATGGTGCCCACCGCCAATAATCGATTGATTTCATTCGTGCCTTCAAAGATTCGATTGATTCGACTATCTCTGTAAGCGCGCGCTGCGGGTGCTTCTTCACTGAATCCCATTCCCCCATATATCTGCACCGTTTCATCCACTACATAATCCAATGCCTCACTGCCCAAGACTTTGAGCAAAGCGCATTCTATATTATATTCCTCTGCGGCTTGTAATTTCGCTTGTTCTTTGGTCTTGCCCGACTTGACCAATGCATCGATTTGATCCTGTATCAATCCGCCCACGCGGTAATTGGCTGCATCGACCATCCAAGTCTTAATTGCCATCTCAGCGAGTTTGTATTGTATCGCCCCGAATTTGGAAATAGATGTTTTGAATTGTTGGCGATCGATCGCATAGCGCACCGCATTATTGATGGTGTCCTTGGCAGCGCCATTGGCTTGCACGCTGAGTTTGTATCGACCGATATTCAAAACATTGAAAGCGATTTTATGTCCCTTGCCAATTTCACCGAGCACATTCTCAATCGGGATGGTCACATTTTCAAAAAAGACCTGTCGCGTGCTGCTGCCCTTGATGCCCATTTTATCCTCTTCCGCACCTAAGGATAATCCCGGTGTGCCTTTCTCCACAATAAATCCCGTGAATTTATCGCCATCGATTTGTGCAAAGACGATGAAGATATCGGCGAATCCCGCATTAGTGATCCACATTTTCTGACCATTGATGATATAGCTTTTTTTGTCATCGCTCAAGATGGCTTTCGTGCGCGCACCCAAGGCATCCGAACCGCTCCATGGCTCTGTAAGACAGTAGGAGGCTTTGAGTTTGCCCGAACCCAAACCCGGCAAGTATTTGTGTTTTTGTGCTTCTGTTCCAAAATATAAAATCGGCAAAGTGCCTATGCCTGTGTGTGCAGCAACAGCGACAGAGAAGGAATTGCTTCGTCCAATCTCTTCATTGATGACGGATTCTGTTTCAAAATCGATGCCCATGCCTCCGAATTCTTCGGGCAATGCAGCGCCCAAAACGCCTAGTTCGCCTAATTCTTCGAGGAATTGTACAATCAATCCAAAATCCCCTTTGTCAGTTTTCAGGACATGGGGTTTTACTTTTTTATAGACAAATTCATGGACCATGGAAGCGAATTCTTTGGCTTCTTCCGATAAATCTTCTCTTATAAACGTATTGGCTGCAGTAGATGTTTGGATTAAAAATGCGCCCCCTTTTGGATTGGTTTGGTCAGTTGTATTCATACAGTTCGATTGTCCTACAAATCTAATTAAATTCGAGGAAATGGGGGGGTGAATTAAAAGCTAGGTGATTTTTGTTTTAAAAATGACGTCTGAATCGATGTTCGACCCTTTCAGGGTCGTTTTTTGCTCGACAACCTTTTCTATAAATATGGAATCCCTTCGGGATTTGCATGAGGTATTTATTGCCGCCGAACCCGAAGGGTTCAAATATTTATAACAAAACCAATCGAAATCGTCGACCCCGAAGGGTGTCGTATAGAATACATTTACTCAAGAATGATTCGACTTATTGAACCAGGGAAATTTATTTTACCAACCGCTCCTGCAATTTATTCAGGACTTTATCATAAATCACCTGAGCTTTGATAACATCCTTGGTGTAGAATTCATAACTGTCTTTATATTGTGTCGAGTCAATGTGATGCTTTTTGAATATCTCCTCTTGAAAATGGTTGTAATGGTAGTTCTGCATGAGCACACTCGTATCGATTCGATCGGTCAGTGATTCCGCTAAATGGATATCTGAGAGGATATCGATGAATTTGGACTCTTCGATAATCACTTTTTTTTCGCTGCATGCGAGGAATATCAAAAATATAAAAGGGAAAATTCTATACATGTTAAATGGGTTCAAAGGTTGCTGATCGCGGATAGGTCGTGTCTGCGGATTCGATATTCATTTTACTGCTCGACTGTGACTTTACTTTCCATGAGCGAGCGAGGTGATGAAAAGGCGGCGTCTTCTCAAAAGTGAAGATGAGATTGGTGGACCCATCGGTGGAAGTATTGACCAACCATTTCCCATACATGGCTTCCCCATTTTTGCGCGCTTTGACATCATTATTGGTGAGAAATAAAAATTGCCATCCTGCAAATTCCTTATTTTTTATCGTATCTTTGTCATAGAAACTTGTGATTTCCCAAGTCTTTTCTGGCAGGACGTCATAAGGGCTTAAATTATCTTTGCCGCATGAGAAAAATGCGACCAAAAATAAAGTCAGTATCCAAGAATTTTTTTGAATCATGGTTCAAATTTAATAATGATAGACAAAGATAGATATATTAATATTCTCAAAGAGCTTGGATCGAACGCCAAACTCATCGCCGTTTCAAAATACCAATCACTCGAAGATATCCGCGCCCTCTATGATATAGGGCAGCGAGATTTTGCGGAGAATCGCGTTCAATCGCTATTAGAGCGAAGGGAATCTCTGCCTGAGGATATTCGCTGGCATCTCATAGGCCATTTGCAGACCAATAAAGTGAAATCCATTGTCTCATTTGTTTCTATGATTCATGCTGTGGATAGCCAGAAATTGTTGGAGGCGATTCAAGCAGAAGCTGCTAAAATGAATAGGCAAATGAATGTCTTATTGCAAATGCATGTCGCTCGTGAAGAGACCAAATTTGGATTGGATGAGACAGAATTATTTGAAATCATCGCGCTTTATCAAAAAGGCAATTACCCCAATATTCAGTTGTGCGGAATGATGGGGATGGCGACAAATTCTGACGATGAATCCATTGTATCCAATGAATTTGCCCATATCCAAGCTCTATTTTCTAAAGTAAAAATGCAATTGAATAATGAGGCTTTTTGTGAATTGTCCATTGGGATGAGTGGAGATTATCGAATCGCCCTGAAGCACGGTGCGACGATGATTCGCGTGGGAAGTTTATTATTCTTGAAATAGTTTTTTCGTGAAAAGTTTTAAGTCGATTCGATGAGTGAACACTGGAATTCATATAAAAAGGGCTTCAAAGCATATCTCAAATTGGAGAAAGGACTTTCGAATAATTCCATCGAAGCGTATTTGCGCGATATAGAAAAACTCTCTTCCTATCTCTTATTCATTCAAAGTGATGCCAATCCAAATCAATTGTCATTAGCTGATTTTGAAAAATTCATCTATTGGATCAATGAATTGGGACTGATCAATGAATCTTCACAAGCGCATTATATCGGGCATTAAGGCATTTTATAAATATTTGTTGATAGAGAATTTGGCGCAAGTCAATCCCGTAGAATTGCTCGAAGCGCCAAAGTTAAAGCGGGTATTGCCCGATACACTTTCCTATGAAGAGATAGAAAAGATTTTGAGCATGATCGACTTGAGCAAACCTGAAGGAGTTAGAAACAAAGCGATGTTGGAATTGATGTATAGCTCTGGTTTGCGTGTCACCGAATTGGTGGAGATGAAAATTTCTTGCTTGTATATGGATGTTGAATTTATTCGTGTGATTGGGAAGGGCAATAAGGAGCGCTTGATTCCGATCGGTTCACAAGCGATAAAATCCATCAATATCTATAAAGATCAGATTCGAGTGCATCAGAAAATTCAAGCGGGCTTTGAAGATATTCTATTCATCAATAGCCGCGGAAAGGGAATGTCGCGCGTGATGGTTTTTTTGATTTTGAAAGATTTGGCAGAAAAAGCAGGTATAAAAAAGAGTATTTCCCCGCATACTTTTCGACATTCATTTGCGACTCATTTAATTGAAGGAGGCGCTGCGGGCGCGGGGGACGAGGGAGGCGCCGCGGCGGAGGCCCAACGGGAATTTCTGAGAGCTAAAGAAAGGAGATGCTAGGCCGGTTTCGATTCACAACAGAGATAGTTTGCAGGCATCTGCGATTTAGACTTCATTGCCCCCGAAATACCTTTAATCCGGAGCAATAATCCGAGGTTTAAGATGCACTAGTCTGCCCCTCCCGTCCTCCCCAAAGGGAAGGTGGCTGTCGCATTTATTCGTAAATCATAAATCCAAAATTGTATATCGTCAATCCTAATACTTGACTTTAATAAATCTACAAAGCTGCAGTCCAATGCTCTGTCCTCCCCAAGAGCGAAATTCCAATATATCCGCGCACATCTAAATTCTTTGAATCAATCAATTCCATTTTGCAGGAATAGGTCTTGCCATTCTCTGGATCGTATATTTTACCGCCTGAATAATGACCATTTCCATCTGCTTTGAACCCCCTTAAAAGGACTAATCCAAATATAGGGCGCTGCTGAAGACTCCTGTCTGGATTGTGTTTGTCGACTTTGTCCTTTCCCTCTTCATTCTTTGGCGTTTTTAACCAGACAATTTTTCCCTCATAGGTATTTCCATTTTTATAGATAGAAATCTTCGCGGTCTTTTTCGTATTGTACCACACTTTTTCTATATCGGCATGGCTTTGTGCCATAGCATGAAAAGTGGCATAAGAGAAAAGAAAAAGAAAAGTAATGATAAGGTTATGCTTCATAAAGGCTTTTATTTAATTGGAAAGATAATCTAAAAACACTTTTGAAACAATAGCTAACTTAAAATTTTAAATTCAAACCGAGCATAAAATTAAATCCAGCCTGTGGGTAGTAGTAATTGTAGTCTGCTGCCGGACTAATGTTTCCTGCATTATCTACAAACCTTCCGCCACTGAATGTATAACCATTGCTCTGGTATTCGATGTCGAATATATTGTTCAAGAGCAAAAAATACTTTCACATCTTTTACCTTGTTGAAATGAGTCGTATATGAAATAGTGGCATTATTAATATTATAAGCAGATAGCTTCTTATTTTCACTTTGGGTATTGTCCATGTATTGCGCAGAGACATATTTGTTTTGCAATCCAATATTCCAGTGCTTATTAATTTGGTAATTCAATTCACCATATCCGATGAGGGCAGGGGAGAAGGAGATATCTTTATTGTCAAGGTTTTCATTCAATTGCAAACTGTCGACCACCGCATAGTTTTCATCGTAGGTATAGGTGGTTTGTTGGAAGGAAGTGATTTTATTGACACTCAATGTGAGATTGGAAATCAATTGCAATTTCTTAGTCAATGACCAGTTGAATTGACCTTCTACGCCCATTCTATATGATTTGGGTACATTGATGCGCAAGTAATTTCCGACGTCATTCACTGCTCCTGTCAAGATCATTTGGTTGGTATACCACATGCCGTATAGATTAATTGATGCGAAATTCTGATTCTTCTTGTATTCAATACTCAATTCTGAATTGAGCATCTCTTCCACTTTGGGAGCGGCATTGGGCGTATTGATAAAATCTCCTCGCTCTGGTTCCTTGTGTCCAAATCCTGTGTAGAGATTCATATTGATTTGCTGGTTTAGTTTATATTGTAAACCAAATTTTGGATTGAATAAATGGGTATTGTATTTTAATCCAAGATTTTGCAATTCATTCTCTGTGCCGTCAATGGTATATCCAATCGATCTCACTTGCAAATCTATATAAGGGGTGAATCGTCCGATTTCTTTGGCTATTTTGACAAAGGCCGTAATATCTGTTTTGATGCCGCGATTATTGTAATAGGTTCTTGGAAGTGAATCTATAGCCACATCAATGGTTTTAATCACTTTGCCGTAGTGATCGCCATCATATTGATTCCAGGATACAGTGCCAATGATGCTCCATTTGTTTTGATTGAATTTTGTTTGAAGGATACCACCATAGAAGTGGTTGGTCAACCAGCGCTGTCTAATTAAGTCTGATGAATTCGGATTGTTGATGCCATAGTTTTGAAGGCTTTTCCCCACTTTGTATTCTTCGTAATATCCACTTCCAAAGGTATAATGCAAAGTAATAGAGGTCATCAAATGTTCATTCCAATTATAGGATTGAATGGCTTGGAGATTGTGCTGTGTATATTTGTCAATCTCGTTATCATATGGTTTTCCTGCTTTGCTCTCGAAGTCTGTCCCTGCAATATTTTTGCGTCGATTGGTGAGTAAATCTGCCTCGCTTACGCCATTCCATGCTTGATACGTTTTTTCATCTCCGAAAAAATAGATGAGGTGAAAAAGCGATTTTTTTGATTTGATATTGAAATTAAAATTTCCGCTGGTGAGGTCTGATAATGCCCGTTCAATAAATCCATTAGAGGTGATACGCGTCAATCTTCCAGAGATTTCAAAGATGTCGTTGATGCTTCCAGAGCTGAAGAGTAGTGAATTTTTGATGGAATTAAATGAACCAATGGAATTATTCAAGCTCAAGTAGGCCGATTCATTGAATTTACTGGTATTGATATTGATATTTCCTCCAAAAGCACCCGCACCTATGGTCGAAGATCCAAGTCCTCTTTGAACTTGAACATCTTTGGCGCTGCTCAAAATATCTGCAATGTCTACCCAATAAACGCCTTGGGATTCTGCATCGTTATAAGGTACACCATTGAGACTGACATTGATTCTCGTTTGATCATTTCCTCGTATTCTAAGATTCGTATAGCCAATGCCATTTCCAGCATCCGTAGAGAAACTCAAACTGGGAATTTGTTGAAGTAAGACGGGCGCGTCTTGACCTAGATTGATCTTTTCAATATCTTTGATTTTGATTTCCGTATAGGTCGTTTTAAAAAACCTCATTGGAGCGAGAACCAATCAATATGACATCGCGAAAGTTATGGGTGGAATCCTGCGCATGCAAAAATTGAAAGGATAGAAGTAGGGCGGTAATAATTCTTGTGTTCATAGATATAAATTAAACACAAGCCCCGTAGGTATGCTTTCTTCCTTTCGCCGGTATTATCCGTATCAAGTGTTTTGTAAGAGTATAATCTCAGCCTATTATGAAATAAGCACCTCTAGAAAGCTTGCGGTGCAATATTAGCAATACTAATTTAATTCTCGTTTAATTTTTGAAATCGAGCATTATTTGAGCCAATTACTCTGCAATGATTTTATGCGTTATCGAAGAAGATTCATTATTGAAATGCAAAATATACAAACCGCTTGAAGGCTTTGCAAATTCTAATGATATGGTTGTTTTGTCCAATGGAGAATTCGATTGATTTGCTATAGAGAATGGCTCCTTGTAAATCATAAACAGTTAATTCGAATTGTTCCACTCGATCGTAGTTGAATTGAAGCGCAATGTTGGATTCGTGGATATCTGAAATAATATCAATCAAACGTCGCTCATCTCGATTGCTACTAATTTGCGCAGCGCAAGCCAATTTTGTGATCGATCTAAAATTAATGCAATCAGCCCATGAAGGATAATCGATGAATGGATTTCTATTATTTTGAAGACTAAAAATATATTCATGCCGAGCAATTTCAAAATTGTCAACTTGGTCAGTAACATGCCATGATTTCAAAACAGCCTGATCTTGTGAACTCGCCTTTCCGCCTAGATTATCTAAGCCCCAATTGCCCATCATTCCATTGTAGCAAACCATTTCATAGAACATACATCTCGCGCCATTGCCCTTGCTTTTATCCTCAGGTTCAAAAACAAAATTATTGGATGCATCTCTCCCATATTTGCAATTGAGGTATGAAGCGGTTTGATTGATGACTTTCCCATAGGGATAATCAGAGCGCTGCGAATTGACATTCGTAGTTCTAGTGAGCATGAGATTGTGATAGTCTGCTCCCTCTGGAAATTGAATTAAATCTCCATTTGGGATCCCTCTTTTGTTCATCCAATTTTTACACAGGACATGCTCTCTGCTATAATCGAGGGAAATGGTGTTTGCAAAATCAAATGGCTTGGTATAGGTCTTGATTTCACCGCTGTATTCACAAGTGACAACGCCTTTATCAGAACCACTCACCACAGTGTCGCGCTGATAGAAATCGGGAACTAATTTCTTTTCATAATCATCATAGGACATGAAAATATGGTTATTTAATTTTGCTGTCAAATCACTGAGGAAATTGAGGTTGCTCGGTTTAATATTGCCGTAATAATTGCCAATATTAGAACCGGTAGTCGTAACACTATCGACGAGTGGATTATTGGTTTTATAATCAATGCTGGCACCAGAACCGTTATAAGCGAAAATGGCAAAATAATATTTAGTATTGGCGATGCATTCTTTGATATCGATGCTCGTCAGATTTCCCGCGTAAAACACTTTTGCATTGCCTAGTGCTTGACCTCTTTTGTATTCTATTCCGTCAGTGGGAATTTGACTGACTGCTTGATTGCCTCTAAGTATGAGGTATCCCGTGGCTCCACCTGAAGAGACATTGAAATTGATGGTGAATTGCCAAGGTTTAATATTGGAACTAGAGAATGAAGTGGGCTGATTGGTGGGCTCTGCAGCGTATATAAATTGGTTCAAAACGAGCAAAAGCGCAATTAAAATGGAATGTCTCATTAGTCAAAATTAGACGAATTCTTTTGACTTTGGGATTTTATATTCTTATTTGTAATAGTATAGGGATAAGGACAAATGTAAAATCAAACGACTTTAAATATAGGCTAGGATAGATTGTTCTACCCAACCTTTATTTCCATCGGAGAGGGATATTTGAACCCATTTTCCGACGATATCCAATTGTCTGACTTTCATGCCCTCTTTCAATGCAAATAATTCCTTTCCCTTATCGGTTGGTTCGCTCCGAGCATTGTAAGTATTGATGAGGACAATTCCATAGTCGGAAGATTGTATATTGGATTTATTGCTATAGCCGAGGATATAGGAAAAAAAGGCGAGTATAATGCAGAGGAAAGCGCCGTAAAATCCCCATTTTTTTATGGAAATATTGGATGAAAACAAATAGGCGACAAGTCCTAATAATGCAATCCAAACCCAGCCAATACTGATATAAGCCCATGTATTAAAAAGGAATATGCTGGAGATGCTCTTCCACCATTTTATAAAAATAAAATCAGTGATAGGAGTAATCTTGCTCGCCACTTTCAAGTTCGCTATTTTGAGATTGTAATGAGCGTCTTGATTTTGTGGGTTAATTTTAATCGCCTTTTCATAATGTAGAATAGCCTTGCCTATTTGGTTAAGTCTGAAGTATGAATTACCTAAATTGTAGTGAATATCATCATGGTTATAGCCTTTTTTAAGCAAGGATTCATAGGCCTCTACGGCTAGGTCATATTGATTTTGGGCATAGAATTCATCCGCTGTTTTTGTAATGGGATTGGCTCCTAAGTGCAAAGCATATAGAATCAATAGGATTAAGTGTATTCTCTTCAACATAGTCAGTGATTTTAATCAAATATTTTATCTAGTTTCTTTTTTGTGCAAAAAAAAATAATTTGAGAGATTGCTCGATTTAAAAAAAATTAAATTATTTGTAATATCGACCCTTTTCAATTTCTTCTTTGACAGCATCCGGAACAAGATATTGAATGGATTTTTTTTCCTTGATGCATTGTCTGATATAAGAAGCAGAAATATCTAAAATGGGCACATCCAATAATTGAATATTTGGATGCTGAATGGGCGATGAAAAATTTATAGCTCGTTTGTATACAAATATTTTATGATTTTTCAATATGAGCTCGTAATTTTTCCAAAGATGAAAATTGGTCAAATTGTCACTTCCCATGATGATAGAAAATTCGTGTTGTGGATATTTTTCCTTTAAAATAGTCAAAGTATCAATGGTATAACTGGGTTGAGGCATTTGGAATTCGATATCGGAAGCTTGAATTTTGTGGTTTCCTTCAATGGCAGTGCGCACAATATGCAATCTCTGATGCTGATTTAATAGGTCTTTTTTATTCTTAAACGGGTTTTGAGGCGAAACGACCATCCAAATAGACTCTGCCTCGGTATTGTTGAGAATATGGTTGGCGATGATGAGATGGCCGATGTGGATGGGATTAAATGAACCAAAAAAGAGGGCTACTTTCATAATTGCGCACAATATCACCTCAAAATTCACAATTTTAACTTAAAAAGTGTAAAAAAAAGTTTTTCTAAATAATTTAATTTCTTAATTTTGTTGTTTTCACAAGCGACAATAATTTTTATTCTTAGGATGGCGAGATTTTACTTTTTAATAACCCTTTTGTTCTTTTTTTCACGAGTCGATGCTGCCGATTGTGCGAGCAGTGTGCCCACAATTACTAGAACAGGTGCTACTGTTTGTGAGGGAAAGCAGGGTTCGATTTCCATTAATGGAACTGGCGGGTCTACATATCTGTGGTTCAATGGAAGCACTTCTCCTTCTGTAAATGTGACTGCAAGCGTCTCCACATATTATCAAGTAACCATTTATTATAATGATTCATGTAGTGTCATGGACTCGGTATTGCTAAATGTCAATTCGAATCCAATCGTTACTGGAATAGGTGAGGCTATCTGCACAGGGGAGACTGCCAGAATAACAGCAACAGGCGCATTGACCTATAATTGGGGTATTCATGGAAATACACAATTTATCAATGTAAAGCCCATTGCAGATCAGAATTATAGTGTTACAGGTACAGATGCAAACGGTTGCACTGCGGTTAGTTTTGCAGCGGTGACAATCAAATCTGGAATTTCAGCCACGGCAGTGGGAGATACCATCTGCGAAGGGGATGTAGCATTTTTATCCATTGTTAATCCACCAGTTGGATTCACTTATAATTGGGGCTCCTTAGGCCAAGGTACTTCTGTCACTGCAGCGCCGTTGGTCAATTCACTCTATAAAGTGATCGCAACTGGAACCAATGGATGCACTGTAGAAGCAACCGCTTTTGTCTATGTGAGCAAAAAGAACCAGTTATTTTGGACTTTAATTTCAACTCAATCTGCCGTTATGATTCTCCAATGCCACTCAATGGGATTCCTGCAGGCGGTTATATGCTCGGCCCTGGCGTTTTTGGCTCAAAGTTCTTTCCCGATAGCGCTGGCGTAGGTAGGCACTCAATCACCTATTATTATACGAATCCAATGGGCGGATGCACTGATTCCTCATCAAAGTCAATCGTGGTGCTACAATGTGATAATTCCATTACAGCAGCGACAGGTATTCGCAAAGTCTCTGTTTTCCCTAGCCCCTTTATCCAAGATTTTAATCTAGCGATTGAATCAGAACAAAGCGGTTTTTCGACTATTCAATTATATGATGCAACAGGAAATTTGAAATACGAATCTGTTTTAGAACTAAGAATGAATGAATTGAATCAATTAAATATTAACATACCAGACTTGTGCCATGGACTTTATTTTCTCAACATTCAAAGAGAGAATGAGACAATCAAACTGAAATTGTTGAAAAACTAAAACAGAAAATTCTTAAATAAACGTTAAAAATTACTATTATTACACTAAATATTCAAAAATTATGAATAAGTTTTATACTTTGTTATGTGGGTTGTTATTTTGTCAGGCAGCCTTATTTGCTCAAAATACGACAATTTCAACCAACTTCACGAACAATAATGGTCAGCAGTGTGTTGTCTTTAATGTAGAAAATACCAATTCAACTGCACGCAAGTTAGTGGGTTTAGCAAGTGCTCACTTTGCAGCTTCTGCTACACCAGCAAATGTAACTGTCTGGTACAAGACTTCGGCTATTTCTGGAGCACCAGGAGCTATCAGCACGGCCAATGGTTGGGTTGTTGGCGGAACTGCCACAGTTGCTACAACGACAACTAGTTCTACCTTCTTTAATAATCTTTGCATTGATATTCCAGCCAATTCAACGTATGGTATTTGCTTGAGTTCTTCTCAAACCATAGCATATCAAACACTTGCTGCCGGCACTTATACCTTTTCGGGTGGAGGTTGTAATTTAATTACAGGAATAGGTGTTGGTTTTGGCGGTGTTTTGACTGGACCTACTTTTACTTTATGTGGATTCTTTTTGGAAGTATTACTGTCAGCAATCCTGCCACCAATGATGTTGGGGTAACAGCGCTGATTAAACCAAATACAATTGAATGTCTTACTTCAACACAAAATTTCACCGTTAGAATTACTAATTTTGGATCAGCGACCCAAACTTCTGTTCCTGTTGATGTTTCTGTCTCAGGTGCTAATGTTGGAAGTCTTTCTGGAACTTATACTGGATCAATACCTACATGCTCGTTTGCTGATTATACTTTTGCCAGTACAATCAATATGAGCAATGTTGGATTAAATACAATAAATGCATATACCTCCTTAACTACAGATGCTAATTCAACCAATGATAACTTTAATACTACTAGAACAAAAACGGCCGGAACAGCATTGGCCTATGTTCAAAACTTCAATACTTTCGTTGCTCCAGCGGGTTTTGTTGGTAATTTTCTATACAACGGCGCTCCACAGCATGGCACAGGCGCTTCTGGTGGCATGTTCTTCAATCTCTGGTCTAATGCAACAACTTGCAATGTGACAACACCCAAATTTGCTGCAGGAAATGCGGGTACAGAATTGACTTTCGACTATAGATTGGTCAATTGGTCTGCCTATGCTAATCCAGGGGGTACTGCCACTTCAATTTCAAATATGGATTCAATCAACGTATTGGTCTCAAATAATTGTGGTGTAAGTTATACAAGAATCTACTCTATCAATGGTTCAAATCACACTGCTTCAAATCTTTTCAAAAATATTTCTATTCCGCTAGGCGCATATAGCGGTCAAGAGTTGATTTTCAAGTTCGAAGGGAAATGGTCTACAGGAGATTACTATATAGATATAGACAACCTCAATATTACTCTTCCATTGCCAATTGATGCAGGTGTTCAAATGCTTTTGAGCCCTACTCCAACCAGTGGCTGTCCTTCAGCTTCTACACAAGTTAAAGTGCGCATCAAAAATTACGGAAATAACAATATTTCGAACGTGCCAGTTAGAGTGGATATTACTGGCCCAATTCCAGCCGTTTTAAATGCGACTTATACTGGAACAATAACTCCTGCGGGAACATTTGATTTCGTCGTTGGAAATGCGGATTTGTCTGCTGTAGGAACTTATACAATCACTGCAAAAACAATTTATGCCGGAGATCCAAACAATGCCAATGATTCATTTTTACCTGCTATAAATGTGACCACGACATTGCCGCAAGGTTTCACGTATTTTCAAGACTTCAATACGCCTGGAGCTCCGGCTGGCTTGACTGGTAATATGAATTATAATACAGGCTTCGCTCCATTCCATGGAACGGCTGCTTCGGGGGGTATGTCTTTTAACCTTTGGACGAATTTGCCAAATAGATTTTGCTCTACGACCCTTCCTAAATTAGGGAATTTAAATGCAGTTTCTGAAATTTCATTCGATTATAGAATCGTCAATTCTGCAGGGTATGCAAATCCAGGAGGAACTGCAACCGTATTGGGTGTCAATGATTCAATCAATGTATTGTTGTCTACAGATTGCGGTGCTAGTTTTATCCAAATTTATACCATTAATAGTGTTACGCACACAACAGCAAACACTTTTAAAAATATTCTCCTCTCGCTAGGAGCATTTGATGGAAAAACGGCCATCATTAAATTTGAAGGCAAATGGGGCGCTGGAAATTATTTTATCGATATCGACAATATCAATGTTACCATACCACTTCCAAATGATGCGGGAATCGTAGCAGTTACAGAACCAAATATATCTACTGGTTGCCCTGATGTAGCAACTCCAATTAAAGTGCGTATCAAGAATTTTGGAATCAGTAAGTTGGTGAATGTGCCTGTCAGAGTCAATGTCGTTGGTGCAGCAACGCTTCAAATTGATGGTGTTTATACTGATACTATTTTACCAGGTAATTCTGTGGATTTTGTCGTTGGAAATGCGGATTTATCTGCTCCTGGGTTTTACTTCTTCTATGCTAAAACCATGTATCCTGGTGATCCAAACAGCACCAATGATTCAATTCTAACTCCACCTTCAGTATCTAATGCTATCACCTATCCAATTCCTTATTCTGAGAACTTCAATGCATTTGGCGCTCCTGCTGGCTATACGGGCAATATGAGTTATTTTGCTGGTGGAACAGGACATGGTACAGGTGGCTCAGGGGGTATGTTCTTTAACTTAAATAGTTTTGCAGGAAATTCAGTGGTAACACTTCCTAAAATCGGCAGGTTTAATAATGATGCTGTTTTGAGTTTTGATTATAGATTGGTTGATTTTTCTCCATATGCTAACCCAGGCGGTTTTCAATATACGGCAAAATTAACGGACTCCATAAATATCTACGCTTCTTCTGATTGCGGATATACTTTTGAATTGATCTATTCTATCAATGGCAGCAATCATAATTTGACGAATACGTTTAGAAATATAAGAATCCCACTGACTAAATTCGGAGGCAAGAATGTGATTTTTAGATTTAATGGCAAATGGGGCGGGAACGGAAACTTCTATATTGATATGGATAATATCAATATCAAAAATGATACAAATGATTTTCTTATCAGCTCAATAGTCACTCCGATGTCCAACACTTGTTATAAGACAGGTGAAATAAAAGTGGTTATCAAGAATAATGGAACAATAGGCAAAGCGAATATACCTGTGAAAGCAGTTCTCAGTGGAGCATTAAATGCAAGCTTTAACTATAATTACTCAAGTTATTTGGGTGTTGGTCAAGAAGATACGATCGTTATTGGTACTATGAATTCAACTGCAGGCGGTATGACCATGATTCAAGTATTTACGGATGAAAAGAGGGAAGATATGAGAGGCAATGATACAAGTTCCGCAACTTTCTTCAATACATCGCCAGTGGTCATCACACCAGATACCAATAACTATTGTGAAGGTGGTAGTTCTGTCTTGACTGCAAGCGGTTCGAATGCCTATAAGTGGTGGGATGGTCAAACGATTAATCCAATTAATATCAACCCAACTAGTTCAATAACAGTTTGGGCAGAAGGAATCGATTTAAATAATTGTGTGGACACTGGTTATAAAAACATCGTAGTCTATCCAAATCCAACGGTTGGAATCGTAAATGATACAATTTGTTTGAATCAATATGGCACTATTCGCGCAACGGGCGGTGTATCTTATAATTGGGGTGCTTTTGGCGTAAAGAGCGCTGTTTCCCACAATCCTACGACGAATACGCAATATGATGTTACAGTAACGAATGCATTCAAATGTTCTGCAACTGGTACGGCAACGATTGATGTAAAACCACTCCCTGTTTATACTATTATCAACGATTCTCAATGTATGAATAATGTTGCGACTATTTCGGCAACTGGCGGCGTTTCTTACAATTGGGGTGTATATGGAAATTCAAATAGTGTTGTAACAAATAAACTAATTAAGACCTTAACTTTCCCTGTAGTTATTACAGGCGCAAATGGTTGTACCGTGACAGACATGGCAACAGCCTATATGAGACCTGGTCCAAATGTAACCATTACCAATGCAACAATTTGCGTAGGGAGCGGGGCTCAAGTTTCTGCTGCTGGTGGAGTACAATATAATTGGGGCGTTTACGGGAAATGCTGCAACAGTCAATTTGGGCGTACTGACTAATTCAATAACTATCCCAGTAACAGTGACTGATGGTTTGGGATGCAGTGTGGTGAAAAATGCTACTGTAACCGTAAATCAGAAGCCTAAGTTGATATTGAATGATGAGGTAATTTGTCTTGGTGCAAGTGCTCCATTGACTGCTGATATCAGCACTCCTGGCTCGACCTATACTTGGTCTGGCGGTTTGAATGGCTCAACGGTGAATGTATCTCCAACTACAACGACACAATATACTGTTACAGCAACTCAACCTGGTCCTGGTGGATGCAGTGTTGTCGGAAATACAACTGTTTTTGTTAAAGACAAGTCCCCCGTTAAAATATCGCCAATCGATAATAGCGGTGTTTGCAGCAATATCAATTCACCGGATTGAGCGCAACGCCAGTTGGTGGAACTTTCACAGGTCCTAATGTAAACTTCAGCACTTTCTCTCCTAAAAAATCAGGAGTAGGTGATTATACAATTTATTATACGTATACTGACGCAAATGCGAAGGGCTGTGATGGCGTTGATTCAGTTTTGATTAAAGTGAAAGCATGTGCCACTGGAATTTATAGTCTTGGTGATAATAAAGAGATTTCTGTCTATCCTAATCCATTTACAACTGAAGTGAATTTGAAATTTACAGGTCTTGTAGATCAAGAGAATGTGCAGATTCTAGTATATGATTTAACTGGTAAAGTTGTTCAGGAAGGCAAAGCTACCTTGGATTCAAAAAATAATACGTATACAATGAATTTAGAATTATTGACTGCTGGTGCTTATTTAATCGAAGTAAGTCAGCATGAAAATAAAGCGAGTTTTAATGTAGTTAAAAATTAATTGTTTTGATGTTTTTAGGCGGTTTAAATTAAATTATTAGAATTATGAGAAGACTTTGGTTAGTTCTATTATCCTCTTCGCTTCTTTTTGGGAAGTATTTGGAAGCTCAAATTGTAGTTGCTACAACGCACTCAATTGGATGGCAATTCGGAAGTGTGACCTTCAACCTCAAGAATTCTACGCCCACACCGCGTATTCTCACAGATTTAGCATCTGGTGTAATGAATAGCGGAGCGCCTCGTACCTATCAATTATGGATGAAGCCGGGTGCAATTAATGGAGCACCAGGTGCTATTTCAGTTGCGAATGGCTGGACACAAGTGGCTACTCAGACGATACCTGCAGATCCCATTTTAAATACCGCAACACCGACTGATATATTTTCTGGTATGTCCGTTGTAATTCCTGCCAATTCTACCTATGGCATGTGTGTTGTAGGGGTGAATACCAATGTGACGTTTGCAAATCCAATTCCATCTCTAAATGAATTTGAGAATTGCGGGATGACAATTATTACAGGTGATGCAATGAGTTTTGTCGGGGGATTATCACCAACCAATCCAAATATCTCCGTATATGGGTTTTGTGGTAAGTTGACTTTTGCTCAATTGCCCTATGATTTGGGTCTTGGATTAACAACTCCTTCAAGCCCAGGTTGCTTGGTCGCAAATCAAAGTGTAAAAGTGCGAGTTACAAATCTTGGAGCCAATACATCCACGAATGTTCCTATAAATGCAGAGATCAATTCAGTGATGCTCGGCACGGTGAATCTAAGTGGATTCGGTCCTATTGCTCCTTGTTCTTTCGTAGATTATACATTCCCGACTACAGTAGATATGAGCGCAAATGGAAATTATTCGGTAAAAGTTTATGTAGGCCCTCCTACTGATAATAATAGAGTCAATGATACCGTAAGCGTTACCCGCACAAATTTTGCCTTCATCCCTCTGCCATATAGCGAGAATTTTGAAGCTGGTGGAATTCCCCCGGGATATACAGGAAATGCAAGTTATAATACTTCTATCCGATGATTCCTTGAGTCTCTATATGTCTAATGATTGTGGATTCTCTTTTGAACATGTAAGGACAATCACCGGTGTAACACATACAGCGTCTAATTTATTTAAAAATGAAAAAGTATTGATCAAAGGAAGAAAAGGATTGACGCCCATTTTTAGATTTGTTGGTAAATACTCTGTTGGCTCAGGGGGAGATTATTTTGTAGATATCGATAATATCAATATCTATAATGATACCAATGATTTCCTTGTTTCTGCAGTCTTGAATCCAGCACCTGGTTCTTGTTTTAAATCGAATACAGATATTAAAGTTGTGATAAAGAATAATGGAACTTCTTTCCAAACAAATATTCCTGTTCATGCAGAATTTGGCGGAATTATCACACCTTCAGTTAAATTTAGCGCCATCGAAACAGATACGCTTTTCCCCGGACAAAGCGATACGATAACACTGGGGCAATTGAGCACAACGGATTTTGGAGCCATTGATTATAAAATTTATACGGATTTTAAAAATGAGGATAATAGATCAAATGATACAATCATGGCGACTGCTTTTTCAACAGAGCCAGTGATGATCTTTCCTGACGATACCATTGTTTGTAAATTCGAATGCACCAATTTGTTTGCACTCGGAAGTGGCAATCATAGTTGGAGCGATGGTCAAGCAACCATTTTAATTAGCGCATGTCCGACGGAAACAGGCATTTATTGGGTAGCTGCTTCAGATGCCAATAATTGTCCAGATACTGCTTACCAAAGACTTAAAGTGGTTTTGCCTCCTACAGTGACAACTGCTGATGACTCAGCTTGTAAAGGAGCATTTGGCACGCTTTCAGCAAGTGGCGCTTTGTCTTATGATTGGGGCAGCTTTGGAACAAACAAGAAAATGTCTGATAATCCAGCTATAACCACCGCATATACTGTGATAGGTACAAATGCATATGGATGCAAGGATACAGGCACTGCGACGATTTATGTTAAAGATTTACCGATGGCCTCTGCTTCGAACGATTCTGTTTGTGAAGGCAAGACGGCTACATTGATTGCCTCTGGCGGACTTTGGTATAATTGGGGAGTACACGGAAATAATCCTTTTATCAATGTCAATGCAACGAAGACGACAAAGTATCCTGTGGAAGTGATTGGTGCAAATGGTTGCAAAACAGTTGTATTTGCTACTGCTGCAGTTAGACAAAAGCCTGCAATCATTGTAAACAATCCAGTCGTTTGTATCGGAACAAGTGCATTATTGAATGCTTCAGGTGGGGTGACTTATAATTGGGGTACTTATGGCACTCAATCATCTGTGAATATTCCAAATGTCATGTCGAATCTTTCTATCCCTCTTACTGTAACGGATCAGTTTGCCTGTACTAATTCAACAAATGCATTGGTAACCGTAAAACAGGGCGCACCGCTTAATCTTAAAGATGTTACGATGTGTAAAGGGGCTACCGCTTCAATTACAGCAAATACTTATGTCATAGGCGCTATTTATGATTGGGGTATTCTCGGAACTGGTCAAACTAAATCGATTTCGCCATTAGTATCTACAACATACAATGTGACTGCTACGGATCCGAATGGTTGCGATACCAAAGGTCAAGTGAAAGTTACTGTGAAAGAGAAGCTATTGGTCAAAATTGATGAATTGCCTTTTACTGTTTGTGACAATATCCGAACCTTAAATTTGACCGCTCAACCAAATGGGGGATATTTCTCTGGGGTGAATGTATCCTTTGCTACTTTCTACCCTAAAATAGGTCAAATTGGTAGCCATAAAATATACTATACTTATACAGAAGAAAATAGCATCGGTTGTAATGGCTCCGATTCATTTGAGATCGTTGTCAAAAACTGCAAAATTTCTTCGATTCAATCAATGGAGAATGTCGAATCAATTAAATTGGCGCCTAATCCATTTAATACCCAATTTAAAGTGTCTCTAAACCTTAAAAATCAATCGAATTATAGCTTTACTCTCATCGATGTAATCGGTCATGTAATCGATCGAAAAGTGCAAGATTTGAATAGCGGAGAGAATGAAATTTACTTCTCGACACAAGATTTGCCTGCAGGGGCTTATTATTTAAATGTAACAAGCGGCGAAGAATCTATTCACTTGCCGTTGATAAAAGAATAAATTTCATAAATCAATATAAGGAAGGGCAACACATTGTGTTGCCCTTTTTTTATCACTGAAAGAATAACTAAACAGCATAGCATAATAAATTATTCTATTGACCACATTTTGTATTACTTTTATCGCTAGAATAGATTTATGAAGATAAGTGTCTCAAATATCCTGAAGTTGTTGGTTTCCCCTAGAATTGGATTTGGATTGATTTATATGGTAACCTCAAAATTGACTCCACAAGACAAAATGGATATTTGGGCAGCGATAGATAAAGTGGATTATTTTTGGATTTTCACGGCGATGTTTATTGCATTTCTCGCCTGCATTGTCCGCGCAATTCGATGGATTATGCTCATCGAACCACTCGGATATAAACCGAGGGTTTCCGTCACGATTTATTCTGTTTTTATTCTTTATATCGGCAATTTATTGTTCCCGAGATTGGGAGAAATCATGCGCTGCGCCATCATCGCTCGCTATGAAAAAATCCCACTGGATCAGGGCATCGGCACCATGGTCACGGAGCGCATCATCGATGTGATTGGCATCTTGGCATTGTGTAGCATGGCCTTGTTTTTTGAAATGGATGTGATCCTCTTATTCATCGAGAAATTTTATACTGGTATGCATTTCGAATTCAATTTGAACGTCATGATCATCGGCGTATTGATCCTCGCAAGTGTAATGGCCTTTGGAATTTTTCTTATGCGAAAATTGAAAATTCACGAAAAGTAAATGCGGTGAAAGATGGCTTTTAACTGGCTTCAGAACGGTTTTTCAACTCGAGAATCCTTGGCTGTTTATTTTCTATTCTTTGGTCATTTATATCAGCTATTGGTTGGCTGTAGTCGCTTGTTTTAAAGCGATGAGCGAAACGGCTTCACTGCACTCTACTGCAGGATTGATGTGTCTATTCGCGAGTAGCATTGGTGTAATTATCTCTCAAGGGGGGATTGGTGCCTATCAATTGCTGACTCAACAGACCTTGCTCCTCTATAATATCAGTCCTGTGATTGGCTATGCATTTGGTTGGGTCACTTGGTTGGCACAAACGTCTATGCTAGTCATCGGCGGTATAGCCTCTCTTATTCTCTTATCTTTTGTCAAAAAGCGATGAAACTAAATACAATTCAAAACAAAGTATTTGCTGATTTTAACTCGATAGAAAAGAAGTTAAATCAATGGAAGTTTTTCGGCGAGAAAATCGTATTCAGCTATGGGTGTTATGATATGATGAATGCAAGGAATTTAGCTTACCTCAGTAAGGCAAGTGAAATGGGTACTAAATTGATTATTGGATTGAACAGCGATCATCAAGAGCAATTATTGAACAGCGAAAACCACTGAATGCTCAATTTGAACGCGCGCTTGTTTTAGCATCGCTCATGTTGGTAGATTCAGTCGTTTTATATGACGATAAAACACCTCTAAATCTAATTTTGCAGATAAAGCCTGACGTCCTTGTTAAAGGGAGTAATTATCGCTTAGATCAAATTGTCGGTGCTCAAGAAGTAATCGCATTTGGAGGGGAAGTGAATATCATCGATTAATGGATGCATATTCAAAAGACAATTATTGATTCAAATTATTCGATTTCTATGACGTCTTCAGATTCTAAAGGGGAATCGAAGATTCCATTCTTTTCTCGCTCCCATTGCACGTATTTGAGTATATAATCATCAAACTTCACCTTGTCCTCAGCATCAAATACGACTTCAATGGGAAGAATATAAATCGGCAAGCCCATTTCTTTTATTTTATCCAAATAGGCAATTAATTTCGTGGCATCCTTTTCTGTGGTCAAGAAGATGAGGCTAGGATCCTTTTGATACATGGATAGCCAGTTATCAATATCACTATCCTCAAAATAGTAATGATCTGCGAATTTTAAAACGGTGATATCTTGGGTGTAATTTTTTACATATTCTATGATAGATTCATTGCTCGCTATTCCAGTAATCAATTGAATTCGCTTGAAATGATCAATACTCTTTCGAATATCGCTATTGGTCAGTAAGTAAGGCGTGTGATAGTGGAGGGAAGAGCATAATATTCGCTGATGGGGGAGCAGGGGAATTTTTTGCTCCATCTCTCGCTTGTTAAAATGGTTAGGGCATTTTGTGATGATAATGATATCAGCTCTTTGATAACTCGATTTAGAGTCTCGCAATGAGCCGATGGGCAATAAATAATCATGAATAAATAGCTTGTTGTAATCCGTTAAAAGAATGTTTAAACCGGGTTTGACAGACCGGTGCTGAAATGCATCGTCTAATAGAATCACATCAATATGGTTGCGATGATGCAGAATTTCTGGTATGGCAAAAATGCGCTCTTCGCCCACTGCAACGGTAACATGTGGGTATTTCACATGAAAGAGAAATGGTTCATCGCCAATATCTTTCGCTGTGCTATTTGAATCAGCGAGTATAAACCCCTTGGTTTTGCGCTTATATCCTCTGCTCAACGTGGCAATGTGATATTTATCTTGTAAAAGTCGGATTAAATATTCGATGTGAGGGGTCTTTCCAGTCCCACCAACAGCGAGATTGCCCACATTGATCAATGGTATTTGGAAGGATTGCGCGTGTAAGATTTTTTTATCATAAAGAAAATTTCTAATCCCAATGATGATCCCATACAATCCCGCGAAAGGGTATAAAAATAATTTTGCCAGTGGAAACATCTCGTTTATTTGCTGAAAAAGTGGGTCATTTTAAAAACACAGTTAAAATATACATCAAAGTAAAGGTAAATAAATCAAATGATATGGCAATAAATACAAGCGATTTTGTCAAAATGGAGAAAATGGATTAGGCTAATTTTTAGCGAGGTATTTTTTGTAAAAAAACAAAAACAAATTATAGGCTTAAACGCAATACTTATTACTTTTGACCGCAATTAATATCTTCAAAAATTATATTTATGTATAAACGCATTCTGCTTAAATTATCAGGAGAAGCTCTTATGGGCGATAAGCAATTCGGCATTGATCCTGAGCGATTGCAACAATATGCAAGGGACATAAAAGCGGCCAAAGAGACAGGCGTGGAAATTGCGCTGGTCATTGGAGGCGGCAATATATTCAGAGGCATGCAAGCTGAAGCAAATGGGATTGATAAAGTACAAGGAGATTATATGGGCATGCTGGCGACGATGATCAATGGAATCGCTTTGCAAAGTGCCATAGAGAGCCAAGGTATGTATACGCGATTATTGAGCGCAATTCAAATGGACCAGATTGCGGAACCTTATATTAAACGACGCGCTGTGCGCCATCTAGAAAAAGGAAGAATTGTGATCTTCGGCGCAGGAACGGGGAATCCCTATTTTACAACAGATTCAGCCGCTGCGCTCCGGGCAATCGAAATCAGCGCTGATATTGTACTCAAAGGGACGAATGTGGATGGCGTTTATTCTGCTGATCCAAGAAAAGATCCTGCTGCAAAAAAATATGATCAAATTGGCTTTAAAGAGGTTTTATCCAATAAATTAAATGTCATGGATATGACTGCATTTACACTCTGTGAAGAAAACAATTTACCTATTCTTGTCTTCGATATGAATGTTCCCGGCAACTTGCTAAAAGTCGTCAACCAAGAGAAAATTGGCACCTTGATTAAATAATAGTTTTAACATTCAAATATTTGGACGAGTATGAATTTCAATCTCATTAAAACGGCGATATTATTAATTATAGCATTGATCGTTATTCCATGTGTGGCTTTTTTTATTGATACAAAATATCCCTTGGATGATCTTCAATGGAATACGCTTGTGACACTTTTTAAAGTGATGTTTACTGCGGCAATGTTATGTTTTACCATCGGCGAATTGACCAAGAATTGCGGTCGAGTAGATAAGTTGTGGAGTGTGATTCCTGTTGCATATGTATGGATCGTCGCCTCTGCATCTATGTGGAATGAGCGATTGGTTTTATGGCTATATTGACCAGTATCTGGGCTGTTCGCCCACCTATAATTTCCTGCAGAAGAGGAGGGTATTCTTGGAGATTTTGGGTGGAACTGACGAAGGACTATCTTAGGAAGTTTTTAAGGAAAATCCAATTTTCAAAAGTTTGGGCATGGAAATTATTTCATCTTCTCTTTATTTCCCTATATCAAATGACGCTTATTTTATTGTTTACCTTGCCGAGATTGTCATATAGCGAGAGGAGAGTGACTTGGAATCATGGACCTGTGTTTGAGTATCGCTATGAGTGGCGAGGTTTTCCTCGAGACAATTGCCCAGTCAACAACGGTGATTATCAAACCAAAACCAAGAAGAATTAAAGCGGGAGAAGCATTGGATGCGAATTATAAAAAGGGTTTTATAGATAGCGGATTGTGGGCCAAAATGCGCCATCCAAATTATTTTGCAGAACAAGCCATTTGGGTGGTCTTTTATTTGTTCTCCGTTTCTGCGACAGGGAGATGGTTGAATTGGTCAATGGCAGGGCCTGTTCTATTGCTCTTGCTTTTCCAAGGAAGTGCTGAGTTGCGAAGGTTTCTAATGAAAATACCGGAGTACGAAGATTATATCAAGCGAGTGCCGCGTTTCATCCCTAAATTATTTTAGTCTGAAGCATTTTATATAGAATTAATTAAACGAGATTTTCAACATGGACTTCCTTAAAATGCTTTTTGATTTTGTCATGCATATTGACAAACATTACCTGGAGTATCTGTTCAATATGGACCTACACTATGGCATTTATTCTGCTCATTTTGCTGAGAGACGGGTTTGGAACATGGTAACGCCATTCTTTAACCGGAAAACGACTCCCTGCTCTTCGCTGCTGGTGCGCTCTGTCCCTTGGAGCATTAAAGTTTTGGGTGTTGATTTGTTTGCTAATAGCTGCAGCTATAATAGGCAATACTATCAATTTTTTTATAGGAAAAAAATTGGGGCCTGCATTCTTAGAAAAAGAAAAAATACCTTTTATCAAGAAGGAATATATCTTGAAAGCACAAGAATTTTATGCTAAACACGGAACCAAGGCTTTGGTGATTAGCCGGTTTATTCCTATCGTACGCACATTTGTGCCTTTTATTGCGGGAATTGCCAAAATGGATACAGCAAAATTTATCTTGTGGACTGCGCTCTCTGCGATTATATGGGTAGTTCCAATCACTTTTGCAGGATACTTTTTTGGAAATATTCCCATCGTGAAAAATAATTTTTCCATCGTTGTACTGGGAATTATTTTCGTCAGTATTTTGCCGGGAATTATCGCAGTAGTGAAAGGGAAAATGAATTAATAGGGTGGATTATTGAGCAATGACCCTAACTGTTCCTGCCATTCTATCGTGAATTCTCCGTTCAGGATACACGCCAATTTCAATTGTCATTCCACTATTCATTTTAAATGTCTGAACTTTAGATGCCGTGGGGGAATTGAAGAATTCAATTATGCCTGACTTGTCTTCAAATAATTCCGAAAAATTATTCACCGTATAATCTCTATTTTCTAGATGTAAAATATCAAATCCCAAGATTGACGCCATGCGCACTTCTTTTATTTCATCCAAAAACTCATAATATCCGTGCCCCGATATTTCTTGAAGATGATTGAATCGCTTGATATTGTTCTCGAATTTAAAATTGAATAGATACCGCTCATAGGCAAATAATAAGGTATTGTTGAAACTCTTATTGTCAAATTGTCCTTTGACGATATAATCTTGCGCTCCCAATTTAAGTGCTTGAATTGCTCTCCTCATGGGTCACTTCGAAATCAGCGTAAGCAGATTCTTCCAAATAAAATTTTATCATGAATGAATCCCCAGGATTATCATCTATCAGTAAGAGTTTGTATTTTTCTTTTTCCATGTAAATAGTAAATTCTAGCGCGATAAACCACCGCAGACGGAGATTACTTGGCCTGTAATATATTTAGACAAATCTGATCCTAAGAATACGCAGGAGTTTGCTACATCTTCTGCTGTTCCAAATTTCTTGAAGGGAATTTGTTCAAAGTATTTTTTCTTGAGATCTTCAGGCAATTCATCCGTCATATCTGTTTCTATGAAGCCCGGAGCAATGCAATTGCACCGGATATTTCTTGATCCCAATTCATCGGCGACTGATTTTGAAAATCCAATCATCCCCGCTTTAGATGCTGCATAATTGGTCTGACCCGCTTGTCCCTTCAATCCAACAATAGAAGATATATTGATGATGCTGCCATACTTTTGGCGCAACATCTGCGTAGATACGTGTTTGGTTAGATTAAATGTTGATTTTAAATTGTTGAGGATGACCTCGTCCCATTGCTCTTCGCTCATTCTCATCAGCAAATTGTCTCGGGTAATACCAGCATTGTTGATGAGAACATCAATTTTTCCAAATTTAGCAACAGCAAGATCTGTGAGTTCTTTCGATGCTTGAAAATTAGAAGCATCCGATTTAACTGCCATGACTTCTACGCCGAATTGCTCCAATTCCTTGGTCAATTCTTGCGCTTTTTGTTCTGAAGAAAATAAGTGAAAACAATGTTTGAGCCTTGTTCTGCAAATTTTATAGCAATTCCTCTGCCGATGCCTTTTGCCCCACCTGTGATTATTGTGGTCTTGCCTGATAATAATTTCATGTAATACTTTTAAATGCGATTATAAAAGTAATGAAATAGATTTAAAATGGGCTATTTTAAATGCAATATAAAATTGAATGTATTAACCTAATTGAATAAGCTCTTGTTTGAGTTTGTCCCTTAAGCCACTTGTGCCTTTTACAATAGGCAATCTCACAGCGTCACTGCAAATGCCCATCAAATGAAGGACTGATTTCACGCCCACAGGATTTCCCTCTTCAAATAGCAAATCAATGAAGTCGATCATTTTCAAATGCTCTTTTCTAGCAGCTGCAAAATCTCCCTTAAGACAAGTTCTAACCATTTCAGAAAACTTCAATGGCAAGGCGTTTCCAATGACAGAAATGACCCCTTCAGCGCCAATGGCAATTTGCGCTGGAACTAGATTGTCATCTCCACTCAATACGACAAAATTCTTGGGTTTGTTTTTGATGATTTTCATCATCTGATCGATATTGCCCGATGCTTCCTTTATACCAATGATATTCTCCGCATTTTGAGCAATTCGAAGTGTCGTCTCACTGGTAATATTGGATGAAGTTCTACCTGGAACATTGTATAGGATGATTGGCAGGGGAGATGCCTCTGCAATATATTTGTAATGCTGGTAAATGCCCTCTTGAGAAGGTTTATTATAATATGGACTCGCAGATAGAATGTAATCATACCCTTTATAGTCAAATTCTTCTAATTCTTTGGCAATTGACTTGGTATCATTTCCACCAAATCCTGCGACCAAAGGAACGCGCTTGTTTACGTAGGCTTTTGTAAATGCCAAAATTTCGCTCTTCTCTTCTTTGTTTAGCGTTGGCGTCTCGCCCGTCGTGCCCATCGAAACCAAAAATTCAACCTTGCCTTTAATGCAATGGTCAATCAACTTTTCTAAAGCTTTATAATCGACGTTTAAATTGTTATCAAAAGGAGTAACCAATGCTACACCTGTACCTAAAAGCTTTTTCATCAAAATTCAATTTTTTTCAAATAGTCGGATATCATTTAAATCAATGGAAATAGTATTTTCTCTATTGGTCCTATGATAGAATTCAATGATATTTTCAATTCTGCGGCAAAGATAGACTTTATTCTCTACCAAAAGACATCTATATCGGTTTTGGGGATAAAAAAAGGCTATCAAGTGTTTGATAGCCTTTTTTTGATTTGTTTTTGGATGATTAGAAGTTTGATCTGCCCAAAATCCACCAATTTGTTCCATCTGATTGGATAATCAATGTGTTTGGATAGTTCATAGATGAAAGGAATAAACCTTCTTTGTAATATAAATCCTCTGTAAATGTTAATGTATTTGATGTAGCATCTGTCTTTCCAACGATGTATATTCTGTTAGGGCAAGAAGCTGGCGCTGGAAGTGTGAATATTTTATTTCCAGTCGAGCAGTTTGCTAAAACAGTATAGTCTGTTGCATCTACAATTACATTTGTTACCACCTTTCTATATGGCAAAGCAATTGAACCAGAAACTTGTAGTTTAGAATTAGGTGCTGTATTTCCAATTCCTACATTACCCATTTGGTAGATGTTTTGCGTATTTAATGTAGCGCCTGCTCCAGTCGCTTGATCAAACCAAGGCTCTCTTACAGCTGCTGCAAGGGATACTTTGTTAGATGCTACGCCGTTGATTACATTTTGGAATGTATCTGGTGCAGTTACAACGATCACATTTGTATTGATTGTTGGCGCATTTGCAACAACTCCATTTACGGTGCTAGTCATTGTATTCGCTGAACTTGTCAAAGTATTTGTAGTTGCACTAGCCAAAATAGTCGATGGAGATCTTCTTCTCATCACACCAGATGTTGCATCAGCTACTAATATACTATCAGCACCTGTACCACTTTGCAATCCTGAAACAGCCAATGTATTAGCACCTGTTGTTGTAATTGTTGTAGCTGCTGTAAGCGCACCGCCCATTCTCACATCTTTTCCTACGATGTTCAAACCATTCGAAGCGGTTGTTGAATCATCATTTGAAAGTGTAGCGGAACTAGAAACGCCATTTACATTCGATGTAATTGTATTGCCTACAATCGTCAAATTATTTGTCGTAGAATTCGTCAATAATGAAGCCGGAGCTCTTCTTTTCAAAACACCCGTTGTCGCATCTGCTACTAAAATACTATCTGCAACTGTACCACTTTGCAATCCTGAAACTGCCAAAGTATTTGCACCTGTTGTTGTGATCGTCGTAGCACCAGTTAGTGCACCGCCCATTCTCACATCTTTACCTACCATGTTCAAACCATTCGAAGCGGTTGTTGAATCATCATTAGAAAGTGTTGCTGAACTAGAAACACCATTGACATTTGTCGTGATTGTATTTCCTGTTATGGTAACAGTATTGTTATTAATAATGGTCGTTGTATCTGTAATTCCGTTTACAGTGCTTGTATGAATATTTCCAGTGCTGCTCGCGATATTTGTTGTTGTTGCATTTAACAATGCAGCAGGAGATCTTCTTCTCATAACGCCTGTTGTTGCATCAGCAACCAAGATGCTATCTGCTACAGTACCACTTTGCAATCCTGAAACTGCCAAAGTATTTGCACCTGTCGTTGTAATCGTCGTAGCGCCAGTTAATGCACCACCCATTCTCACATCTTTGCCTACCATGTTCAAACCATTCGAAGCAGTTGTTGAATCATCATTAGAAAGTGTCGCTGAACTAGAAACACCATTGACATTTGTCGTGATTGTATTTCCTGTTATAGTAACTGTATTGTTATTAATAATGGTAGCTGTATCTGTAATTCCATTTACAGTGCTTGTATGAATATTTCCATTGCTATTTGCAATATTTGTCGTTGTAGCATTCAAAAGTGCTTCAGGAGATCTTCTTCTCATCACACCTGTTGTTGCATCTGCAACCAAGATGCTATCTGCAACTGTACCACTTTGCAATCCTGAAACAGCCAAAGTATTTGCACCTGTTGTTGTGATCGTCGTAGCACCAGTTAAAGCACCACCCATTCTCACATCTTTACCGACCATGTTCAAACCGTTTGATGCAGTAGTTGAGTCAGCTAAAAACAAATTCACTGAACTAGATACACCGTTTACATTTGAAGTGAGGGTGTTTCCAGAATAAGATAAATTATTGCTATTGATGATTGTTGTTGTATCTGTAATGCCATTTACCGTGCTTGTATGAATATTGCCGTTGCTATTCGCAATATTAGTGGTTGTCGCATTTAACAAGGCTTCAGGAGATCTTCTTCTCATCACACCTGTTGTTGCATCAGCAACCAAGATACTATCTGCAACAGTTCCACTGTGCAATCCTGATACAGCCAATGTATTAGCGCCAGTCGTTGTGATTGTTGTCGCACCAGTTAAAGCACCACCCATTCTCACATCTTTACCTACGATGTTCAAACCATTTGAAGCAGTAGTTGAATCGTTCGCCATTGTTGCAGAACTTGAAACGCCATTTACATTTGAAGTAATGGTATTGCCTACAATGGTCAAACTATTTGTCGTTGAATTAGATAATAAGTTAGCAGGAGATCTTCTTCTCATCACACCTGTTGTTGCATCAGCAACTAAGATACTATCTGCAACTGTTCCACTTTGCAATCCTGAAACAGCTAAAGTATTTGCCCCAGTTGTTGTAATTGTCGTAGCACCCGTCAACGCACCACCTAATCTCGTATCATAGCCCACCATATTCAAACCGTTTGATGCTGTTGATGAATCACTAGGTAAAGTGATTGAAGCTGCGATTCCATTCACCGTGCTTGTAACCGTTAATCCATTTTTTACAAGGGTATTGGTTGTCGCTACAGCCAATGCCGCTGTCAATGAACGTCTTTTGATCACGCCAGTAACTGGATCGATCACCATAATACTGTCCGTTGAAAGACCACTTTGAATTCCAACTAGGGATAGGGTATTCACACCACTTGTTGTAATTGATGTAGGCTGTGTCAATGCCGCCCAATTTAATATTCATGCCCGTTTTCGTCAGACCATTGTCTGCTGTCAAGGCAAGTCTAATAATTTCAATAATGGAATCTCTAGATGGACTCTGAGATATTGCAATCGCCAATGAGTCTTGAGATAAAAAGCACATAGAAGACCAACCTGTAGTCCTCAATTGATACACACATTGTGCATCTGTATTATACACCAACATGCCTTGCGTGCTTGGTAAATTTGGAATAGAATTCATCTGTGCTGCGGTCATTCTAGACATTAAAAAGCCCTTGTTGGCACTTTCTAATTCTAAGAGGCTATTGGGTCCGATTGTCAATGGATTGTCTCCCATTTTGGTTTGGCCAAAAGCAAAGGAGCAAAGCGCAAGTGCAACGACAGTTAGTTTGAATTTTTTAAGCATATTGAATTTATTATAAATATTTAGTACAATAATAGGCGATTTTTGCTAAAAATCTAAGTTTTTTTAACAATTAAAAATCCTTAACACAAGAATTAAGCCAATTCTATCAGAAGAGATTTTTTTGAAGAAAAAAAGTTAAAATGTGGAATTCTTTTGAAAAAATGATGATAAATCTAGGTTTTCCTAACAATATGATCATTTTACTACACTGCGTTTTTTTGAACTGTCTTTTTTGACAATTCAAAATCATATATATTATATATGGTTTCTTTATTTAGCTTTTCTTACTACATTTTCAATATTATCCCAATCCGTTTCAGAGAGCTGATTCAGAAAATTAAATTCTCCAGCACCCATCAACCATTCTCCTCCATCGATCGTGACCACTTCTCCATTGATGAAATCTGAGTAGTCCGAGATCAGATAACCCGCTAAATTGGCCAATTCTATATGGTTGCCAACTCTTTTTAGTGGATTTTTATTCTCTAAATTGATTATCTCGCCCAATTCTTTTGGAAACAACCTATCCCATGCTCCCTTCGTAGGGAATGGTCCTGGGGCAATAGCATTGAACCAAATTCCATATTTCGCCCACTCAACGGCCAAGGATCTCGTCATCGCCAATACCCCTGCTTTTGCGCAAGCACTTGGCACGACATAACTTGATCCTGTCCAAGCATAGGTCGTGACGATATTTAAAACCTTTGCTTTGGTTTGTTTAGATTCTATCCAATGCTTGCCAATTTCCAAAGTACAATTAATCGTCCCTTTTAAGACAATATCCACGATGATATTAAATGCCTTGGTGGATAATCGCTCTGTCGGACTGATGAAATTCCCCGCAGCATTGTTCACGAGGATGTCGATTCGACCAAACTTCGCCAATACAGCATCTCTCATAGCAATGACCTGATCGACCAATCTTACATCGCATACAAATGGAAATACGATTCCTCCAGTTTGTTCTTCTAATTCTTTCTGAGTTGAAATCAATACATCGTTCTTTCTGCTAGTGATGACGACTATCGCCCCCAATTCTAAAAAATAGGTGGACATCGATTTCCCTAAACCTGTCCCGCCGCCAGTGACGATGATGACTTTATCTTTGAGTGAATTGCTTGCAAGCATGATTTTTAAATTTAGTCAAACATAACTAATTTTAAACTAAATAATATAGCCTCATAAAAAAATCCCCCTTGATAACAATTTATGACAGAATCTCTTTTCCACCTTCAAATCGAATCCATTTTTACTAGCAAAAAATTGTTTTTAATAATTCAAAATGCTATTTTCAATGGCATTTTACTGTACTTTCCAAATCTAGGCTGACATTCAAGAAGCTTCTGCAATCGTGGATGCAAGAAATCATAGGTAAGATATTATACTGCAAAGATGACCATTTTAAAAAAACAATAAGACTATTAAAAGCGACAGATATTCCATAGCGAACCAAGCAACTTCAATAAACGTCCGATGTGCTCGATGGTGGGCCATTTTAGAAAAATGACTAATGATCAAAGAGGGGATTTGTGCGCAGCAGGCATTGAGCGATACGCATTTGCATTGAGTGACCAAACTCTAAATCAACTATCGACAGCAGCAAATGTTTTATCGCGCCAGGAGAAATCCGCCGACGTAGATCTTTGTCATTTTTATAACGGCCCATGTTTTTTTTGCTTACTTTTTTTAACAAGAAAAAAAGTAAGTCGCCGAAGGCAAAAAGTCAATCATTTAATAGAAAGCAATAAAATTTCGTTCGTTTCGGTCGGTGGGGACACCGACCGATAAGCATTGGGGAAGAGAAAGACGATTGGGTTTTATCTCGCTGGCCGCAATGACCCATGGCGGGCTATCGCTGACGCATGATTTCATGCATTAGTGATACGATTCCTTATTGAATGCCCGCTGAGCATTATAATAAGATGCGTGGAGACACGCATCTTGGCTTAAAAGGACCAAACTCCAAACCCCAGACTCCAGACACCAAACCCCAGACTCCAGACACCACTTGCTACTTCGTCACCACCATCTTCTGATACCCCAATTGCGGATTGTCCAAGGCGTGTATATAATAAACCCCGCTGCTCAAGTCAATATCGTGATACTTGTTCTTGTTTGCTGCATTCAATTCTATCGTCATGACCTTTTGACCAATTTCATTGGTGATGACGTAGGTGCCCAATGTATTGGATTGAATGAAGATTTGACCATGACTCGGATTCGGGAATACCATGATTTTTTCTTGTGCATAATTTTCAATTCCACTTCCTGAAATCGTCACACAGTTTGAAGTATCCGAACATCCATTCAACGTGACAATGACATTATATGAGCCATTTTGAGTAGGTGAAAAAGATCTTCCTTTTCCACTAGTTCCTGCAATAGGAATTCTTGTAGCACAATCTAACCATTGATAGGTCGCACCAGCTTGACTTGCCGTAATTGTTTTGACTGATGTCGTGGTCGCTTTATTGGGCAGCGGCGTCACGGTCAAGTTCATCGTCACCACAGAATCACATCCCAAAAAGGTATTGAATGTATCCTTGTATGCACCCGAACTATTTCTCAGAATTCCATTCCAAAGAATGGGCTGATTCGCACAAGTAGTTTGATTGAATGATGAGGACTTAGTTGGATTGACAATTAAATTTAAGGTCACAATCGAATCGCAATTTTGGAATGAAGGGAAGGTGTCTTTGTACGCACCTGCACTGCTTTGTGCGATGCCATTCCATAGATAAGATTGATTGGAACAAATCGTCTGGCTGAATGAAGAAGTCACCACTGGATTGACAAATAAATTCAGCGTCACAATCGAATCGCAACCTAAATAAGTCGGGAAAGTATCTCTATAGGCACCGGCCGTATTTTGTGCAATGCCATTCCAAGTGTAAGATTGGTTCGAACATATCGTCTGACTGAATGAAGAAGATTTCGTTGGATTGACGAGGAGGTTTAAGGTCACAACTGAATCACAACCCAAGGAATGATGTAAAGGTATCCAAGTATTGTCCGGCCGCCGTTTGAGCGATATTATTCCATGTATAAGATTGACCTGTGCAAATGGATTTAGTAAAACTTGTATTCGTTGGAATGACCGTCAAATTGAGCGTCACAATCGAATCGCAACCTGTGAAAGTGGAGAAAGTATCTTTATAGGCACCAGTAGTATTTTGCGCGATGCCATTCCAACTATAAGATTGATTGGAACAAATGGTCTGACTGAATGAGGATGTCTTCACTGGATTCACAAATAAGTTGAGCGTCACAATCGAATCGCAATTTTGGAAAGAAGGGAAAGTGTCTTTATACGCTCCTGCTGTGGTCTGCGCAATGCCATTCCATGTATAAGATTGATTTGAACAAATGGTTTGACTGAATGAAGATGACTTAACAGGATTGACAAATAAATTCAGCGTCACAATCGAATCGCAATTTTGGAAAGATGGGAAGGTGTCTTTATACGCTCCTGCTGTGGTCTGCACGATGCCATTCCATGTATAAGATTGATTTGAACAAATGGTTTGATTGAATGATGATGTCTTGATTGGATTGATAAATAAATTGAGCGTCACAATCGAATCGCAATTTTGGAAAGAAGGGAAGGTGTCTTTATAATTACCTGCTGTGCTTTGCGCGATGCCATTCCAAGTATAGGATTGATTTGAACATATCGTCTGATTGAATGAAGAAGTCTTTACTGGATTCACAAATAAATTCAAAGTCACAATCGAATCGCAATTTTGGAAAGACGGGAAGGTGTCTTTATACGCGCCAGCCGTGGTTTGCGCAATGCCATTCCATATATAAGATTGATTCGAACAAATCGTCTGACTGAATGAAGAAGTCTTGACTGGATTGACAAATAAGTTGAGCGTCACAATCGAATCGCAATTTTGGAAAGAAGGGAAGGTGTCTTTGTACGCACCTGCACTGCTTTGTGCGATGCCATTCCAAGTATAGGATTGATTCGAACAAATGGTTTGACTGAATGAAGATGTCTTAACCGGATTGACAAATAAATTCAGCGTCACAATCGAATCGCAATTTTGGAAAGAAGGGAAGGTGTCTTTATAAGCACCAGCCGTGGTCTGTTCGATGCCATTCCATATATAAGATTGATTCGAACATATCGTCTGACTGAACGAAGATGTCTTGACTGGATTCACAAATAAATTCAGCGTCACAATGGAATCGCAATTTTGAAAACTTGGGAAGGTGTCTTTATAAGCGCCCGCAGTGGTTTGCGCGATGCCATTCCATGTATAAGATTGATTGGAACAAATGGTCTGACTGAATGAAGATGTCTTCACTGGATTGATAAATAAATTCAGCGTCACAATCGAATCGCAATTTTGAAAAGAAGGGAAGGTGTCTTTATACGCACCTGCTGTGGTTTGCGCGATGCCATTCCATGTATAGGATTGATTCGAACAAATCGTTTGACTGAATGAAGAAGTCTTCACCGGATTGACAAATAAGTTGAGCGTCACAATTGAATCGCAATTTTGGAATGACGGGAAGGTGTCTTTATAAGCGCCAGCTGTGGTTTGCGCGATGCCATTCCAAGTATAAGATTGATTCGAACAAATCGTCTGATTGATGGATGTCGTTTTTATTGGATTGACTTTGATTGAAATGGCTTTCCGACTGCTTGCAGCACAAGTACTATCTTGAACATAGAATGCAGTATCTGCTGTGAGTATTTGTGTGCTATAAGCAGTATCTCCGCTGAGCCAAACCCCGCCAGTCGAGGCAGTATACCAACCCAGTTTCCCTGTTCTACTTGCATTGAGTGTCGTTGAATTTCCTGTGCAAATGGATTTATTTGAAGCAATAGGGGCATTGGGAGGAATGCATATAAGTGTACAAGTAAAATTAGATTTGTTGACATTTGTACCATCTCCTATTTGTCCTCTGTTATTATAGCCACTTGCACAAAAGGATTTTCTTTCAGTTTTTAATCCGAGCGAGTGGCCTGCACCACCAGCGACATTTACCCAATTCTTCTCACTTCCTATTTGAACAGGCGTAAATCTATTGGTGTTTGTACCATCTCCCAATTGACCAAGAAAATTATATCCCCAAGCCCATAGTGTACCATCGGATTTTATGGCATGAACGTGATAGATTCCTTCAGCAACGCTAACCCAATTGCTTTCAGTTCCCACTTGAATGGGGAAATTTTTATTCACGGTTGTGCCATCTCCCAATTGACCCCAATTATTGTGTCCCCAAGTCCATAGGGTTCCATCATTTTTTATGGCTAAGGTGTGGAATTGATCAGCAAAAATACTGGACCAATTATTTGCCGTGCCTATTTGTTTTGGAACAATGCTATTCGTATTCGTGCTATCGCCTAGTTGCCCCATATCATTTCTTCCCCAAGTCCATAAAGTGCCGTCAGATTTTAAGGCAACCGAATGGTCATTTCCTGCGGCAACACTCACCCAATTCGCAGCATTTCCTATTTTCACCGGACTTATTTTATTCCCTGTGGTACTATCACCTAATTGACCGACTTGGTTTCTTCCCCAAGCCCATAAGGTTCCATCCGATTTGATGCCGAGGGTATGGTATTCTCCACATGCTATACTCACCCAATTATTGCCACTTCCAATTTGCACAGGACTGGTTTTCGAAGTTAATGCGGAGCCTATACCCAATTGCCCATAAAGATTTAATCCCCATGACCATAAAGTGCCATTGGCTTGAATGGCTGCAGCATGAACTCCTCCAGCACTTACGCTAATCCAATTATTCGCCGTCCCAATTTGAACAGGTGACCATCTATCAAAATTAGTTCCATCGCCCAATTGCCCATCACTATTTCTTCCCCATGACCAGAGCTTTCCATCAGAATATAGACCAAGAGAGTATTCATTTCCCGCCGATAAATTAATCCATTCGCTTAAACTATTTATTTGCAGAGGGCTTGTCTTATCTGCCGTCGTGCCATCGCCTAATTGCCCAAAGAGATTATGCCCCCAAGTCCATAATCCGCCATCTGCGCGCAAGCCCAAACTAAAGTTGGTACCAATAGCGGTGTATACCCAATTGGTGGCAGAACCTATTTGTGTTGGACTTGATTTGTCGACTAAAGTCCCATCACCCAAGTGTCCTTTGCTATTCTCTCCCCACGCCCAAAAAGTGCCATCTGTTTTTATTCCTGTCGTGTGGACATATCCTGCGCATACAATTGCCCGATTCGTTGAGCTGCCTATTTGCACAGGGCTCGTTCTTTGGGTGGTTGTTCCATCTCCCAATCTGCCACTTCCATTATTTCCCCAAGCCCATAATGTTCCATCTACTTTTGTACCTATCGTGTGATATTCCCCGCCAGATATAGATGCCCAATTATTTAAACTTCCAATTTGCACAGGACTCAATCTATTGGTGGTAGTCCCATCCCCCAATTGCCCATTATTATTATATCCCCAGGTCCATAAAGTTCCATTGGCTTGTATTCCAGTACTGTGATATCCTGCAGCTGAAATGGTCATCCATTTAGCACTTCCAATGGGTACTGGACTATTTCTCTGAGTGGTTGTTCCATCGCCCAATCTTCCAAATAAATTATATCCCCATGCCCAGAGTGAGCCATTCGCTTTTAGTGCTAGTGTATGGTTAATGCCTGCGGATACAGATACCCAAGTTGTATCTGAACCAACTTGAATGGGATTGTTTTTTTGTGTCGTTGACCCATCCCCCAATTGCCCATATGCATTATTCCCCCATGACCATAAGGTTCCATTGGATTTTATCCCAAGGGAAAAATACAAGCCAGCAGAGACCGATACCCAATTCTCTTCCGTGCCAATCTGCACAGGCGTATTGCGTTGAGTCGTTGTTCCATCTCCCAATTGACCATTGTTGTTTTCTCCCCATGCCCAAAGCTTTCCATTTCTAATCTCTAAGGTATGCGTAGTTCCCACATCTGCTCTCTGATAATCTGCGCGATAGGGGATAGATTTTTTGTGATTCGACCTTGAACTTTGTCCGAATGAATGGAGCGCTGATAAAAAGATGGCAAGTGAAAGTATAATTCTATACATCATAATTGTTTGACTTTTGAAATGCAAATTCTATAAATAATTTTCAGGATTAATTTTCCTTCAATGTAAAAAATGAATGCCAATTCATTCGTTTACAAAAGGTCTTGAAGTAAATTGATTCAAATTTAAATAGTTTAGGGCAAAATTAAGTGACTATTAGGATTTGGCCTTTTTAATATAGTGGAGTCACCAAGAAGAATCCCGAAATTACAGCATTTAATCCAAATTTAGACGGATATCTTGCGCTAAAAAATAGGATTCCAATTGCGTAAAAAAAATCCCCAATAAAAAGTGATTTGCTTTTTATTGGGGATATAGAATATTCAATCAGTGATTATCTCGTCACCACAATTTTCTGATAACCGATTGAAGGATTGTCCTGTGAGTGGATAAAATAAATACCGCTGCTCAAGTCGATCACTTCATGTTTGAATCGATTGTCTGCATTCAATTCAAAGGTTTGAATCGTCTGTCCGATTTCATTGATGATAAAGAAAGTTCCCGCTTTATCCGCTTCAACCATAAAATTGCCCAGACTTGGATTTGGATAAATTTTGATGCCTGCATCTGCACGGTTGATTTGATCGATACCTACTATACCTGAGATGAAGGTGCATACGGAGGTATCCGAACAATTATTCAAGGTGAGCGCAACAGCATAGGAGCCATTTTGATTTGGTGTGAATATTTGACTGGTCGCTCCTGCAATTGGCGCCTTTCCAGCATTGCAATCCAACCATTGATAGGTCGCGCCAGCTTGGTTGGCTATGAGTTTATTCGCTTGTCTCTTAATTGTATTATTTGGACTTGGCTCAATGGTCAAATTCAAATTGACCGTGCTATCACATCCATTTGAATTGATGAATTTAGCCGTATAGAGGCCTGCATATGTTCGCTTGATTCCATTGAATAAATATGACTTGCCTGCGCACATCGTGTGATTGACAGTAGAAGTGGATGGCGGTGTTACTGTTAAATACAAGTTGATGATGCTATCACATCCACCAGGAGCATCTTTCTTATAAGAGAAAGAGTCGGTCGCGTATCGCAACAAGCCATTGAACAAATACGATTGTCCTGTGCATATTGTCTTGTAGATATTCAATCGAGGAACTGGTCGAACGACTAAGTTGAGCGTAACATAAGTCTTACATCCATTCGATGCTATTAAGGTATCTAAATACGTTCCTGTCGTGGTTCTATTTACTTCGTTAAAGAAGTATATTTCTCCTTGACAAATGTATTGCGTATACGTGAATTGCAGCGATGGATTCGCGGTTAGATTGAGTGTCACGATACTATCGCAACCATTAAATGCAACCAAAGTGTCTTTATAAACACCGGAAGTATTTAAGTTCATGCCCTTGAAGAAATAGGTTTGGTCACTGCAAATAGAAATGCCAAAACTGAATTTCGAACTCGGCTTTACAAATAAATTCATCGTGACGACGCTATCGCAACCCAAGTAATTGACAAAGGTATCTTTGTATGAACCGGGTACATTTCTGTAAACTCCATTCCATAGAGCTGAAGTGCTCGAACAGATAAATTCGTTGAAAGAACTTCCATTGACAGAATTAACTGTGAGGTCTAAGGTGACGACACTATCACATCCCAAGTAATTGACAAATGTATCTAAATAAGTGCCCGTAGTCGTCAGATTAGCGCCATTCCATGGATAAGAGCCATTGGAACAAATCGATACAAATATAGTGCTCGCAGAAACTGGATTCACCGTGAGGTTTAATGTAACCACACTATCGCAGCCCAAGATGTTCACAAATGTATCTAAATAAGAACCTGTTGTATTCTGCGCAACGCCATTCCACATATAGGTTTGATTGGAGCAAATGGTTTTATTCAAGATACTTGAACTCGTTGGATTAACCGTCAAGTTCAACGTCACGAAACTATCACATCCTTTAAAGTTGGTAAATGTATCTAAATAAGTGCCAGTTGTATTTTGACTAATACCATTCCAAGTGTAAGACTGATTAGAACATATCGTTTGATTCAATGAACTAGAAGAAGTTGGATTGACCGTTAAATTGAGTGTAACGATGCTATCGCAATTGTATTGATTGATGAAAGTATCATTATAAGCGCCTGTCGTGTTTTGCGCAATTCCATTCCAAGTATAAGTTTGATTGCCGCAGATTGTTTGACTGAATGAACTGGCTGTTGTTGGATTGACGGTGATTTTAAATGTTCTGACGACCCCTGTACAAGCTGAACCACCCGTAGAACCGAATTTAATTTTCACATAACCATTGCCTGTTTTAAATCCAGCAGTATTATTTTGATTAGTGCCGCTATTGTATGAACCGCCGCCGCCGCCGCCAGTAAATGGTTGAGTTCCGCTCGTAGCACCTCCAGCGTATCCGCCGCCGCCGCCGCCGTTTCCACCGGTAGACCATGCGCCTCCACCGCCGCCGTATCCACCAGCTACAGTTACTGCACCAGCTGAACCGCCAGCACCGCCATTGACATAAGATTTACCTCCATTGGTAGCACCACCTGAACCTGGAGTTCCATTGGTGGTAAATCCACCGCCGCCTCCGCCTGAGCCATTACTTGCCCCTCCGCCGTTGGTCGGTGTACCACCTGCGACCAATCCATTTCCACTCGATGTTCCCGATGTGCCAGTGACTCCATCTTTACCATCTCTATTGGCACCGCAAGCTGTGATATTATTCGAAGCACCTCCACCGCCACCAGCGACTATGAGGGGAACATTTCCTGTTCTGACAACAAAAGTACCGCCGCCACCGCCTCCATTGGAGCCATTCGTCGGACCTTGTTGACCAACCATGATGCTGATCGTTTCACCTGGTGTTACTGCGATATCTCCAATCATTCTTGCGCCTTTGCCTCCTGTAGCTGCACAAGTTACGGTGACAGATCCGCCTTGTGCACCAACTGCTTCAAAATTGGCTGTTGTAATCCCCGCAGGAACTGTCCAAGTTTGCAATCCACCAGTATAATTGTATACAACAGAATCTGAAGTGCTGCCGCCGATACTTGGACTGACTTTTACAATTGACGTGATTGGCACTGATCCATTATTGTTGGCAATGAACCCAGGAATATTTCCAACGCCCATTGCTCCTAATCCGATAGATGTTGAATCATTCGTCCAACTGAAGTTTGTTCCTGTAATTGGCCCCGTGAATGCGATTGCTGCGATATTTCCTTTGTTGCAAATGATTTTATCCGCTATTGAATCAACAGAAGGCGCTGGAGTCACTGTCAAGTTTAAGGTGACGATACTATCACAACCTTTGAAATTCGTAAATGTATCTAGATAAGCACCATTGGTATTTCGATTGATTCCATTCCACAAATAAGATGAAGTTGCGCAGATAGTCGCATTGATAGAACTTGAACTAGTTGGGTTTACTGTGAGGTTCAAGGTTACGATACTATCACACCCTCCTTGAGCTGAGAATGTATCTAAATATGCGCCTGTCGTATTTCTATTGATTCCATTCCACAAATAGGATTGATTGGAACAAATCGACTGACTGAAAGAACTTGTATATGCTGTATTTACGGTTAAATTGAGGGTGACAATACTATCGCATCCCAAATAAGTGGGGAATGTATCAGGGTAAGAACCCGTGGTATTTCTATTGACTCCATTCCATAAATAAAATTGACTAGAACAAATGATATGATTGAATGAACTAGACTTTGTTGGATTTACGGTGATAGTGAAATTGATTGGTGTGCCTGCACAGGATGCTCCAGATGAATATTTGATTTTCACCAAGCCATTGCCTGATCTTATTCCTGTCGTGGTTGCGCCACTTGTAACGCCACCGTAATAACTAGATCCACCTGCTCCACTCTGACCAGAGAAGTTACCTGCATAAGTTCCATTTGTACCTGTCAATCCTCCACCAATAGCACCTACAGCACCTGTTTGATTGCCAACTTGGGAAGAACTGATTTCCGTTCCGCCATTTCCACCTTGCCCCAATGAGCCAGCAAAGCCATTATTATTATTCACGGCATAGGTCGATGTACCTGCATTTCCTCCAGCAGATTGCGTTCCACCTGTTGGTAGAGTCGTACTTGCACTTGGCCAGCCTGCGCCGCCGCCACCACCGTAATAGCCGCCACCGCCGCCACCGCCTGTTCCTCTGCCAATACTTTGAATTCTATTTCCAGCTGCCCCGCCGCCGCCAGCAGCTACAATCACTCGATTGGTGAGCGCATTGCCTAGATGTCTTACATCTGAGGCGCCACCGCCACCACCGCCACGCGGATTTGCATTCGTTGCTGTGGTTGTACCACTATTGCCTCCTCCATTATATCATGCAGCATTTGATGTGACTGAAGTTGGCGTGACTCCTTGTCCGCCGACGCGTATTCTCAAGGTGTCACCAGGAGTGACTGTTAAATTACCACTCGCAAACCCTCCTAATCCGCCAGCAACGCCCATTGTGCTTGAGCCTCCTTGAGCTCCCCATGATTCAATATTGACAGAGGTTACGCCTGCAGGGACAACAAAAATTTGCTCATTGCCTGTATAAGTAAATGTCGTCGAATCTAATGAAGAACCGCCACTGCTGCTCTTTGGCGTTACAGTTACCGTAGCAATAATCGGAGTCGCTCCAGCATTAATTCCTGTAAATGCCGCAATATTGCCAGACCTATTCGCTGCTAAGCCTATCGATGGTGTATTGTTGGTCCAGGTATAGGTGATTCCGCTGAATGAGCTAGAGAAACTTATAGCCGAAATACTCTTTCCATTACATGCTGTTTTGTTTGTAATTGTATTCATGGTTGGTGCAGATCCAATGATAATGCTATCTACAGCAGTACATCCACTTGATGTGACTGTTACGGAATAAGTACCAGCACTGCTCACTAAAATGGTTGGCGTTGTAGCACCAGTGCTCCAAGAATAAGTATAGCCAGCTCCAGTGGCATTTAAAGTGAGACTTCCGCTGCATAAAACAGTGTCTTTTCCTAAATTGACTGTAGGACCAGAATTTGAAATAACCTTGCTCGTCGTCGATGAATCAAAACAGCCATTGGTATTTGTTTTAATCATATTGTAAATGCCTGGTGTCGTTACATTGTACGTATTTGATGTTGCTCCGCTGATTAATACGCCATTCTTAAACCATTGACTTGTACCTCCCGATGATCCTGTCAAAGTGACGGCTGGTCCTCCCGCACAAACAGCACTTCCGCCTGTAATTGTAACTGCTGGAAGGGCATTGATTGAAATTGTTTTGGTGAAAACTGTATCAATGCAATAGCCGTTGTTGATTAAAACATATACTGTTTTTGCTCCTGAACTCACATAGACATGCGCTCCACTTCCGCCAACAACAGTATCAATTTTTCCATCTCCCCAAACATAATATAGGGTTTGATTTTTTACACTGGCAGCGCCAATTTTTATCGTATCATATTTAGCACAAGCTGTATCTTTTTGAGTTGCAAATTGCGCGGGCATGATCATGCCTCTGTTTACTGCAGCACTTGTGACATTGGTTGTAATATTGCCCAAAGTATCTACTTTTCTAAAGCCACCACTTAAATGAGATATGAGGAAGGTGTCATTATTCCAATAAACTGCCCCAGTTACTTCATTGGTTGCATTTAAACTGGTGGTAATTAATGTTGTAGTATATGGACTTGTCAAACTCACTTTATCATAGCGAGAGGGTCCCCATCCAGTCCAGTGATAAAGCATATTCGTTTTTGGATGATATGCGATAACTTGTCCGCCAGTAACATTGCTAAGAGTAGTGAGTGAAGTTTTAGCTCCTGTCGTTTTATTGATAGAATACAAGCGGTTGGGAACTGTCGCCCCAGCGCCCGTCAATCCGTACAATTGACCATTCCGATCGAATACGATCGACGAAAAATTATCTCCCAAATTGGCAACATTCGTGCAAACACCCGTGCTCAAATTAATCGTAGCGAGAATTCTACCTGTGACATTATTATCCTTGATAATGACATAAGATTTATGTGTGCATGGGTCATAAGCCAAACCCAGCATGCCGTCAATGGTATTTCCAGCTAAGGTTGCTGTGGTGGTTGATAATAACGCATAGGTCGCACTCGAAGCATTGTATGCCCTCAGCTTATCGTCATTTTGATTTACTCCAAATACTTTGGGAATAGGGGGATAAGTTTGCCCTTTCATTACTTTACTCGAAAATGCACCTATCATCGCTATGATAGCCAATACTTTTGCTTTGCTCATAATATCTTAATATTTGTTAAATAACTATATAAAGGTATTATTGATTTTCAAGAATTCAAATTTTTTTTGCCTTTTGATTAAAAAAATAATGGCTAGATTCTGAAATTCAAGTTGTTGGAATGAAAAAGCACCAATTGTATTATTTAGTCACGACAATTTTTGATGCATTTGCCCAAAATGAGTGGTAGAATGAATAAAATAAACCCCTTCAATTTGAATGTCCAATAAGATGGAATAGCCATTGATAGCATTCAATTCAAATGCTCGAATGGTCTGGCCCAACTCATTCACAATGGAATAAATTCCAGCTTCACTAGCCTGAATGGAGAAACTTCCTTGGTTTGGATTAGATAAACCAATCATGGCTGGCTTGAGCTTCACTAATCCTGAAATTGGAACGCAAGCAGGAGCAGCTGTTCAATCACAATCACTTATATGAGCCATTTGCACTTGGACTATATGTTTGATTTGTCGCCCCTGATATCAGTGAATTTGTTGTGCATTCATCCATTTGTAATTCGCCCCAGTCTGGGTTGCCGTAATCGTTTTGCCCAAGGTTGTCGTTGCCTTATTCGGCAAAGGGGTCACTGTTAAGTTCAATGTAACAATAGAATCACACCCCCAAAATGTCGGGAAAGTATCCTTGTATGCCCCTGCTGAATTTCGTTTTATTCCATTCCATAAATACGTTTGATTGGCACAGATTGTTTGATTAATTGAAGTTGCTATAATTGGATTGACTTGTAAATTTAAAGTGACGATAGAATCACATCCTAAAAAGCTTGGGAATGTATCTTTGTAAGCACCTGCTGTTGTCTGAATGATTCCATTCCATGTATAAGTCTGCCCAGCGCATATTGACGATGAGATTCAACGTGACAATCGAATCGCAATTTTGGAAGCTAGGAAGTATCTTTATGCACCAGCTGTTGTTTGCACAATGCCATTCCAGGTATAGGTTTGATTCGAACAAATGGTCTGACTAAATGAAGATGTCTTCACTGGATTGACAAATAAATTGACGTCACAATGGAATCGCAATTTAAAAAACTTGGGAAAGTATCCTTGTAAGCACCTGCTGTTGTTTGCGCGATGCCATTCCAAGTAAACGATTGGTTAGCGCAAATCGTTTGACTAAATGAATTGGTCTTTACAGGGTTGACTAGCAAATTTAAAGTGACAATTGAATCGCATCCTAAAAAGCTTACAAAGGTGTCCTTGTATGCCCCTGATGAATTTTGAGCAATTCCATTCCAAGTATAAGATTGATTGGAGCAAATCGTTTGATTGAATGAAGAAGTCTTAATAGGATTGACATTTAGATTTAAAGTTACAATAGAATCGCAGCCTAAATAGGAAGGGAAAGTATCTTGGTAAGCGCCTGCTGCATTCTGTGCTATCCCATTCCAAACATATAATTTATTCGAGCAGATGGTTGCACTAAAGTTAGACGTTTTAATAGGATTGATGGATAGGTTTAATGTGACAATACTATCACACCCATATTGGTTTTTAAAGGTATCCAAATATGCCCCGCAGAATTGCGATTGATGCTATTCCATAAGTATGATTTATTGGCGCAAATTATTTGGCTAAATGAACTAGTTACAAAAGCTGCGCTAATATTGACTTTAATGGTATCAGATTTTGAGCAACTATTTGAATTCGTGACAGTCACAATATAAGTGCCGCTTGTATTGACTAATAGCGTTTGTGTGATAGGACCAGTATTCCAAGTAAAAGTAGCACCAGCATTCCCCGCATCTAAGGTATAACTGCTGCCGCAAATGGAGGTGTCCTTGCCTAAATTGACTATCGGTGCAGCGAGTGAAGTCACTACTTTCCCTACGGGAGATGAATCTGCGCAACCATTGGTATTCGTTTTGACCATATTGTATATACCAGCAGAATTGGCATTATAGGTAGGTGAATTAGCTCCAGGAATTGGCGCACCATTTTTAAACCATTTACTTGAACCACCAGAAGAACCTGTTAGTAATGCTCGCACCAACACAGACAGTGCTTGGTCCTGTTATGGTCACTAGAGGTAAACTATTGATGTATACATTAAAACTGATGGCAGTATCAATACATACCCCATTTTGGATAAGTACCCTAACTAATTTGCTTCCACTAGCAGTATATTTATGTGCGCGATTGAGTCCATTCACGGTATCAATCTTGCCGTCTCCCCATACATAATAAAGGGTTTTGTTTTTGATATTCGCTCCTGCAATTCTAATTGAATCGGTAATGCAAATGGTATCTTTTAAAAGTGCAAATACTGTAGGCATAATCAATCCTCTGGCTAAATCAGGATTAGAAATATTCGCGGTGATATTACCCAATGTATCTACTATTTGAAAACCATTGCTCCAATTGGATGTTAAAAACGAATCCTTATTCAATATACAGCTCCGGTTATTTGCGCCTGAATTCAAACTCGTCGTATATTGGTGATGGTATATGGTGAACCATTTTTTACTTTTTCAGAGCGCACCATTATCGGTGAAATGATAAAACATATTTGTTACGGGATGATAGGCAATGGTATGACCACTTCGGCACTCAAGGTCTTTAGAAAGGTCTTATTCCCATTGGATTTGTCAATGGAATACAACGAATTAGAAAGTCCATTTCCCCGTTACTCCGTATAATTGACCGAATTTGTCAAAGGTTATACATGAAAAATTATCTCCTAAGTTGCCTATATAGGTGCAATTAGCTGTAGCTAAATCAATACTCGCCAATATCCTGCCACTCACATTTACATCTGTAACTATAACATAAGATTTATGTGTACAGGGATCTTGTGCAATCCCGTTCATCCAATCTATATTATATGAAGGCAATGTCGCTGTTAAAACATCTACATTATTAAATGTCCCATCTTCCGCATTGAATGAGCGCAATTTATCATCATAACTCGCTACGCCATATACCAATGAAATCGGCGGAAAAACCTGTGCTTGAATCTGATGAACAAAAAATGTAATCAAGCATAGAGCAATAATTTTAAGTAGAGTGGAGTTCATAGAATGGCGTTTTTACTGTATGAAGAATTATTAAAATTAAACTAAAATTTATATGTACTGGATTTATTTTATCCAAAGCAAAGTCAATTGCGCCTATTTTACCATTTGGTTGAGACAAAATGGCCGAGTGAATGATATGTGTGCGACAAAATGTCGTAAAATGTGAAATGTTTTCAAAAAAATTGATTTGGTTTGGCATTTGATAAACAGAAAGTGTAATCAATTAATCACTTTAAATTTATAAAACCATGTTACTTACAATCAACCCAAACCAAAAAATCTTCACAGAAATGAACCAAATTATGGATGAATTTTTAAATAATTCTACCAAATTGCAGAACAAAAAAGCACAAATTCCAGCAGTGAATGTTCAAGAGACTGATGAGAATTTTCACATCGAAGTGCGCATACCTGGCTTTGAAAAAGAGCAAATTAAGGTGAAGGCAGACAAGGGCATTCTTCAAATACATGCTTCACAATCTGCTGAAAACAAAGAGGATAGTGCTAAATATCACATGAGAGAGTTCTATACAAACACGTATGAGCGCAATTTTACATTGCCTGAAAATGTCAACCAGGATTTGATCAAAGCGGAGTATAAAAATGGAATTCTTTTCATCAATATTCCTAAAAAAGAAAAGGAAAACCTCTCAATAAAAGAGATAAATATCCTATAATTTTCTTTTTGAAAAATTAAAAAAGCTGCAATTCGTTGCAGCTTTTTTAGTTTTGTGGCTTAATTAGTTACATGAAGAATAAGTATATTGATATTATTGAGCAGACTCATGAGTGGCCACAATCCGAATTTACTCTAGAAGATGGCGAATTATTGTTCCATGATGTCTATTTGATGGACCTCATCAAGCGATATGGAACACCGCTTAAATTGACTTATCTACCTAAAATTTCTTCTCAGATTCAAAAGACCAAAATGTGGTTCAAAGTAGCCATGGTCAAGGCGAATTACAATGCCAATTACAATTATTGCTATTGCACCAAGAGTTCTCATTTCTCCTTTGTCATCGAAGAGGCATTGAAAAACGATATTCATTTAGAGACTTCTTCTGCATTCGATATCAATATCATTGAAAAACTCATCGATAAAGGCGCTTTCAATAAAGACCGACACATCATTTGCAATGGGTTTAAATTGCCTCAATACATTGCAAATATTGCGCGCCTCGCCAATAACGGCAATAAAAATATCATCCCCATCTTGGATAATAAAGGGAATTGGCTGATTTGGACGAGGCCATCAGAAGAAAAATTCAAATAGGCATTCGCATCGCCTCTGAGGAATCTCCTAAATTCGATTTTTATACTTCCCGTCTTGGAATTGGCTATAAGGATATTGTCAATTTCTACAATGAATCCATCAAAACCAATCCCAAGTTCGAATTGAAAATGCTCCATTTCTTTATCAATACGGGCGTCTCTGATTCTGCCTATTATTGGAATGAATTGGCTAAATGCGTCACCGTCTATTGCGAACTCAAAAAGCATTGTCCAACCTTGGATTCCCTCAATATTGGCGGCGGTCTTCCCATCAAAAATTCTCTCTCTTTTAATTATGACTACGAATACATGATTGAAGAGATCATCTCTCAAATCAAGAGCAGATGCGATGAGATGAATACCAAAGAACCTAATTTGTTTACAGAGTTTGGTTCGTTTACAGTGGGAGAGAGCGGTGCAGCGATTTATCAAGTCGTAGATCAAAAGCGTCAAAATGATCGCGAGCGCTGGAATATGATTGATAGCTCTTTTATGACGACACTTCCAGATGCTTGGGCCATCAATAAGAAATTCATCATGCTCGCCATCAATAATTGGGAAAAGGAATATGAGCGCGTATTGTTAGGTGGGGTAACTTGCGATAGCGATGACTTCTATAATTCTGAAGAGGGCTCCAATGCTATCTATCTGCCGAGATACAATAAAGATGTTCCACAATACATCGGTTTCTTTCATACGGGTGCCTATCAAGAATCCCTCGCTGGCTATGGCGGTATTCAACATTGCCTCACACCTGCGCCCAAACATATCGTCTTATCGCACAACGATCATGGGGAAATCAAATCAAAATTATTCGCGAAAGAGCAGGATTACAAGAGTATGTTGGAAATACTAGGATATTAATTAGCCTTCTAGCTCGCATGTAGTTAAGTTAAGAGAAGTTGCACATTAATGAATCGAGATTTTTTTCAGTTTTTAGACAAGTCTTCAAAAATGAGCATGAAAATCAAAGCTAAACAAATAACTTGAGCTAACGCCTGATGCGCGCGAAGTGGGCCTTTATAAAAATGAATAAAGATCGAGGTAAGGATTTGAGCGTAAGGAGGCATTGAGCAATATAGAGTTTGCATTGAGAGACGAAACACTTAAAAAAAACTATCGATACCGGCAAACTCCTGATGTTGCGCCAGGGAAAAATCCGCACCGTAGATCTTTTCATTTTTATAACAGCCCTTGACTTTTTGCTTACTCTGCTCTGCCTATGCTTGCGCATCCCACTCTTGCGTCAAGGCAAAAAGTGAGTCGCCAAAGGCAAAAAGATTATCAAAAATCCAAATTGTATCAGTACAAAAAAATGATTCCTCTTAACATAACGAAATTTTAGTGCAGTGAGCAATCTGAGCTCCCTAGAGGTCGGCATAATAATAACTCAATACTGACTCCGCTCATTAGGCGGAGAGATTGCGGCTCGCTGGCCGCAATGACGATCCCGAAGTAACAGCTTCGCTCAATACTAGCTTTGTTTCAAGGACAAAAAGAAGCTTTATATTTCTTAAATGAGTTCAATAAAAATGTGTCCATACGAAAGGATACGTTGTCGGGACATTCCTACACTTTGCAGGAACACGGCGGCAACGATCAACCATTCTTAAAGCCTCCTCATAACCACCTCTAGTTTTTCCTTCTTCCATTGAACAAAATTGTTCTGCAATATTTGTTTGCGTGCCTCTTTAACGAGTGAGAGATAAAAACTCAAATTATTGATGGTGCAGATTTGCATGCCCAATAATTCATTCGAGCGAACTAGATGGCGCAAATAGGCTTTGCTATGCGTATTTAATATATGCACATGACTTTGATCATCGATGGGAGAGAAGTCTTTTTCCCAGCGCTGATTTTTGATATTGATAATGCCGTGGTTGGTGAATAAATAACCGTGACGGGCATTTCTAGAGGGCATGACACAGTCAAACATATCGATTCCCAAGCCAATCGCTTCCAAAATATTCGCTGGTGTTCCAACGCCCATGAGGTATCGCGGCTTTTCTGATGGCAATTGATCACAGACCAATTCCGTCATCTCATACAATAATTCATCTGGCTCACCAACCGCCAAGCCCCCGATGGCATTGCCATGTCGGTCGCAATCTGCGATAAATTTTGCCGATTCAACGCGCAAATCCTTGTATACTGAGCCCTGTACAATGGGAAATAAAAATTGCTCGTAGCCATATTTGGATGGAGTTGAATCAAATCGGTCGATGCAGCGCTTCAACCAAGAATGGGTGAGCTTTAGTGATTTCTTGGCATAATTGTATTCACAGGGATAGGGCGTGCATTCGTCAAATGCCATGATGATATCAGCACCAATAGTGCGCTGCGTGTCCATCACATTTTCTGGGGTGAACAAATGTTTTGAACCGTCGATATGCGATTGAAATTTCACCCCTTCTTGGGTGATTGTTCTTCTATGAGCCAATGAATAGACTTGAAATCCACCGCTATCCGTGAGGATGGGATGATTCCAAGTATTGAATTTATGCAATCCTCCCGCTTGTTCGAGGACTTCTAATCCCGGTCTGAGATAGAGATGGTAAGTATTTCCGAGAATGATCGGTGCTTGAACTGAATTTTCTAGTTCAGCAAAATGCACCCCTTTGACAGTGCCTGCAGTGCCCACTGGCATAAAGATAGGCGTGGGAATATCCCCGTGATCGGTTTTCATGGTTCCCGCTCTGGCCTTGGATTGACTGTCTGTATGATGGTGTTGAAAAAACAAAATAGTGATTTTAAAGTTCGCCTATTTTGTTTGATAAGCGAATATTAGATTTATAAATTAAAATGCCATCAAGGCTATCCATGCGTCTTGAATATTATTTCCGCGCAACATCTCTTGTGCAATGCGATGCACTTGATGCGTGCGCTCGCTTCCTTCAAATTTGGATAAGTATTGATAGGCCTCTTTCTTTTTAAATTCGTCTACCAAAGCTTGTTCAGGCATTTGCTCAATCAAGGCCAACATGCCCAAATCGTTTCCTGTCAATACATGGCTATTGCGAATACCATCAGGGATGGCATCGACGCCGATACCAAGAACGGTGCGTGGTTGAGGGATTTCAAACAAATTGGTCTCGTCGAGTTTGGTATAATAGGCACCACCGCATCGAGCCACTTGATGCACTTTCAATGGATCAATCTTGCCGGCAGCATTCAAAATATTCTCTTTGATATGAAAGCGAACAATCTCGCAGATGAATAAATTGCCTGCTCCTCCTTTATCTCCGAGTTCAATGACTTGATTGACTTTGCATTCAAAACTAGCAGGACTTTCAGCAACCCTTGGTGGTCTGATGGCTTCGCTGGCAATGGGTGTAAAACCCGTTTTGGTAAATTCATTAACCCCTCTTGGAAATTCACTGCTGGCAAAGCTCATTTGGTAGATCATGTCATAGTTGACAATATTGATTACTACTTCAGGAATCTCTTTGATATTTTTATATGTGTCTTTCGTTTCGCCTGTTCGCCCACTTCTATTCGCTGAAAATACCAAGATAGGCGGCGCAGAGCTATACGCATTGAAAAAGCTGAATGGCGCTAAATTGACATGGCCTTCTTTATCTATTGTACTCGCAAAGGCAATTGGGCGGGGCGCTACAGCACCTAACATATATGCGTGTAATTCAGGAACACTCAAATCCGCTGGATTAAATGATTTATACATGGATATTTAAAATTGAGTTGCAAAAATAGAGGGAAAATTCAAAACAGGGATTATAGTTTCATTGAATCCATCTCCCAGCCCCCAACACCCAACACCCAACAACCAACAACCAACAACCAACAACCACTTTTTAGTATTCATCATAATCCGCCTCCGGACTCACATACTTTCCCCCAGAATGGGTTTCAGACTTGATTTGTGAAGATACATAGCAGTTTCGAATGGCGACGCCGAGTTCATAGAAAGTGGCACTGAGGATGAAATCCTCGTCTAAGGAACAATTGCGACGAGCTTCTAAGATAACTTCTTCATCATTGGTGTTGAGGATAAGACCGATAAATTCATTGGTGTATTTCAATTCTGTGATGCGCTTCTTTTCGAGTTTTTCAATGGCCCATAATTTGCGCTGTGCTTTTACGCTAAAGGCGTAGTACATGGCTGTAATAGGGGAATTAAATGAGGTGAGGGGATTGGTGTATTCATCTAAGCGATGCACATCGCGAACAGGTGGTCGACGATCTCGCTTCTCGTATTCTGGATTGTAGATGATGGAATTTCTGGCATTGGGCACAGCTCGAATGCGCACAGATCGAAGCTCTCTGACTTTATTCTTAAGCACAATCACAGGTGTATCTTTGATTTGAGTCAAATCCAAAACGTGCATTCAAAACCAATAAATCGAATTTGAATTTCATCTTCCGGAGATGCAGAGATGAGGAAAATCCCTGATGATCTGTCATCGTGCCGATGTTTTTGGTTGAATTGAAAACACTGCAACCAGAGAGGGGGTTTTTGATTGGAATGGGCGATTACTTTCCCTAATACTGCAATTTCACCCGCAAATAAATTTGAAGAAAATAGGAGCAGAGAGAAAAGGAGATTATTTATTCTTGTTCGCACTGCTCAAATATACTATTTTTGACTATGCTCGATTTTGTTTTTATATTTTTTAACATCGCTTTCAATTCGATCCATGCATGGGATTCGGCAATGTATATGGCCTTCCAAACTCAATGGAATAGCGCTTGGGCAGATTTTATTTTTCCAATTCTCAGAAATAAATTGACTTGGATTCCCCTATATATTGGGGTGGTAATTTATACATACCAAAAGCACAAAGCGCATTTTTTATATCTTGTTATTATCAGCATTGGCTTGATCATCCTGTCCGATAATACTTGTGCGCGATTGTTGAAACCAATATTTGAACGCATTCGCCCATGCGCTGCTACTGAATTATCTCCATATTTTAGGGGCTTGATTCACTGCAGCAATGGATTTAGCATGCCCTCATGTCATGCCATGAATCATGCAGCACTTGCCTGTTTCTGGTCCTTGACTATTTTGAAAAAGTTTAGATGGTTCTTGGTGTTGTGGGCTTGAAGTATTGCCTTCAGCCAAGTCTATGTGGGAGTTCACTATCCCTCCGATGTCTTTGTCGGTTTGATATTCGGCGCCTTTTATGGCTATTTAGCAAAGTTGGTCTATACTAAATACACTACTTAATCACCGCTTTTATCAACTTCAATTCCAATTCTCCCGTGATATGGACGACGCCTATCCCTGCGGCGAAATAAATATTGGATCTAAAATTCGTATCGTTGGATGTATTGATGCGCGTTTGATATACGTGAATGACATTTTTATATGTAAATGAATCCACTTTATAATCGATGTTTTTTGAAATCATTTGATGAATATAGGTATCACTGCCATTTACTGCGCCTATCCATCGCTCGCCTATTTTGGCATTGGACTTCAAAATCAAAAGCGGGGTTTTATTGGTGGAGAGAGGTACGATAGACCAGTAATTAAAGGTGTCTTCGATGCGGTGGTATTCTGAATATTTAGGATTGTAATCATTGTCGTAGACGCGATAGACTTTGCTGTCCATTAGAGTTGTATCTCTATCCGTGCAGAACAAATTAAACGTAACGCCAAAACCCGATGCATTGCCTGCATAATACCAAGTTGAACCAGTTGTCATGGGCTGGTAATTCAGCAAGGCGGCAGTATCAATGGGTTTGATGATGGTGTCGACAGGTGGGAGCGTTTTGCTGCAAGAGCTCAAGGTTACAACAGGACTTAGCGCTAGGATATACCAAAAATAAATCGTTAGCGCACTTAATGAAAAGTATGTAAAATGTTTTGTACTTTGGCTCATTCTTTTTTTTAGTAAAAGTAATAGGAATGTTTAAAAAATTCAAATACTTATTTGCGCTTATCGTTCCGGGATTGACCTATTATTCGCTGCAAGAACATGGCTGGCGAGCATATAGCGTATTGATCTTTTCATTTTTTATTGTTCCATTGGCGGATTATATATTCCCCGCATCTGAAGAGAATATGAATGCCGTGGAGGAGGAGATGGCTAAAAGAGATTTTTTTATGATGGTTTATTCTATGCCATCGTGCCCAATACATCTATTTTTATTGTGGACTTTTTGACAGGACTTTCTGTGCAGGAATCAAGTGCAGATAGAATCGGTCATGTGATAGCCATGGGCTTGGCATGTGCGGGTTTTCGGCATCAATGTGGCGCATGAATTGGGGCATCGAAATTCGGCCTTCGAACAATTTTTATCCAAATTGCTTTTGCTCACCACACTCTATATGCATTTTTTTATCGAGCACAATCGCGGTCATCACAAGAACGTCTCTACAGAGGAAGATGCAGCGAGTGCGGTGAAAGGGGATATGGTCTATGTGTTTTGGATTAAATCCATGATAGGAGCTTGGAAACACGCATGGGATATAGAATTCGCGCGTTTGAGTAAAAGAAGTTTTTTTCGAGCGAATTTTGAATAATGAAATGTTTTGGTATCAAATCATCCAAATTGCATTTTGATTTCCATCGCGTATTTCTTCTCCCTAGAAATCTTGATGTATTATCTACCTGCCGCATTGATTGGGATATTATTATTGGAAACGGTGAATTATATCGAACATTATGGTTTGCGAAGGAAGCGCAGTGAAACAGGGATTTATGAGAAAGTGCAAGTGGTTCATTCATGGAATTCAAATCATCCGATTGGGAGGATTTTATTGTTTGAATTGACACGGCATAGCGATCATCATTATATTGCGAATCGCCCATTTCAATTACTCCGCCATTTTGATCAAAGTCCACAAATGCCCGCTGGCTATCCCGCCATGCTCATCCTCAGTCTCTGTCCACCGCTTTGGTTTAAGGTGATGGATAAGAAGGTGGAGGAATTGCAAAGAGCATAGAGCTCCAAGCCCCCTAACCCCCGAAGGGGGAATTGATTCCGTTTCTATTAATGCACATCCATGTCCTTAGAATAATCCATTTGGCGCAAGCATTAGCGAAGCATGAGCGGTGCTTGTGCTAATCATAACGGTCGAAATTGTATAAACTATTTGATAAAGTATAAGTCACAAGCACCGCTCCGCTAATGCTTGCGCCAACGGCATCCTGAAATGTTTTTTGAAGCGTGCACTAGCGAAGCATGAGCGGTGCTTGCGCTAATCATAATGGTCGAAATTGTATAAACTTATTGATAAGGGAAAAGTCACAAGCACTGCTCCGCTAATGCTTGCGCCAAATCAAATTGTCAGAATGTATTGTGCTGTAAAAAATTATTGAATAGGACCTGCAGCGTGAGCGATAGAAGCCGGCATGCAATAAGGCGTATAGCGCGACCCGCAGGGACACGCCATAATTTTAATGCTGATAAGTCTTTATCTTACTCTATCCCATATCGCTCTTTCAATACCTGAATATGATGCTGTTCATGCCCTAAAATGGCGAATCCAATAGCGGTGAGCGATACGGGATTGCCATTGGCTATGCCTGCATTTGAATAAACAGACGGATCAAAACTTTCGAATAGCGCTATGGTATTTTGTCTTACCAATAAATAATCGCGAATGATGGTTTCGCGCTGATAGCGGCCGGCATTGGCATTTGCAGCATATTCGTTTTCATCAAATCCGATCATGGCTTGTTTTTCTCCTCTGGCTATACTCAAGGCTCTATAACAAAAAATGCGCTCGGAATCCATGAGATGCAAGAGCAACTCCATAATGGTCCATTTGCCCGGAGCATAAGCAAAATCGAGTTGCTCAGCGGTGAGTGCATTCAAATAGGCTGTCATATTAGGCAGAGAATTGCTCAATCCGACTAAGGCATTTTCTTCTTTTGTAATCGATAAATAATGCTCAAAATAGGGGGGATATACGCCGATGTTTGATTTGTTCATATCATTGAATTTGGTTTATTGGGGTTTATAGCCCGCTTCTTTGAGTATTTTTTTTGGATCTGTTTTATAAATCAATTCTTCTAAAGATTTGGGGTGGTCTTTCATATACTTGCGCACAATTTGCCAACCTACCCAAGCTCCTACCATGCCTGGACTTTCGGCGGGCATACCTGCTGTTGTCGGTCCCTCTTGAATCATGCGCTTATAGTCCATATTGTCGAGCGAATAAAGCAATTTATTTTCTACAAAAAACTTCCAAATTTCTGTTTCATTCTTGATGCACCATTCCAATTGTTTCTCGCTGTATCCAATTTTAATATGGTCTTCTTTTTCTGGAATCATCGCATCTAAATAATACAATTTTTTGCCCGCTTCAATCATTTCATAGATTAATTCTAAATTCCTTCTATCTTCATTTTGATGTGCTTGAAACAGCACCAGCATGACATTTCTAGAGATATATTCCTTGGTCTGCCATTTATGCCAATACTTGTCATACAAGCCTTCGTAAAAACTAAAATTTTCACCCAAATACCGAAATAGATTGATGCCAATGGTGTCTGTCCCATAATTAAATGCGGATACATCGTAGTGGTTGGGAGAGATAATCATCGAGTATACCACAGGTGTTTTGCGCTTGGGGAAATGAAAAGCATAGTGCTCAAAGGCATCTTGCAATTCAGTTTCGACAGGACTGATATCATGGTAGATTTTGTCGCAAGAATCATATAGCGCAGCATATTCACCCGCTAGAAAGGGAATCATCATGTCACCCATGTTGCCAGACATTTCCTTACTAAATCCGCGCACACCCATCAAATCCCTGCAATAGAAGGGATAGATGTCGGGATGATTTTGCCATAATTTTTGATTGATGGATTGAAAATTGCTGGCATTCATTTCCTTTAAATCCACATCAAAGCGGACGATATGAACGGGTTTTATTTCCTTTGACTTTCCTTTAAATTCATTCTCTTTGCAGGAATACAAGGATAAAAATACTAGGACAAGAAATAAATATTTACTTTTACTCATTAGCACAAATTTATTGCAAATCTATATGCTCAAATATATTCCACTCGTATTATTTATCTATTTGACCATTCCTTCGGTCTATTCGTGCAAGGGCAAGGTAAAAGATGCCAAACCGCCTCGAGATACCTTATTTCAAGAGGAAATTGATTCTCTCATGCGCATTGCGGAGCGGCAAACCGTTACCTATAAGGGAATTGTGGCGAATTATGGGGATCGAGAATTCAACTTTTTAGTGGATTCTGGCAAATTGGTCTCCTTTGATCTAGAGACGCCGAGTAAAAATCTGAATATGTTGATCTTTCAAGAGAAGAGCAAGAAGATTGAAAAGGATTCAAATGTCACCTATATCAAGGGTTTTGAGAAAATTGCGGATACGCTTTTTTATGAAGATGTATTGACGAGAACCTCCAATTTTAAACTGATTCTCAAGTTGAATGAGACGGGAATTAAGGAAAAGGAAATCGCGAAATTTGTTTTGAAGATAAAAAAGTAAATCCTATATTTGTTACACAAAATAGTATGTATCTATGGCGTGATGCCATAATTAAAAAAAATACACATGAGGCTCAATCAATTTATTGCTCACTCGGGCATGTGCAGCAGAAGAAAAGCGGACGAATTAATCAAAAGTGGAAAGATTAAAATCAATGGGGAAGTTATAGTATCCATGGGTGTCGTCGTTAATGAGAACGATGTCGTAACTTGCGATGACAAAGAATTGGTCCCAGAGAAAAAAGTCTATGTTTTGCTTAATAAACCGAAAGGCTATATCACTTCCACTGCGGATGATATGGAGCGCCAAACTGTCATAGACCTCATCATCCCGCAGATTAGAAAAGCCACAAAGAATGATACATTGAGAATTTACCCGGTGGGTAGATTGGATAGAAATACGACAGGACTATTGTTGATCACCAATGACGGAGAGCTCACGCAAGCACTTTCCCACCCGAGTTTTGAAGTGGCGAAAGTATATTTTGCGACACTGGATAGACCTTTGGATGTCGATGATTACGATAAAATTGCAGAGGGATTGGAATTAGAAGATGGCAAAGTCACGGTTGATGAAGTCGCTTATGCAGACCCTTTAGAGCGCACAAAAATTGGACTTGCGCTGCACAGTGGAAGAAATAGAATTGTGCGAAGAATATTCGAACATCTGGGTTATGATGTCGTCAAATTGGATCGCGTCATGTATGCGAGTTTGACCAAGAAAGACCTTCCTAGGGGGAAATGGCGTTTTTTAACAGAGAAAGAAATCATTCGATTGCGCTATTTCTCTGGCAAGAAAATGGAAAATATCAAAGTGACCAAACCGCCTAAAAAGGAACCAAATGCAAGACCTGGCAGTGGGTTTAAAAAGCGCCCACCGCAAAATAGAGGCGGTGAGCGAAGCTTAATACCGACCGCAGACATGTGAGCGACAACCAAGGTGGTGCACCAATGCGCGAGCGAACTTATAATAAAGCGCCGAATCCAAACTACAACGCCAATCCTGAATTTAAAAAGCCCGCAGATCCCAATACCAACCAGCGTCCACCTAGAGAGCGCAAGCCGAGTAATTTCTATAAAGAAAAGATGAATACACCTCCAGACGAAAATGGAGCGAATAAAGAGGGATTCAAAAAATTCACTTTCAATAAACCACCGAAGAATCCTTTTGAGAAGAGACCAGAGAGAAGGGATGATCGGAAGGATGATAAATAGGAATTAATATTCAATGTCGTTAATTTAAGGATAAATCAACCTTTTGGAACTTCAAGGTCTGCACGGGCGGCGCCGCCCTCCTTTTTGCGTCAAGGCAAAAAGTGAGTCGCCGAAGGCAAAAAGATTATTATAAAATTTGAATTACCCTTCATAAAAAAAACACAGTGCCATCTAATAAAAAGTCATTATTTATAATGACTGGTTTACTGCTTCACTAGATTTATTCTCTTGCAGTGCATATAATTCACTATAAATACCATTTAATTCAAGCAAAGCTTCATGGCTGCCCTGCTCTGCTATAGCGCCATCTTTCATCACGAGGATATTGTCAAATTGAAAATTGGAGAATATTCGATGGGTAATGGTAATGGTCGTTTTGTTCTCAAAGACGTCTTTTAAATTCTGTACAATTCGCTGCTCTGTCGTTACATCTACTGCTGATAAGCAATCATCTAGTATGAGTATTTTCGGTTCAATCATAAAAGCGCGTGCAATAGAAATGCGCTGTTTTTGTCCGCCAGATAATGTCACTCCGCGCTCGCAGACTACTGTTTCATATTGATTAGGGAAACCCTCAATTTCATGAGAAATACTGGCCTTTTCTGCTGCATTTTTAATGGCATTCAAATTATATTCTTTCGCTCCAAATCCGATATTATTGGCTACTGTATCAGAGAATAAAAAGACATCTTGCGGCACATAACCAATCTGTTGGCGGTATTGGCCGATTTCAAATTGTGCAATCGCCTGTCCATCGATGAGGATTTTTCCTTTGTTGGGGTCGTATAGGCGCATCATCAATTCTGCTAAGGTCGATTTGCCGCAGCCAGTCTTGCCCACAATCGCCCATGATTGACCAGCAGGGATGTCAAAAGAAACATTGTCTAAAGCCTTGATGCCTGTCTCTGGATAAGTGAAACTCACCCCCTCAAATTGAATTCGCCCCGCTGGAATGGAAATAGCTGCTCCACTATTTTGTAAGGTGGATTTTATCTGCAAGAATTCATTGATTCTCTGGATGGAGGCATCACCTCGCTGCGTCATTGTCGCTACCCAACCGAGCGCTGTTATTGGGAAGGAGAGAAGGTTGACATACATGACAAAACTGATGATTTGTGCAGCATTGATTTCATCTTTAATCAAAAATTTATTGCTGTAATAAACGGTGACAATCGTACTCAAACTGATGATGCCCGTCCAGATTATGCTGTAGAATGAATCGATGCGCGCAATTTTTATCGCTTGTGCTTTATAGGCATTCGCTTCGTCGTCGAATATTTTATAAAAAGTTTTTTCTTGTACAAACCCTTTTACAACGCGGATTCCCGAGTAAACTTCTTGGGCAATAGAAGTCAATTTGGATAATTTCTCTTGGAGGATTTTTGCATTCTTGTTGATATAATCTTCAATCAAATAAATGACAATCGATAAGATTGGCAATGGAATGAGCGCGATAATGGTGAGCATTTTGTGTTGCGAATACATCAAATGCGTACAAATAAAAATCATGCTGATTAAATTCACAGAATACATCAAAGCGGGACCAGCAAATTCGCGCACCCTTGAAACATCTTCTGTGATGCGGCTCATCAAGTCTCCTGTTTTATTTTGTTTGAAAAATGCCAAGTCCAATCGTTGGTATTGCGCAAATATTTCTTTCTTTAAATCGTATTCTATTTTTCTGCTGACGACGATGATGGTTTGTCGCATCATAAAAGTCAAGAGTCCCGAGAGTATAGAGAAGCCCAAATAGAAAATCAAAAAAATCGTGAGTATTTCGTATACCTCAGATTTGAAAAGGCTCTCTTGATTGTTCGGCCGATTTGCAAGGGCTGTTTTAATATTATTGATGACTTGCTCGATGAGCGGAATGGAATATACTTTGAAAAAATTGGCAGTAATGGTAAATGCCATGCCCAAAGCCAATAAGAATCGATGTCGGTAAAAGTATTTTTTGAGGGTAAAGAGGTGCTTCATCTATAATTCCTATGCCTTTTGTGCACGATACAATTTCAATATGAGGATGAAGGGGTGATTAATTTGGCGTTTTGATCCAGCTGCCGGGATGACTATCCTTGATCTTTTGCGCATTGTTTGGGTCTGTAAAAAACACGACTCTTTTAAATCCATTCTCACCAGATTGTATGCTAGCACCAATGCCTTCTGCTTTAAGTTTGTCAATAAGGCGCTGCGCATTTTCATTGGTTTTAAATGATCCGAATACCAAACTCGCTTGACCTTTACTAGAAGAAGCAGCAAGGGTATTTGATTGAATCGGTGCGGTATTCGCTTTTGTATTATTGGTGACAATCATTGGATTGACTGGCGCGCTAACTGTTTTAACTTGAACCGCATTTACAACTGGTTTAATACTAGTAGAATTTGTCTGCACTGCAGATGCTTTTGAATCAGCCACTGGTGCTGCTTTAACAGGTGTGTTTACTGCCTTTGGCTCTGCAGGTGAAATAATGAAAGGATTCTTCGCGTCTGATTCAGGAGCAGTTGTTTCAGTCGTTTGAGGACTTTGAGCAATTGCTTCTGTAGTCTCTTCTAAAGGGTTTACAGCGCTTACCTCTACATTTTCTTCGCTTGCAGTAACTGTAGGAGAGGAGGTCTCCACTTTTTTCTCTGGAAGTTGAACGCGCTCGCGCGGTATATATTCAGGTGCGAAAATTTTAGAGACATTTGTCCATAAAGTGCTCGTCTGTAATTCTATGTTTTTTCTGCTCTCCTCGTGGTTCATGATAAAGAATACCAATCCACCGAGCATCATAATGACAAGACCAGCAGCGATTCTTCCAAACCAAGATTTGCCTTCTGCTTCCTCCACCTCTTCCGTTTCAACTCGTAAAGTCTCAGTTGGGGCAGATTCTTGAATGGTTTCAGCAGCTATTTTTGGAGTTTCAGTATAAGATTCTCTATATTCTAAAGGCTCTGATTTTACGACGCGCTCTGTGCGCTCTTGAATCATAACCGGCTTTTCAATTAAAATTTCTTCGAAGAAATCAACTGGTTTAATCGCTTCAGGCACAATATTTCTATTGATTGCATGCAATTTGATTTTCTTTAGTCCATAAGAAGAAAGTGCGAAATTCTCGACCATCGTAGGGAAGAATTGCAAATTTTTCTCGGCATCGAAATACAATTTACCAATTTGATGGAAAAAAATACTCTCCCCAGCATTCAATCGATTGATGATTTGTTGGATAAAGCTTCTGCAAGCCTCTTCCGCCATATTATAGGTCAAATCCATTTTTTGTGCGACAAAGTGATAGAGCAGTCCATCATTGGCGATGAGATTCTTATTGAATGAAATCGTCTTTGTAGGCGGTGCAATCAATTCTCCGTCGATGATTTTGGATGCCTTTTTATTGCATACAAAGCCACCAAACCCAGGAAGAATAATACAATTGTTCTTCCACAGCAATTCGAATATATGATTTTCTATTTGGATCATTTTTCAATTGAAAAGGCTAAAATAGGAATTATTTCATTTATCAACACAAAAATGTTAAAAACTCCGCATTTGAGTCTCAAATTTGGAATTTCTTTAAAATTTATTCATCTCATTTTATTTATAATTTGATATACTTGTTAACCTAAATCAATTTTCTATGCACATCCGCTCTATAAAAGTAATGAATGGACCCAATTATTGGTCGGCTCGCCGCCACAAACTCATCGTCATGGAATTGGATTTGGAGGAGATGGAAAATTCTCCAACGAATAAAATAGATGGCTTTTTAGAGCGCACCAAGACAATGATTCCAACTTTGGTGGAGCACAGATGTTCTGAGGGCTGTGTTGGTGGTTTTTTCAAGCGCATTGAAGAGGGCACTTGGATGGGACATGTCATCGAACATATTGCTTTGGAAATTCAAACCCTCGCGGGTATGGATGTGGGGTTTGGTCGCACCAGAGAAATGCCTGAAAAAGGGGTTTATTTTGTTGTATTCTCTTATTGGGAGAAAAAAGTGGGTATTTATGCTGCAGAAGCGGCGGTGCGCATTGCGGAGGCATTGGCATATGGCGCCGATTATGATTTAGAGGCAGATATTCAAAAAATGCGCGAATTGCGCGAAGAAGAGCGTCTAGGGCCTAGTACGGGTTCTATCGTGGAAGAAGCGGTCAAGCGAAAAATTCCTTGGATTCGTCTGAATCGAAATTCTTTGGTTCAATTGGGATATGGCATCAAGCAAAAGCGCATTCAAGCGACGGTTGCCAGCACGACCAGCAATATCGCCGTAGAAATTGCCTGTGATAAAGAAGATACTAAGAATATATTAGAAGCTGCGGAAATACCCGTTCCTAAAGGTTCTATCATCTATGATGAAGAAGATTTAGATAGAGCCATCAAAAAAATTGGCTATCCACTTGTTCTAAAACCAGTCAATGGAAATCATGGAAAAGGAGCTACCACAAACGTTTTAACGCGGGAAGATGCTATCGTTGCGCTTGAAGCCGCAAAAAAATACGGTAAAGCAGTTATCTGTGAAAAGTTTATCACAGGCTTTGACCACAGAATTCTTGTAATCAATTATAAATTTATCTGTGCGGCGATTCGCAAGCCAGCCCATGTCATCGGTGATGGAAAACACACCATTCAAGAGCTCATCGATATCGTCAATAGCGACCCCAGAAGAGGTTATGGCCACGAGAAAGTGCTCACGGCGATCAAAGTCGATGATTTTACGATGAATATATTGAATGAAAGAAAATTGACTTTAGACCATAAATTGAAGAAAGGGGAGGAGTTGATTTTAAAGCCTACGGCGAATTTAAGTACTGGAGGCACTTCAATCGATATCACTGATCAAGTGCATCCTTCTAATATCATGATGTGCGAGCGCATTGCACGTATCATTGGTCTAGATATTTGCGGTATCGATATCATGGCAGAAAACCTGACTGATCCAATTACAGAAAATGGCGGTTCTATCTTAGAAGTCAATGCAGCGCCTGGTTTCAGAATGCATCTCGAGCCAGCTGAAGGGCTTCCTAGAAATGTAGCAGAGCCAGTTATTGATATGCTTTTCCCGCCAGGGTCAAGTCCTTTGATTCCAATCATCGCAGTTTCTGGCACGAATGGCAAAACGACAACGACGAGGTTGATTGCCCATATTGCCAAGCAAGTGGGTTATAAAGTGGGTTATACTACAACAGATGGCGTGTATATTCAAAATCAAATGATGATGCGCGGCGACTGCACGGGGCCGATGTCTGCTGAATTTGTATTGAAAGATCCTACTGTCGATTTTGCTGTTTTGGAGTCTGCTCGCGGAGGTATTTTGAGAGCGGGATTGGGCTTTCATCACTGCGATATCGCCGTGGTGACCAATGTGGCTGAAGACCATTTGGGATTGGACGGTATCGATACGATAGAGAAATTGGCCAAGGTGAAATCCGTTGCAGCTAGGACCTTATTGCCCTCGGGCAGTGCGATACTCAATGCAGATGATGACTTAGTCTATAAGATGAGAACGGAAATTGAACAGGGAAAAATTTGTCTCTATTCAATGGATGAAAATAGCAAGCGAATCAAAGAACATTGTGCTGCGCATGGAATGGCTTGTGTCTATGAAAACGGCTATATCACTTTATTAAAGGGCAATTGGAAAATACGCTTGGAAAAGGTGTTCAATATACCATTGACTTTTGGAGGGAAAGCGGAATTCAATATCCAGAATGTAATGGCCGCATCATTAGCATGTTATATGCAAGGGTTTAAAATTGAAGATATTCGTCAAGCACTCTTGACCTTTGTACCAAGTCCTGCGCAAACTCCAGGACGTATGAATTTATTCAAGTTCAAAGAATTCAATGTAATGGTGGACTATGCGCACAATGCCCATGGAATGCGCGCAATCGGCAAATTCTTAGACAAAGTAGAAGCAAAGCGCAAGATTGGCGTTATCGCCGGAGTGGGTGATCGCAGGGATTCTGATATCGTAGAAATTGGTGTGGAAGCAGGAAAAATATTCGATGAAATTGTCATCAGACAAGACAGAAATATGCGCGGTCGCGATGAAAAAGAAATCATCGACCTCATGATTAAAGGTATTGAAAGTGTCGATAAGAAAATCAAAGTTCACGTGATTCCCAATGAATCAGAAGCGATTGAATTTGTGATTAAAAAACATGCGAAGAAAGATGATTTTATTGTCATCTCCAGCGATGTGGTGCCAGATGCACTCGATCAAATTATCAAGTACAAAGAAGAAGATATCAGCGGATTTGGAATGATGTAATCGAGATTAAAAATCTCCTCCGCCATCTCCTCCACTATCGCGTCTCTCAACTGGTTTCGGTGCTTTGACTTTTTTGTCATCAGCGCCGAAATTGTATTTAAATGAAATTGTGAAGATGCGTGTCTCTGATTTTCTATAAGAAGTGGCATTGAAATTCGCATCTTGAATGGAGATCAAAAATCGCATTGTATCAAAAATATCTGAAACGCCAGCCGTAATCAAACCTCTTTGCTTGAAGACTTTTTTACGCACGGTGAAATCTACAGAGGAGTGATATTGAAATGTTCCCTGCGGTGTGGCACTGGCAGAGCGATAGAATCCAACTAATTGCATATCGAAATTTTTTGGCAATTTAAAGGTGCTATTCAATCTTCCACTCCAAACCCAGTTGCCATTATTGTATTCTTTTGTGGGCGTTGAATAGGATAGCTCATTCTTTGATAAGTTAGAACTAAATACAAAATTCAACCATTTTTTAGGAGAGACATTGAAAATGGCTTCCCATCCAGCATTGATATTTGTTCCTAAATTTTGAACTTGCACAATTCCTCTGCCCAAGCTATCTACCGTGACAAATCTCGTCATGGCATCATAAGAGAATTTGTAATAAATATTGGTACTGAAAGTGAATTTTTGTTGAAATGATTTGCTGTATCCTACCTCTAAGGAATTGATGTATTCAGGTCGAATATTGGGATTGCCCAATCTTATGGATGTTGGATCTTGAACATCTTGTAATGGGTTGAGTTGGCCTGGCCCAGGTCTATTGATTCTTCTGCTATAAGAGAGAAGCATGCTCTGTTTGGAAGGCAATTCATAGCTCATAGATAAAGAGGGAAAAGCAGAGAAATAATTAAACCTCGTATAGTTTTCATGGTTGTAAACATCATATCTCGTATTGGCTTGCTCTAACCTCAATCCGCCTTTGGTACTAAACTTGCCAAATTTTGCTGAAAGGGTTCCATAAATGGCATATATATCATCTAGAAATCTGAAGTCATTAGACAAAGCAGAATCCGTTCGCAATTCATTGAATTGATTTGCGTAACGCTTATAGTCTGTGAGGAAATTGAAATCTCTCCACTGCCCATTAAAGCCCAGTTCTAAATAATATTTGTCGCTCACTGGCACGGAATAGTCGATTTTCGCTAAGTTGGTCGTGCGCTTCTGCCAATTGTACAATCCAAAGGGAATAGAATTGGGTGCGAGGCCATAGTTTACCGTTTGATAATTCTCTGCCATTTCTGTATTGACATCATTTGAATTGTAGTTTCTGGTGAAATCGACGATGATAAAGTGTTTGTTTGAAGTAAATTCTCTTTTAAATGCGGCATTGACATCATATGAAAGGCTGTTGTTGTTTTCATGAAATGATCGATTCCATTCATCTTTCAACGTATTGTTAGAGTCCCTATTTGTATTGGTTTTTAAGTTGTATTCATTCCTAAATCCAGCATTCATATTTCCTCCAACAGAAATAGAGTTCTTATCATCGATAGCATATTCCATATTGATGCGACCGAAATGGCTGATGTCGTATTTCTCACCTCTATTATCTTGGTAAAAACTCATGGCGCCCATTTTTGAATCAAAATCGCGCATGGTATAGCCATCGCTCCAGCGCTTATCATTTCTATATCCATAATTGAGATATAGATTGAATTTTTGATGCTGAAAATTATACGCAATAGCGCCATTGTATTTTTCATTATTGCCCATGCCCAAGGTTACTGAACCACTATTAACTTTAGAGCGATTCTTCTTCATGATGATATTGATAATGCCCGCTGTTCCTTCTGGATTGAATTTAGCAGAGGGATTGGTAATCACTTCAACACTTTCAATGCTCTGTGCAGGGATTTGCTGTAAACTATTTGCCGTCAAGGATGATGGCTTTCCATCTACCAATATCGTGATATTATCATTTCCCCTGAAATTCATGCCGCCTTCAGAGTTTAAATTGACTGAGGGAATATTGTTCAATAAATCGCTGGCTGTGCCCACGACAGAACTCATCAATTGACTCGGGTTGTAAATGCGCTTATCGATTTGCGAAGCACTAAATCCTTTATCTCCACTTATTTCTATAGATTTGAGCAATTTGGTATTGGGCTCCACCATAATATTGCCCATATCGTAATTCATTTTATCCGGCGGAAACAAACCAATTTTAGGAATGTATTTTTTTGAATATCCTATTATTTCCAAACGAGCATAATACATGCCTGGTTTGATATCGGTGAATTTAAAACTTCCATCCGCTTTGCTGACTTGGCCTGTAATCAGTGAGGAGTCCTTTGCTCTAAAAATGGCGATGGTCGCGTATTCGATTGGACTATTCGTCGCCTTATCGATGAGTTTTCCTGTAATCGTTCCATCCATACCCTCGCGCATCATAGGTTGTGCAGTGAGTGAAATAGTGGCGGCGATAAATAAAAGAAGTAGAATTTTTTGCATAATTAGTGCAAAACAAATCAATTAATCTCGAACTTTCAATAAAAGAAAGGGTTTTCCTATTCTAAGGACTCTTAAATATAGGCTGAATTAGCTGATAGAGGCATCTGTTAAAATTCTTTAATTTTTTACAAATTGTCACATGGAATTATTGCCTCGCCAATTGTTTTAATATAACGTTAGCATGTGTTTCTAGCTTTTTTTAAATTAGATAACCAATCTTTTATACATTTATCTCTTTAAATCTACGAATGAAATCACTTTTTACCCATCTCATCTTTGCGCTTTTATTGATCGTTTCGAATGGTCGCGCGCAAGAGACCACTTTTCCAACAAATGGAGTCGATGACTACAGAACAAAGACCTTCGCATTTATCAATGCGACCATTGTTGTGGACCATCAAACTACCTATAAAAATGCGACTTTGATCATTCGAAATGGCTTGATTGTAGCAGTGGGCAACAATATTTCAATACCCAAAGATGCAGTGGTAGAAGATGTAAAAGGCAAGTTCATTTATCCCTCTTTCATTGAATTGAATTCTACTTATGGTATTGACAAGTCCAAGCCAAATAGAAATGGGGATGGAAATCCAAAAATGATCAGCGATAAAAAAGGCGCATTTGGTTGGAATAAAGCAATCCGCCCAGAAATGAACGCCTACGATCGATTTGGTGTGAATAATGGTGAAGCGGAAACGCTTAGAAAAAGTGGTTTCGGAACCGTTTTAACGCATTTTCAAGATGGCATTGTGCGCGGAACTGGCTCTGTTGTTCTCTTGTCAGACAAAAGAGAAAATGAAGTTTTTATCAAAGACAAAGCCTCTGCCCATTATTCTTTTTCGAAGGGAAGTTCGGACCAAGATTATCCAAGTTCGCTCATGGGAAGTATTGCCTTGCTTCGCCAGACCTACCTCGATGCCGATTGGTATCAAAAAAACAAGGCTAAAGTGGAATACAATATCTCCTTGGAATCTTTCAACGCGCTTCAAAATTTGCCGCAAGTTTTGAAGTCTATGACAGATTGGATATCCTCAGAGCAGATAAGATTGCGAAGGAATTTGGTAAAAAATATATCATCAAGGGAAATGGCGATGAATATGCACGCGCCAAAGAGATTAAGAATACCAATGCTTCCTTGATTATCCCAATCAATTTTCCAAAACCCTATGATGTGAGTGATCCGATTGATGCATTGACATTGGACTACGCCTCTATGAAGAATTGGGAGATGGCTCCATCTAATCCCTATTTTTATACAAAGAAAATATCCCTTTCTGCTTCACTTCGACAGGAATTGAGAAAGCAGAAGATTTTTTAGGAAACTTGAGAAAAGCCATTAAACGCGGGCTACCTGAGAATATTGCCTTGATGAAATTGACCTCAACCCCTGCAGAGTTCTTGCAGATTTCAGATAAAGTGGGTAGTCTGCACGCAGGCAAATTGGCCAATTTTATTATTTGCTCTAAGGCATTGTTTGAAGAGAAGAATGTTATCCATCAAAACTGGATTAAAGGCAATCGCTATATCATCAGCCCATACAGCGAGAAGCCAATCAATGCCAGTTATAATCTAGAATTAGCCACAGGAGAGAAATACGAAGTAAAGGTCAATACTAAAGATGATGCACTTACCCTTTCCTTTAAGGTCGATACCAATGAAATAAAAGTGAAAGTGGCGCGCAATCGAAATCTAGTGAATTTCACTTTCAACCCGACAAAGAATAAATTGAATAATGTTTATCGTTTGAGTGGAAGTATTGCAGAGCCTAATTGGACAGGAACAGCAGAATTGCCGCAGGGCAAAATGACAACTTGGAAAATGACCTTCATTAAATTGATTGAGGACTCTGCGAGCATCGCAAAAGACAGTGCAAAATTGGCTAAGGCAGATACCATGGAATTTATTGGGAAATTGATCTATCCTTTTACTTCTTTTGGCAATGAAAATATTCCAGTGGCAAAGCAAGTATTGATTAAGAATGCGACCGTGTGGACCAATGAATCAAATGGTATCATGAAGAATGCCGATGTTTTGATCAATCAAGGGAAAATTGCTCAAGTGGGCAATAATCTCTCCGTTGCAGGCGCAGAAATTGTGGATGGCACGGGCAAGCATTTGACCAATGGTATTGTCGATGAGCATTCGCATATTGCCATTTCTAGAGGCGTCAATGAAGGCGCTCAAGCCTCTTCTTCAGAGGTGCGCATCGGAGATGTGGTGACGAGTGATGATGTCAATATATACAGACAATTAGCGGGCGGTGTGATTGCTTCGCAATTATTGCATGGCTCTGCGAATCCAATTGGCGGACAGTCAGCTTTGATCAAATTGCGATGGGGATTTGCACCAGAGCAGATGAAAATTGCTGGTGCAGATGAATTTATCAAATTTGCCTTGGGTGAAAATGTCAAACAATCGAACTGGGGAGATAGAGCAACGGTGCGTTTCCCGCAGACGAGAATGGGTGTGGAGCAAGTGTATTACAATTATTTTACAAAGGCAAAAGAATACGAACAAAACTTAAAAATCAAACCAATTGAGACACGACGCGATATCGAATTAGATGCGCTTTTGGAGATCATCAACAAAAAGCGATTTATCACTTGTCACTCTTACGTGCAAAGTGAAATCAATATGCTCATGCATGTGGCGGATAGTTTTGGATTTAGAGTGAATACGTTTACGCATATCCTCGAGGGATATAAAGTGGCGGATAAAATGAAAGCACATGGCGTGAATGCCTCTACTTTCAGCGATTGGTGGGCCTATAAATATGAGGTCATCGATGCGATTCCATACAATGCGGCTATATTGACTAAAGCTGGAGTGAATACTTCTATCAATAGCGATGATGCAGAAATGGGTAGAAGGTTGAATCAAGAAGCGGCGAAGACAATTAAGTATGGCGGTATGACAGAGGAAGATGCATGGAAAATGGTGACTTTGAATCCATGTAAGATGTTGCACCTCGACCAGAAAATGGGCAGTATCAAGGCGGGTAAAGATGCTGATTTAGTATTGTGGAATGAGCATCCACTTTCTATATACGCCAAGCCTATTCAGACATATGTTGATGGCATTCGATTCTTTGATGTGGAAGAGCATAAATTAATCAGAGCGCGACAAGATGCAGATAGAGCTCGAATCATACAAAAGATGATGAAGGAAAAAGAAGGCGGCGCGAGTACTCAAAAAGTAGTTCCAAAGGCGGAAGAGTTATGGAATTGCGGGCATGAGGAGGATTAGGATGGAATGAGTAATTCTCTTTGAAATGGGAATATTTCTTTGCTTTTTATCAATTGAGAAATGAGTGATTTGATTGTATTCCGCAATTAGGAGACATACGGACAGCATGGATACTAAGAAATGCTGAGAAATTGCAAATAGAAATAAGGGTAGTTTTATGGCACATATCCAACATACGTTTGTAAACTTTATGTATATTTATGGCTGCTATAACGAAGTTATGCCTTATTTTAAAATGACAGACACGACAGAAAAATATTCGACAGAAGAAGTTCTTGAAATTTTCAAAGAACAACATAGACTTTGTAGTCCACTTGACTGCGAAGCAGACCCGTGGGCAGAAATAACAGCCGAAATGACAATAAGAGAATGGAGATGGGCTAACGACTTATTAGAATGGAAGAAACTTGGTGAATTTCTTAATCAAGAATTCCGAATTGACATACTTGAAAAAACTTGGTTTGAGACATTAGAACCTGCAAAAACAAGAAGACTTATTGAAGTATGTGAACTAATTTCAAAACACGCAACAAAAGAATATTTCCGAGAACAAAAACTTTTTGGACAGCCTTGTTTGAAAGCAAGTGTGTTTTTGACTATAAAAAGAAACTTAGAAAAAAAAGGAGTAGATGTTTCCGAGCTTAAACCTTCTTCAAGTTTTAATGAATACTTAGACAAACATTTTTCACCAGTTTTAGAAGAAATTACATTGACTGGGACAAAGCCAATTGACAAAATAGAAACAATAAGGAGAAAGAAAGGATTTTGGAATACGATAAACATTTTTGACCCTCAAAGACACGAGATTTTGACAGGAGACGTAAAAACTTTTAGAGACTTAGTAGAGAAAATAATTGATGAAAGAGAGAAAAATAAGGCATAACAACTAAGACTTCGTTGCGTTTGTAAAACGAACAATGAAATCGCTGTTGCACGGAACCGTATCAATTAAAACTCGAAAATCTCTTATGGGGATTGCGACTAATTCAGGAGTCTACCTTGTTTGCTATCGAAGAATAATCTGAAAATTTGTTTCTTCTCTTTTGCATATTATATTGAATTTCTCTTCGCATATTCTATCTATTTCTTTCTTTGCTTCTCATCTTTTAGGTTTGCTACAAAGCAGCGGCTAGTCGCCCATGTAGCGTCTTTTCAAAAACAATATTTTAGCAAATCTCGATTCACTTTCATCGCATTCGGTGGACCTCTTTAGGTATTACTTCCACGATCACCATCGATTCTTTTTTGCAATGCACACAGTACAATGAGTGATAGTTATGCAATTGTCTTGCATCGCTCTTTTCCAATGGTTTTGATTCGTTAAATAGTTCTTTGATAATGGGAATGCTCGTCTTCTTGGTCGTGCTGCTCAAGATGCCGTAATGCCTGATTCGCACAAAGTTCTTAGGCAAGATGCATCGCAAATCTCCTGATAAATTCTAGCGCATCGAGCGTCAATTCCTTCTTCTTCGCCTCATCTTTATAATCCTTGTATTCCAAAAGTGATGGTATTTTCATCGATGTTAGTGATTCGTCTATTGCTTATAGCAATTTTATGCGTGTATCGTCCGATATATTCCATCACGCTCTCTGCATTGCCAAATGGTCGTTTGGCATAGACCACCCAGTCTTTCTTGTAAGCAGTATTGAGGATATTCTTATCAATATCTCTAATCTTCTTTCTGATTATAGCGAGATACTTTGCGCGAAATACTTTGCTCATCGCCTTCACCCGGAAACAAGTATTTACCCTTGCTCTTGGCGTATTTCCATTGATTGCTTTTTTCGTCAATCCTCCCTGCGGAATCACACAATGTAGATGTGGATGTAATGTCAAATCTGCTGACTGTATGGAGGAGATGCTGATCATTTCCTGTTCTAGCACCAAGATGTTTATTGTCTTTGCAAATATGTCTATCGTCTGCCAAGATGCTTCAAACAGGCATCATAGACATCTTTGGGTTTGTACAATGCCAATTGATTGAATGTATCGGGCAATGTAAAACCACGTGAAAATATTTGACAGGAAGCAATTCTGTCCTGCGCTTTTCAACCATGCTTCTCGCTGTCTCCTTGACACTTTGGACAATGGCGGTTTCTACAGCTGTTATAGCTGATGCTTTCAATTCCACAATCTGTGCAGACAGATTTATGTCCTTCCTAGTGCTGCGGTGCGGCATAGCCGCACCGCACTCAAGGTCCTCAACTGCCATGAATTGACCTTGAGTTGGTGTTCTACTTTAATCCAATGTGCTGAAGCAGATTTCCCACTTCATATCCTGTTCTCACTTTTGTTTGGGATACAAGGTGTCAAGTGGACTAAAATGGATTAATTCGCTCGCTATTGGCCACGTGTAAATACACCATCGTGGTTTCAATTGAACTATGACCTAATAAGTTTTTATTGTGAGAATATTCAATCCATCTTCCAACAGATGCGTTGCATAAGTATGTCGCAGTGTATGAACATTCATCGGCTTTTTAATTCCTGCTGCTTTCGCCGCCTCTTTCACGGCCCATTGAACTCCGCGTTGAGAATACCTACTATCGAATTCGCCTCCTGCCCTGTTCTCTCTCGGCATGCCAAATAGATAATCTGTGGGAGCTTCGCATTCGATATACTTTTGTATTCCTCGAATCAACATATTGGATAGAGGAACATAGCGATCTCGATGTCACTTAGTCATAGGCACTAAAAGGGTCTTTCTGTCATAATCGATATGTGCCAATCTTATACTGCGCACTTCCATGCATCGCAATCCACAGCCATAGAGCAAGCCAAGTAACAATCGATGTTTCAATAATTTCGGAGCCATGAGTAAACGCCTCATTTCTTCGCGACTCAATACGATGGGAAGTTTCAATTCTTTCTTGATAGAAGGAAGCGCAATGCGCTTATCATTTAATCCTTCCAATCGAAATAGGAATCGCAATCCATAGACAGAATGTTTGAAGTAGCTCTCAGAGGGCGTATTGTGTTGCTGTTGGACGTGATAGAGATAATCGGAGATTTGGTCTTCATCCAATTCAGTAGGCAAGCACTCAAAGTGCAAGACGAGTTTGGCGAGGTGCTGCGCGTAGTTGCGAAAGGTACTTTCGCTCTTACCAGAGATGGATATACGCGACTTAATTTTTCTAATTGATCAGAAAATTGTGGTACTTTAGCACATGCGAGAGCAACTAAAGATTCGGTAGGCTTTTTTTGTGTCATGATATTTAATTTTGATGAACTATAAATGTACTGATACTTGAGAAAACTACCGAAGGTTTAGTGCAACATTGGTTTGTGCAAGTTGGGATTGACGGAATTCTCCAGTTCTCTTTAGAATAAAGCTGTCCGTATGTCTCTGACTACGGACAAAATTTTAAAACGAAAAGCGAAACAAGAAGCCGAGATTTAATCCAATTAAAGTGTGGACGTCATAATTAACGCAGATAAGCTTCATTTTATAGATAAACCAAAATGCAATCTTCTTTCAATTTAGTTATATTTGCATGTATGGAGGCAAAGAATTTATACATTATTGCTGGATGTAACGGAGCGGGAAAGACCACAGCTTCTTTTACAATTTTGCCAGTGATTTTGGATTGTAAAGAATTTGTCAATGCTGATGAAATTGCCAAAGGCCTTTCTCCTTTTCAACCAGAAAAAGTTTCCTTTGAAGCAGGTAGAATAATGCTTCACAGAATTACTGAATTGTTATCTCAAAATGAAAGCTTCGCATTTGAAACAACCCTCGCAACGAGGAGTTATAAAAACAGAGTTCTTGAAGCAAAAGAGAATAATTACAATGTAACCTTGCTGTTTTTTTGGCTAAAAAATCCAGAATTAGCAAAAGAAAGAGTGAAGACAAGAGTTCTAGAGGGTGGTCACAATATTCCAGAAGATGTAATCGAAAGAAGATATTATAAAGGAATTAAGAATCTATTCGAAATTTATCTTTCAATTGTTGACCAAGCGCTAATTTTCGATAATTCAGAAGGAAAACATGATTTGATAGCTGAAATGCTAACTAACAAAGAAATAAATATTCTTAATGAGACTAAATTCAACGAATTAAAAAAATACTTATGACAACAGAGTTAAAAATAGAGATTCGGAATAAAATATTGAAAGGACTTGAGATGGCCTATGAAAAGATGATTGCATTCAAAAAAGAACATAAAAGTGAGCTTGTAATCATACAAGATAATAAAATAGTTAAGATTAAGTTATAAAGCCTTGCTTAATTAATATCCTAATTGCTTCGATTGCTCCAATTGCCCTCTGTGGCTGCTTCTTGAGATTATTATTATAAATGTGCCAGAAAAAAACGATATTTGATAATATCAAATGATAGTATCAATAAAGTTAATTATGACATTATCCTGAGTTCTTCATCATCTGCAGTTCCCGCATACCGCGCTCAGTTGGGGCGTTATTAGACAATATATTTGTAAAGAAAGCGACTTGTAATTACTTCCCTTTTTTATACAGTTTGTTTTTCAATTCAGAAGTAGTAATACACATATCATAACCCTTCTTTAACAAACCGTTAATGAGCACTTTATCGCCTGTCCAAATCCTGCATTTCTTATACCTTCCCAATGCTACAAATCCAAAATCGTCTCTATCAATACCACTGACAATTTCCTCTGATTCCTCTAAATACTTTCTGGGAATAGTATTCACCTTAATCAACTTTACACGAGTTTTCAAAAATGCATATTCGATATCGAATACTTTTCGGCTTAAGTGAGAGCTTCTTCTAATTTTATCAAGATGATTATTGATTTCAATAAAAATAAAATCTGGAGCAAAAAATTGAATTTTACTTTTTGATTTAAAAATACTAGCAACGGATCCTCTAGGTGAAATTAGGGCGCTAATGAAGACATTGCTATCTGTAATTACGATCATTCAACAGAGGTTTAATGTACTTCTCCGTAATATTTCTGTTAATAGCTTTGGAAATTTCCCGTATAGCAATCGCTTTTGTCTCGTATTTACGAGCATTTCGCTTTGATTTAATAGTGGGTGTTTTCTTATTCATACATACAAAAATAGTGATTTTTGAAATAATCCAGATTATTCTTTAGCTATTTTTATTGGAATCTCCTCGTCAGTACTTTTTAATAGCAAGCATTTGACTGGAGATTGATAAACCAATTTAGAATAATAAAAGATTCGATAGATATTCAAAAAAAAAAATGATTTGTCACCTTAGATCAATAGTTCAAATTATTTCTTCGGCTTTTCAAAAGCATCCATCAATTTCGCTCTTTGATATTTATCCCAAGCGTGGTTTTTATAGTAGTCTTCAATTAAACTTGTGTAATTGGCTTTGCTCTTGAAATTCTTTAAAGCGCCTTTTGCTGGGCCATTTAATCGCCCATTGAAACTCACGCAGCCGTCAAATAAAACAGGAAGGAATGAGGCCTTTAATTCACCCAATTCTTCAATGGCTTCAATCGCATTTACCCGCGTTCTAAATTCAAAGGACTTAGAGGCAATGAAAATTAAAGAGTCGAGGTGTTTGACATAATTCGGGTCATTTGTTTTTTTCATTTCTCTCGCCAATATTTTATGTCTAGTGATTTCGATATTTCTATTGAAACCCAATAGCGGCCTTGTCATATCCGTATAGGTTTTGAAAGAATTGGAATCTGTCTTGCAGAGAATTTCAAGTGCCGTTTTGATATTGAAGTAAGAAGTGTCTTTTAAAACTTCTATTAAGCTAGACTTAAATGAAGCTCTTTTTACGCCATAATTTTGGAGCACTTCTCTGCGCACTTGGTGGTGTTTGTCTTTGATTGCCCTGAGCATGAATTTCTCAATATCCGCATCTGCAGAGTCTTTGGCGAGTTGACTGATGATATTCAATTTTGAATATAAAAATTCTTCTCGATCAAAGGCTTTCAATAGTGCATCTTTTTTGCTCTCGATACTGCTATCGCGCATGGCATATATCGCTTCAAAGCGAGAGATGAAATAGGGAGATGATATTGCTTGATTCTTCAAGGATGCCATGCTTCTATTGAATTGAGCTCTTTTTAAAATCTGATTTCTTCCATCTACCAATACAAATGAGATATCCATTGGGTTC
>JADJOU010000015.1 GCA_016713645.1 Bacteroidota bacterium
CAATTTAGATGTCATCAAAGTGGCGGACTATGTCATCGATATGGGTCCTGAGGGCGGACATCGAGGCGGTTTAGTCGTTGCGAAGGGCAGCCCCGAGGATATTGTCAAATCAAAAGAGAGTATTACAGGGAAATATTTGAAGGAGGAATTGAACAGAAGAAGTAAAATAATGCATTGGCTATTATGCTTTTATTCTCATCCAACCTTTAAAAAGACTTTATCAAAGCAAACTAAACTATATTTCCTCAATAGTTTAGTTTTTAAAATTATAAAATAAATTTGTATATTTTAAATTAATCTCCTATCTTTATTTTATCATTCCGTTGATAATATGAAAAGAGATGAAAAATATATATTAAACAACTGCCAACCAGCAACCAGCAACCAGCAACCAGCAACCAGCAACCAGCAACCAGCAACCAACCTTTAAATAAAGGCAATCAAGATATAAATTTATTTAATGCGCTTCAAAAGCGTGCGTATTACACTTATTATTTTTGTACAAAAGGCTCGCATTTCCAGCGCGCTCAATTCAAACTGCCTTCCATATTTATCAAAAACTATTCCTTATTAGGAATAAAAGGAGCCAAGTTCTCCTGCCCTGTCCTCCCAAAGCCGGGCATCAGAATAACTTGGTCTCCTTACCACCTGTGTATTATACAGGCTTCGTTTAGTTTTAACATTAAACGCGCTTTTGCAAACTACGCATTAATGCGAATCCCGCGAACAAAATCAACGCGGAGAACGGAGTGTATTGCTTCTAATGCCTCCTCATGCCTTTTCAATAAGGCTATTATTTAACAATAAATCAAAATAAATGAAAAATTAGTATTTTATACCTTATTTTAGTATTCAACAATTTAAATATGAATGCACAACTCACAAACCAACGAGTTCTCTTTATCCAGCAACTGGTGGAGTTGGTTCAGTAGATTATGATATGCATAAGCAAATTAACTTATTAAATCCTTATAGCACAGGAGTAGGTCAAGGAATGGAATTTGCTTGTAAGCAATGAAATTAAAAAAAAAAGTAAATCCCGATTCTGGAAAAATCGAGACTGAGGTTTCAAAAGGGATTTCGGAGTATAGAGGAGGCAGCACTATGCGGACCAACGGTGACTATTTTACGATGCGGAGGCAGAAATCTATTTGCTACAGATTGTGATGTGTCAAAATTCGGAGGAATTAATAATAAATTTATTATTTGTGGACACAGTGTTGATAGCAGTTGATCTAACAGATAAGATGTTTTTGTTAAGAATGGATAATACTTTAAAAGATAGATATCATACTGAATTGTCTCTTGGAATAAATGGTCATCTCATACTTATGCATTAGATGTTTTTGATAGAACTAAGGGTTTAAGCTCTCTCCCTGCGCTTAAGACAATGTATATTATGTGGTGGGTTTTGTATCTGATACTGTGGCAAGTGCGGGTTGCAGTTGGCAAAACAAGCTTTTTGTCGCATTGTTTTTCACAGTATAATCTGAATTTATCTTGGGTGAAATATTTACCGGTAAATATTTCATTTGCATGTCTCTGAGTTTGATCTATTTCCCCCAATGTGGTAACAGAAATAAACTTATCAGAATGTAGATAGAATTTTAGTCTTTGGTACTGTACTAGAGTTGATGATAACCTTATGGACCAGGGACGTTTTTGCTTCAAGGGTCGAGCCACTGTAGCCAATTTTTGTTTGGATTAGAATAACCTTGGCACAGAAGTTACGTTCCACGCCTTTGCATTTGACCAATAATAGCGGAAGTGCAGGAATAATGATAAATCAGTTGCATGCCGATGCGGTTTACTTAAATACTACCGATAATTCTGTATTGGCTATTGCAAAGGGAAATTAAGGAATGGAGTGACCATGAAAGACTCGATTTACAACGCCTTTCAGATTAGTCAAGGAAATACGGCTGGTTTTATTTCAATGAATCAACAATGTTCCACTATGATCCACATGGGTTTAAAAAAATTTTTAAAAAGATGCAACTGATACGCTCAGCATCATAGGACTATTCAAAAGAAATTGCAGGAGGAATATTCCCACGAAGTTTTACAAATGAATTTTCTAAATCTGCATTTGCATCTACAATCTTCTACTTACCCTCCTTGTCTATCATGTATCTAGCTAAGCTCAAACGGCTTCACGGATTTAATAGATATTTTGATTATAACAACCAACTCTACCAGTCCATCCATTTCACCGCAAGCCTTTGTTCCCAATATTGGTTTTGGTCTTATACTAGCAATTGCTTAATGTTTGCATCTAATACACCTCATTTTATATTGCCTGGGTTCAAACATTGATGGGTATCCCAATGTTTTGTATAATATTTACCCATTTCAAAATAATACGACGAATTGTTTTGGAAATAGCAATTATACGATTGATACTGCGACTAATCCAATAAATAATACTAGTTAAATTCCAATTCTTGATACTTTAACTAATACAAATAGTATTGAAAATGATAGTTCAAGAATTGTTGTTGATGTTGAAGATCAAAATTGTGCTGGAAACTCATTCAAAACAAAATGGTATAGCAATCAAAACAAATTTGACAGCAGAGGTATTCCCAAACCCGGTTCATACAATACTGAAAATCAAGTCAGAGAATTTAGAGAGAATACAAAGACTTGAGTTAATTTCAATCGAAGGAAGAAAAAGAAATTATCCGATTATACAGGATGGCGATAAAATCGCTGTTGATTTGACCAATTTAATATCAGGCATTTACACACTGGTGTTTATTGATAGAGAAAATCAAATTATATCTCGTACTAAATTAATAAAGAATAATTTAGAAAATCATATTTACTCTGTTGTTTTCAGCAGAGTAACATTAATTCGTGAATGATGAAGAGAATTCACTTTGTTTCTTTTATTAGTTCTAGCCCAAAGTGTTTTTGCTATATATCAAGGCTCTTGTGAACTAAATTATTTTTGCATTGATTCCGCCAATAGAATTTATAAAGTGAAGTTGACTCAATTCTTTGATTGCTTGACTGGAGGTTCTAATCAAGCCTTTCCATTTCCTTATAAGATGCATGTAAAATCTTTAAATGGTTGTTTTGCATTTAATGGAGATTCAGTTCGCGTTTTAAATCTTAAAACAATTAACCCATATAATCCATTTTATTCTCTCAAGTTTGTCCAGGGTCAATCCCAGCATGTTCCGCTGGCAATGTTAATTTTGGATTTTTAAAAGTTATTTATGAAGGTTATATTCAATTGCCTATGTCTTGTAATGAATATGAATTTATTGCTTATGAAGATTTGGAACCTTTAACTAATTGGATGGCTAATATCCTATGGTTACCAAATTCTACAGGAAGGAATTATATTAACGCATATTTGAATCTTAATTTTTCACAGCAAAATACGAATGCCAATACAAACAAACATAATTTATTGCCATTGTTTTGTAAAAATACTTTGGTAAAATATAGTTTTAATACAACGGATGAAGATCTTGATTCAATAACTTATTCTTTATATAATCTTAGGTTTCCATCTAGTTGGTTAAATATTAATGGTTGTCCTTCGTGTATACTTTTCCCTAAGACCTATTCAAACTATATTTATACGTCTCCATTGTCCTATCAGCATCCTACATTTGATTGTGGATTTAAATTTAACACAATGACTGGTGAATATAAATTCAGAGCTGATTCAATTTATAAAAAATTACGAATGGAACTTTTATATATGATATAACTGCGATGGCGATTGTGCAAATCAATGAGTACAGGACTGGTCAATTAATTGGAACTTCTCAACGCATCGCCTTATTTAATGTAAAGAAAGTCCTAACTGCGGCGAACTCTTTAGATTCTGCCTTTTCCCCTTCATGTAAATTGATTCAATCTCATGCTCAGGTCAAGGATAGTTTTGGCTGTTATAATGATACCTATATCGCCACGAAGCTGGTGTTCTGCGAGAATGCGCCTATTGAGATCAATTTCAAGGTGAAGAATTTGCAGAAAAAAGTGGTTAAAATTGAAAACTATTCTGGCCAAGGCATCTTATCTGATAGAGATACGACGGTGCGCGATTCGATGCGGGATTTTCGCATTAGTTGGGTTAATCCCAAGGCAGGCAATCACTTTAGTGCCATTGAGTTCAACCACTGTCCCGATACGGGCATTTACAATAATAAATACTCCAATTATATCACCGTGCCTTTTAAGGTCATCCGCACACCACGCCCATCGAAGGATACGATATTCTATTGCGCTAAGGGCGGCTCGAGGGAGATAAGAATCAATAAACTCGATTCGGGAGTCACATTTGATTGGAGCCACCGCAACGGGTTTACATCTAGCAATGCAGATTCGAGCATTGTCAAAATTGCATTGACGCATGATACGACATACTACATTCATTATACCTATTTCCGGGGTGTCACTTGCCCCACTTGCAATATGGTCGATACCATCGTATTGAAATATGTCCCAGATTTCAACCATACAATTAGTCCAATCAATCCAAAAGTATGCATCAATACGGGTGCTGTGATCAATATCAATGCCGATAGTATTTTCAAACCCTATACATATACTTGGTCGCCGATCAAGCAATTGTTCAATCCGATGACAGGCGCAAAACACGATTCTGCGAGTAGTATTACGGCATCGACTATTCAAATCAAACCCTTCCAAAACAGCACTTATTTTGTAGACATCACCGCTAAAAATGGCTGCACAGTGCGAGACTCTGTAAATATCCAAGTGGTGGATTCCGTGCCCAATATTGGTGCTTATGCCCCAAAATCAGCTTGGTGTAATTGCGATACAGCAAAAATATATGCCTTGAGCAATCAGTATGCAAGCTGCGGAGTGCAAACCTATCCCAATAATAATCCAGTGATTACTGTTCCCTTATCTGTGAGCACAACATCATTCCCAACCAAACCCATGACAGATTATCCAAGTGTATTTGGAGCGAGTCAAGGCAAGAATGCTAAGCATAGAATTCTCATAAAGAATAGTGAATTAAAAGCATTAGGTATTCAAGGGAAAAACCTGCGCTCATTCTCACTATTCACCGATACAGTGAATGAGAATAAATACAAAAAGGTGCGTATTTCGATGGCCTGCAGCCAAGCAGATACCTTAGCCGCCAATATCAATCCTATTCAAGTCTTCTATCGAGATAGTTTGATTTTATTGTCGAATGTGGAATACAAATTTAACTTAGATGATTATGGATATAATTTATCGTATGATGACCATTTATTCATCGATTTCTGTTTTGAAAATGATACTACTGCACTAGAAAATGCGCAGTTTAAAACAGAGAATACCCCATTTAATTCCGTAGCATATATGGCATCGAATGCGAGTATTTGCAGCCAAAATAGTTTTTCAGGCTATAGCAATATTAGACCTGTCATACACTTTGGCATCCGCCAACCAAAAATTGTCAATCCAATCAGTATCAATTGGAGTCCCAATATTGGATTGAGTAATAATTCCATTGCAAACCCGATCGTGAATCGATGTGCTTCTATACAATATACCCTAACTGCGACAAATGGCATTTGTCAATCTAGTGACACCATCAAAATCAATATAGATACGATATCCTTTTTTTACAAGCAAGAGCCGACATTTATCTGTTCGAGCCTGCCTGTTGAACTCTATGCAATATATAATGCCAATCCGCTTCCATTCAAAACAACTAATTTCCAATGGACGAGTATTCCAACAGATACAAGTTTGAAATTCCCCAATCAAATAAATCAAGTGGTTCGCCCAACCCAAACCACCACCTATATCCTCAAAATGTCTGGCGGTGCCTGCGATAAATACGATACAGTAAAAATCACCAGGGGCGCACCGCTGAATCTGAGTATGAGCAAGAAAGACCCGACCTGCAGTGGCGCCAACGGAAGGGCCGTGGTCAAAGCCAATAATGGAAATGGACCATTTACCTATTCTTGGAATCCGAGCAATCTCAATGATGATACAATAAAAAAATTAGTACCCGGCAAATATAAAGTGACCGTGCAAGCAGCAGATGGCTGTCTGGGCAATGATTCTATCACGCTGAATAATATCATTCAAACCCCGAGTCTCACCCTGACCAAGCAAAATGTGCGCTGCTTTAATGAAGCCAATGGAAGTGTGAAAGTCAAAGTCAATAGTGCAGAGACAGGTCCTTTCCAATATACTTGGATACCTGCAAATGCAAATAAAGACAGTATATTCAATCTAACGGCGGGATGGTATAGCGTCACGCTGCTCGATACCCCTAGCAATTGCACGGCAATGGATAGTGTGCTCATCACCCAACCGAACAAACTTTCCATAGATGTAGATAGTATAGATGTACTATGCTTTGGCAATAATACAGGAAGTCTGAATACAAAAACGACAGGCGGCACGCCGAACTATACCTATACTTGGAGCGATATAAGCATAGGCAATAATGCCAGTGCCAATAATAAAACAGCGGGGAATTATACCGTCACGGTAATCGATAGCAAGGGATGTAGAGACAGCAATACGACGAGTATCAATCAACCCATTAAATTGACAGGAAGCCTTGTCAACAAGGAAGATGTAAAATGCTATGGCGATAGCAATGGAATAGCGCTCATCGATGTTGTTGGCGGTACTAAGCCCTACCAATACAATTGGGGGAACTAGCACCAATGAATCCGATAGCGCGGTGAATACCCTCAAAAAAGGGCTTCATCAAGTCATCATCACCGATAAGAATAGGTGCCTAGATACAGTTGAAAATATATCAATTGCGCAACCCGATACTATCCACATTCAAATCAATGCCTATCCCGCTAAATACTTTGGACAGAATAATGGAAGTGCAAAAGCCAGCGTAACTGGCGGCAATGGAGGATATAGTTATAGTTGGAGTGAAGGAACAAATACCGATAGCATAACCAATAAAACTGCGGGAATATATAGCCTCACGGTAAGTGATATAAAGGGGTGCAATAAACAAGCGAGCACAATCATCTATCAAAGTGATTCGCTTATGAGCAAAAACAATGAAGTGGATAGTGTGCGATGCGTGGGAGAACAAAACGGAAGGGCAATCGTGCATATTCTAGGCGGTAAAAGACCTTATACTTTTGCATGGAATACAAGTCCTATTCAAACAGATAGCATCGCCATCAACCTAAGTGCAAACAATTATAGCGTGACGAGCACCGATGCCAATGGATGTAAAAAAATAGATACCATCACTATCTCTGAACCAAGCAAATTGCAAATAGATTCTATCAATATCGATCCTATTGACTGCGAAAGTAGCAATGGAGGTAGAATAGAAATAAAAGCAAGTGGTGGCAATGCAGGAGTGCAGTATAGCATTGGACCGTTGTTTCAAAATAGTGCTATTTTCACTAACATCGATAGAGGAATTTATACGGCAACAACAAGGGATTATAAAGGCTGTCAAGACACCAAAGTCTTCACCATCTTGCAAGGCAAACCCATCCAAATCAATTTCAAAACAATCGATGCAGCATGTATCGGCATAGATAATGGCAGGGCATGGATAGAAAGCATCACGGGAGGTTTGTCGCCATTTACCATGGCATGGAGCAATGGACAAAATACAGATACGATTCAAAACATACAAGGTAAACAATGGATCAAAATTCAAATAGTGGATGCGCTCAATTGTCAGCGAACAGACTCCGTATACGTCGGCATTCAATCGAATATCATCATTCAATCGACGATTAAAAATGTCACTTGCCATGGAGGAGGAGATGGAGAGATAGAAGTGAGGGCAAGTGGAGGAAAGTCTCCTATAGTTATCAATGGTTCAACAATACCCAAGATTCCATCATTAAAAACCTGAGCGCAGAAACTCAATATAGCCTCACGGTGCAAGATGCGCTTGGATGTGTTGATACGATGAGCTTTAGCTTAAAACAACCTCAATCATTTAATTTTGATAGTATTTATTACCAAGCAGTCACCTGTCCGGATGCCAAAGATGGACTCATCGAAGTGACGGTAAAGGGAGGTTCGGTATCGAATGCCAAGCCTTATCAATTCTCGATGGATAGTGTGCAATGGCAGACCAATCGGATATTTAGAAAATTATCAGGTGGAGTTTATACGCTCTATGCTATGGATGGGAATGGCTGCAAGACCAAGACGACGGCCAAACTAGAAGAGCCACCGAGAATTACACTGACTGTTTTGCCGAAGGATACGATTATCAAAATAGGGTATCCCGTTCAATTGGAATCGCGAATTAACTCTAAAGATACCATCAAACAATATGCATTCAAGTACCAATGGATACCGATGGAAGGGCTGGAATGCAGTGATTGTGCGAGTCCTGTGAGCAAGCCGAATCAATCGACGACCTATACGCTGAAATTGGATTATAATGATGGATGTAAATATGAGGGCAAAGCATTTATCGATATAAAAGATGGAATCTTTATTCCAACAGCGTTTTCACCCAATCAGCGAGATGCGATGGAGAATGAGACATTCAAAGTCTATGGGGAGAATATACAAAATACGCATATACAGATATACAATCGCTGGAATGAAAAAGTGTATGAGGAGTCGAGTGCAAAGGCAAATTGGAATGGTTATTACCGCAGTGATTTAGCAGCACAAGGAGTATATTCTTATCATATCACAATCACATTTATTGGTGGCAAGGTGGTGGAGAAACATGGAGAGGTGATGTTGTTTCGGTAGGCCCCCTAACCCCCGAAGGGGGAATTGCTGCCGCGTGTTTTTGCATCGTAAATTAATTAGTGTGTTTGGTTTGAACCACATAAGGAATGTAAGTGCACATAATGCATTTCGCTAGGGGAACATACATTTTCTTTCCTGGCATCGAATCCCAAGTTTTACTCCCTCTCCTTTGGAGAGGGTCGGGGAGAGGCTTATTCCGAAGGGGGGAATTGTTTACTGGATTGGAAAAGTGCACTTATGTCCTTCCAAAATATTTTTTTGGCGCAAGCTTAGCGAAGCATGAGCGGCGCTTGTGCCTCATTAGAAAGGTCATGATTTATAATCTATTTGATGAGTTAAAAGTCACAAGCACCGCTCCGCTAATGCTTGCGCCAAACCAGTATTGATGAGGGAAAAAGTCACAAGCACCGCTGCGCTAAGAGGCTTATCCCACAAATGCTACCCCCTTTCCTTTGGAGAGGGTTGGGGAGAGGCTAGCCTGCGTGAGCGATAGAAGCCGGCATGCAATAAGGCGAAGAGCGCGACCCGCAGGGACACGCCATTAAAGAGATTAAATTGTCAATCACTTTAGCCGATGTTTATCGGTATTGTCCCCATTGACTGAAATAATTAAACAAGTTTTGAAGTACCATTGCTTTAAAACCAAATAAAAGAATGGTTGACTTAAGAAAAACAAATTTATCTTAGATTTCTATTTAGAAAATATGGTTAGGTTTATCATTGCACTTTTTTTGACTGCCTTTTTTTCGTGCCACCACCACTACGTCCCCCATCAATACAGCAATTCCAATCAAAAAATTGAAAAGGTCACCTTAAGTGAATCCAATCAAATAAAAAATTTTATTGCGCCTTATAAATGGCGATTGGACTCAATCATGAATCAAACGATTGTTGAGGCGAGTGATGAATTCACAAAAAAGCCCGTCGAGAGTAGTTTGGGGAATTTGATGTGCGATGCCATGGTTTGGTATGCGCGCGAGCGAATGCAAAAGAAGGTGGATTTTTCAATCGTCAATTATGGAGGCATTCGCATTCAATCGATTCCGAAAGGTCCAGTAAGTTTGGGCAAGATCTACGAATTGATGCCGTTTGAAAATATGATGACATTTGCTTTTCTAAATGGAGAACAAGTCAATCAATTGATCCATAAAATGGCTGAATTCAATGGATGGCCTGTCTCAGCGGAATTGCATTATTCAATCGATGAGCGAACCCAACCTATCGATATTTTGATTCAGAATCATCCCTTGAATCGCGATTCCAATTACGTGGTATTGTTGTCTGATTATTTGATGGATGGAGGAGATAAATTGGATTTCTTGAAAGAGGCAAAGCGCGAAGTGAGTGCGGTTTTAATTCGCGATGCGATTATCGAGTATTGTAAATACAAGAGAGCCAATAATCAATCTATTATTCCTATTATAGATGGAAGAGTTGCACTAAAGAAAAATGCCAAGTAAATATTTACTTGGCATTTTTTAGCTTGTTGTTCGTTTAATTTTATTTGATGCTCATCGATGTCTCAACACCTTCGACCGTCAATACTGCTTTCGCATCACAAGTTCCATCTCCAAAATCCATGCTTTTCTCGCCTTGAGTAGCAGTCTTTGTATAAGTAACGGTGCCTTGACAGATATGTGCGCAATTCATTCTTCTCAAGAGTGGTTTTGTAATGCTAAACTTGTAAGCTGCGTCTTCTGAAGTACCATTGACTTCTCCCGTTGCTTCGTAAGCATCATCGCCAAATTCTGGTGTTTGAATTCCCTCGATTTGCTTCTTGGATCCATTGCCAATTGCAGTGACTTTAAGCCCATTGGATTTCTTTACCATGATGATATTCATATTGTATTCCCAAGTCATTTGCGCGTCCTTTGGACCAACATTGGTTGTATTGATGACAGATGTATTTTCTACCAAATTTCCATCTACAGAGAAATTGCTGAAAGTCACTTCAGAGCTGTACCCAACTTCTTTATAACTCTTGCCATTAGTTTTGATAATCACCTTGCCCATGTATACTCTGCCGCGATTGCTCGTATCGCCAGATCCGAAATCAACTGTAATGGTGACATTTGGCAATGCAGATGAATCTCTCGTGATGATGGCATTTTTGCCATATACAGCGCCGATATCTGCTCTTTTTAAATCGCCAATCTTATTGGTCTCAATCGCTTGATCCGTGATGGACTTAACATCATCAGAGATAGATGCTAGATAAGCATTGTCTTCAGAGATGCGAATATCTTGCAATGAACTATTCAATTTGCCGCAACTTGCAAGCAATATTCCTATTGCAATAATGGCTAGAAGTAGTCTATATTGTTTCATGATTTTGGTTTTTTGTAGTTGAAATAAAACACTAATATAGTGAAATTTGAAATGATGTGGTTTTTTTTTGCTGCAATTCCTTGGAAAACATGAATTAGCAGAAAAAATTGTGCCATAATGAGTTGTCGGCTAAATAAAAAAAGGATTGCCGAAACAATCCTTTTTGAAGTGGTGTGGGAGGGAATCGAACCCCCGACACATAGATTTTCAGTCTATTGCTCTACCGACTGAGCTACCGCACCATCCTTTTTTTGTTAAAAAAGAGTGCAAATCTAATCATATTCTTTATCCAAACAATAGAAAAGTGAAATTTCTCCAATTAATTTGCTTTTTTCAGGCTTTCCTGCATAAAAAAGGCGGGAATTCAATTCCCGCCTCTTCATATAAAATAGAACGCTTTTTGTATAAACTATTCAATTACAATTTGCTTCATCATTGAAACGCGGTCTGTTTGGAGTTTTAATAAATAAAGTCCTGCAGCCATTTCCGATGTATTGATTTTAATTTTATTCAAACCATTGGCACTGGCAATACTCTGTGAATAAATCGCTTTTCCATCAATAGATAGAATTTGCACTTGTGTCTTGCTCGCCTCATCCAATTCATAGATGACATTCAATTGCTCATCTGCTGGATTTGGATATACCGATAAATCTTCATTCTTGTCAATCAAGCGAAGGCTATTTGGTTTGGTGACAAGTGGTCCTAAATCGATATCGGCCGAACTATCCAAGACGATATTCTCATCGCCTGCTTGATAGATCATAAAGGATACAAAGGTCAACATCATCTCATCATTCGTCGCCTCGCCCCAGCTTACAGCCTTGGTTGGTGAATTGGGGTTGAATGGATTAGGTGGTATTATTGTATTTCGCAACGCCATAAACTTTAGAGCCAGCTGGTAGTTTTTGCACTTTTTTAAACGTATACTCATCTTGCCAATGGAAGTCCCAGTTTGGAATATCAATGCCTCTTAGGGTATCACCCGATGGAGTCACCGTGAATACTTTATAACTCTGTCCTACGAGATGCATATGCGGCGCCAAGGAAAGCATAGAGAAATCGAGGAAAGGAATTGTATAGACTTGTTGGAATGTTCTAATAGAATCCTTAGGAATAAATAGGAATGGATAATTGTTGATCAATTTTTCATTTAAGATGGGTTGAAAAAATACTTCGCGCGGATTGACGCTCGTGGAGTATTTGATATTGATTCTCGTGCTGTCAATTGCCCCAGATGTTCCCTTTGGATAGTGAATCTGAAGAACTATTTTGGATTTTTGAAATAAGGTCATGGCCATGCCTGTCGGCAAAATCTTTGGAGATGAACCTGGAACCCAAGCTCCAATCAGTATCGCCTTGTCTGAGCCGATACCACCAAAACTTGTATATCCTGTATCTGGATCTGCATTGTCCAAGGTCGTCGGTTTATTGGTCGTATCTTGATAGATCAATACGTGGTGGACGATATCTGAATTGCCCGGAAGCACTTCAATTTGCTCGATTTTTTGATTCGCAGTCAATTTAGGGTCGAGGATAAAACATCGATAGAGGTCTTCACTGGTCGCCTTTGAAGTATACACAGGCATGCGAAGAGAAATATCTGGCGCATTGATTTTTGAACCTTTGCTGAACACAGGTGGAGTAGGAGCGAGGCTTGGATTTCCCTCGGGAGCGCCGCCATCAACCCATCGCGAGATTAAGTCCTTCTCGACTGTAGATAAGACGCGCTCGTCTTTGAAGTGTTTGTATTTCGCATCTGGCGGCCACGGTGGCATGATTCCCTTGGTCACGGCCTTGTCCTTGATATTGGACGAGATGGCCAATGCCTGATTATAACTCATCAGAGAAGTCCTTGAAATCCCATTGGGATTGTGGCATTTAGAGCATTTGCCATAGATGATTTTGGCGATATCGCTGCTCCATGTGGGTGTTTGTCCATAAGAGGTGCCGATGATGCTCAGAAAAGCGAGGGGTAAAAATGATTTCATAGTAGATAATTTGACCAAATTTTGAATAAAGCTAAGATATTTTTTATTTTGATTGGTTTAATTTAATACGCATTATTGATTGAATTGTTTCAAAAAGGGTATTGAGAATCACCAGATTTTGATGATTGAAGGGATTAACCATTTATTAAAAGGCAACCAGAATGGCTGTGTATTAATGGATGTATGAATTTTTTTTTAGAGATTCACCCATGTGATTGGAATATGCGGTCCAGCATCCTGTGTTTTGATGGAAACTCGTTCCATCTCGGTATATTCATTCCTGATGACTGCACCTTGCATATTGGTAATCATGATATTCAGCTTAGCATCAAACAAGTCTTTAAAATCAATGGTTAATTGATCTGAGCTGGGATTGGGATACATATCAATCTCCACCTTATCATTATTAAGATGCTCTAACCCAACCCCGCAAATACTTTCTACTTTTCCTAGTCTAAAATAGGGGAAATTAGGAATCCCAAAACTAATAGTGGGCAATTTTACTCCTCTTGGAATAAAAGCACATGAATCTCCTTTTTTATCTGGCAAACTAATTACGTGACAGAAGTAAGTAGCATTTCCAGTCCCAATATATATATTATTATCGAGAGTTAACTGCATAGATTGAAAAGAATGCATAGGGTATCCAATTTAAGGTATCTTTATAATATCAAAATGGGCATTTGAGTTTGGAACTGAGAATATCAAGTGCAGTGAGATCTGAGGAATATAAGTACTTGTCAGATAAAAAACGACCATTGGGAGATGGAAACGCCATAGCCTAGAAATAGGCTATCCTGTATTTCAGTGATGCGTATATTCCTTCTATTTTGCAATTTCCCTGTGCAACGATCAAAATCAAAAACATATAATCCATCACTTCTGGACAGATAAGTATATATTTTTCCGTTGGGAGAAAAGCAGGAGGACGAACTATAATGCACTAATACACTGGAGGGAGGTCCTTCACAGTCTTTTTTAATATTGGGACTGATGCCATTTTTGTCTATCAAGACTTTGTAAAAACAATTGGAATTTTGCTCTTGCACTACAATCCACCAATCTTCCAAAGTCGGCACAACTAGTACCAATGGTATCATCAATGATGGTTTTGTTTTTACTAATCACTTTACCCAATCCATTATTAGCGCTCATATCTATTTCTGTAGCCAATAATTTTGCACCATATGTTCCAATATTTAGTTCTTGGGAAAAGCCTATATAGGAGTGCAATAAATAATAGGTACTAGTAGAATTTGGTTTTTTTATAATGATTGCCCTTGCATACTGACATATCCCATTGATCGCATGTTCTTAGCATATACATTTACAAAATACCCGTCATTAATACTATCCCATTCTCCATCAATTCATATTTTTATTAAAAATTTTCACCCCCATTTGACAAAAAAGAAGTTGTCCATTTGTATCACAAACAGAAGAGTTCGTAAAGGTTTAGTCCGAACCTCCGCCTTTGAATATCTTTTGGTTCAGAATTAAAATTTATAATTGTATTTCCAAAATATTTTTGATTTCCTGTATCAATTGAAGAAAGCGGTGCATCATTATATCCTGTTACCCATATATGATCCTCCTTTTGAGCATTTAAACTGCAACTAAAAGAAAATAGAATTAAAATCTTTAAGAAAAACCGTCTAAAAAATATAGTGTTGTGGAGAGACATTCATTTAAGTTTTGCTTAGAACAAGCATTATAATTTTAAAATAATCTTAGAACCGGAAACCACCTCAAAACCCTTTTCTTTTGTATCATAAACGCTTTTATAGGATATGGGCTTATAGACGATTTTATATTTCCCTGGCTGAAGGGAGATAAATTCTGTCAAGCCATTGGGATTGATATCATAGACTTTCTTCATTTTTTTATCCTCCATGATAAATATGCTGCCTGTCATCGTGCTGTGCTTGTCGAGGTTTAGCAAGCCCGGATTGGGAATCGCGATGATTTCCTCTTTCTTGTCTTGAATATTTATTTCAAAATGAGTCAGCGGTGTGGTCAATACATCGACTTGGTATTTACCCACCAATAATTTTGTCCCTTTATTGACTGTTTCGCTGTGGATGGATTTCTTGTTTTGTCGGATGATGTATTTCACCTCTTCACCATTGGCTTGATCCATTTTCACATTGAGAAGGCCTTGCGCAGCGGGGATGGAGACGATATTGTGTACAAATTTTTGTAGGGTAATCTTTTTCTTTATCGGCGGAATGGTGAGAAAGGATGCTTCAAATTCAATGGCATCATTTAGGAAAAGCGTATCGGATATTTGATTGCGCATGGTGTGGTAGAAATTGCCCAATATTTTGCCAGAAGGGGAAGTAAAGCGCATCATCACATCGGTCTCTGTGGCTTGCCGATTGCCGTCTAGCAAATGAACTTGAAAAGTGGTTTTGTCGAGAATATAGTCGAGCGCCTTATTTAAATTTTGTTTGAGGTCGGCGGGTGTTTTTGCATTGGAGACTTCACCGATGCATTTCAAATTTTCAATGCCAAAGTCAGATAGGTCTAATCCGATGACAACGGGCTTGATGGAGATGCCGTGCTCTTGAAGTGATTGTGAAACCCTGCAGGGATTGCCGCTGCATGATTCCTCTCCATCGGTGATGAGGATGATGCTATTTCTCCCCTTGAGTTCTTTAAAATCCAAACTGGCAAAGGTCATGGAATAGGCGATAGGCGTTGTCCCATTGTATCGAAGCACAGAGCACTTCTTTGATGCGCTCGGAATTATTGAATTCCATGGGCACTTTCAATTCTGTGTCGTTGCAATTATTAAAGGAGACATCGTATTTATGGCCATATACCCTGAGGGCGAGTTCTGCTCCGTATTTTTTATCGAGATTGGTCGCAAATTCAGCGAGGGTGCGCTTGGCAATTTCCCACATCTGCTCTTGGCCCCATTTTCGATTCATGCTATAAGAGGCGTCGAGGATAAACAATATCCGCGGCTTCTCGTGATCTGCCCGCTGAGCATTTAATTGAATCGAAAAGAATAGGATAAACAAATACTTCATCTCAAGTAAAGATAAGAAGATCAAGATATTTTCATCTCAAAAGTAAAGATAAGGAAAAGGTATCATACATAAGCAGTCGCAACCTTTTTCGGGGTCAAAAGATTTTTAGCATGCGCTGAGGGGTGAACTCAAGAAGTCAAGATTACCCTTTTCATTCAAATTTAAAATCTTATATGTGTTCTAACCGCGGGTTTAGGCACATTCATACACTATTCTCCCAAGGAACTACACGCTTATCCATCAAAATTTTTATCTTGCCAGCAATATTTATTTTTACAAGAAAATATATACATGGAAATCAACGAAAAATTTAACCTCGCCGCTGAACTCGTTCTATATACTTCCCAGAGTATGTTTTTGACGGGAAAGGCGGGCACGGGTAAAACTACTTTCCTTCGACACATCAAAAACAATACGACTAAGAATACGGTGATCGTTGCACCCACGGGTGTTGCAGCCATCAATGCAGGTGGTATGACTATGCATAGTTTTTTTCAATTGCCCTTGCAATCATATGTGCCAAAGAGAGGTTTGAGCCTCGAGCAAAATCCACATATCGTCACACCCAATACCTTATTTGATAAAATTCGCTTGGCATCGACCAAAAGAGATTTATTCAAAGAACTCGAATTGCTCATCATCGACGAAGTGAGCATGGTCTCAGCAGATATGCTAGATTGCACCGATCAAATTTTGCGCAGCATTCGCAAGCGACAAGAACCCTTTGGTGGAGTGCAAGTGCTGTTTATCGGCGATTTATACCAATTGCCGCCCGTGGTATCTGAACAATCCTGGGAAGTATTGCGAGAATATTACGAGAGTCCTTTTTTCTTTGAGAGTTGGGCCATCAAAAAAATGGATTTGCTCTTCCTTGAATTGGAGAAAATTTACCGACAAAATGATGAGAATTTCATCCGCATTTTAAATAATGTTCGAAACAATCAAGTGACAGAAGAAGATTTGGAACAGCTGCATGAGCGCTATTATCCCGATTTTGATCCCAGCGATGAAGAGGGTTATATCACGCTGACTACGCACAATAATAAAGCGGATATCATCAACAACAATCACCTCGCGAAATTGTCTGCTTCTGAATTTGCTTTTAAGGCAGAACTGAAAGGCGAGTTCAATGAGAAGGCATTGCCCACAGAACAAAATCTCGTCCTTAAAGTGGGCGCTCAAGTCATGTTTATACGCAATGATACGAGTACAGATAAACGCTATTACAATGGCAAATTGGGCGTCATCAAGGATATTGTCAAAACAGAAAATGGTCATGATATCATCGTCGCATTTAAAGGCGAGGATGATTATTTATTGGAGCGGGAGAAATGGGAGAGCATTCGGTATAAATACAATGAAGATACGGGCGGCGTGACAGAAGAGGAGATCGGGAGTTTTGTGCAATATCCGATTCGATTGGCTTGGGCAATCACGATACACAAGAGTCAAGGATTGACTTTTGATCGAGCCATCATCGATGCTGGTTCATCATTTGCGGCAGGACAAGTCTATGTGGCATTGAGTAGATGCACATCTTTAGGTGGAATTGTCTTGAAATCAAAAATCGATCAAAGGGCTATTAAAACGGATGAGCGCATTGCGCTGGACAATAAATTTACCAAGGACAATGAAGCGCTGAAGCGATTGGTGGAGATTGAAAAAGAATTGTTCATCATCAAGCAAATCAAGCGCGTTTTCTATATGGATAAAATGGTGGAAGCGCTGAAGACTTGGTCAAATGGGCTTTACCACAAGAAGATTCCCGCACTCGATCAAGTCTTGCGCATGAGCAAAGACATTGTTTCTAAAGCCGAGGAAATAGAGCGCGTGGCGGATAAATTTTTGATGCAATTGGAAACCATCTTTAGAGAGATGAAAGACAATGCCGATGATACCACGCTCAATCAGCGCATGGAAAAGAGCATTGAATACTTTACGACTCAAATGGGAGATAATATTGTCTTACCGCTTTTATTGCATGCAGAAGACATGAAAAATGCGAGCAAGGTGAAGGCGTATTTAACGGAGGTGAAACATCTCATTGCCGTTTGCCAAAGAAAATAGAGGACATCAATTATGTCAAGAATGGCGATAAAGGATTTGCTTATAATGAAGAAATACTGAAGAAGTATATCGATGCGAAAGAGACCAAGGAGACCGTGTTTAAGAAAAAACTCTCGAGGGCGAGTGGAACGAAAGTAGAGAAAGGGGATACCTTTGTGCTCACTTATTCGCTTTATCAAGCTGGGAAGGATATGAAGGCGATTGCAGCAGAGCGCAATTTATCTGTGGGAACGATTGAAACGCATTTTGCAAAATTCATCGAAGAGGGTAAGGTGGATATTTATGATATCTACAATAAAGAACGCATCGATAAAATTATGGAAGTGAGCAGTCAAAATGACGCTGGACAGTCTAGCTTTAGTTCTGTTAAAAGCTTATTGCCAGAGGATTTCACCTATGGTGAGATTCGCGCGGCATTTAAGTATTTGAGTAGATTAAAGGAACAAGCGTAGCGTTTTCTTTGTGCCTCGATACTTTCACCATAAAATAGACAATAATCATTAGATTTGTGGCGCTGGAATGCTTTCTGCAAGCGATGGCAGCAAATGAAAATTGAATGAATTTTAAAGGAAACAAGTCCGTGTATTTTTTTCGCGCTATCATGATCATATGGTCTTGTGCATTTATCAGTATTGTGCAAGCACAGCGAACATTTCAATTGACAAAAGATACCGCGCGCGCACCTTTTAAATGCGATTATTACACCAATACATCTCTGCCCTATAATCAAATTTCTATTGAAAAGGGATTGCAGGGTTTACAGTGGTATAATTTATTGCAGAACGATCAATATGAGTTTCAATCTGCTGCTACTATGGGCATAGCTGCGAGACCAATTTTGTTCGAATCTCCTTTTGTAGAGGGTTTTCAATTTGGTTTGAATCAATTGGACGCCTATAAATTGACAGATAGAAATACGCGCTATTATACGACCAATAAGCCTTTCGTGGATTTGGATTTTTTGTTTGGTGCCAAGGCAAGTGTACTTATAAACGTAAGACATGCGCAGAATCTCTCCAAACGCGCTTCGTATGGGATGCATTATCAGCGAATCACCTCAACTGGCGCCTATGCCAATAATCAAACACTCCATAATTCTACCTCAATTTATTTGCAGATGTATAGCAAGCAGTATATCTATTTCACGAGATTGGAATTTATACTCAATGATATGAGGACGCGCGACAATGGTGGAATTACAGCGCCGATAGCGGGATTTGGCGGTGGACTGATTAAGTCATTCGTTCCAGTTAATTTAGTGGAGAACAATACCAAGCATTATGACTTGCAATGGAATTATACCCATCATTTTTATCTTCAAAAAATGGATTCTTCTAAGTCTAATCTTTACGATAGAAGTCATTTTGAAGTGAAAGCCATGTACAAGAATTTTGATCAAATCACTTCAGACAAAAAGCCCGATACTTTTTATGACGCGGCAATTCAAAACTGGACAGGAGATTTAAATTTTTTTTATCACGCGCACAGAATAGGCGGGGAGGTCTCGTATAGCCAATATGTGTTTTTAGACAAAGTAAAATTTTTGCGAGATAGGGGCTTATCTAAATTGATGTTCAAGCCCTATGGCAGATTAGAGAGTATCGTGGCTTATGCGGGAAATAGAAATGGAGCGGAGAATGCTTTTGTGAATACACTCATCGGCGCAGATTTGGGCAATTTGAATCGAGATTTGGTTATTCAATACAGTCAAGGAATCAGTGGGTACAATCAACGCGATTTTAATTTTAGCGCAAAGATTCCCCTCATATTGCATGATAAGATTGGCAAGATTTACGGGCAGTTTCAATTGTTTTCAAAGACGCCAGACTTCTTTGCCAATAATGTGTCCAGTGATTTTCTATCATGGGCCAATGATTTCAATGCATTGAAATCTACTTCGTTTAAATTCATCTATCACTTGCCCACCAAAGAAAAGAGCCATATTCAGTTTAAAATGGCCTTCTTGAATAATGCCATTTATTACGATTCAACGCTATTGCCTAAGCAAGACAGTGCGGGTTTTCGCTTCTTCAGTGTGGATTACCGCGGACAATGGAAAATTAAGCATTTTGGGCTATCAGCAGATCTCGTCATTCAAAATCACAACAGCAATATTATTGCCATTCCAAAACTGTGGACGAAGATCAGCACATTCTATTACGGAAATATTTTCAAAAGAAATTTATCGCTGCAAATTGGTGTAGATACTAGGTATACGGGCAATTACACGGCCTATAGCTATTCTCCGTTTATCTCACAATTTGTTTTGCAAGGCACCAATACTTGGAGGAATAGTCCCATCTTCGATGTATTCTTAAATGCTAAAATTCGGTCATTGGCAATATCCTTGAAGATGAATGATGTCATTGAAGGGCTTATCAATCAAAGTCCTAATTACAACTACTCATTGTATCCAACGCAGGGAAGGGGTTTTGATGTATATATCAGTTGGCGTTTTTTGAATTAAAAAGTGCACTTTATTCTACTTCGCGCGAATTGGCCTCTCTCCATTGATTGATGGCGGCTTCATTCCCATTGAGCAATACTTCAGGAACTTTATGTCCGCGAAAGTCTGCAGGCCTTGTATATACTGGCGGTGCGAGCATATTGTCTTGAAAGCTATCTGTCAGAGCAGAAGTTTCATTATTCAGTACACCAGGAATAATTCTTCCAATCGCATCCACTAGAATGGCTGCAGCGAGCTCACCGCCGCTGATGACGTATTGTCCAATGGATATTTCTCTAGTGACATAGATATCGCGGATTCGTTGATCAATGCCCTTGTAATGGCCACAAATCAAGAGCAGATTTCCTTTCAGCGAGAGTTGATTGCAGATACTTTGATTCAGCAAGTCTCCATCTGGACTGAGGTAGATGATTTCATCATAATCCGTCTTGCTTTTTAAATCGTCAATGCAATTTGCCAACGGTTCACACATCATCACCATGCCAGCTCCACCGCACAAGCCTTTCTCTCTGGCGCGCTTCATGATAGAATGGTCGAAGGGACTTTCTAATAATTTGGGAACGATGGATATGATGTCGATGCGCATAATTACAAATCTAGCAAACCTATGGGCAGGTCGAATACAATTTTCTCTTTTTCATCATCGATGGATACGATAAATTCATCGACCAAGGGAATATAAATTTCTTTTTCGTGGTGCTTGATCAAGGCTAATTGGTGCGCGGAATTGTGGTGAATTTCCAATACATTTCCGATAAACTCCTTGTCTTGATATGCGTGGAAACCAATGATGAATTCAAAGTCTTCATCGATTTCTTCAAAATATTTGCTGAAATCTTTTTCTTTGATATAGAGCTCCTTGTTCACCAGTGGATGCGCGAGTTCTTTGGATTTATGGTCCTCAAAAACAATATAGGAATGGTCGCCCAGTGTCTCTAAATGGTCGATGAAATAGGGGATATAGTTTTCCTTTTCCTTTAAATAGATCACTTTAAAAGAAGTATTGAGCACTTCCACTTCCCAATAGACATTCAGCGCCCCCGCCAATGCGTGGGTCTTCCCGATTTTACCTACATAAGTGTATTGATCTATTGCCATAGCTAAGACAAAAATAGGCGGGAAAAATTCCCACCTATTTTACTATAATTTCTATTTGAATTAAAATTATTCTGCTGCTGGAGTTTCCTCTGCTGCTGGAGCTTCTTCAACTGCTGGAGTCTCTTCAACGATTGGAGCCTCTTCTGTTGCAACTACTTCTTCTTCAACTGGAGCTGGTTATTCTGCTTTTACTTTTGCAGCCAAACGCTCTTCGCGCTTCTTAGCTTCTGCAGCAACTCTAGCTGATCTCTTGTCATCAGATGCTTTAGAAATTGAACTTGTATGAGAATCAATCTTTGCATTTTTAGCTTCCATCCAAGCGTCAAATTTCTTATCTGCTTCTTCTTGGCTAAATGCACCTTTGCGAACCCCTCTTGAAAGGTGTTTTTTGTACATAACGCCTTTGTAGCTCAATATTTTTTCAACGGTATCAGTCGGCTCAGCGCCTTCCATTACCCATTTGAATGCTTTGTCAAAGTTGATATTGATAGTAGCTGGAACAGTCAATGGATTATAATCTCCAATTCTGTCGATGAACTTACCATCTCTTCTCGCACGGCTATCTGCCACTACGATGTGATAAAAAGGGCGCTTTCCGCGGCCGTGTCTTTGAAGTCTGATTTTTACTGCCATAATCGTTAACTTGAAATGAATTAAAAGTTATTGTTTTTTTGTTTGAGGGGGCAAAGGTATTAAAAATTATTTTCTAAAAAAGAAATAATTTGGAATTTAGAGAATATTTATTTATAATTTGTTGGTTAACAGTTCATTGAGCTTGGGGGTGTAAAATGAAATGATTTTTTTAATGAGTTTTGTAAGTGCTTATCTATTTTGTTTTGATATAGCAATTTCACTATAAAATTGGTGAAAATCGATTGTATTAGATAATTTTACTTGAAAGGAGTTTTTATACATAACTTGAAATTTAAAATAAGAAATGCATTAAGGCTTTACTGGCAAAATCTTATTAATAGGATGTTGAATAATATATCATTTTAAATATAAATTTCAACTATCTTGTATTCAATGCCATGAATTTAATATAGGCACTTATCCTTATGGCAATTATTCTGTACTCATAGAACTAGACAATCAGGTCAAAGCATTTAAACATTTTATAAAAAATTAGAAAAATTAATATTATAATTTGAGAAATTCTATTTTATGAAAACCACCATTTTATATCTTTTTATATTTATTCACTTACTTGCATTCTCTCAGAATACAGTTCGCGATGGATTTGTAAGAGTTGATGAAGTTGGGAAAATTCCATTCATTCCGAATTATCCTGGAGCAAATTGTATTAATTTCGGAGATTATATTACTTACTTTTTTTACTATGACACCTGTATTCAAACTAAAAAGTATAAAAAAGTATTGGATGAAAGAGGATACAATATTATAAGGTCATTTATACGAGAAGAGAACCGTAAAATATTTACATACTATCCAAAATCAGGGAAAGAGTCATTGCTTTACGATTTCAATCTAGTGAAAGGAGATACGATATATATAAAACAAGCTTTTACTGGTTATGGGTGGTTAAAATGTGATTCACTTTCTGATGATTCAATCATGAAGATTGTAAAGCGAGATACCATAGAATTCTTATATGGTTCGATGCGCAAAGTCATTTATTTTAAGCCAAGAATTACTGCGGAAGAGACAAAATGGGTGGAGGGAATAGGTTCAATCAATTCTATATTTTTTGACCCCGCAGGTATTTTAGCATTAAGTGTTTTTCCCTATTGCAATCTAAAAGACACACAAGATTTTGAAGGATTGCCATTAAATATGGATACATTCTGTGGTCAGGAAATTAGTCTTGTAAATGGTGATTTTAAATTTATTTCCAAACCACTTGGTTATTATTCGAATATTCCTTTATTATCTTATTTTACGCATGAAAATCTTCCCCCCTTCTACCTTTCCCCTCGCTGTGATACACCGAGTATAGTCGATACGGTACAAGTGTCTAAATGTCATTGTTGTCAACCCTCTACCTATCATCTGCCGAGAATCATCGCATCCAAAGATAAAGGGAATTGTCGTGATACGATACGATTTACAGTCGTATGGGATTATCCTCAAGCGGGAGTGGGCTATAAATGGATATCGGATAGTATATTAATCATACAGCCCGATAGTATGACTACTATTCATAAAATTCAAATTCAATCTGTATCACCTGATACTGTATGCAATCGAATATTTACCCTAGATTATTCTACTTTTTGCAGTCCCTGCAAAGACAGTATTTATAAGTCGATCTATATGCCACGAGTGCTTAATCTAAAGCCGAGAGACACTTCTATTGTCCTAATCCTTATCAACTCAAGCCCAATATTGGTGGCAATGTGGGCATATTTTAAATATAGTGTTCAGAATCCATTAAAATATTATCTCGGCAATTGACCTATATTCGAAAGTATCTATTTACAATTCATATTGTTATGATTATATTTACGATACCGTACATCTATTCTGTGATACAGCCTGCAAATGGGAGCAGATACCATGTGTGACCTTATCAAGCGATAAAGATTTTGCATTTCTAAATGATACTATTCATTTCACACAAACATGTTTGAACAATTGTCTTCAATACAATTATCAATGGGATAATGGCGATAGTGGATTTATCCCAACTTGGGATCGTTTTTCAAAACTAATTTTTTGGAATCAATCCAATATCAAAGATAGTCTTATAAAGAATGTGATTATAAAGAAGAAAAGTAGAATCACTAATCAAACTAATATTACAAGAATTCCTTTTCGTATATCAGATGAAAAGCTTTATATCGACATTTTTATTGAAGAGAGTACGGAAGTTATTTTAACAGATATTATTGGTCGTGTTTTATATAGAGAAAAGGGGAAAAATTTAATAGAACTTTCAAAGTTTGAAAAGCAAATATTGATTCTAAAAGTAAATAAAGAAAATGCAAAGGCGGAGATATTTGCATGAATAGAAATTCAAAAGCGGAACAACGCCAAGCTTGCACTAGAAATTTGAAAGTTTAATTCAATAGCATTTGGTTCAAATCGATTTCACTTAATATTGCCGTCCCATATTCCAGCGCCTTCTTCTCTTTACTGCTTCCACTGCCCTTTTCCTTCATCACGAGGTAATTCGTTTTTTTAGATAGCGAATTGCCAATCAATCCTCCTAAATCTTCAATTTTTTTCTCCATGTCGATATTCCTAAATCCAGTGAATACAAAGGTCTTTCCCGATAGTGGTCCTTCTTTGTTTCCTGATTTTACATTGATGAGGTTTAATCCCAGCGCTTCTAATTCAGCCAACATTTCCCTGTTTTTAGGGGATTGAAAGAAGTCGCAGAGGCTATTCGCCACTTTTTCACCGATATCTTCTAGAGCGATATATTGTTCCTTGGTATAATCATAGAAATCGCGAATATGCGATACCTGAGATGCCAGCATCTTGGCCATCGTCGTGCCGACATGTTTAATACCTAGGCCAACCAATAGGCGCTGCAGGGCTTGTCCTTTCGAAGCCTCTATTCCCTCTCTTAAATTCTGAATGGATTTTTCCTTCCAACCTTCTTTCTTTGCGACTTCGTCAAAATTGATTTTGTAAATACTCGGAATATCAGTGATAATGCCGTGTTTGAGAAAGTCGATCACAATCTCTCTTCCCATGCCCTTGATGTCCATGGCATCTTTAGAGACAAAGTGAATCAGTCGCTCTTCTATCTGCGCTTGGCAATAGTAATTATTGCAGCGCCATGCCGATTCGCCTTCTACTCTATTTAATTCACTTGAGCAAATCGGACATGCCTTGGGGAATTCAATGATATTTGTATTGATTCGCTTGGTATAATCGACAGAGGCGATATAGGGAATGACATCTCCAGCGCGCTCCACAACTAGATAATCTCCCATTTGAATGTCTTTCTCTTTGATGAAATCCTCATTGTGCAAGGATATGGAAGAGACCGTTACCCCAGCCAATCGAACGGGCTCGATCTTAGCTACGGGTGTGATGACGCCTGTTCTGCCAACTTGGTAATCGACTTGAATAAGCTTAGATATTGCCTGTCGCGGTTTGAATTTATAGGCAATTGCCCAACGAGGATGATGCGAGGTAAACCCAATTTCTTGCTGCGTATGAAGGCTATTTACCTTAATAACCATTCCATCTATCTCAAAGTGATAGGCGTCGCGCTTCGCTTCCCATTCATTGCAAAAAATCGATGACCTCTTGTATTGACTGACAGACTTTTCGCTTCTTGTATTGGGTACTTTAAACCCCCATTGGCGAAGCGATGCAATATTCTCACTTTGCGAAATGAGCTTGGTTTCAAGGATATTCTTTCCCTCCATATCTTCACCAAATCCAATTTGATAAATGAAGGTGTCGAGATTGCGCTTCTTTACTTCCCCGCTGTCTTTGATGCGCAAGGAACCCGATGCGGTATTTCTCGGATTGTTGTATAGAGCCAATCCCTGTGATTCCCTTTCCTTATTGAGTTGAGCGAATACCCCACTTTCTATAACGACTTCGCCGCGCAATTCGATTTTTTGAATGCCTTGTTTTGAAAATGGCACAGAGAGCGGAATGGAGCGAATCATCTTCGCATTGGAAGTGATATTGTCGCCTTCAACGCCATTTCCCCGAGTGGCTGCACGCACCAATTGATCGTTTTCGTATAATAGTGCAATAGAGGCACCATCGAATTTTGGTTCGACAAAATATTCGACATGAGCTAAGCCACTGAGTTTTTTGACCGATGTATCAAAGTCGATCAAGTCATTAGCATTATAAGAATTGTCGAGGGATAACATGGGCACGGAGTGCGCTACGGTTTCAAAATCACTGGTCAGGACTTTTGCTAAGCGCTGACTAGGCGAATCTGTTGATATGAGTTCAGGAAACTGCGCTTCAATTTCCTTTAATTTTTTAAACAATAAATCATACTCATAGTCTGTCACCAATTGCTGTGAGTCGATATAGTAGTGCTTATCTAGTGTATTGATCAATTTGCGCAGCGCATCTAAATCATCTTTGCCTGCTGATTGAATAAGGGATTGAGCTTGCTCTGAATAAGTCATTAGCCAAAAATAGAAAAATCAAAAAATGAGGGAGGATTTATTTCACTTGTTCACCTGTCTTGCCGAATCTTCGCTCTCGGCCTTGATAGTTGGCCACTGCTTCGTACATATCCTCTTTGACAAATTCTGGCCATAATTTTTCTGTGAAATAAAATTCTGAATAGGCCAATTGCCAGAGTAAAAAATTGCTGATTCTATATTCGCCACTCGTTCGAATCAAGAGCTCTGGGTCGGGAATAGCGCAGGTGTATAGGTGTTGAACCAAGGTTTTTTCTTCGATTTCGTCCGGTTGGATTTCGTTATTTTTAACCTTATGGGCAATCTTTTTAATTGCTTGAAGAATCTCCGCTTTCCCGCTGTAATTGAGCGCCATCACCAAAGTCATTTCATGGTTATGTGCCGTCTTTTCCATCGCCTCTGTTATGGCATCGACACTGCGCTGAGGAATTCTTGATAAATCGCCGATAATGGCCAATTTTATACCGTTTTTGATCAAGCTCTCGAGTTCTTGATTCACCGCGAATATGAGCAATTCCATCAAAAAGTCAATCTCCTCCTGCGGTCTATTCCAATTCTCTGTAGAAAATGTATATAGCGTGAGGTATTTGACGCCCATTTCGCGACATGCCTTCGTGGCTTCTCTAACAGCGTTAACTCCTTCTTGGTGGCCTGCTGTGCGCTCATGGCCTTGTTGTTGTGCCCATCTTCCATTTCCATCCATGATGACGGCAATGTGTTGGGGGATTTTATTTTTCTGTGCTAATACCTGATCGAGCGTCATGATTATTGTGGTTCAAAGCCTAGAATAAATCTGAATTTGCCATACTTGTCGAGGAAAGGTGAATTAGGACTAGTTCCTTGTACTGTTCTATCAAATCCAACGCCATAATCAAATCCGAGCAATCCAAACATCGGCAAGAAGAATCGAACCCCTGCTCCGAATGAGCGCTTCAATTGGAAAGGATTGTAATCGCGAATATTCGAGAATGCATTTCCACCTTCGGCGAAAATCAATCCATAGATGGTTGCACTTGGGTTGAGCGAGAAAGGATACCTCAATTCGAAGACGAATTTGTTAAATATCGTCGCACCACTCGGGTCTACACCTCCCATGATATCACTGGTCTCATAGCCTCGCAATCCATAGATTTCACGGCCGTATTGACTGAAGTATTGAATACCGTCGCCACCTACTTCAAATCGCTCAAATGGAGAGACACCAATAGAAGAGTTATAAGCGCCAATCAAACCAAATTTGGCATTCGCCCTGAAAACTAAATTTCCAATAATAGGCGTGTACCAATCAAAGTTGAACTTCGTTTTATAGTATTCTATAAATTTGAATTTATTGATTTGATCGCCTTCTGCAAAGTTTCTTCTACTTGAAAATAGTGCAGAATAGGGCAATGTAGCTTGTGTAATCCACTGTATATTAGAACCCTTAGAAGGATATAATTGTGGACCTATCGGTCCCTCGAGTGAATTTCTTCCTATCGTCAATTTAGCATAAATATTGTTTGATGCCCCTGTACTGTAATTAAATATACCCGCATAATTCGAAAGGAGGATGTTTTCATAAGTCACCCCAATAAACATGGTAAAATAATCATCAGGCACTTTTAATCTCATTCCAAATTCGGCTGAACCACTTGTTCTATAATAAGAGCCTATGATAGAATCCGATTGAACTGGGCTCATATTATTAAATCTAATCCTGCTAAATGATACTTGCAGGGAATTTGGCTTTTTACCGCCCAACCATGGCTCAGTAAAGGATACAGAATACATTTGTTTTCTAAATCCATTTGCCTGAACGCGGATATTTAAATTCTCTCCATCTCCTGAAGGCAATGGCGACCAAGCTTTTTTATTGAAGAAGTTCTTTACAGAGAAATTGGTGAAGTTCAAACCAACCGTTCCATAAAGCCCTGTTTGCGCACCTCCATATCCAAGTGATAATTCCAACTGATCGGATGGCTTCTCTGCGACCTTGATATCAATATCAACCGTTCCATTCTCTGGATTTGGTCGCGGATTGATTTGCAATTGTTGAGGATCAAAGTATCCTAAAGTGGATAATTCGCGCTGTGTTCTGATTAATTTTGATCGATCGAATTTGTCTCCTGGTCGAATCCTCAATTCCCTTCTCACCACTTTCTCATTCGTCTTGTCATTGCCACTGATATTGACATGGTTGATAGTCGCTTGAGGTCCTTCAAACAAGCGAATCTCTAAATCGATGCTGTCTTCATTCGCCAATAACTCATTTACTTCAGGATGGAAGAAAAGATAGCCATCGTCCATATACAGCGCAGATACATCATCGCCTGCCTGACTCATATTGAGTTTCTCCTCTAAGCGCTGTTGATTATAGACATCGCCTTTTTTAATACCTAAAATTTTTGTCAATAGTGTATCCGGGTATTTGGTATTGCCTATCCAAGAAATATTCCTGAAATAGTACTTTCTTCCTTCATCTACGCGAATTTGAATGGCCAATTTTTTATGACCTGCGACATAAACGGTATCAGATACAATTTTAGCATCTCTATATCCTTTCGTATTGTAGAATGCAATTAAGCTATTTCTATCTTCTTCAAATTTCGCTCGATCGAATTTAGCGCCTTTAAAAATATTGGGGTTGAAATGCTCTGATGCGTATTCATAAAATCTCAAAAGTGAAATATTGCCCAACTTATAATAAAGGGAAGTACTCGTATCGCCTAAATTCTTCTTGAACTTGATAAATTCCCAAAAATCCATTTTGGCAATTTCTTTGGTGTTCTTCATCGATTTTTTCAATTGGCGCTTGCTCAGGTTTTCATTTCCTTCGAAACCAATTTGAAAGACTTTATACTTCGCACCTTTATTGATGTTGATGACGATTAAATTGCTGTTCGAGAGCAATGTATCTGGGAATTCCGTGATTTTTATGATTGGGTAATTATAGCCCTTCTCATTATAATAATTCTTAATGGTATTTTGGATGGACGATTTGAGCGAATTGGTCATAATGACCCCACTTCTCAAATCCATTTTTTTGCGAATATCCTCAATTTCCCCATTTCGAATGCCCTTGATGGTGTAGCGCGATACGCGGGATTTTTCTTCTACCCGAATTCTCAAATAAATTTTATTCTCTTCAAAACGAGAGGCATTGATTTCAACATGTCCGAATAGCTTTTGTCGCCATAAGTTTTTGATAGCCTTGGGAATATCTTCTCCAGGGATTGTAATCGTCTGTCCGACCCTCAAACCGCTCAGAGAGATGAGTACCGCTTTATCTAGGTTCTTTGTTCCATCGACCTTGATTCCCGCAATTTCATATTGTTTTACTACTTCTCCTTGCGCAAGCACTGAGGCCGTTCTAAAAACAAACAATAATATAAATATGAATATATAGCGCAGTCTCAATCTGGTTGAATTTAAAATAAGGGGCAAATATGGTTTAAATTAAATAAATAAGACGTTAAAAAGTCTATATAACCAAGTAGGCGTGCAATGGGCAATTTACCTAAAAATTTAGAATAAAGTTAAAAAAAATAGTATATATTAAATTAAATGCATTAACTATTTGAGTAATTAATTGTATATCTTTAGCCCCTAATTTTTAAACATGAGACGATTTTTACTTTACCTAACTTTTTTCGTTTTATGCATGACAAAAGCATATTCAACCCATTTGATGGGTGGGGAAATTACCTACCAATGTGTAGGCACTAATCAGTATAAAGTGCGCTTATCTCTTTACAGAGATTGCAATGGTGTCAATCTTTCAGGTTCGACCCAAATACTTACTTATAGAAGAAATGCGCCCTGCTCTCCTATCACTGCAACTAATTTTGCCGTTAGTTTTATTGGCAAAGTGGACATTACTCCAATTTGTGCCTCTGCTACAAGTCGCTGTGGAAATGCTGAAGGCATTTACGGGATAGAGCGATTCATTTATGAAGGGACGGTAACAATTCCCGCTGGATGTTCCAATTGGACTTTTACATATCAACAAGCTGCAAGAAATAATGTTGTTACGACACTAAACAATCCTGGTAATCAAGATCTCTTTCTGGAAGCTAGAGTAAACAATACGGTAACCCCTTGTAATTCGAATCCTGTTTATAGCAATGCTCCAACAGCTATGGTTTGCAGGAATCAACCCTATGTCTATAATCAAGGGGCTGTGGATCCAGATGGCGACTCTTTAGTCTTTTCATTGGTTGCACCAAAACGCGCTTTAAATACGAATGTGAATTATAATGCGGGATATTCAGCCTTATCGCCCTTTGGCGCTAGCGCGCCTGTCACAATTAACACGGCAACAGGGGAGGTGTCTTTTACCCCTACAGTTGTTCAAGTTGCTGTTTTTGCGGTACTGGTAAAGGAATATCGCAATGGGGTATTGGTGGGAGAGTCAACTAGAGATATACAAGTTAACGTACTAAATTGCAATAATACAGCCCCAGTATCTACGGGAATTGATAGTACAAATGTCGATTCCATTGCTGTCTGTGGCGGTTCAAAAGTCTGCTTCTTTACAAAAATTTCTGATGTAAATGCCGCAAATAAAGTGACGGTTACCTATGTAAATTCTCTGTTAGGTGCAATTGTAACAGTTGATAGTAATATAACGAATAAACCGACGCTCAATATTTGTTGGACTTCAGCGGTATCTGATTCTGGATTGAAAACCCTCGTCATCAATATGCAAGATGATGCCTGTCCGTTGAATGCCAAATCCACAAGAACGATTAAAATTTTTGTAATTAAGAATAATCTTATTCGAAACAAAATAATTGATTCTGTGCGATGCAATGGAGAAGCAAATGGCAAAGCGAAAATTGTCGTCTCTAACGGAATCGCGCCTTATACTTATAAGTGGGGTGATAGCACAACAAAGGATTCAATAATTAATTTGTCTATTGGCTCTTATTATGTTACCTCTACAGATAATCGAGGATGTCCGAGGGTAGATACTTTAGATGTCCATCAACCTTTGCCAATTTCCAATAATTTTATAATTGACTCCGTCAAATGTTTCGGAACTGCAACAGGGGGCGCTAAAGTTATTGCCTCCGGTGGCAATAAAGGTTATTCTTATGCTTGGAGTTCCGGAGAAACAATGGATAGCATTTTCTCGAAAACTATCGGAACATATTACATCACCACAACAGATATGAAGTCTTGTTCCAAAACAGATACGATCGAAATTTTTCAACCGACTAAATTGCTGACAGGCCTTATTGATACAAATCCGACCCTTTGTTACGGCGATTCAAATGGCGAGGCGATTATTAGTGTTTCTGGTGGAATATTGCCTTATTCCTATAATTGGGGTAATTCTACCTTAGAGACAGATAGTGCAGTGAATTCCCTATTTGCAGGGATTCATTCTGTGATTGTCATTGATGGAAATAACTGTAGAGATACTGTCAAGAATATTGTTGTCAAACAACCTCTTCTTCTGACAGCTTTGAAAATTGCTGACTCTGTATTGTGCAATGGAGGAAATACAGGAAAGCAAAAGTAATCCCAAGCGGAGGCGTGCCGCCATACTCATATCTATGGAGCACAGGTGCTTCAATAGATAGTGTTACTGGGTTGGTGAGTGGCGCTTATTTTGTTACCATTAAAGACAATAATTCTTGCACTCGTATCGACACCATTGTTGTTAATGAACCAACGAAATTAAATGCAACTATAGCGAGTTCTTCACCTGCACTTTGCTTTGGAAGTTTAAATGGAAATGCTTTGGCCTCTGCAAATGGTGGTGTTCCTGCATATTCTTATGCTTGGGACAATGGAGTCAATGTGGCTAACAATACAAGTTTAGGAAGTGGTCTCCATGTTGTTACCGTCACAGATAACAAGGCCTGCACGGATACCGCACAAGTTTTAATTTTGCAACCAAATGAATTGATTGTTAGTCTCATCGATACGAACCCGACACAGTGCATTGGTTTGTCAAATGGAGAAGCTATTGTTTCAGTGACTGGTGGATTCTACCCATATTCATATAACTGGACACCTTCTAGTGTTGAAACGGATAGTATGGTAAATACATTGGCTGGTGGAATTCATCGTGTTATTGTTACCGATAATAATAATTGTAAAGATACCTTGAATGGTATTGTAATCAAAGCAGCTACTCAAATTGTAATTTCAAAATTAATTGATTCAGTAAAATGTTTTGGCGGCAATACGGGAAGTGCTAAGATCATCCCAAGTGGAGGAACACCATCGTATACTTATTTGTGGAGCACAGGCGCGACGATAGATAGCATTACCAGCAGAACAGCAAATGCATATTATGTAACGACGACAGATAGCAAAGGCTGTCAAAAAATAGATACGATCAATATCTATGAACCGACACTGCTCATTGCAAATATCACAGGTACAACACCAGTGATATGTAATGGACAAATCAATGGACAATCGACGAGTAGTACAGTAGGCGGCAAACTAGGTTATACGTATTTGTGGAATAATGGCGTAACGACAGCCAACAATACCACATTAAATGCAGGCACGCATATCTTGACAGTGACAGATAGCAAAGGATGCAGCGATACCGCTAAGGCGATTATCACTCAACCAGCTAAACTGGTATTGAGCTTGATTGATACCAATCCAGCGAAGTGTTATGGCTTGAACAATGGCGAGGCGATTGTGGGAACAACAGGCGGCAATTATCCATATACCAATTACAATTGGAGTCCATCGACAATCGAAACAGACAGCAGTGTGAATACATTGGCTGCAGGTATGCACAAAGTAATTGTAACGGATACCAAAGGATGTAAAGACACCTTGAATGGCATAGTAATAAAAGAGCCAGACACAATCACTTTATCATTTACCAAGACCGATGCTTTGTGTAAGAGCACGGCAACGGGCAAGAGCAAAGTAACAGCAGTGGGCGGCAATGGAGCCTATACCTATCTATGGACAAATGGCTCGACCGCAGACAGTGCAGTGTCACTCGCAGCAGGCACATATAGTGTAACAGTGCGAGATGCTAAGCTCTGTCAAAAGTGGGCAGCATCATCATCACTGAACCAACTTTATTAATCAGCAGCAAACAATCGGATTCAGTAAAATGTTTTGGCGGAAGTACCGGAAGTGCTAAGATCATCCCAAGTGGTGGCACACCAGCGTATACTTATTTGTGGAGCACAGGCGCGACGATAGATAGCATTACCAGCAGAACAGCAAATGCATATTATGTGACGATGACAGATAGCAAAGGCTGTCAAAAAATAGATACGATCAATATCTATCAACCCACCTGCCATTGTAACTTCACAAGTACAAATTCAGTAAAATGTTTTGCGACAAATCAATGGTAGGGCTAAGAGTAACCCAACAGGGGGAAATCAGGCTATACAGTTATCTTTGGAATAATGGGGATATTGCAGATAACATTATCAAAGCATCTGGATTATATTTTGTAACAACTGTCAGATTTAAAATCTTGTACAGAAAATAGATACAATTGAAATACGTCAACCAGCTAAATTGATATTGAGTTTGATAGATACTAATCCTGCGACATGTTTTGGCTTGAGCAATGGCGGGGCGATTGTGGGAACAGCAGGCTGCAATTATCCCTATACCAATTACAATTGGAGTCCTTCGACCATTGAGACAGACAGCAGTGTGAATACATTGGCTGCAGGTATCCATAAGGTAATCGTAACAGATTCTAAAGGATGCAAGGATACGTTAAATGGCATTGTCATTAAGGAGAAAGACACGCTATCTCTTTCATTTAATTTTTCAAATGCGCTTTGTTTTGGTTCTGCAACGGGCAAGAGCAAAGTAACGGCAGCAGGCGGCAATGGAGCATATACTTATCTATGGACGAATGGCTCGACTGCAGATAGTGCAGTTGGATTAATATCGGGAATTCATAGTGTTACCGTTAAAGACGCGCAACTCTGTCAAAAAGTAGGCAGCATTATCATCACTGAACCAACTTTATTAATCAGCAGCAAACAATCTGATTCCGTGAAATGTTTTGGTGGAAGTACTGGAAGTGCGAAGATCATCCCAAGTGGAGGCACACCATCGTATACTTATTTGTGGAGCACAGGCGCGACGATAGATAGCATTACCAGCAGAACAGCAAATGCATATTATGTGACGACTACAGATAGCAAAGGCTGTCAAAAATAGATACGATCAATATCTATGAACCAACATTATTATTGCCAATATCACAAGTACAACACCTGTTGTATGTAATGGACAAATCAATGGACAATCGACAAGCAGCACGACAGGAGGCAAACCGAGCTATACGTATCTATGGGATAATGGCGTGACGACAGCAAACAATACCACATTAAATGCAGGCACACATATCTTGACGGTGACAGATAGCAAAGGATGCAGCGATACCGCTAAGGCGATTATCACTCAACCAGCTAAACTGGTATTGAGCTTGATTGATACCAATCCAGCGAAGTGTTATGGCTTGAGCAATGGCGAGGCGATTGTGGGAACAACAGGCGGTAATTATCCATATACCAATTACAACTGGAGTCCTTCGACAATTGAAACAGACAGCAGTGTGAATACATTGGCTGCAGGTATGCACAAAGTAATTGTAACCGATACCAAAGGATGTAAAGACACTTTGAATAATATTGTAATCACCCAACCAGATACAATCACTTTATCATTTACCAAGACGATGCTTTGTTAAGAGCACTGCGACAGGCAAGAGCAAAGTAACAGCAGTGGGCGGCAATGGAGCTTATACCTATCTATGGACAAATGGTTCAACAGCAGACAGTGCAGGTTCACTGCAGCAGGCACATATAGTGTTACAGTGAAAGATGCTAAGCTCTGTCAGAAAATAGGCAGCATCACCATCACTGAACCAACTTTATTAATCAGCAGCAAACAATCTGATTCAGTAAAATGTTTTGGAGGAAGTACCGGAAGTGCTAAGATCATCCCAAGTGGAGGCACACCATCGTATACTTATTTGTGGAGCACAGGCGCGACGATAGATAGTATTACCAGCAGAACAGCAAATGCATATTATGTAACGACGACAGATAGCAAAGGCTGTCAAAAAGTTGATACAATCAATATCTACGAACCCACACTGCTCATTGCCAATATCATAAGTACAACACCCGTTTTATGTAATGGACAAATCAATGGACAGTCTACAAGCAATACGACAGGTGGCAAACCGGGCTATACGTATTTATGGAATAATGGTGTTACGACTGCAAACAATACCACATTAAATGTAGGCACACATATCTTGACAGTGACAGATAGCAAGGGATGTACAGATACCGCTAAAGCAATTATCACTCAACCAGCTAAACTCGTATTGAGTTTGATAGATACCAATCCAGCGAAGTGTTATGGCTTGAGCAATGGCGAGGCGATTGTGGGAACAACAGGCGGCAATTATCCATATACCAATTACAATTGGAGTCCATCGACAATCGAAACAGACAGCAGTGTGAATACATTGGCTGCAGGTATGCACAAAGTAATTGTAACCGATACCAAAGGATGTAAAGACACTTTGAATGGCATAGTAATAAAAGAGCCAGACACAATCACTTTATCATTTACCAAGACCGATGCTTTGTGTAAGAGCACTGCAACGGGTAAGAGCAAAGTAACGGCAGTGGGCGGCAATGGAGCTTATACCTATCAATGGACGAATGGTTCGACTGCAGACAGTGCAGGTTCACTCGCAGCAGGCATATATAGTGTAACGGTGAGAGATGCTAAACTCTGTCAAAAAGTAGGTAGTATCATTATCACTGAACCAACTTTATTGACAAGCACAAAACAATCTGATTCCGTGAAATGTTTTGGTGGAAGTACTGGAAGTGCTAAGATCATCCCAAGTGGAGGCACACCATCGTATACTTATTTGTGGAGCACAGGCGCGACGATAGATAGCATTACCAGCAGAACAGCAAATGCATATTATGTAACGACGACAGATAGCAAAGGCTGTCAAAAAATAGATACAATCAATATATACGAACCGACATTATTAATAGCCAATATCACAAGTACAACACCCGTTATATGCAATGGACAAATCAATGGACAGTCTTCAAGCAATACGACAGGCGGCAAACCGGGCTATACCTATTTATGGAATAATGGCGTAACAACAGCAAACAATACCACACTCAATGCAGGTACACATATCTTGACAGTGACAGATAGCAAAGGATGCAGCGATACCGCTAAGGCGATTATCACTCAACCAGCTAAACTCGTATTGAGCTTGATTGATACCAATCCAGCGAAGTGCTATGGCTTGAGCAATGGAGAGGCGATTGTGGGAACAACAGGCGGCAATTATCCATATACGAATTACAATTGGAGTCCTTCGACAATTGAAACAGATAGCAGTGTGAATACATTGGCTGCGGGTATGCACAAAGTAATTGTAACGGATACGAAAGGATGTAAAGACACCTTGAATAATATTGTCATCACCCAACCCGATACAATCAGTTTATCATTTACCAAGACCGATGCTTTGTGTAAGAGCACTGCGACAGGCAAGAGCAAAGTAACAGCAGTGGGCGGCAATGGAGCTTATACGTATCTATGGACAAATGGTTCAACAGCAGACAGTGCAGGTTCACTCGCAGCAGGCACATATAGTGTAACAGTGAGAGATGTTAAGCTCTGTCAGAAAATAGGCAGCATCACCATCACTGAACCAACATTATTAATCAGCAGCAAACAATCTGATTCAGTAAAATGTTTTGGAGGCAATACGGGAAGTGCTAAAATCATCCCAAGTGGAGGAACACCATCGTATACTTATTTGTGGAGCACAGGTGCGACGATAGATAGCGTCTCAAATAGAACAGCGAATGCTTACTATGTAACAACAACAGATAGCAAAGGCTGTCAAAAAATAGATACGATCAATATCTACGAACCAACATTATTAGTTGCCAATATCACAAGTACAACACCTGTTGTATGTAATGGACAAATCAATGGACAATCGACGAGCAGCACTACAGGAGGCAAACCGAGCTATACGTATTTATGGGATAATGGCGTGACGACAGCAAACAATACCACATTAAATGCAGGCACACATATCTTGACGGTGACAGATAGCAAAGGATGCAGCGATACCGCTAAGGCGATTATCACTCAACCCGCTAAGCTCGTATTGAGCTTGATCGACACCAATCCAGCGAAGTGTTATGGCTTGAGCAATGGCGAGGCGATTGTAGGAACAACAGGCGGCAATTATCCATATACCAATTACAACTGGAGTCCTTCGACAATCGAAACAGACAGCAGTGTAAATACATTGGCTGCGGGCATGCACAAAGTAATTGTAACGGATACCAAAGGATGTAAAGACACTTTGAATGGAATAGTAATAAAAGAGCCAGATACAATCACTTTATCATTTACCAAGACAGATGCATTGTGTAAGAGCACTGCGACGGGCAAGAGCAAAGTAACGGCAGTGGGCGGCAATGGAGCCTATACCTATCTATGGACAAATGGCTCGACCGCAGACAGCGCTGTATCCCTCGCAGCAGGAACATATAGTGTAACGGTGAGAGATGCTAAACTCTGTCAGAAGATTGGCAGCATCATTATCACTGAACCAACTTTATTAATCAGCAGCAAACAATCTGATTCAGTAAAATGTTTTGGAGGAAGTACCGGAAGTGCTAAGATCATCCCAAGTGGAGGCACACCATCGTATACTTATTTGTGGAGCACAGGCGCGACGATAGATAGCATTACCAGCAGAACAGCAAATGCATATTATGTAACGACGACAGATAGCAAAGGCTGTCAAAAAATAGATACGATCAATATCTATGAACCCACACTGCTCATTGCCAATATCACAAGTACAACACCAGTGATATGTAATGGACAAATCAATGGACAATCGACGAGCAATACGATAGGTGGCAAGCCTAGCTATACCTATCTATGGGATAATGGTGTGACGACTGCAAACAATACCACACTCAATGCAGGCACGCATATCTTGACGGTGACTGATAGCAAGGGATGTACAGATACAGCTAAAGCAATTATCACCCAACCAGCTAAACTGGTATTGAGTTTGATAGATACCAATCCAGCGAAGTGTTATGGCTTGAGCAATGGTGAAGCAGTCGTGGGAACAACAGGAGGCAATTATCCATATATCAATTACAATTGGAGTCCTTCAACCATTGAGACAGACAGCAGTGTGAACACATTGGCTGCAGGCATGCACAAAGTAATTGTAACAGACACGAAGGGATGTAAAGACACCTTGAATAATATTGTCATCACTCAACCCGATACAATCAGTTTATCATTCACCAAGACCGATGCTTTGTGTAAGAGCACTGCGACAGGCAAGAGCAAAGTAACAGCAGTGGGCGGCAATGGAGCTTATACCTATCTATGGACAAATGGCTCGACCGCAGACAGTGCAGTGTCACTCGCAGCAGGCACATATAGTGTAACAGTGAGAGATGCTAAGCTCTGTCAAAAAGTAGGCAGCATTATCATCACTGAACCAACTTTATTAATCAGCAGCAAGCAATCTGATTCAGTAAAATGCTTTGGAGGAAGTACCGGAAGTGCTAAGATCATCCCAAGTGGTGGCACACCAGCGTATACTTATTTGTGGAGCACAGGCGCGACGATAGATAGCATTACCAGCAGAACAGCAAATGCATATTATGTAACGACGACAGATAGTAAGGGCTGTCAAAAAATAGATACGATCAATATCTATGAACCGACACTGCTCATTGCCAATATCACAAGTACAACACCCGTTATATGTAATGGACAAATCAATGGACAATCGACAAGTAATACGACAGGCGGTAAACCAGGCTATACCTACTTGTGGAATAATGGCGTAACGATAGCCAACAATACAAGTCTCAGCGCAGGCACGCATATCTTGACAGTGACAGATAGCAAGGGATGTACAGATACAGCTAAAGCAATTATCACCCAACCAGCTAAACTGGTATTGAGCTTGATAGATACCAATCCAGCGAAGTGTTATGGCTTGAGCAATGGCGAGGCGATTGTAGGAACAACAGGCGGCAATTATCCATATACCAATTACAACTGGAGTCCTTCGAGCGCAGAAACAGACAGCAGTGTGAATACATTGGCTGCGGGTATGCACAAAGTAATTGTAACGGATACCAAAGGATGTAAAGACACCTTGAATGGAATAGTAATAAAAGAGCCAGACACAATCACTTTATCATTTACCAAGACAGATGCATTGTGTAAGAGCACTGCGACAGGCAAGAGCAAAGTAACAGCAGTGGGCGGCAATGGAGCCTATACCTATCTATGGACAAATGGTTCAACGGCAGACAGTGCAGTGTCACTCGCAGCAGCCACATATAGTGTAACGGTGAGAGATGCTAAGCTCTGTCAGAAGATAGGCAGTATCACCATCACTGAACCAACTTTATTAATCAGCAGCAAGCAATCTGATTCCGTGAAATGTTTTGGTGGCAATACGGGAAGTGCTAAGATCATCCCAAGTGGAGGCACACCATCGTATACTTATTTGTGGAGCACAGGTGCGACGATAGATAGCGTCTCAAATAGAACAGCGAATGCTTACTATGTAACAACAACAGATAGCAAGGGCTGTCAAAAAGTTGATACAATCAATATCTACGAACCAACATTATTAGTTGCTAATATCACCGGCACAACACCCGTTATATGCAATGGACAAATCAATGGACAATCGACAAGCAATACGACAGGAGGCAAACCGAGCTATACGTATTTGTGGGATAATGGTGTGACGACAGCAAACAATACCACATTAAATGCAGGCACGCATATCTTGACGGTGACAGATAGCAAGGGATGCACGGATACGGCTAAGGCAATTATCATTCAACCTGCAAAACTCATATTGAGCTTGATCGACACCAATCCAGCGAAGTGTTATGGCTTGAGCAATGGCGAGGCGATTGTAGGAACAACAGGCGGCAATTATCCATATACCAATTACAATTGGAGTCCTTCGACAATCGAAACAGACAGCAGTGTAAATACATTGGCTGCAGGCATGCACAAAGTAATTGTAACGGATACCAAAGGATGTAAAGACACTTTGAATGGAATAGTAATAAAAGAGCCAGATACAATCACTTTATCATTCACCAAGACAGATGCATTGTGTAAGAGCACTGCGACAGGCAAGAGCAAAGTAACAGCAGTGGGCGGCAATGGAGCCTATACCTATCTATGGACAAATGGTTCAACGGCAGACAGTGCAGTGTCACTCGCAGCAGGCACATATACTGTAACGGTGAGAGATTCTAAACTCTGTCAGAAGATAGGCAGCATTACCATCACTGAACCAACTTTATTAATCAGCAGCAAACAATCGGATTCAGTAAAATGTTTTGGAGGAAGTACTGGAAGTGCTAAGATCATCCCAAGTGGAGGCACACCATCGTATACTTATTTGTGGAGCACAGGCGCGACGATAGATAGTATTACCAGCAGAACAGCAAATGCATATTATGTGACGACGACAGATAGTAAGGGCTGTCAAAAAATAGATACGATTAATATCTACGAACCCATACTGTTCATTGCCAATATTACAAGTACAACACCAGTAGTATGCAATGGACAAATCAATGGACAATCGACGAGCAGCACAGTAGGCGGTAAACCAGGCTATACTTACTTATGGAATAATGGCGTAACGACAGCAAACAATACCACATTAAATGTAGGTACACATATCTTGACAGTGACAGATAGCAAGGGATGTACCGATACAGCTAAAGCAATTATCACCCAACCAGCTAAACTCGTATTGAGCTTGATTGATACCAATCCAGCGAAGTGTTATGGCTTGAGCAATGGCGAGGCGATTGTGGGAACAACAGGCGGCAATTATCCATATACCAATTACAATTGGAGTCCATCGACAATCGAAACAGACAGCAGTGTGAATACATTGGCTGCAGGCATGCACAAAGTAATTGTAACGGATACCAAAGGATGTAAAGACACTTTGAATAATATTGTAATCACCCAACCAGATACAATCACTTTATCATTTACCAAGACCGATGCTTTGTGTAAGAGCACTGCGACAGGTAAGAGCAAAGTAACAGCAGTAGGTGGCAATGGAGCTTATACCTATCTATGGACGAATGGCTCGACTGCAGACAGTGCAGTGGGATTAGCAGCAGGCACATATAGTGTAACAGTGAGAGATGCTAAGCTCTGTCAAAAAGTAGGCAGTATCATTATCACTGAACCAACTTTATTAATCAGCAGCAAGCAATCTGATTCAGTAAAATGTTTTGGAGGAAGTACCGGAAGTGCTAAGATCATCCCAAGTGGAGGAACACCAGCGTATACTTATTTGTGGAGCACAGGCGCGACGATAGATAGTATTACCAGCAGAACAGCAAATGCATATTATGTAACGACTACAGATAGCAAAGGCTGTCAAAAAATAGATACAATCAATATCTACGAACCGACATTATTAATAGCCAATATCACAAGTACAACACCTGTTGTATGTAATGGACAAATCAATGGACAATCGACGAGCAGCACTACAGGAGGCAAACCGAGCTATACGTATTTATGGGATAATGGCGTAACGACTGCAAACAATACCACACTCAATGCAGGCACGCATATCTTGACAGTGACTGATAGCAAGGGGTGTACGGATACAGCTAAGGCAATTATCACCCAATCAGCTAAACTGGTATTGAGTTTGATTGGATACCAATCCAGCGAAGTGCTATGGCTTGAGCAATGGAGAGGCGATTGTAGGAACAACAGGCGGCAATTATCCATATACCAATTACAACTGGAGTCCTTCGAGCGCAGAAACAGACAGCAGTGTAAATACATTGGCTGCGGGTATGCACAAAGTAATTGTAACGGATACCAAAGGATGTAAAGACACTTTGAATAATATTGTCATCACCCAACCAGATACAATCACTTTATCATTCACCAAGACAGATGCTTTGTGTAAGAGCACGGCAACGGGTAAGAGCAAAGTAACAGCAGTAGGAGGCAATGGAGCTTATACCTATCTATGGACAAATGGTTCGACTGCAGACAGTGCTGTATCCCTCGCAGCAGGCACATATAGTGTAACGGTGAGAGATGCTAAGCTCTGTCAAAAAGTAGGTAGTATCATTATCACTGAACCAACGCAATTGATTGGGCAAACGAATTTGGATAGTATATCTTGCTTTGGTTTGAGCAATGGCAAAATTGTATTGAACAGCATATCGGGCGGTGTTAAACCATACACCTATTTATGGAATACGATTCCAGCCCAAACTGATTCTATAGCCGATAATATTCCTGCAGGGATTTATACAATTACCATCACGGATAAAAATTTATGTAGCATTCAAATTAAAGACACACTGAAACAACCGCTATTATTGAGGGCAAGTGGTGTAATTGATAGCGTTTTATGTTTTGGAAATAGCAACGGCAAGGTGGATATCAATAATGTGAGCGGCGGAAATAAAGGCTATTCATACAAAATCTGTAATGGTATTGGTTGTTCTAGTTTTGGAACTGCTCAATCAAATTCCAATTTTGTTGGTTTACCGACAGATTGGTATACTGTGAGAGTAACTGATATGAAGGGATGTATAAAAGACACTTCATTCCAAATTCTCCAGCCAGCATTATTAACCGCTGAGAGAAGCGTTGACAGTGTAACTTGTTTTGGTTTATCTACAGGAACAATCGCGCTAAAAAATGTGCGAGGTGGAAACAAGCCTTACGCATATAATTGGAATACCACGCCTGCACAATCTGATAGTGTTGCGGATAATGTCCCGATAGGAATTTATACAACTACAATAACAGATGCAAAAGGCTGTATATTCAATAGCAGTGACACGGTTCGTCAACCATTATTATTGCAAGCAAGTGGGGTATTTGATTCTGTCATCTGCAAAGGTGGTTCAACAGGAACTATTTTTATGAATGCAGTTTCTGGCGGAAACAATGGGTATAATTACAGATATTGTGCGGGAGCAGGTTGCAGTACATTTGGCATACCACAAGCATCTTCGACATTGATCAATTTAGCTGCTGGTCAATACACAGTAAGAGTTACTTATTTAAAGGGATGTATTAGAGATACGAATTTTACAATGCTAGAACCTGATTCAATTCGCGCAAGTTTTAACATTACCTCTGCAAAATGTATTGGGAATCCAACTGGAAGAATTCAGATTGCATCCACGGGTGGAAATGGAATCTATTTATATCAGATTTGCGAAGGGATTAATTGCAATTCATTTGGAACAAGTCAATTGGTCAACCAATTTAATAATCTAAAAGGCGATTCAACTTATCATATTAGGATTAGTGATCAAAAAGGATGTTTCAAAATTTATTCGGTATTTATTCCTTCAAATATTTATAGAGATTCGCTTGTGCAAGATTCAGTAAGATGTTTCGATGGCAGTAATGGATCTATACGCGCATATATTTCAGGAGGAGATCCATTGTATATTTATCAATCATGCGCAGGTCAAAATTGTAATTCTTTCGGCCTTGCTCAATCTAGCAATACCTTTGTCAATTTGACAAGTGGTTGGTATAAAGTTAAAACAACAGATGTGAATGGATGCGTTGCAATTGATTCAATAGAAGTTCTTCAACCTCAGAAGAACGAGTTAAGTATTGTCGCTTGGGATTCTGTTAAATGTTTTGGAGAGTCCAACGGTTGGGCAAAGGTCAATGTAACCGGCGGTACTGGCAATCATTGGTATGCAAAGTGTTTTGGTGCAAATTGTAACACTTTCAATAATTATCAAACTTTAGATACCATGTTCAATTTAAAGTCGGGTAATTACATGATTCATACAAAGGATATTTATAACTGTTCCGATACAATTGCCTTTGAAATGAAAGAGCCACTGCCATTACAGATAAGCGCGCTTGCTGATTCGATATCTTGTATTGGCGGTGCTGATGGCAAAATCTTTGTCAACGCACAAGGAGGAAATCAACCTTATTATTATGATTTCTGTAAAGGGAAAAATTGCAATACTTTCCCGAGTCCACTCACTGCTGATTCGTTTGTGAATCTCTCTTCAGATTTCTATTCATTATATGCGAAAGACAGCAAGGGTTGTGAAATTAAATCATCCATTTTCGTTCCTCAACCTACTATTTCAAATGCTTTGCTTGGAAAGAAAGACGAGTCATGTGTGGGAACACTTGATGGAAAAGCATGGATTAAATCAAGTGGAAGCAATAGTGGTTGGTCTTATGTTTGGAGCAATGCAGTAGCTTCTGATACAATTGTTAATTTAGTGCCTAATATATATCGAGTGACTTCTACAGATATGAAGGGTTGCACCAGAACGGATTCTATTGAAATTCTTCCAGCGACGGAGATGGCCTTTAAAGTAAATGTTGTAGGAAATCAATGTCCAACAGGAGCCAATGGAATAATTAATTTATTGGTGAATCGAGGAAAATCCCCGTATACTTATTTATGGAGTAATGGTGAAACTAAATCGACGAATTCAAACTTGATTCAAGGCGATTACAGTATTACGGTCACAGATGCCAATGGCTGTTTAAAGGATACGTTGATAAAATTGCCTGTCGGTGATCTTCTAAGAATTAGCGAGTGGAATGCAAAAGATGTTTCTTGTTATGAAGGAAAGGATGGAATCATTGACGTAAGAGCTAGCGGTGGAAGCATCAACAAGATCAATCAGTATTTGTATTCATTTGATAAAGTGCAATGGCAGTCCAGCGGGACCTTTACAAACCTTAAAAATTCTATGGTAGATTGTTTATCAAAGACACCTCAGGATGTACGATTGATAGTATGATTGAAATAAAAGAGCCTGAGCAATTAGAATTGCGTGTGCATCCAAATGATACAATTATTACAGCGGGTAGTGAGGTTAGATTAAAAGTGTCAACTTCTCCATTAGATATAGATACAATACAAACTTTTACATGGACACCTTCTGAGGGATTGAGCTGCGCTGATTGTAAAGATCCTATCGCCACAAATTACAGTTCAAAAATTTATTATTTGGAAGTGAAGTATCGCGATAAATGTATAGAGAAGAAAAAAGTTGTCATCAATGTTAAAATTAATGACTTCCAACTCTTTGTTCCTAATGCATTTTCTCCAAATGGAAAAGATGATCCTGAGAATGAATTTTTCAAAATATACGGACCAGGTATTGTGAATACTACGATGAGTGTTTATAATCGATGGGGAGAGCGAGTATACTTCGGGGAAGGTCATATCAATGGATGGGATGGCACTTATCAAGGGGAGGTTGCAGCTCAAGCAAATTATGCCTATGATATTGAAGTACTCTTGTTGAACGGAGAAACGACTCGATATAAAGGCAATGTTACGCTGATCAAATAAACAATTTAAAGACTAGTTGATTTAAAGGCTTCACTTTGAGTGAAGCCTTTTTTATTGATTGTAAGCTTTGAGAAATCTTGGATAATGCGAATATTTCCCTAATGATAAAAAGGGATTAATTCAATACGCTGATAAATAATGAATGAACCTTTAATCAAATTCTTATTGATGAATTTGGGGTTTAAAGATGTGTGGCAAATAATTATCGAAAACTTCTTTTGAATTCTATTATTCTATCTCAATCTATCAGAATCCTTTACCAAACGCTCGTCTTGGTATATTTTCCATTGTGATAAGATTAGGAGGATAAATTGAAGTATAGGTACAATGAATATGTATCTAAAAAAACCAGTCTTATAATTTTGAGCTATCAAGTAATTATTGAACAACATATAGCCTTCTAAAAAGCATAATGCCAAGCATCGCCCATATCAACTTAATTTGGATGGTTCTTTTGAAGAATAAAAATATGGTCAATATTGAACAGCCGCCAATTAGGATAGAAAAAATGCTGATCAATGGGAAATCTATGAGTGATTGAACTTGGCCATCTCTATTGACTTGAAATGGCATCCATAAAACTGCAAAGCTGAAAATTCCCAATAAGAAGAGGTATATTGTTTGTATGCGCTGTATCATTATAGAACTTTTAACAAAAGTACAAAATAATTAGTGGGATATGACACAATCTTGGAAGTCTTAAAAACAAAAAAGGGTTCAATAAAATTGAACCCTTTTTGTTTATGCTTTTAAGGCGAATTGAATCTGCGCTAACTTTTCATGATTAATTGAATATTGAATAAACTTTCCATTTCTATTGGACAAAACTAATGCTTCATCTTTTAGAATTTTCAGCATTTGAGAAGTCTTGGATTGCTCTTGTCTTATTTCAATCATAATCTCATTTACAGAAGCCAATTTTCTTGAATTCAGAAACTCGAGTATGCTTAATCTCATGGGATGGTCTAGCGCTCTCAGTATCCCAATGGCAATGTTCAACTGCTCTGAACTAAAACTTAAATTTAGCTTTTTTGCCTTTGAACTAGACTTGGTGGCTGATTTCGCCATGCACGATTAATTTGAATGCTTAGCTAATTCTACTACAAGGTTTGAAATTTCTTCCAATCTCTCTTTATTTACTGTATAGAATATAAACTTGCCATCTCTTGTTGTCGATAAAACGCCTGCTTTTCTCAAAATAGCCAAATGTTGAGATGCAACAGATTGCTCTAATTTTAAACCGACATACAATTCGGTTACAGTCATTTTTTGTTTCTCCTCTACTTTCTGAATCATTTCCTTTCTCAGAGGATGGTTGATAGCTCTTAGGGTTAATACTGATTTTCTAAGTGTGTTGTAGTCAATTTTAATCGTTTCTTTTGCGTTTTTTTTGACAACGATGTCCTGAATTTTTGATTTCATAATGCGTTAAATTTGGTTTAGTGTTTGGTTTAGTGTTTGGTTTAAATGTATTGTTTATTAGTGTTTTTGTAAAAGGTAGAATTAGGTTTTTTTAATATAACTATTTTTCATATAATTAGGTTCAAAATAGGCTAAATTATTTTCAAAATTTTGTGTAGCCATTTTGTATGAATATTTATTCAAATATCTTGCCGAGAATTGAAAATGCCTGTCAATTCTTATATTATTAACATTCATTAACCTTACTAGCTTGTCTGGGCAGTTACTCAACACATCTAATTGCTGAAAATGAGCAATTTTGGCGAGAAATGATTGATCGATGATAATTGGCTGTGTTTCTAAAAAAAGCGATTTGTCTCGATGGATAATAGCACCGTAGACCTCATCTCTTCGAGCATCAATGGCGACCATTACTGCATCACAATTTGATGTGCTTTGCGCTAAATAAGCCTGTCCATAACCAACTAGGCCATCAATCCCAATCAGCGGGATATCATAGGCGTAGCAAATCCCCTTTGCAACAGAGACTCCAATTCTTAGCCCTGTGTATGATCCCGGACCCTGATGCACACAGATGGCTTGTAAATCTCGATAATCTACTGTCGCATCTGTCATGCACTTCTCAATCAATATTGTCAATGAAGTGGCATGTGAATTCGGCGTTTGATTTTCCTCACTATGAATCAAAACATCACCTCTGCTTATAGAGACAGAGCAAATTTCAGCTGCAGTATCAATAATTAAAAAATGTGTTTTGCTCATAAGGGTCGGCAAAACTAATCAAATTTTATTTATCACTCATGTCTAAGTGCTTCAACGGGATTTAAATTGCCTGCTTTAAAAGCTGGATACACCCCAGCACTCAATCCTATTACAAAACAAAATAGAAATCCACAAATCATCCACAACCATGGAATGATAAAAGATGTGCCAAATATGAGGGCAACAACATTGCCCAATAGGATTCCTACTATGATACCCGTAATTCCGCCAATTTGGCATATCATGATGGATTCCACCAAGTATTGCTTGATAATCGATTTTCTTGTTGCACCCAATGCCTTACTGACGCCAATTTCTCTCGTTCGCTCATTGATGGAGACTAGAAGTATATTCATTAACCCAATTCCAGCGCTGATAAGTGTCAATAAGCCAATGACCAAGGTGGCATATCTAATGGAATCTAAAGACTGAAATAATTCTGACGCCAAGCGATCACTTTTTGAAATTCTAAAATTGTCTTCTTCGTTATTTCGCTGTCTGCGAATCATCCTAAAGATGGCTGTTGCCTCATCCGTTGCTTCTATAAGCTCTTTTGAATTTGGAATCTCAACCATGATGCTATAATTCACTTGGTTGCTGTAAAAATTATTCAGCGCATTTTTGATGCTAATCATGACTACATTGTCATTCGTCATAGAGCTGCTGCCGCGCGAAGCGAGCACCCCGATGATAAAGTATTTTTTTATTGTCTAGTAAAACTTCTTTGCCAATGGGCTTTGCGTTCTTAGCCGGAAATAATTTTTTGAATACATTATAACCTATGATTATTGAGTTTGATCCGCTTTCGATTTCATTCTGTGAAAAATTTCTTCCTTTATCTATTGTGAAACCTGGAATATTGAGGAAATCTTTATCTATGGCTTTGACACTGATATTTGGATCCGTCTTTGCATTCGCTGTCTTCATCGTAGATGCAAAGGCAGGGTTGAAAAAAATAGATATTTTGCGCTCATTCCATTGATACTTTTGTTTGAAACTCTCAGCTTGCTCTAGCGTAATGACGGGATTTTCCTTTTGATTATTATCATCCCTATTCTTAAATGAATAAACCAAATTTTGAATGGTAAACGTATTGGAACCGAGCTTCGAAAAATTGGATGTCAATCCACCTCGTATGGCCTCAATCGCTGTAAGAATGCATATCATGGCGGTCAACCCCAGCGCAATAATCCCCAAAGTGAGGAAGGAGCGCATCTTGTTAGATTTCAAAGAGCGCCATGCGAGTTGTATGTATTCTATCGTACCCAAAAATCAAAATTTGAATAAATATAGAATGATTATGTTTGTTTAAAAAAATATTATGAAAACTTTGTGGATTTCTACTGCTTTCCTTTTCTTCGGAAGCCTCACTGCTCAGACTTCTAAGGCGAAATCAAGTATAAATAGATATCAAACATTGCCTCAAAATTATTTTGAGCAGTTGAAGAAGTGTAATGGCGTTGACTTAGTCATTTTTGCAACGGGAAAGAGCATGGAGTTCTCCGAAAAAAACGCCCAATTGCCTGTCACATTTATTGCAAAGTCTAGCGTTAAGTCAATAGATGGACTTCGATTACTGGGCCTAATCATGTATAAAATTGATCAAAAATCATTCATCGATTGCGATATCCTCGCAAATAAAGACAATACGATCGTCGTTCTCAAGTTGAAAACACTCGATAAAAAGGTCTATTATAATCAGATTAGTCCTATGGGACTCGAGACGCTCAAGTCTTGGCTTAAATAAATTACAAAGATCATTAAATAAAAAAAGCCACTTCATCGAAGTGGCTTTTTAAATATGTCTTATTGATTGTGCTTATCTCAAAATGTATATTTTCTTTGTGATTGATTTGGTCTGCGCTTTGTTTTCAACTTGAATGATATACATGCCCTCCTCAAAACTAGTAGCATCAATGCTTATTTTCTTCTCGCCTTCATTAGACTGCGGACGAACAACCTGCTTCTGTCCTTGAGCATTGTAAACGATTATCGAACCCACATCATCATCAGCATCATCATCGCCTACAATGAGAATTTCCCCTGTTTCAGTATTATACCATATCTTTAATACAGCATCATATACCCAACCCGCAGAGAGTTGAAGACTGACAAAGAGAAACAATATGGCGATTAACTTTTTCATTTGATAATGCGAATATAAATCACTATTTTGATATTAACAAATTTATTTTAGTATTCGATGACACAAAATAATGTATCTTGTTAGCAGAATTGTTAAAATAAAGCAATTGAAACAATTTTAGGGTTTTTTGCTACAAACTTTAATAAATCCTGAGCCGACTTGTCTTTACCTTTGAATAACCAACTAATTCACTGGATCTATGTTGTCAAAAAAGTCAATTATCACCACTACACCTGAATCTTTGGGAATTGTTCTCGAAGAAGTGAAAGATATATATAATGTTAAGTCTGCAGAGCGCATCTTTGCAAAAGCATTGAAATTGGCAGATAGCGAAAACCTCAAGAAATTGGTTCTGGAAAGTCAGGTCAATTTTTTCAGCAAGGTACGCGAATTTAAGAAATTGGAGTTCTTCTGCACCCAACTAATCGAAATCTATACGGCGCAAAAGGATATTTCAAATTTGGCAAAATGTTACCTAAAATTGGGGATTGCATACCGATCCTACGGGGATTACGAACAATCTATTGATTTCTATAGAAAGGCTTTGAATAGCTATCGAAAGATCAATGATAATCGCGGGGTAGCAAAAATGTTCATTAATTATGGCAATCTCTATAAAGATAAAGGTGAATTCAATCATGCCTTGGAAAATTACCTCAAGGCAAAAGAGATTATTGAGAAATTAGAAAATGATGATTTAAAGTTTTTAGTCAACCAAAATCTCGCTCAAATCTACTTTTTGCTGAATTATGATAAAAAAGCCCATGACTTGTTTCAAAAGGACTTGGATTATTTTATCAAAGAAAAAATGTTTGCACGCGCAGCGACCTCGCTTAGCGGTATTGCAGAGATACAGTTGAAAAACGAAAAGCCTTTTCGAGCAAAGAAGACCATAAAAAATGCCATTCATTATTGGATGAAAATGGAAGATAAGAAAGGGCTCGGTGAAGCATACGCCATTTTGGGGAAGGCCGAAAACATGCTTCAGAACCCAGAAGAGGCGATTTTTTATTTTCTGAAATCGAATGAAAATTATGAAGCGGTCTACCAAAATCATGGCTCTATAACCGCGCTCTCACTCCTAGGTAAAACGTATTTGTCGCTAAACGATACAGAGACTGCCGTAAAATACTTGCGATTGGCACAGTCAAAAGCAGAGACCATCAAGGCTTCTTATGAAATGTTGGATGTGTATGATTTATTGCATCAAATTTATTTCAAGCAAAACCTTATGCGGAAGCATATCAAGCATTGACAAGTTATAATAGCATCCGCGAGAAAGTCTTCAATATCTCCTCTCAAGTTAAAATCAATGAGATCCAGACGAAGTACGAATTGGATAAGTTAGAAATGAAGCACCTTCAAGATAGAGAATTGAATGATTATAAATTTAATCTCTTTTCTAATCTGACCCATGAATTTAGAACGCCACTCACGTTGATAAAAGCGCCACTAGAATTGATCAAAGAAGAAAACAACCTCACCGTTGTCAAAGAGAAAGTGGAGTATATAGAGCGCAATACGGAACACCTCCTTAAATTGGTCAATCAATTATTAGATATCAATAAAATTGAATCGGGAAAAATGCCCGTATCTTATAAAGTGGGAAGCATCGCTCCGATTATCGGTCATGTGGTGCATCTATTTCAAGAAGATGCAGAGCAGAAGGAGATTAATTTCACCTATACCCTTCCCAATAGCGATGTTCAGGGCTTATTTGACGAGGATAAATTGGAGAAAATATTATTCAATTTGCTTTCCAATGCACTCAAATTTACACCTTCAAATGGCCGAATTCACCTTCATGTCACGGCTTTTAACGAACAAATCGTCATAAAAGTATTGGATAATGGACCAGGAATCTCTGCAGAAAACAAAAATTTAGTCTTTGAAAAGTATTATCGCGTAAATCAGACAGGAAAAATAGTAGGCTCAGGCATAGGACTTTCTTTTGTTAAAGAATTGGTTGAACTTCTCGGAGGTACCATCGATATTAATAGCAAAGAACAAGTGGGAACTACTTTTACTGTGCGCATTCCTTTTACAAACGCCAAGAATGCCGATGTGTCTTCAAACGAAATATTCGATTTGCAGGAGACAAAAGTAATTCCGATTTCCAACGAGTTCATTGAGAAGAGTCAAAGTAAGAAACCAGTTCTTCTTGTCGTAGAGGACAATTCAGATATTCAAAAATTGATTGCAGAAATTTTCCATCACGATTATAAAGTGGTGCGAGCAGAAAATGGCAGTGAGGGTTTGAAATTGGTTCGATCTATTGTTCCAGATATGGTTATCACAGACGTCATGATGCCAATTATGGATGGATTTGAAATGTGCGATCAAATTAAAGCTGACAATACAATCAACCATATACCGATCGTGATGCTGACGGCAAAAGTGGGCATTCAGAACCGCGTAAAAGGGATGAATATGGGAGCAGACGCCTATCTCGCCAAACCTTTTAGCGTAGCGGAACTAAAATCTATGGTTGAAAATATTCAAACACAGCGCGCGAAATTGCGCAATCATTACGCACAGAATCCACTGTTCACAGGAAGTGAAGAGATGGTCTCTGCGGATGTGGTATTCGTTAAGTCAGCGACGAATGAAGTGATGAAGAATATAGAGAATGAAAAATATGGTGTTGAGGATTTAGCAAGCTCGTTTAATATGAGCAGGTATACTTTAATTAGAAAGTTTAAATCTGTACTCAATAATACGCCTAATGATTTTATTCAAAAAATACGATTGGAAATGGCCAAGACCATGTTAGAGAAAAAAGTGGCCTCAATCTCTGAAATAGCTTATAAAGTTGGTTTTGCAAGTGTGACCTACTTCTCGAGCAGTTTCAAAAAGGAATTTGGCATGAGTCCTAGAGATTTTATGCAGGATAAAAATGGACATTGAATTCGTTGAAATACCCAGTCTTGCATAGAATTTTGAACATAATGTACAACCCATAAACTTATAAGAAGTAGCCGACCCTTGGACAGGGAAAAAAATATATAAAAAAGGCTTCCAATTTGGAAGCCTTTTATTCTTTATCTTATAATTTAATCCTACAATCCGTTGATTGAAAGACCAATGGAAAATTGATGAAATTCTGATTTGTCTAAGTCTGTGTCCGTCTTGAATAATTTATTTGTACTGTAGAAACCATAGAGGTTGAAGGCACCATAACCTACCCTAAATGTAGGTCCATATCGGAATGTGCTCACCTGTGTGAATGGACTTATTTTGTAATTTCTATCATCGTTGAGAGAAGCATCAAATGCATCCCAATCATATGAAGAAGTCAACTTTAACCCCACTTTGAATCCAACGGCGATTTTTAAGAAATTGCCCTCTCTAATGGCTTTGCGATACCTCAATTCGAATGGAACCTTAATATAAGAAACATAAAATGTACCACCCTTGAAGATATTTGCTGGTGCATAGGAAGGATCAAATTGTGCTGGACGAACAAATGCAATTCCTGATGTATCAGACTTCAACATGAAATTGGTGTTGTAAGAGATGAAATTAAAACCAATGCCCGGTGCAATACTAAATGCTGAATTCTTAATCGTGTCATCATACATGAAATACATCCCAAAACTAGGACTAAACCCTTTGATGCTGAATGAATCATTTCTCTTATAAGTCAAATTGTCCATCCCGAATTGGAGACCAAGTGATCATTCTTTGGGCTTTTTACCTTTGCTCTAGAAAAAGAAGCCTAAAATCTCTCAACCTCAATGAATCGATATTGCCAGCATAAGAGGTAATAATATAAAGGAATAAAAAGCTAAAGATGGTCGCTTTGCGCATAAATGATTGTTTAATGGACAAAAATAGAAGAATTATTTGCCTATTGAAGAAAAACAAATATTTTTAACGTATTTTAAAAACCCACCATCTTGCGGCTCCTTGTTTTTTTTATTGTTTTTGTTTTTTGCTCCAATGCTTATGGCGCAGACACGAAGAATGATGCGCAAAAGATGGCGATGATTGCTAAACTCACCCATTATCTGCGTACCGAAATTAAGCTGAATATCCCCGAAGATATCTATACTAAATGGGACAAAGAAGATAAGGAAAATTATCTCCTCTATGTTTCTGCAAAAAATTCAATACAAGAAGTTGCTGCTAGGCCGTTTATTTTTTTTGGTCAAGACCACAAAGGCGCGGTTCAGTCTCAAAAGCATTACGATTCATTGGGTTACTCAACGCTTTTATACAATACAGGTGCCTATATCTCCACCGATCTCTCCAATTCACTTTTAGCATTTCCAACAGAAAGCCTCGTTTTTATTATAATTCATGAGAGCATGCATACGCATTTAAAAGGGAAGAATATTCCCTATATCATTGAAGAAGCTTCTTGCGACCTCATGGCAAACTATGCCTCTTTAAAATTCTTTGAAAAGTACTATATTAAAGAGATTTCAAAGGTTAAAAAACAAACAAAGCTGAATGAAAAATTGATTCGAAATATCAATGATGGACAGAAATTGGCGGAAGTAGCACTCTTGCAACATAAAGATGTCATCTACAATGTGACGGATAAGAAAATAAAAAAATTTGATCAAGCGCGGAAACTCCTTACACAAAGAGCGTTTCAACTATTCTGTCAACAATGCATTTTTTGTTCGATATCAAAACTATACCAAGAATTATTTTGTTCTAAAAAGTAAGTTCTTAGAGTCAAAAAATTTCGATGAATTTTTAAAATTTGTAGAAAGTCAAGCAGAGCGCAAACCTAAAATTATCAATACCATTGAATAAATCCATGAATCCCATCAAAGCCATCATTATTACAATCGGGGATGAATTACTGAATGGTCAAACCATCGATACAAACTCAGCGTTCATCGCTCGTGCCTTTAATAATATTGGGATATCAATCCTAGAGCGCATTGCCATATCAGATGATGCAAATCATATTGTCCAAACACTTGTGCAATGCAAGGGAAAAGCTTCGATTGTCATAACCACTGGCGGTTTAGGACCTACCAAAGATGATATCACGAAGAAAACATTGGCTCAATTTTTTGATGTTGGTATGAAGCGCGATGAGCAAACTCATGCCCATGTCAAAGCAATTTTTGAAAAGCGGAATCGCCCATTTCTCAAAGTAAATGAAGAGCAAGCGGATGTGCCAGAGAATTGTCTTGTGCTCTTCAACGACATGGGAACAGCCCCAGGCATGCATTTTGTTGAAGAGAACATGCATTACTTCTCACTTCCGGGCGTTCCATTTGAAATGAAATATCTAGTGGAACAGCGCGTGGTGCCTGTTTTACAAGCGGCATTTCATCTACCGCGAATTATTCATAAGCATATACAAACAGTGGGATTAGGGGAGTCATTTCTCGCAGATAAAATTGAAGATATTGAAGGCGAATTGCCAGCATATATCAAATTGGCCTATTTACCTTCGTTTGGCAAAGTGCACTTGCGATTGACTGGATTGGAAGGTTCGAGTGAAAATCTACAAGTAGAAATGCAAGCTTTTCAAAATCGCATTGCAGCGCGATTAGAAGAGTATGTCTATGCGCTCGATGAAAGGGATTTACATCAATACATGCACGATTTGCTGACGGAGCGCAAATTGCAAATTGTCTCTGCAGAGAGCTGCACAGGCGGTTATGTAGCACATCTATTGACAAAAAATCCAGGAGTTCGCAATACATGCACGGCAGTGTAGTTACCTATAGCTACGAAATGAAGAAGCGAATCTTGCTGGTTAAAAATGATACCCTTGAAAAGTATGGCGCTGTGAGCGAAGCTTGTGTTCGTGAAATGGCCGAAGGGTTAATTTTAACTACAGGCGTTGATGTGGGGATTGCGATTTCTGGGATTGCAGGACCTAGCGGAGGTACAGATGATAAGCCCGTTGGGACTGTTTGGATTGCAGTTGGAAATAAAGACAAGGTGGTTTCAAAATGTTTTCAATTTTATAAAGATAGAATGGTCAATATTGAATCCAGCGCTGTAGCTGCCTTAGATATGCTCAGAAGATTTATTAAAGCAGAATATTCATGAGTGACGAAGATCAAAACCTTATAGAGTCTATTGAAGAGCAAGTTGAATCTTCTCGCTACTTTTTGCATCTAGCCTACGACGGCACCAATTTTCATGGATGGCAAATTCAGTTGAATGCCATTTCTATTCAAGCTGTCATTAAAGAGGCTTTAGAGAAAATTCTAAATATTCCTATCAATCTTGTTGGCTGTGGAAGAACGGATACGGGTGTACATGCAACACAATACTATGCGCATTTCGATTCTACCAAACCTCTTCCTGATCGTTTTGTGATGAAGCTCAATGCTGTTTTGCCCGGCGCAATTGCTATCTACGATTGCATTCCCGTTGAACGCAATGCACATGCCCGTTTTCACGCTATCGAGCGCTCCTATGAGTATTTTATTCATACCAGAAAAAATCCATTTTCTAGAAACTATAGTTATGAGTTTCTCTATTATCCTTTGCGATGGGACCTCATACATGAAGCGACAGCGCTTATTCCCACCTATACAGAATTTAAACCGATGATAAAGATGGATAAAGATAACCCTCAAGTGGGAGATCATCAATGGAAATTTAAAATAACCGCCAATCGATTTCTATACAATATGATCCGCAGAATTGTGGGTACGATGGTTTTGATTGGGCGCGAACAATTGACTTTGGAAGAATTTAAAAGGGTGATGGATGAGCAAGCTGAGTTTAAAAACATTAAACTTGCACCTTCAAATGGATTGCATTTAAACCGAGTCATCTATCCATTTATTAAGTAAGCGTGATGTCAGAAGAAAAAAAGGGAAGTAAAATCAGTTTTGAATTATTCAAGAAATTATTGGGATTGGCCAAGCCATATAAGAAGTGGTTTTTTATGGCGACATTCCTATCAATTTTAATTTCTTGTATTGACCGCTGCGCCCTTATTTAATCCAACAAATGATTGATATCAATATCATTCAAAATAGGGGAGAGGGCATCGAAAAAATGATTGCGATTCTTTTGGGATTGCTCCTTGTCGAGAGTGTACTGCGCTATTTTTTCATCTATTTAACCTCTCTTTTTGGACAATTTATCATCAAGGATTTGCGGATGGCAGTGTTCAAGAAAATTGTGCATTTTAGAATGAAATTCTTTGACACTACGCCAATTGGAACTTCTACGACAAGAACAATCAGTGATGTGGAGACCATCAATGATATTTATTCGGATAATTTTTTTACCATTATCTCTGATATATTGACCATCCTTATCGTCTTGTCTTTGATGTTCTATAAGAATTGGCAATTGACCTTAGTATCGCTTATCCCTTTTCCAGTCTTAATATGGTTAACTGCCAATTTTAAGAACAAAGTGAAAGTGACATTCAATAAAGTGCGCGAGAAAGTCTCCGAGATGAATGCCTTTTTGCAAGAACATATCAGCGGGGTGAAGATCACGCAGATTTTTCATGCAGAGGAAAAAGAGGCATCGAAATTTGATAAAATCAATGTAGAGCATCGTCAGGCGAATATCGAAGCAATATGGCATTACTCTGTTTTTTTTCCGGCGTTAGAATTGGTGCTAGCCGTCTCCTTGGGCTTTATGGTTTGTTTTGCCTCTTATAAGAGTTTTGGAGCGAGTCGATTCAGCATTGGCGAGATTGCGGCCTTCTTTCTCTATATGAATATGATATTCCGTCCCATGCGTTTTTTGGCAGATAAATTCAATACACTGCAAATGGGAATTGTCTCCTCAGAACGGGTATTTAAAATACTAGAATCTGATGAAACGGCGACTGATAGTGGAACATACAAGCCAGAGAAAGTACGCGGAGATATCGCATTCGAACATGTCTATTTTGAATACAATGAAGGGGTTCCTGTTTTGCGCGATATTAATTTTTCAATTAACCGAGGAGAAACCCTTGCGATTGTAGGTGCTACAGGAAGCGGCAAAACTTCTATCATCAGCATTCTCTGTCGTTTTTACGATATTCAAAAAGGTGCGATTACACTCGATGGAAGAAGTATTTACGACTATGAGTTGAATCACTTGCGCTCCAGAATTTCATTGGTCTTGCAAGATGTGTTTTTATTCTCTGGAAGTATTTATGACAATATTGCCCTCTACAACCCCGAAATCACCATAGATAAAGTGAAAGAAGCGGCGAAAGAATTGGAAATACACGATTTCATCATGTCGTTGCCAGGCGATTATTACTACGATGTCAAAGAGCGGGGAGCCACATTATCTCTAGGGCAGAGACAATTGATTTCCTTTATTCCGCGCATTAATTGCCAATCCAACGATTCTTATCCTAGACGAGGCAACCTCCTCTGTAGATACCCAAACAGAGCAAATTATACAAAATGCCATTGCTAAATTGATCAAAGGAAGGACAACCATCATCATCGCCCATAGAATGTCGACGATAGTCCATGCCAATAAAATATTGGTGCTTGATAAAGGAACGGTCTCGGATATCGGCAATCACAAGGAATTGTTGGATAGAAACCCCGTCTATCAGAACTATTTTTTCGAATAATTTTTAACTGTTTGTAACAATTGGTTCGCTTTTTGCGTATAATAGGTTTACACACTATTTATTATGATGAAATCTATATTTCTTTCAACTTTTTTGTTTCTATTCGCTTCTGTTTCAATGTGCACGGAAGAAGAGGGCTTGGGTAAAATTGAAAACGAGAAAATGGTTTTAACGGTAGTCAGAGAGAAAGTTGCCGTTAAATTGACCTTAACTTCTGAAAACGTGAAAAGATATGAGAGCATCTCGATTGAGCGCGCTGATGTTGTTGAAGGGCCTTATAGACAAGTAAAGGTTTTTCTCAAAGACAGAATTGATGCAGCGAAAGACAATTCAATTACGGATTATGACAATTATCCAGTAGCGGTTAAAAATGGTGGATTTTATAGGATAAGAACTGAAGAGGCAAATGGTACGATGCGTATTTTTCCTGGGGTACAGTTGATTGGAATCTTGCAAGAGAGTAAGATGACTGCCGGGAATTTTTCTGAGACTAAAAACTTTAATACCGCAAAGAAAGGAGCTAAAGGAAAAAGCGGGATGGAAGATGCAGCATCTTCTACGAGAGATGTAGAAGAATTGAGCTCAGGATTGAGCGCTGCAAATGGCAAAGTAGAAAATAAACCCGATGAATTCGATAAATATGAAGGTCAAGTCGCTAGTTTAAGTCCAATCACGGGAAACAATATCAAGAAATATGAATCAAAAAACTCCAAAGACATCATTGTTTCATCTGGAAGTGGGATTAATATTACAGAGGCCAAAGAAACGGACGAGCCCATGTATTCTACCAAGAATGCCAAGGGCGAAGGGTATTACACTGAATTTGTATTGACTGGTGTTACAGACGAGAATAGAAATAGCCCTGCTGTGAAGGAATTTATGAAAGATAAGGTTATCACATCGACCGATATTTCTTTGGATGTATTGATTGAAAATGCTTCTATTTCTACTGAGATTAAACTCGACGATACCGAGAAATACTTTCAAGCCACCATTGAGTTTTCCGATATGGAAGATGGAATCTACAAACCATTTAAAAAGTTTGAAACCAGTTTTATCAGTGCTAAATTTTTTGAAAATAAATTCACCATTATCGAGCCTTTCTTAGCGCCGAAGGGCAAGAAAGAATTGTTCTTTAGACTTAAATTAATTCAGAGCGATGGAAGTGAGTTCGTCACGAAGGCAAAGAATGTGAGCTTCCCTTTAATACGTTAAATGTGATGTTGAAGCAGATTAAATCAACGCTTCCCATTCCTTCATGTGCTCATCCAATTTAGTCTTCAATTTATTATACTCTGTAAAATAATTGGAATCATTGATGAGTTTATCATATAGGGCAGGATTTTGTAAATCCGTATCACATTGCTTGATTTTCTTTTCCAAGTCGGCAATCTTCTTTTCAATTGCACCAATCTTAGCTTTATTGTCGACAGCCTTATCCTCTTTTTTCTCTACCACTTTCTGAACGGGCTTCACTGCTTCTTGCTTGTCTGTAGATTGTTCGAATGAGCGGAAATTCTCCACTTCTTTTCTTCTCAAAAATTCGTCGATATCTCCGATATGCTCTTTGATTCCATCCGGTGTAAACTCAAAGGTCTTATTGGTCAATCCCTTCAAGAAATCTCTATCGTGCGATACAATAACAACCGTTCCTTTGAAATTCCTGACGGCATTTTTCAATACCTCTTTACTTCGAATATCCAAGTGATTCGTAGGCTCATCCAATACAAGGAAATTGGCTGGATCTAAGAGCAATCTGCATAGACTCAAACGTCCACGCTCTCCACCGCTCAATACTTTGACTTTTTTCTCTACATCTTCCCCGCTGAAAAGGAATGCGCCTAGCATAGAGCGCACTTGCGGCTCCATATCGTGCATGGCTGCATCGTCGATGGTTTGGAAAACTGTCTTATCATTCTTGAGGTCGATGGCCTGATGTTGCGCGAAATAGCCGAGTTTGACATTGTGTCCCATGGTCAATTTACCTTCGTATTCATCGATATCATTGCAGATAATCTTTGCCAAAGTGGACTTTCCCATTCCGTTTTTACCCACAAAAGCGATGCGATCGTCGCGCTCTATTTTGAAATCAAAGCCTTTGATGACGCGCTTCTCTCCGTAGTTTTTATAAATGTTCTCCCCTGTAACGACAACCCTACCGCTGTTTTCAGCTTGGTTGAATTTAATTCGGAGTGATTGCACATCTTCATCTTCCACCTCGATGATATCCATCTTGTCGAGTTTTTGATAAGGGATTGAGCAAAACTGGCTTTATTCGCCTTAGCTCGGAATCGCTCGATATTGCGTTCCATCTGCTTGATCTGATCTTGTTGATTCTTGGAGGCATTCATGATCTGCTCACGTCGTTCTTTGCGCAGCTCCAAGTATCTCGAATAATTCGCCTTATAATCTTCAATTTTTCCACTGACAATCTCTATGGTTCTATTGGTGACGTTATCTAGGAAGGTAATATCGTGACTCACGAGTATCACCGCTCCATCATAGTCGACCAAATACTTCTCCAGCCATTGAATACTCTCGATATCGAGGTGATTCGTAGGCTCATCGAGTAAGAGTACATCGGGCTTTTTTAAGAGCATCTTTGCCAATTCAACCCGCATTTGCCATCCGCCGCTGAGCTCAGACATTTTCTTGTTGAAATCGCTCGCGTCAAATCCCAAGCCCTTTAATATTTTTTGGATATCCTCGTTGGTATTGTGCCGCCCAATAAATGCAGACGCATGTCTTTTTCCGTAAGTGCCTCGATCAGCTTCATATAGCCATCGCTCTCGTAATCCGTTCTCGTCTCCAATTCCAATTGGATTTTCTCCAATTCGCTCTCCAGCGCTAAAATCTCATCAAAAGCCGTTCTCGTCTCATCGATGACTGTTTTTGTAGAAGCAGAGTGGAGGTCTTGCGCCAAATAGGCAATGGTGCATTCTTTTGGGAGTGAAATACTGCCCTCATCGGCCTTTTGTTGACCCGTCAATACTTTTAAGAGGGTAGACTTGCCCGCGCCATTTTTGCCTGTAAGCCCCAGTCTATCTGTCTTATTGACTAAGAATGTGATGCTATCAAAGAGAGTTCGACCGCCGAAATGTAGTGAGAGATTGGTAACTGATAGCATAAAAAATAATAATACTCCTAGTGTATACTGAGTGGATTTAACAAAATTTGGAGCGCAAAACTAATCAAATAATAATAAAAATTTTCATTCTTAAAAATAAGTGCTAATTTTGATTTTAAAATAATTCTATATGAAATCACAAATCCTCTTGATTCTTTCTATTCTAGCCATGAATCTTGGCTTTGCACAAGGCAATAAATCTGAAACAATCAAATTGAAGTCAACCCCTAAATCGGTCAGCAGAAATGAGAAATTGGCACCGGGCAAGCCAATCACCAATTTTGAATTTAAAGATATGAATGGCAATATTTATACCCTCGCTTCTTTAAAAGGGAAAGTGGTGGTATTGAATTTTTGGTTTTCTACTTGCGTGCCATGTATCGAAGAAGTGCCAGAATTGAATATGTTGGTGGAGAAATATAAAGATATGAATGTTGTATTCTTGTCACCTACTTTCGAAAATGAGGAGACTGCTATGAAATTCATCGTGAAGCATAAATTGATGACCAATGTAAGTCCAAATAATAAAGCTTATACAGACGAGATGGGATTCATTTATTACCCAGCGAATATCATCTTGGATAAAGACGGATATATATTTAAAACCTTTTCAGGTTCAGTACCTGATTTCGGAAAAGTATTCACCAACGAATTGGATTTCTTGTTGAAAATGTAATTCATTGTTTTTACCTAACTAAAAAGCCACTCAATTTGAGTGGCTTTTTTATTGGATTTAATCGAGAAAAATGCTTTACATCTTTTATATCCTGGTCTTCTAATCGTGAGGGGCGATGCCACCTCCCTATATGTATGTCACCCCTTCGGGGCTCTATCAAATGCAAGACCTGAAAGGGTGACATATATTCTGCAAAGGGTATAGCCCTTTGCAAAAGGACGAATGACAGGTCAACTTATGGTTTTAACATGCATTAAAACATCGGCTCTTCATCCATTTCATCACTAGGAGCGGCATTTGGAGCGGAGCTTGGACTAGGTGTATTTGTTGCTGGTGGTGTTCCTTTGCTTGGATTTTTATTGCCTCTTTTGTTTTTCCAATCTTTGGCCATGGCTTTTACCTTTTCGATTTGCTCTGGTGTCAAGATGGTCTTCATGGTCTCCGAGTATTTCATATTGGCAGCCTTCATCAACTCTTGATTGGGAGGACTGGTTTTTTTAGCTTCTTTGGTAGCAATGATGCGCTGCAATTTGGCATCATAGACTTTGGCTTTTTGATCTTCGGATAGGCCAATTTTTGTAGCCAACATCTCTGTTCTATTTTCGCTTGTTCTTCTGGAGATTTCTCTTGTCTAGCTGGTCTGCCTTGTCTTCCCTGCGCAAAGGTGATGGTGCAAAGAAAATAAAAGGCGATGGTCATTTGGATTGTTTTCATGGAAGTTTATTTTTTTGTTTTGAGATGATTGAAAGTTGAATTGGTTTAATAGAAATGTCTATAACTATTTAATAAATACCGTTTTCGCCATGCCTGTTTGGTTGCGCTTGCCTGTGGGATTTGCCTTATCCATTTTGCCCAAATAAATATAACCCAAGAATAAATCCTCCTCAGACAGACCGAAGTGGTGATTAATAGCATTGTTATGTGTATATGAGCCCGTGCTCCAGTAGGCGCCAAGGCCATAAGTATGGGCGGTCAACAGCATATTCTGAACAGCACAAGCAGTGGCGAGAATTTCCTCCATGCGCGGAATCTTGGGATTGATGCCTCGTTTCATGCAAACGCCTATGATATGCGAGGCTAGAAGTGGTCTGCTCTCAAGCTTTTCCATCACAGCAGGATCAGGCTCAGGGGTGATTTGCGGATATACAGCAAGATTGATCTGCCCCATTTTTTTGCGTCCTTCGCCACTGAAAACAAAGAATTCCCAGGGTTCTGTTCGACCGTGATTAGGTGCCCAATGGGCATTTTCGATGATTTGTGTGATGGTGCTGTCTTCGATGATCTCGCCAGAAAAGTCCTCGGGCTTGATGATTCTGCGCTCAGCGATGATTTTATTGATTGTTTCGGTTGTATTCATGGAGCAAATCTAGTGGAATATTATTTACGGAGTTTGGAAACTGGAGATTGGAGTCTAGGTTTTACCTGTCCCTTCTGGTGTCTTGGTTTGAACAAATTAGGGCTTATAAGTGCATATAAGACATTATATGATTTTTTTAAAACTCCCGAATCCCAATGATGCAACTCCCTTTCCTTTGGAGAGTTGGGGAGAGGCTTATCCAAATGCTCCTCCTCCTATGAATAACTTTGAGCTTAGATGCCGTATTTATGCGCCTTTATTATATCTACTTTTGAAAACAGGACAGAGTTTCTCTGCACCTGTCTTCGCAAGTCATTTTATTGGTCACAACAAATATAAACAAACTTTCTTTAATCTTCACCCTCCTATTAGTTGTCATTAAAAATGCAACAAGTATTTATTAAAACTTTAAAGATGGATAGCCACACACTCGTCTTAAGTAATTGATGACAAGGAGGAAAAAGTGGTCTATCGTTTTTTAGATTTTAAATCAAGTTTGTTTTTTAAAAATTATTTTATAACTCCTTTTACATATGGCTTTTGATTCATCCATACATATCTTATTCTTGATAGTAATTTTCTTGCTATTTTTACGATAGCTCTCTTACCACCTTTATCCAATTTTAATTGATTATATACAAGTGTCATAGCAGGATCTGTTCTTACTAATACCCACGCAGCTTCAATTAACAAACTTCTCAATTGATTATGTTTTCTCCCTGTAATATTTCCTTTGTGGATATGTTCTCCACTTGAAAATTCAGAAGGATAAAACCCTATAAAACAATTAAACTTTTCAAATGTGCTAAATCGACTTATCTCATCAACTTCTGTCATTAATGAGATGGCAGTATACGGCCCAATACCAGGGATACTTAACAAATACTTAGAAATTGTATTATACTTTTCTTTTTTCAATAGTGATCTAATATCCTTTAGAGCAGCTAGTTTTTGAGCTTTGACAATTTCGACCATCGTAATCTGATGTGATAGTGCTAATTTTAAAGAACTATTTTTAATATCTAATGATTTTAACCATTGAATAAATACACTACTCCAATTGTTTTTGGCAAATTTTTCTGGTAATTTTATTCACATTTGATAAAGCATTCCTTTTACACTATTCTTAGATTGAGTTAATACTTTATTAAATCGTTCATTCGTTCTCACTAATTGTCTATCAGCTTCAACTTCTTCACTTGATATATAAATTGGGGTTAGGAGATTTGCTTGCAATGCCAAGCCAAGCCTTTTTGAATCATTTTTGTCGGATTTGCTTTTAGCAAATTTATCAGTCTGAGGCACATCTGCAGCATTTACAACTATGCATTCTATGCCCAGAGTTGTTAATTGCCGTTGAATCCAAAATCCACAAAATCCTGATTCATTAAACACATTTATATTGAGCATTAGGATAGTTGTCAAATAAGTATTTTTTCAACGCTAGAGGGTCTGGCGGCTGCGTAAAAGTAGTTAAATACTGTTGTTCAAAAAAAATGGTTACACTCCAACTTTTTAAGTGGACATCAATACCTACAAAAATTTTCGAATGCTTAAAATCTGCTTTTTGTGCTAAATTTGCCATTGTCTTAGATTTAGTAAATTAATAATTTTAATTTGTGGCTTTTGACCAAATACTAAATCTAAGACTTTATTATTACATAGATACTCGTCTATAGCCAGCCCACACAGTTAGGGGACGAGGAGTAATGTGCTTAAAATCAAAGAATTAAATCATATTCATCCTATCAAAATGAATATATTTGTTTAAAGCAATGGCACAGAAAAAAATAAATTTTAATTATATGGATAAAGATTTGTTAAATGCAATACTCTATCGAAATAAGAAAAAATCTCAAAAAAGATTCACAAAATAGTGGAAAAAATAGGAAGGGATTTTTGAAGCCATTCCTATTTTCAATTATATTAATGTTGATTTTTTTCTATTGTTTCGGAAGTCTTATTATACATGTAATTGAAACTACAAATAAAGCGAGTGAAAAAAAATTGCAAAAGAACGGAAAATATACAATAGGGAAAATATTGTACCAAGGGAATTTAAAAGGCTCATACTGTATATACGAATATATAATCGGAAGACAAATATATAAGGGCAAAAGAGGATGCTCTTATCATATTGAAGAGGGGGAACAATACAAACTCATTTATGACTCAACACATAATCAAGATAATTTACTATTACTCGAATATCCAATAATTAATCAAGAGCAAGATTTTGATACTACTTATTGTGAAATAAACTCTATTGACAATACATATGTTTATTATAAATACTCAATTAAAGGTACTGAATATTTTAGGTCGCAAAAAATTAAAAGCCTAGGAAAATTTACAAAAGGCAATAAATATATTCTAATATATTTAGCAACAAATCCCCAAATAGGATATATAGAAAACAAATTTTACTCACAATCATTGTAGAAAATGTATTAAAGCAAAAGTAATGTTTGAGAAGAATTTTAATTATAAAATAGAAATTCCATTTGAAGACATAACTAAAAAGTTAGTGTTATTAAAGGAACGTAATATTGGATTTTATAGTTTAAGGACTAGTACTCACAAAATAAGCATAAGCTATAATCAATATTACTATACTGGAATTCCAATTGATATTATTATTGAAACTTTAAATGTCAATGAAGTGAAAGTAAAACTGAAAATTGACTTTTTGATAAATATTGTTTTGAAAACAATATTTATTCTTTACCCTATGATTTATTTGTTTTTAAAATTTTTTTTAAAGGTAGAGAATGAGATTGTAGAAATTATGCCATTCTTCTATATTGCATCCATAATTTTAATTTTTGGTTTTATCCAATCAACTTTTAGAAGTGCAAGTAAAGAAATTGAAAATATTATTATTTAAATGTTCTGCACCGCTGTCCGTATGTCTGAGACTGCGGACAAATTCAATAACGGAATTAACCATTATAGAAAGCAACCTCATGACTGTTTAATAAAGGATGTTTTTAGACACCCCAATGTCGCGTGAGCGATCGCAGCTTGCATAGTCCCGATTATTATCGGGAGCGGAGAGCGCGGTACCTGCAAAGCATAGGTACACGCCATAAAAAAGTTTGAAAAAATTGTTTTAAGCATTTATTTTAGCACTAGTAATATTTAAACTTAAAGAAAAAATATATGGAATTACAAGTAATTCAAAAAAGGATTCATGAATTTAGAGGATCTAAAGTCATGCTAGATTATACTCTTGCCGAATTGTATGAAGTCGAAACAAGGGTTTTAAAACAAGCCGTGAAACGAAACCTCTATAAGTTCCCTGCCGATTTTATGTTCGAACTGGATGAAGAGGAAATTGGAAAGATGGTATCACAAAATGTGATACCATCTCGAAGCCACTTAGGAGGAGCCAAACCAATGGCATTTACTGAGCATGGGGTGGCTATGTTGAGTACTATTCTAAAAAGCAGAAAAGCGATAGAAATAAATATTGCAATCATTCGGGCATTTGTAGAACTAAGAAAATTTGCCTTGTCTCATTCAGAGCTCACTTATAAACTCAATGAATTGGAAAAGAAATTCAATAAACAATTCAGGGATATTTCTGAAGCCATCAACTATCTCCTCAAAACAGGCAAACAAAAAGAAATCACCGAGAATCGCGTGAAGATTGGGTTTAAGGTTGATAAAAAGAAGTAGATGTAATGTGACTTTTGTATGAAAAAAATAAATTAATTACCATAAGCATTTATTTTAGCACTAGTAAAATTTAAACTTAAAGGAAAAAAATATGGAATTACAAGTAATTCAAAAGAAAATCTATGAAATAAGGGGCCATAAAGTGATGCTAGACTTTGATTTGGCAGATATTTATGAAGTGGAAACAAGGGCACTCAATCAAGCGGTAAAACGCAATATGGATATATTTCCCTTAGATTTTATGTTCCAATTGACAGAGACAGAATGGAAGGATATGTCATCACAATTTGTGATGACATTGCCGAGTAAAAGACCCAAGAGCGCTTTACCAATGGCGCGATCTTAAAGACTCAATGATTTGAAAAAAATCAATAAGCAATGTAGAGATTTCTCAGAAGCCATCAACCAGCTACTTAGAATAGGGTTTTCTTGTTGCTTATTGATTGGTAGAAGTTAAAGTAGAATTAATTTAGACTTTAATCAGCGAGGTAGATATTTCAAAAGTTCTTGCAATTCTTTATCTGAAAGGTTGGATTTATCAGATTTATCATAAATAGAGAGCAAATAAACAGTCTCATCGGCAATCACGAAATTAGTAATTAACCTTGCTCCTCCTGATTTACCCTTGTTTTTAGAAGAAATTGCTAAACGTATTTTATAGCAATTATTCCCTAATGAAATTCCTTGTTCGGGATTCACTTCTAAAGATTCAAACAAAGCCGCTAAGTCTGTTTTTAAAGAATCGTATTTTTTTGCTAATTTTTTAAGCTCCTTTTTAAAAGTGGGAACTGCAATGATATTATAACTCATTTAATAAATCTTTGGCAGATATCCCTTTTAATTTACCTTGACGGATAAGCGTTAATTCTTGCACTGCTTCTTTAATTTCATCCATCAATAGGGCTTTTTCATCAGAAATCGTTTTCGTCTTTACAAACGACAAGCCTTTCAATACTTCTAATAGATGTATTGCTTTACTATCTTTTATGTCCAATATAACCCTCATGACTTTTAATTTGCAAATTAAAATTAGCATTCAAAGATATAAATAAGTCAGGATTTTGACACAATTTTCATTCAGCTAAAGGTCTCTAGAATGCTTTTTGTCTTTTGGGATCTATAGATTTTCAAAAAACTTTTGGTAATGTTTTACCTAACTTAAAACAGAAAAGCCTCTACATCGCTGTAAAGGCTTTTTTCTTCTGCTCTCCCTTCTGGACTTGAACCAGAGACCCTCTGATTAACAGTCATAATATACACTATTTCTTATTTATTCGTTTTCTACCCAAAACGCCCGCAAATATAGCTTTATTGCTGATATATTGGCAATAATTCTATTTGTTTATTATCTTCTTATTAATGGTTTTTTTGTGCAAATATTGTGCAAATGACTATCTTTGGACAAAAAGTATATATGGATTATACGACTTCACTCTATTTTGATACCAGAAGACCTAAAGAAAACGGTTGCTACCCTATTAAGTTGAGAATTTACTCTACCTCACTAAAAGTTAAAAAACTATATTCAACAAAGTATGAAATGACTAAAAAGGAATTTCAGAGTATCTGGGAAACACAAAAGCCACGAAAGGAATACCAAGAAGTTAGAAATGAATTACAAGCTATCTTAACAAGGGCAAACAGCGTATGTAAAACATTACAACCGTTCTCTTTTATTCAATTTGAAAAAATGTACCTACGCAATGCGGGAGAGGGAGCAAATATTGTTTACCAATATAATCAAACTATTGATAAGTTAAAATCGCATAAAAACTTTGGTACTGCCAGTAATTATGATTTAAGTTTAAAGTCCTTACTTGCTTTTGCTACCTACATTAAAGGTAAACAATCAATAAAATTAAATTTTTCTGAAATTACGCCTGAATGGTTAAAGAAGTATGAAGACTATATGATAATTACTTTAAAACGCAGCAGAACTACTGTAGGGATATATTTAAGACCCCTAAGAGCCATTTTCAATACTGCTATAAGTGAAAAGGAAATTGATGTTGAATTATACCCATTCGGCGCAAAAAGTATCAAATTCCAACGGTACGCAACGTAAAAAAGCACTTAGCCAAAGTGACCTCAAACTACTTTTTGATGCAACTGCTAAAACTAAAGAGCAGGAAAAAGCTAAAGATTTTTGGTTTTTTAGTTATTCATGTAATGGTATGAATATAAAAGATATAGCGTTACTTAAATATGAAAACATACAGGAAGATAAAATAGTGTTTTACAGAGCCAAAACAATCAATACTTCAAAAGGGGATTTGCGACCAGTAACAGTTTACCTAAATGATTATTCAAAATCAATAATTCAAAAACATGGTAATGAAAACAAATCAAAAAGTGAATATATTTTTCCGATAATTTCGGAAAATGATACCGAAATAGTAAACTATAATAAGATAAAGAATTTTACAAAATTTATAAATCAAAATCTTAAAAAATTGGCACTTAATGAAGGAATTACAGGCGAAATTTCTACTTATTGGGCAAGACATAGCTTCGCGACCAATTCAATAAGAAACGGTGCAAGTATGGAGTTTGTAATGGAGGCATTAAATCATAATAATATGAAAACTACAATTGGATATTTTGCAGGATTTGAAGACAAAGACAAAAAAGATTTTATGCAAAAATTAATGAATTTCTAATAAGTTTAATAATTAAACATACTTTTACTTTATGAGTATTCACGCAGTAAAACAATACCAGTCCGAAGTTGAAAAAATAATTCACTTTGGAGGTACAAAAAAAGAAACTTCTATTCGCAACGCTTTTTATCATTTGCTAAATGAATACGCAAAGCAAAAAGGCTTAATGCTTGTACCCGAAGTAACTATAAAAACACCTAAAGGGAAGAATGTAACACCAGACGGCACTTTAAAAGATTCACTTCGTCAAGATTGGGGCTACTGGGAAAGCAAAGACGAAGCCGACATCATAGATGACGAAATAAAAAAGAAGTTCGCCAAAGACTACCCATCAGATAATATTCTTTTTGAAGACAGTAACACCGCCGTATTGATTCAAAACAACGTGGAGGTGCAACGGGTTAAAATGAAAGATGCCGAAGCATTAGACCGTATTCTACACAGCTTTATAAATTTTGAACGCCCCGAAGTGAAAAACTTCCGCAAAGCAATTGAGTTGTTTAAACAAGATATTCCCAAAGTAACTGATACTATACGGGATTTATTAGAAGTACAGGAAAAAACAAATACAAAATTTAGGAATGAAAGGGATAAGTTTTTAAAGCTCTGCCACGATAGCATTAACCCTGATGTTACAAAAGCAGACGTTCGGGAAATGATAATACAGCATATCCTTACTGAAGATATTTTTAATACTATTTTTGATGAAACACAATTTCACCGTGAAAACAATATTGCACACCAATTAGAGGGTAATAAACACCTTTTTTACAGGAGCAATAAAACGAACAGCACTTTCTAAATTACAGAGTTATTCCCAAGCCATTAATGCAGCAGCAGCGGGGATAGCTGACCACCACGAAAAGCAAAAATTCTTAAAAGTAGTTTACGAAACCTTTTATAAAGTTACAATCCAAAAGCGGCAGACCGCTTGGGGGTGGTATATACGCCCAATGAGATTGAAGTTTATGATTGAAAGTACTGACTACCTTTTGAATAAACATTTTGGTAAATTTTTGGAAGATAAAGGAGTTGAAATATTAGACCCAGCAACAGGGACAGGCACTTTTATATGTGATATAATTGATTATATTCGTAAAGACAAACTGGAATATAAATATAAAAACGAATTACATGCCAACGAAGTTGCCATTTTACCCTATTACATTTCAAACTTAAATATTGAATTTACCTATACCCAAAAAATGGGTAAATATGCAGAGTTTGAAAACCTTTGTTTTGTGGATACATTGGATAATATGGGCTTTGCATATAGGGGTAAACAAATGGATATGTTCGCACCATTTACAGAAGAAAATTCTAAACGGATTTACAAACAAAATACAAAAAAAATTTCTGTAGTAATTGGGAATCCTCCGTATAATGCAAATCAAGCTAATGCAAATGATAACAACAAAAATCGTGATTATACTGAAATAGATAAACGGATAAAAGATACGTTTATAAAATATAGTACAGCTCAAAAAACTAAAGTATATGATATGTATGCACGTTTCTATCGATGGGCAATGGATAGATTAGAAGACAGGGGTATTATTTGTTATATCACTAATAGTTCCTTTGTCAACAAAAGAACATTTGATGGATTTAGAAAGGTTATTCAAGATGAGTTTCAATATGCTTATAATATTGATTTAGGTGGCGATATTACAGCTCTTTCAGATAAAGATGAAATTTTCATAAATGAGAAACATACAATTTTTGGAAAATCTGCTGCCGTAGGAATTGCAATGATGTTTTTAGTTAAGGACAAGAACGGGAAAGAAACAAACAACAAATGTCAAATTAAATACATTCATCCTACTGATATAAAAGCGACAAGAAATGAAAAGTTGGCATATATTGCTGAAACACCTTTCAAAGAGATCCCATTTGAACATATACAACCAGATAAAAATAATAATTGGATTAATTTAGCTGATACTGATTTTGAAAGCTTAATTCCCCTATGTTCTAAAGAAGTAAAAAATGGAAAAAGTAAAAAAGCTTTATTTGAATTAATATCAAATGGAATTGTAACTGCTCGTGATGAATGGTCCTATGATTTTGATAAAGTTTCACTTTTTGATAAATCAAAATTCTTTTGTGAATTTTATAAAGCTGAACAAAAAAGGTGGAATAAGTCGGATAAAAAAACTCCAATTAACGATTTTGTAAAAAGAGAAATAAAATTTAGCTCAGAAATCGAGGCACATTTGGTAAAAGGGGATAGTTTAATATTTAATGAACAAAAAATTACAACTTCGCATTTTCGCCCCTTTATAAAAAAGTTCTTTTATTTTGACAGAATATATACTCATAGAATTTACCAACTTGAGAACGTTTTTGGGTTAGATACATCAAATAAAAACAGTGTAATTACTTTTTTAAGTATGGCTTCTTCCCATCCTCTTTATTGTCTTTGTTCTAATGAGATTTTTGATGCAGGGCTACTGAAACAAGGGAACGGGTTAACGAGTTCAGTTTCTCTATATAAATTTGACAATGCAGGAAACCGTATAGATAATATTACTGATTGGGGCTTAAATCAATTTACAAAGCAATACGGTAAAAAAGGAATTACTAAAGAAGCCATATTTCATTATGTGTATGCAGTATTGCACAATCCTGCTTATCGCAAAAAATATGAATTAAATTTAAAACGTGAGTTTCCACGCATACCGTTTTATGAAGATTTTAAAAAGTGGAGTGATTGGGGTAAAGCCTTAATGGACTTGCACCTAAACTATGAAGCTGTAAAGCCGTTTGCATTAAAAGAAAAAACCACAAAAGATATAGAAAATCCTAAGTGTAAACTCAAAACTGATAAAGAAGCGGGAATAATAGCTATAGATGAAGCGACAACCTTATTAGGTGTTCCAAAAGAAGCGTGGGAATATAAACTAGGCAACCGTTCTGCTTTGGAGTGGGTACTTGACCAATACAAAGAAAAAAAACCGTTCGACCCCACTATTTTAGAGAAATTCAATACTTACAAATTTGCTGACTACAAAGAGCAAGTTATTGATTTGCTTAAACGTGTATGTACCGTAAGCATTGAAACTATGAGAATTATAAGTGAGATGGAAAATATGAATTAATCATCTAAGCAATGGAAAAGAAAATTATTATACACAATAGGGAAAACTTCGTTGAGGCATTTTCTAAAATGATTTGTGATAATAAACCATTTGCAGAAATAAGCTCAAATGATTTTGAAATTTCTTTTTCAGATGTAGAACCGATAGAAGGTTATGAAATACCTATAAGTAAAGAAACGGGCGAAGCCTTGCCTAACTGCTGTGATTTTCATAAAAATGTTTTTAGCATTGTATCCAAATGGTTTGATAAATTCCCTAGCTGTTGTGATTTACATAGACGGTTATTAAAAGAACATTGGTTTAAAAAAGAGAATTATAAAGATGTATCAATGAAAGTCGTAAAGCAACTTTCATTTACTACATACCTAATACAAACGAAAATTGGAGAGCCTGAATGGTATAAAGTAATAACGGATTACATAGATTATAATATTAAAGTTTCAAGCAAATTAATGGATATGGCAGCCCTGTTGGTTTGGATTATTATTTTAACATTTTGAAAAACTGGTTAATGAAAATAAAGATATTCCAACTGTAAAACAAGAATTATTGATGGAGTATTTTCGCAGCGTTGAAACCCAAGAACTGCAAACGCTGAAACAGATTTTAATGTTTTATTTGGAACAGTATCAAAAAATGGTTAAAGAATTTCCTTTTGATTTGAATAGCTATTTCGGGAATTTAAAACAGCATTTTGAAAGTAAATTTCCAGTATTAAGCAGTAAACCCGAAGTTAAT